>NZ_JBITJU010000026.1:0-138017 GCF_044460355.1 Kribbella sp. NPDC050124
GCCGCGCCGGGTGGTCCCACGACTGGCAACCCAGGTGGTCCCATGAAGCTGGCAGAAAACCGCTCAGAGCGGTCCCATGCTCATGGCAGGCGACATCAGGCACAGATGGCGGGCAACTCTGTGCTAGTCGGATCTGCCCGGAGTGCCCGGGAGGCCTACTTGGTGACCCGAGGCCGAGCAGCCGAGATCATTGAGATCAAGACCGCCGGATTGCGCGAGACGCTCGATGCGGGAGAGTCCGAACAGGCGGCCTTCTACGCCGGCTGCCTCGGCCGGAACCTTCTGGTGTTCGGACGCTTCGCTGAGGCCGAGCGGGCAATCCGCGAAGGGCTCGCGCTCGCCCGGGCGCCGCATACCAGCGCACACGTCCGGCTCGCCGCGGCCTTGCTGTCAGTACGCCGAGGAGACCTGGATCCGGCGCGCTCGCATCTGCAGCGGGCAGCGCAGCTCGTACCAGACCTGGACGAACGCCCGGGACTGGAAGCGCCGCCGACCCTTGCCGAGTACTTGGTGGCCACTGGCCGACCCGATCGTGCCCTGGAGATGCTTGCCCGGACGATGGCGGTCCAGATCGCCGATCCCCGGATCGTCGACGACATGGTTATGTGGGCCGCTCGTTCAGCCGCTGAGATCGCCGAGCACGCGCGGGACCGCCGAGACGGCGAAGGCGCCAGTAATGCTCAACGAATGATGGATGAAATCGTTGGGCTCCGCCATGACCTGCAGCCGCCACCGTTCGAGCGCATAACGAACGACGACCTGATCCTGCCAGCCATCGAGGCTCTGTACATCGCCGAGACCGCACGATGCCGGGCCCTGGCATCGACGTCGGCGGTCTGGGCGAACGCCACAAAACGGTGCGCCGCTGCGGGGCTCCGGTGGGAGGAAGCCGTCGCGTCGTCGCGCTGGGCGCAGGCCCTCCTCCACGAGGGCGCGAGCCGCGCGGCCATCGCCGCTCCGTTGCGGTCAGCGCACAGACTTGCGGTTGAAATGGGCGCCGGTCCGTTGCGCCACAACGTCGAGACACTTGCGGCGCTCGGAAAGATCTCGCTGGATGAGCCGGCGGCACCGTCAACGGATGACGTACCGGACGTCTTCCGTTCCCTGACCCAGCGAGAACGCGAGATCCTGGCGTACCTGGTCGACGGTCGAACCAACGCAGAGATCGCCGACGAGCTGTACATCAGCCACAAGACCGTCAGCGTGCACGTATCCAACGTCCTGCGCAAGACCGACACGTCATCACGGCGCGATGTGTCCGCGCTCGCGACCAGACTCGGCTACCACCATCGAAGCGAAGGCGCGGGCAACAAGACCGACCCGGCATAAGGCATACCTCGCAGAATCTGAGGTCTACTACCCGATGCCGACGCCACTCCGCATGCCGGACAGTCGTGGTATGCCCGACTACAGAGGAGTGGATTCAGATGGCAATCAAGACCATCACCCGAACTGCCGCTGGCGCCGCAACCATCGCAATCGCGGGACTCGCACTGACCACCGTTGCACCGGCAGACGCCACCAACAAGCCCGAGCCTGGCGGCGGAACGGTCATCGTGGACCCGGCGATCCCGCCGACCGACAACGGCCGAAGCCTCGATCTAGCCCAGATTGCCAGTGGAGCGCTCGGCGGCGTCGCCCTGACCACGGCCGGGTTCGTTGCCGCTACTCGCCGGCACCGCCCTAGTGATTCGACACCCCGGCCAGCCTGACGCCTCGGACACCGGGTCACGCAACAAGCCGGCAATCGCCTCAACTCGTCCAGGACCCCGTCGCTTGCCATCCATCAACTGAAATCCTCAGCGTCAAACTGAGTCGGCCTCGTTCCGCCCGACCTGCACCACGACATCAACACTGTCCACAACGCAGACTCCCAGGTCACAGACCCATCTCAGGATCGAAGCCTCACGGAAAGTCTGTTCTAGTAATGCCTTCTGCTGTAGCCGGGCCAGCCCACACCGGGGAGGGTCCTGTCCCCGCTTCTGGAACTGTCGGTGCCTGGTGGGATCGTGTTGTGGCATGGAGCTGACTGTCCGGGATTTCGAGCGGATACCGCCGGGGAACCTGCGGGTGCCGGTGCGTGAGTTCGCCCGGCTGTGGCTGGCGGCTGAGCAACGCGGCGACGCGCAGGCGGGTCAAGATCAAGGCGACTGGTACCTCGCCGGCGTGCGGATCACGTGCCGGTGGATGGCCGGTGCGTTCGTGACCTTCAACTACCCGGCCGGGCCGGTTCGCCAACGAGTCCGTGCGCCGGTCACCAAGACCACCAGGAAGGCGCACGAGGAGCTGATCGCGCGGGAGACCGAAGCGGCTGAGACCGCGGTTGCCCGGGGCGGCCTGCCGGGCCGGCCGGGTCTGGCCGAGGGCGCGAAGGCGACGTTCGCCTGGGCATGGCAGGGTTCGGGTATGCCACCGATCGAGGTGAAGCGCACCGCGGCGGGCTAGTGGCCGCCCGGTAAGCGAAAGTGCCTCAGGAGCGGGGTTGTGTGGCTTCCTGAGGCCCCTCCGGGTGCGGGAGTCGTGGCCGGTGGTCAGGCGGTTCGTTGGCGTGGGTGGCGGGTGCCGGCGGTGAGTCCTGAGGTGATGGTGCGTTCGGCTTCGGCGCGGGGCAGGCCGATGCGATCCGCGGCGGACACGAGTTCGTCGTACGCGGTGTTGTGGTCGAGTAATTGTGCGCCGATGAGTTGGCCGAGGGCGAAGGCTGCACGGTTGAGGGTGTCGTTGCGCTGCCCTGGCACGGCAGCGAGTACGTTGTCGATTTCCCCGGCGAGTGCCGCGAGCGTATAGGCGCTGACGTTCCTCAGGTCGGGTGTGGTGCCGCTCAGTGCGGTGTTTGCGGTGCCCGGTGGCGTGGTGTCGAGGATTGCGGTGATCCAGTCGGGGAGTCGCTGCGGTGGGGTGGTGGTGTGGGTGCGGTAGTGGCCGGTGGGGGTCGTTGATCCGGCGCCGACGACGTAGCCGCCGTGGCCGCGGGTGTCGATCTTCCAGCCGAGGCGCCCGGCGCTGTTGCCGAGCTGGATGTCGGTGGGTTGCCGGCAGTAGAGGTGGTGGCCGCCCGTGGGGGTGGTGACGGTGTAGGTGTCGAGGAGGGCGCCCGGGTTGGTTGAGTAGTCGGCGGCGAGCAGGGCGAGTACGTCGGCGCCGTTGGCTGCGCCTCGGGTGCGCCAGGGTTCGGGTGGGGTGTCGTCGGGGTGTTTGGGTTGGCGATCGCAGCGCTGAAGGAAGCTGGCATGATCGAGGGCCCGCGAGGCAAGCGGCCGCGCGTGATCGCCGCGAGCCCGAAGCCGCATACGTCATCGGCGTAGCTGACCTGCGCGCTCGGAGGTGCGCTCGGAGGGATTCGAACCCCCAACCTTCTGATCGCTTCTACGTCACGGGCCTCGCGTCGGGTGCCGTCAAGGGCTGATTGGTACACGGTTCGGGTGAGAAGCACCACCGGCTCGTAATTTGGTATCTGAGATGCCAAATACATAGGGTCGTTGCTGTGCAGCTCACCCGATTCACCGACCTTGGGCTCCGCATCCTGATGCGGCTCGGAACGCCTGCAGTCGATGGCTCGGCACTGACCACCCAGTCGGTGGCGGACCAGATGGCGGTCAAGTACACGCATGCTGCGAAGGTCGTGGCCCGCCTGCAGATGCTGGGTGTCGTCGAGACCCGTCGCGGACGTCTTGGTGGGCTGCGCATCACCGAGCACGGCCGGACGATGTCGATCGGCCGGCTCGCTCGTGAGCTCGAGGGCACGTCGGAGGTCATCGAGTGCGAGGGGCCGAATCCCTGTCCGCTGCGCTCCGCCTGCCGCTTGCGAAAGGTACTGCGGGATGCGCAGGAGGCGTTCTTCCGGGAACTCGATCCGTTCACGGTGACCGACCTCACCTCGGCGCCGACCGCGGACGTCCTGCTCTCGCTCTCGGTCCGTAGCTCCAGCTAGCCCACCCGTCCAACCAGCTGTGGAGGAAGTCCATGTTGTCAGCCCAGTCGACCGAAGTGGTCAAGGCCACGCTGCCGGCGATCGGCGCCGCGATCGACCAGATCACGCCGATCTTCTACCGGCGGATGTTCGCCGCGCACCCAGAGCTCGAACGGGACCTGTTCAATCGCGGCAACCAGGCACAGGGTGACCAGCAACGGGCGCTGGCCGGAGCGATCGCGGCGTACGCCACCCTCCTGGTCGACGAGACCGCCCCCGCTCCCAAGGATCTGCTCGGTCGCATCGCGCACAAGCATGCGTCCTTGGGGATCTCCGCGGACCAGTACCCGATCGTGCACAAGCACCTGTTCGAGGCCATCATCGAGGTGCTCGGGGACGCTGTCACCCCCGAGGTCGCGGCCGCCTGGGACGAGGTCTACTGGCTGATGGCCAACGACCTCATCGCGATCGAGAAGGAGTTGTACGCCGACGCGGGCGTCGACCCTGCGCACGTGATGCGGAAGGTCGTCGTACGGGCTCGCGTCCAGGAGTCGCCGGACACGGTGTCGTTTGTGCTCGCCTCGCCGGACGGTACGGCGCTGCCGACCGCACGTCCCGGTCAGTACATCTCGGTTGCCTGCACGCTGCCCGACGGTGCCCGCCAGATCCGTCAGTACAGCCTCACCCGGGCCTTCCGGCCCGACGAGTGGGCGATCAGCGTGAAGGCCATCGCCCCCGCCCAGGCCGAGGACGGCTCGCCGATTCCCGAGGGTGAGGTGTCCAACTTCCTGCATCGCACTGTCTTCGAAGGTGACGAGCTCTCCGTCTCGCCGCCGTTCGGTGACCTGGTCCTCGAAGACTCCGACGCGCCGGTGGTGCTGATCTCGGCCGGCATCGGCTCGACCCCGATCATCGGCATGCTGCACTACTTGATCCACACCGCGTCGGCGCGCGATGTCATAGTCCTGCACGCCGATCGCTCTCCGGCCCGGCACGCCCATCGGCAAGAGCTCAAGGAACTCGTCGACCGGCTGCCTACGGCCACCCTGCACCGGTGGTACGAGGACCTCGGCGGGCGACCCGTGCGCGACGACCTCCTCGCCGGTCTCGTCGACCTCGACGCCGTGCAGATCCCCGCTGATGCGCAGGTCTACCTCTGCGGACCGCTGCCGTTCATGGAGCTGGTGCACCGCAGCCTGATCGATCGCGGGCTGCCGGAAGCCAGCATCAGCTACGAAGTGTTCGGCCCGGACAAGTGGCTCGCGGCCGTCTGACCTGATCCGTAGAGACTTGCATGTCGTAGAAGGCAGCCAACTGCAGCGTACTTCAGTGCCTTTGACTTCGGTCGCCGTAGACTCCCGCAAACCCTGTTAGACGTGAGTTCGTGCGCAAAACCATGCCCACGACCCGTCGCATCGCGGGGCCCGTTCTCCGGTGCAGCGTGGCTGCTCCGTGCTCGCTGTGCGGGGTCGTTGGGGTCAGTCAGCACTGCCTTGCAAAGGCGGTTGTGGCGCTCCCGCTGACCTGAGCGGCGGATTGCCAAGCGTGGGCTCGACCGGTTGCACCCCGTTTGCGACCGGCCGAGCCCGCTGCTGCTGTCTCGTTGGGGCACGTGGAGGGCACACGGACCTTCTGATCCGTAAGACCCGCCAGGGTGGGCCTGACCGCCCCTGACCGACCTTCTGAGCTGCGGGACGATCGCACCTCGCTACGGTGACTGGGTGAACGACGAACCGGTGACCATCAAGCTCACACACGACCAGGCCCTGGTCCTCTCGGACTGGCTGTACGACGTGACAATGAGGTCGGATCAGCTGAACGCGATCGTGCCCGACCGAGCAGTCTGGTCGCCGTTGCACACGATTGCCGGCACGCTCGACAAAGCGCTGCCAGAGATCTTCGCGCCGATTACGGCGACCTCCTAGACGCAGCACGCCGCCGTCTGCAAGCGGCGATGGGCGACGACGAGCCGCCTGAGCCCGGAGCCGTAACCGGTCGAGGATACACCGACGCGTGAGATTCAAAGTTGCTGATTGACCGTCGACCGGTGTCCATCAAGGCGTCGGCCATGCTCGCAGTCGAACGCACACCCCGCCCGGATCGCCGCGCACCGTCTACCGCCGTCCACGGGTCCTGTTAGCAAATCCGTTAGCAAGTAGCCAGTTTGGAAGATCGGCCAGAGGCACGCTCACCGCCTGGCGGCGAGCCTCAACCGATGCCCGCCGAGTGACCCCACTTGCCCCCGGATGACCCCTCATAATCGCTCGCTAATCGCTCGCACAGGACAGGATACCGTCGCTATGGACTCGGGATGCGCAGCGGAGCAGACTGAACGTGCCAGCATGCAAGCAGGGGGGCTGCTTTGACGCCGGGGGCCTTGGCGATGAGGCCGATCCTCGATGCCCTGGATCGCGGCCTCTTGCTGCCTGTTCGATGGGGAGGGGCAGAGATGAGAATGCTGATTTCGAGGTATGTCGTCGCATTCCTCAAGAGAACTGTCGGCGCGGTCGGCGCGGCGATCTTGGTGGTGGCGATGCTCGCCTCGCCAGCAGAGGCCGATCGTCCGACGGTCGTTAGCGCCAACCAGACGTTCCTGGATGTGAACCCGTGCACCGGCGAGCTCCACACGGTGTCCATCACGTTGACGCTGTTCCTGCATGATCACGGTGATCTCATCGTCGAGCGCTCCGAGGATACTGTCACCACCACCCCCACGGGATACTCGGGTGGCGGGACAGCCACGTACGTGGAAACCGAGGGACTCGTCGTGTTCAGGCTCACCGATGTCCTGACCAACGAGGCCGGTAGCCGCATCCTGGCGCGCACCGTGTTCGTTCTAGACAAGGCGACCGGAACAGCACGGGTCGACCGCGAAGAACTCACGTGCGTTCGTCCCTGACAACCAACTCGTCTGCGTCCTGAGCACCTGGCTCCCGCGCGTGCCCGAGGAACGCGCTGTCACCGGGGCCGATCGCAAGGCGTCAGCACAACACTTCTTGGCGCGAGGTCAGCGGCTGCGCTGACCGAAGGTCGTTCAACGGGGTCCACCTGAGCGATGAGGGTTGAGGAGGCTGGCATCGGTCACACCTGCCCCGTCCCATGATGTCGATGCCCATCCGAAGGATCACTGCCCGACTCCTCTGCTCGCGTGACAGTTCCGGCCGCCGCACCGCCGTGGGGCCACGATCCGCACCAGACATTCGCTAACAGGGATCCACAAGCCGTGGTCGCCAGGTTCCTAACAGGGCATCTCCCGATCCTCCCCGCCGGCCGCCAAGAAGCCTCAGGACTCGCCCACCAAGATTGAATGTCGGTCAGCGTCGAGGCCGGAATCCCGTACTGCGCAACGTTTTCCCGGAACGACGCGAGCACGATCGGCCCGGTGATCCGGGCATGCGCGGTGACCGACAGCGCGTAGCGGGAGTGGTCATCCAGCCAGGTAATGATCTCCACGTCCACGCCCGGTGAGCCGTCGGGACGGGTGAGGCGGTAGTGGGTGAAGTCGGACTGCCAGCACTCGTTCGGCAGCTCGGCGGCGAACCGCAGGTACGACGACCTGGGCCGCTTCCCGGGATCCGGCGTCACGGCGCCGGCCCGGGTCAGGATCCGGTGGATCGTGGCCCGCGACAGCCTGACCTGGTGGTGGTGTTCCAGGTGCCAGCCGTGCTCGAGAGCCGTCCGGCCTAAGACCCGCCGAGTCAGGTCGTAGGGCGGGGTGCCTGCCGGCGAGCTAGCTCGGCTTCCTAGGGCAGGATCGGGTGATCTCCTGGGCGGCGTCGCGATCGGCCGCGGTGATCGGCAGCGACGGACTTGTGGGCGACCTGGAGGTATCGGAGGACGTAGGCGCACCGGTTGCCGCGGTTGATCGGCAGCCTCTCGCCAGGCCCGTCGTCATGCTTGGAGGCGTTCACGGGTCCGTGGACAGCCAGCAGGTTCGCTGCCTGGTCGTTGGCGAAGTCAATGCGTCGCTGGAGCGGCCAGCTGGCCGCTCCCAGGTCCCACGCCCGGGACATCGGGTACAGGTGGTCGATCTGCCCCCTGGTCGCGGAGGTCTTGCGGAACTCGATCCGGCGTTTAGTGTAAGGGTCGGCGGGAAGGGTGCCGGCGATGACGGCAGATCGGGAGCGAGCGCGGTACTGCACTGCGGTCAGCTGGGCCGCGAGGACGTCGTTGCCGATCATTGAACGCAGCCCAGTTTCCGGCGCCCAATTCATCAAACCCCAAGCCTCGCGTCTGTGCTTTGAGGAACGCACCCTCGGGGTCCTCCGGACTCTCAGGTAGGCGCGCGTCGACCACCACGGTGTCCTGTCAACCATGCGCGCGCAGGTGCGGTCGGTCGTTTGGAATGATTTGGTTTCGTCTGACCGGACGCTCGGCTACGACGTGCGCTTCCGGCGACTCTGGCGCCTCTATCTCGCTTACTGCGAGGCGGGCTTCGCGGAGCGCCGGACGACTGGCAGCTGCTGCTGGGGAAGCCGGGCTACGGGCTACGCCCCGGCCGCGGCGGTGTCCCCGGCAGGTATTGAGTTGTCCCTCAAGTGATAGATCGGAAGGCCGGCGGCTTGAATGTCGCACGCGGGCCCGCCGGCGATCCGGCATTCGGCGTCGCGGAACGCGTCCGGCAGCGCGAGCCCACATACGAGACCGTCGTTGTTGCCGAGGCGGTCGAGCACGTACGGAAGGACGTACGGATCTCCCTCCGTGCCCGGCAGCGCTTCGAGGTTGAGGACCTCGTATCCGGCAGGACACGCCGTTGTGGTCGGGGTCTGCGAGGGGTCGGCAACCGCGGGTCCCGCGGTGATCGCGAGCGCAGGGAGAGCAAGGAGTGATGCAGAAAGTACAGTGAACAATCGTTTCATGGGAATCCATCCGATCGAACGAGCTGCTACGACGTTGGTCTGCACGAGACTTGAGCTGTTCGCACTATGACGCGGGCCCGCCGCCGCGGCCCGCGCGCCGAATCCCCGCCGGATGACGTCATCTGGCCCCCCGGAGCCGTCGTGCGAGTGGTTGCGGACCACGCCGACGGCATGGCAAAGCAGCGATGCTCGCTACGCAAGCGTGTTTGGCGCCCCCAGCGCGTCTTCCCCCAGAGCCCCCTCCGTCGCGGCTGCCGAACAAGGGATGAAGGGCTGCCGTGGCCAACGGAACGTCAGAGAATTTACGCGCGGTACCGGGTTCGCACAAGACACCGCGGACGGGCGATCAGACTTACCGCCGGGTGCTCGTCCGTTGATCCGTCGGAGGCTCCAGAGCCAGCCGCAGCACAGCCACACCGTCCACAAGACGCCTAGGCCACAACCCCAATCGAGAATTCGAGGCTGATGATCGAGCAGAAACCTAGTCGCCCGGGTCGGGCGTCTAGTGCTGCTGACGGAGGCCTATGACAGTGGGTTCTGGGTTTTCTGTCGGAGGCGTTCGCATGGGGTTTGTCCGCTGAGCGCGCCGTGGGGTCGATCGTAGTTGTAGTAGTCCTCCCAGTGCTGGAGTCGGGCGTTGAAGAGGTTGACGTCGTCTATCACCTGGCCCTCGAGGAGGCGGTAGAACTCCTCGGAGCAGCCTGTTCACGGCGGTTGACCTGGCGCCGGCCAAGCCGGACTTCGCAGCGGGCGGCGCCTACCTGGCGGCGAACCTGAGCTGGAAGATCCCGGTGATGTCGGATCTCGATCAGGTGATCGTGCGACGCAATCCGAACAGCACAGTTCCCACGCTGACCACCGGTTCGCTTGTTTACGCGGGTACGGCGTCCGCGGTGAAGAACACCGGCCTCGCGCAGGGCGTGACCTGCACGTACGCGGCCTGGGTGAAAGACCGTAGTGGCAAGGTCAGCCCGGTGGCGGTCAAGCAGTTGCTCGGAATGAAGTCCGGGATCACCACGACGTCGACACTGATCAGCTACGGCGGGTCGATCACGATCAAGGGCAGCACGCTGCGGATCGACAACAAGGCGTACGTGGGGTTGCCGGTCAACGTGTACGTGCGGCCGAAGAACTCGTCGAAGTTCGCGTTGCTCGCGGCTTTGAAGACGACATCGACGGGGACTGTCGCGGTGACGCACAAGCCGGCTGTGTCGTCGGTGTACATGCTCACGTTCCCAGGCAACGCCGACCTGATGGGCACCCGCACCGCCGATATCACCGTGCAGGTCGCGCCGACGATCTCCGCGACGCTCGCCCCGACAGCGATTCGGCCTGGACAGGCGGCTGCATTCAGCGGATACGTCGCCCCGGCGCACGCTGGGCAGACGGTCTACCTGCAGCAGTACGGGAGCAAAGTGTGGAAGTCGATCGCGGCGGTCAAGCTGAGTACTTCGGGTAAGTACGCGTTCGGGATCAAGCCGGCCACCCGTGGACAGATCGCATACCGGGTCTGGTTCCCCGGGGACCCGGATCACGCGCAGGCGTTCACTCCGAACAAGATCCTCACCATCAGCTGATCAGTTGCGCCAACAGCACGCCCGGGTCTTCCAAGGCCGGGGCGTGCTGGTTGGTCGGGGGATCACCCGCCTGGGGTGATGTTGTCGGGGGGCGGGGGTGGTGACGATGGTTGGGCGGCGGAGGAGTGCCGTCGCGTGATCCGGCATGGAAGGGGGACCGGTATGGCCATCGGACCGGTGCAGTTGGTGGTGCTCGGGTTCAATCACCCGAACTTTCACGGGGAGATCATCGAGGAGCTCGAGCGGCTGCGCGAGGCGGACGCCATCCGGGTGATCGACGCGCTCGCCGTCCACAAGGACGCCGACGGCGAGATCGAGGTCGCTCACCTCAGCAACCTCACGCTCGACGAGGCCGTCGAGCTGGGCTCGAAGATCGGCGCCCTGATCGGCCTCGGCATCGAGGGCGAGGAGGGCTTGGAAAAGGGCGCAGAGGCAGGCGCCGAGGCCGCCGCCGACGGATTCCAGGTCTTCGACGAAGAGGACGCCTGGGACGTTCTCGAGGAGATTCCGAACGACTCGGCCGCCGCACTTTTGCTGCTCGAGCACCACTGGGCGGTCCCGCTGCGCGACGCGGTGATGCGGGCCGGTGGCTTCCGGCTGGCCGACGAGTTCATCAGCCCGATGGACCTGGTCGGCATCGGACTGCTCGAGGCCGCCGAAGCCAAGGAACTGCACGAGATGGAGAAGGCCGGCACGGCGAAGTGACGCCGCGGGCCGGAACACGACACTGGAGGTGACCCATGTTCGGCTCTCGCAGGGTGGCACGACGGACAGCCCGTCGTACGGCGCGACGCGTCGACCGCCGCCGGTAACCGACCCGGCGGCGCGGCCTCGGTGAGGTAGCGCCGTCGTCGCACGGGCAGCGCGCCCGTGGCGTATCCGAACCAGCCACCAGTCGGTGGCTGGTTCGGCTTCAGCATGCTGCCGCTACTGCCGTGCCATCTGGGCTTGCAGTTCGGACTCCGGGTCCCGGATGAGGTCGCCGCTGACGTCCACCGTCACCTGGTGAAGGTGCCGGTGAACTTGAACAGGCTCGCGTACAGAGAATCCGAGCCCAGGCTAGATGAGCGGGTCGGGGAAGCCGTTGTGGAGTGTGGTGACTACTGGCCGTGGGGCGGTGTCGACGGCTAGGCGGAAGACGTCGGGGCGGTGGTAGTGGCCTACTGGGTCGAACATTCGGCGGGCGGAGCGGACCTTGGCCAGGTCCAGTTCGGCGTACAGCACGGTCTCCGCGTGGCGGGCGGGTCCGGCGAGGATCTCTCCATTGGGGCCGACGATCACCGTGTTGCCGGGCTCGACCCAGTCGGGGTCGTCCGGGTCGGTGCGCCATACCCGGTCCCGGTCGGGGAAGTCTGCGGGGATCTGGTCGACCTTCAGGCACGGGTTCGAGCCGATCACGTAGCAGCGGCCTTCCCGGGCGATGTGTCGCATGGTCGCGACCCACCCGTCACCTCTGGCCAGCGTCGGCGCCACCCACACGTCGACACCCTGCGAGTAGAGGTAGAACCGGGCCAGCGGCATGTAGTTCTCCCAGCAGATCAGCCCACCGATGCGCCCGAAGGGGGTCTGGTAGGTCTCGAGCATCGAGCCGTCGCCCATCCCCCACACCGTGCGCTCCGAGCCGGTAGGCATCAGCTTGCGATGCTTGCCGAGGAGATTGCCGTCGGCATCGAAGTACAGCAACGTGTTGTAGATCGTGCTCCCGGCGGCCTCGCGTTCGTTGATCCCGATGACGAGATAAACCCCGGCTCGCCGAGCCGCTGCCCCGAGCCGTTCGGTGGTCTCACTCGGTACGACGACAGCCTGGTCGGCCAGCATCGCGAACCACTGCTCGTCACCGTCCCAGATCGGCGGCCCGTCGATCCAGATCGGCGTCCCCGGCACGAACGCCTCGGGAAACACCACCAGATCGGCCGCCCGTACGGCGGGATCGGCCAGCAACTCCTCCACCTTGGCAAGCGTCGCCTCGCGATCCATCAGCACGTACGCCGCCTGCACTGCAGCAACCGTCAATGTCGTCATCTCGCCCCCCTCCTCGACGATACGCCCAGCCGGCGCGCGTCACATCGCGACGACGACCGCCGAGAGGCGCCGCTCCCGCTGGGAACGGCGCCTCTCAGATGTTCGCCGGGGTCAGTGCTCGGTGCCGGGGCGGGCGGTCTTCGGGAGCAGGAAGCCAACCGCGAACGCGAGGAGGATTCCGCCGATGGTGGCGAGGAGCGCGGTCTGGGTGCCGTCGAGGGCGGCCATGGCGCGGGTTGCGGGCGTGGCGTGGGCGACCTTGCCCATGAAGATGGTGCCGATCACCGCGATGCCGAGCGCGATGCCCACCTGCTCGAGCGAGCCGAGCATCCCGGTGGCCGAGCCGACCTCGTTGTCCCGGACGCCGCTCAGGATGATGTCGAACAGCGGGACGAAGACCATGCCCATGCCGGCACCGCCGACGAGGTTGGGGGCCACCAGGTCCCAGTGCCCGACGTTCAGGCCGGTCAGCGCGAGTACGCCGTACAGTCCGATCAGGCCGGTCGTCATCAGCGCGAGGCCGACGTGGAGCAGTTTGCGGCCGTACTTCTGCATCGTGATCCCGGAGACCGCCGAGCCGATCAGCGCCCCGAACGCCCAGGGCGCCATCGCCAGGCTCGCGTGGATCGGGCTGTAGCCGAGGCCGACCTGCAGGAACATGCTCAGGACGAACGTGCCGGCCAGCGCACCGAAGAAGACCACCGCGAACAGCACACCGGACAGGTACGCGCGGTTCCGCAGCAATCCCGGCTCGATCAGCGGGGTGGCACCGCTGCGCTGCCGGCGGGACTGGTAGGCGCCGAACCCGGCGAGCACCGGCACCGAGGCGATCAGTAGTGCCTTCGACCACAGCGGCCAACCGATCTCGTGACCCTGCACCAACGGGTAGACCAGGGCGACCAGGCCGGCGCCGGCGATCAGCAGCCCGGGAATGTCCAGCGAGATCCGGCGGCCGGTGGCCTGGGCGTTCGGCAGGTACTTGGCGGCGATGACGAAGGTGAAGATGCCGACCGGGATGTTCACCAGGAAGATCGCCCGCCAGCCGGTTCCCAGCAGGTCCGCGTCGAGCAGCGTGCCACCGACGATCGGGCCGATCACCGCCGACAGACCCATCACCGGACCGAAGAACCCGAGCGCCTTGGCGCGCTCACCCGGCTCGAACAGGTCCCGGGCCAGCCCGAAGCCCTGCGGCAACATGATCGCGGCGAACGCGCCCTGGGCGACACGCGCGGCGATCAGCATCTCCGACGACACCGCGAGCCCGCACAGGAACGAGGTCACGGTGAACCCGCCGACGCCGATCAGCAGCGCCCGCTTGCGGCCGACGAGGTCGCCGAGGCGGCCACCGATCAGGAGCAGGACGGCCAGGGCCATCGTGTACCCGGCGGCCATCCACTGCAGGCTGGCGTAGGAGCCGCCGAGGTCCGCGCGGATGGCGGGGGCGGCGACGTTCATCACGGTGGAGTCGAGCAGGTCCATCACCGACGCGGTGATGACCGCGGAGAAGGCGAGCCAGCGCCGGCGAAGGAGCGGGGCGGCGGCGGGGGTTGCTGCTTGGCTGGGAAGTTCTGCGACTGCGGTCATCATCGGCTCCAGATCCAAACGGAACGAAATGTTCTGTTCCAACTCTAGCGGAACGGAGCATTCCGTTCAAGTGGTAGTCTGGTGATATGACGAAAGCGCTCAGTGGCCGGCAGGCGCAGGCGGCCCGCAACGACGAAGTGATCCTGGCCGCGGCACGGGCGGTGTTCATCGCCGATCCCGGCGCCCCGATCGCTGCCGTGGCCGAACGCGCCGGGGTCGGCATCAGCGCGCTCTACCGGCGGTACGCGAGCAAGGAGGAGCTGCTCCGCAAGCTCTGCAGCGACGGCCTGGCCCGCTACATCGAGGAATCGGAGAAGGCGCTCGCCGACGACCGCGAGCCGTGGATCGCGTTCGGAGCGTTCCTGCACGCGCTGGTCGACGCCGACACCAACTCACTGACCCAGCGGCTGGCGGGAACGTTCACCCCGACCCCCGACCTCTGGCGGGACGCGGCGCGAGCCGGTGAGCTGAACCAGGCGATCTACGCGCGGACGAAGGAGCACTTCCGGCCAGGGATCGAGGTCGAGGACTTCGCGATGATCCTCGAGCAGATCACGTCGATCAAGCTCGGCGACGAGGCGCGGACGAACCGGCTCCGGCACCGGTACCTCACGCTGATGCTGGAGGCGATGCATCGGCCGGGGGAACGCCCGGGCGGCGATTCGGAACTCCCGGGACCGCCGCCTAGCAACGAGGAGCTGACCGACCGCTGGCGCGCCTGACCGGGGCAAACGCAGTGCTGCCCCCTCGAAAGCTCGAGGGGGCAGCACCAGGGTCGAGAACGGTTAGTGGCGGGTCACCGCGGCGTAGGCATCGACGATGCCGTGGCCGTAGAAGCCGTTGAACTCCCGCGTGCCCTCACAGAGCGCGTTGAACTCCTCCGACCGCCCTTCGTTGGTGTAGGTCTGCAGCGGCGGGACCGGGCACGCCCGGGCCTGGGCCGTGTCCATCAGGATCCGGCCGACCTTGTCCGGGTCCATCCCGTAGTCACCGCGGTTCTTCTTGCCGTACTCGCTGACGATCAGCGCAGCCACACCGGTGGCGTGCGGTGACGCCATCGACGTACCTTGCAGCACGTAGTAGTACCCACACTTGGTGTAGTCCGTGACACCGGCGGGGCACTGCTTCTGCGCACCGAGTGCCACCCCGTCCGGGGTGATGTTGCCGGCCGCGTCGACCAGCCCCTCGGCCTGCAGGGTGTTAACCGGGTACGTCGACAGGATCAGGTTCTCGTTGGTCCGGAACATAGGCGTCCCGAAGTAGTCACGGAACCAGCCACCCGGCGCCGACACCTCGATCTGCTCCAGACCGTAGTTGGAGTAGTCGGCCTTCTTCGTCGACGGACCGAGTGCCGACACACCGATCACGTGCGGGCCCTCGACCGGCAGGTCGACACAGGTCGCGTTGTCGATCGGCCGCGGGTACGCCGTACCCGGCGGGAAGTCGGGGCTGGAGATGTCGGTCCGCGGCTTGCCGAGGTCCTCGTGGTTGTTGCCGAGCGAGCCGACCAGCGTGACACCGCGCTTGTGCGCGTAGTTCAGCGCCCGGTTCATCGCCCGGATGATGGTGCGCTGCTCGGCCTGCGCCTCCGGGCTGTCCGCCGGGTTGGCGGTGCAGTTGTACAGCCACGGGTCGACGTAGAAGGACATGTTGACCACGTCGAGCCCGACGTCACCGGCGTACGTCAGCGCGTCCGTGACCGGGCCGAGGAACAGGTAGCCGCTGTCCTGGCCGCCACGGATCTCCACCAGCGTCACGTTCGGTGCGACGCCGGATACGCCGACGCCGTTGACCGCGGCGCCGATCGTGCCCGCCACGTGGGTGCCGTGACCGCTGTCGTCCCAGCCGACCGGGTCGACACAGCCGCGGAACTCACACGCACCGTCGATCTCCGGGATGTCCGGTGCGAAGTTGCGGGACAGCTTCCAGTCGAAGTTCGGCGCGATGTCGGGGTTGCGGGCATCGATGCCGGAGTCGAGGACGCCGACCTTGACCGACTTCTTGCCTGGCTGGACCGTCCGCGCCAGGTCGGAGCGAACCATCCGCAGGCCCCAGAGTTGCGCGTCGAGCGGGTCCATCCCGACGGCCGTCTGCTTGCTCGCCGCGCCGCCGGTCTTGCCGGTCAAACTGTTCTCGCGCTCGACGTTGTTGCGTGCCTTCTGCTGCGGCACCGTGCCGATCGGGCGGCTGCGTGCTGCGCCCTCGATCGCGCTCGACGCGGACACACCCGCGACGAACCCGGAGGCGGCGGCGCGTACGGTCAGCGTGCCGAGGTGTGCGTTCTCCTTGACCACTTCACCGCCGGCGGCCTTGACCGCCGCGATGGCCTGGTTGCGGTCCGCGCCCTGCTCGAGCAGGACCAGGTACTCGGTGTCTCCCCCTGTCGCTCCCGTAGCGCCGGCACCGGCGGTGACCGGTACGGCGAGCGTGGCGGCGACCAGGGCGATAGCCCCGGACACCGCAAACAAACTTCTCCGGACGTCCCTCACGAGCGGATCCCCTCCCTGGAGAGTGAGTGTGACGGCCTCACGGTAGGTCGGGGTGCGGCGACCGAGAAGGGTGACTACGTTGTCAGCTTCCCAACGCCCCCATGAACGTAGGGATTTCCCTGCGGGAGGCGATGCCGAGCTTCGAGTACACCTTGCGAAGGTGCCAGTCAACGGTGTGGGGGCTGAGGAACAATCTGGCGCCGATGTCGGTGTTGGTGAGCCCCTCGCCGGCGAGACGAGCGATCTGTGCCTCTTGAGCCGTGAGGGCGGTCGTCGCGACCGTGCGCTGCCGCACCTTCGCGCCGGTTGCCTGCAGCGCGCGGCGCGCCCGTTCGGCGAAGGCGTCTGCCCCGAACTGGCTCAGCATCTCGTGGGCGATGCCCAGTTGAGTACGAGCGTCGACGCGGCGGTCCGCACGGCGCAACCATTCGCCGTACAAGAGATGCGCACGCGCCAGGTTCACGCGGACGCGGGTGCGCGAGAGCCGCTCGATCGCCTCACGGTAGAGGGTGTCGGCCGCCGCGCCCTCGGACAGGAGTGCGCGCGAGCGCGCCTCGACACCGAGCGCCCAGTCCGTGCCGCTGGCCTGTGTCGCGTCCGTGAGTTGCTCCAGTGCGTCGGACGCCGCCTCGGGCGCGCCGCTGCGTACCGCCGCCTCGACCAGTTCGGCCAGCGCCCACTGCGGCGCGCCGAACTGCTCCTGGTGTGATGCCGCTTCCTGGGCCGCGGCCATCGCCTGCTTGTACTGCGCGAGACCGTTGCAGAGCACCGCGTGGTGGAAGTGTGCGACGGTGACCCCGAGCCCCTGGCCAAACTGTGTGGCCGCGCTGACCGTGCCGTCGATCAGCGCTCGCGCCTCGCTCTCGTGGCCACGCACAGCGGCCAGTGCGAGCGCCCCGAACGGCGGCTGGTTGCTGCCGATCGCCGTACTCACGGTTCGCACCTCCTCGACCATCGAGGCGGCCGCCGCCAGGTCGCCGGCGAAGACATGCACGACGGCCGACGAGTCGAGTGCCAACGGGAGCTCACTGAGCGCGCCCGCCTCGCGAATCAGCCTCACGTGCCGGGACGTGACCAGGTCCCAGCGCTCGAGGTCCCAGAGATCTGCCGCGATGACGCCGGCGAGCAGCAGCCACCGCATCGACTCCTGGACCGGAACATCGTCGTCACAGAACGCTGTCAGGACTCGCTCGATCATCGGCGCCGAGGCCGCAAAGCCGTCCGTGAGACGAACGGCAAGAGCATCCAGCAGCTTGTCCGTCGCGCGCGGCAGGTCCGCCGGTGGGGCCGCGCCGGCCGCCTCCCCAACCTCCCGCCAACTCGGGCTGCTCGACAGGTGGCCGGCAAAAATCGCTGCCGACACCGCTTCCAGGTAGGTGTCCCGGGCGAGAGCGACGTCGAGCGGCTCGAGCCGGCGAGCGGCGGTCAGCAGGAGCGGAGGGGCCTCCCTGCCGCGGCCTTGTGCGAAGGCGAGCCCAGCATGCAGTACGTCGATCCGCGCGCGGGTGAGCTCGTTGGGCTGGCCCGCGGATGCCGTCGCGAGGAGCGCGGACGCCGGTTCGAACGCTCCCGCCTGGAACTTCGCCCCGGCGGCTTCCAAGGCGCGCTGCGACCGACGAGCGGGATCTTGCGTCAGCTCGGACGCCCGCTCCAGGAACGCCGCCACCGCCGCGATGCCGCCACGAGCCTGGGCCCGCGCTGCCGAACGCTCGAGCTCCACGGCGACGTTCTCGTCCGGGCCTGGCGCGGCCTGCGCCCGATGCCAGGCCCGGCGATCGGGTTCGGCGTCGGCGTCGATCGATTCCGCCAGTGCCCGGTTGGCCAGCTGACGATCGGCCAGGGGCGTCGCCCGGTACACCGCCGAGCGCACCAGCGGGTGCCGGAAGCGCACGTGCGTGTCGAGCGTCATCAGCTCCGAGGCGTCGCCCGCCGCGGCGTCCGCGTCGATGCCCAACCGCTCCGCCGCCTGCCTCAGCAACCGCACGTCGCCGACCGGCTCCGCCGCAGCGGTGAACATCAGGCGCCGCGTCTCCGTCGGGAGCGACGCGACCCGGCGGAGGAATTCCCGCTCGATCTGACTCGACACGGGCCGGCCATCCACCGTTCCCAAGCCGCCGGCCGGTTCGGACGCGATCCATTCGTGCGGGAGCTCGAGCAAGGCCAGTGGGTTGCCGCGCGACTCGGCGACGATACGGTCGCGCACCCGCTGGTCGAGTGGACCGGTCACGACGGAACCGAGAAGCGTCCTGGAGTCGCGCTCCGACAGGCCATTGACCGTCAGCTCCGGGAGGCCGGTCAGGGTCTTTACGGGGGTGGGTTCCCGGACGGCGAAGACCAGCAGGACCGATTCCGCCAGCAGTCGCCGGGCGACGAACCCCAAGGTCAACGCCGATGCTTGATCAAGCCACTGCGCGTCGTCGATGGTGCAGACCAGCGGTTCGTTGCCTGCGGCATCCGCAAGAAGACTCAGGACGGCCAGGCCGACGAGGAAGCGGTCAGGCGCGTTCCCGGCCTGCAGACCGAACGCGGTGGCGAGCGCATCGCGTTGCGGACCGGGGAGCTGGTCCAGACCGGTGAGCAGCGGGGCACAGAGCTGGTGCACGCCGGCGTACGAGAGCTCCATCTCGGACTGGACGCCGGCAGCCCGCAGTACGCGGCATCCAGAGGAGCGCTCGAGGAGGTACTTCAGCAGCTCGGTCTTCCCGATGCCGGCCTCGCCACGCAGGGTCAGGGCAGCGCTGCGCCCCGCCCTGGCGCCCTCCAAGAGGTCGTCGAGCGCCCGGCACTCCTCTCGCCGACCGATCATTCCGGCGCCTGAAAGGCGGGGCGTCACCGGATGAGCATACTTTGACGGCAGGCCGGCAATTAAGCGTGTGACTGTGCCGCCGGCGCTGCGCTCTCAGGGTTTTCCTAGTGAGTTCTTAGCGTGCTCTATGGGCTGGTGGGGAAGCTCTCTCGTCTAAGTGGGTGTTGGACTCCACTACGGACGAGAGGACGAAGTGCTGTGGCAGGTTTGGGGATCGCCGAGGCGCCGGGGACCCTCCTGGCGCAGGACAGGGACGAGTTGAGGTACCCGGCGGGCTCGGTGGTGGTGCTGGCCGGGATCCCGGGAGCAGGCAAGACCACGCTGCTTCGGCGGCTGTACCCGGTGGGTGGTGACCACCAGGGCGTGCGGGTGTTCGACTCCGAGCGGCTACGGGATCGGTGGATGCCGACACTCGGCGCGATCCCCTACGCGTGGTGGCGCCCACTGCTGCACCTCACGTACTACGTGAAGGCGCTCAGTGCGATGCGCAGCGGGCCGATGATCCTGCACGACTGCGCCACTCGTCCGTGGGTACGGCGCTTGATCGGCTGGCGAGCACGTCGGTCCGGACTCCACGTGCACCTGGTGTTGCTCGACGTACCCGGGGACGTCGCTCGCTCCGGTCAGTGGGCTCGTGGCCGGGTCGTGCGCTCCGGGAGCATGGAGACGCATTGCCGTCGCTGGCCGGACCTGCTGGACCAGGCTGTTGCCGACCCGAGCCGGGTGGTGCCCGGCGCCGAATCCGCAGTGGTACTCAGCCGGCGCCAGGCGAGCAGGCTCGGGCGAATCACGTTCGACTAGCCGAGCGGTTGCCTGTACGGCGGACGGGGCAAATACTCCTGAGTGTCAGCCGGTGGTTGCACGGCTACGTGCTGCTGCCGGTGGAACTCCGAGGGACCCCGCCCAGTCGGTCCCGCGCACGCTTCAGGAGGACCCTGTGAGGATCGAACGTACGTCACGCCGCCGGATCGCCCAGCTGGCAGCCACAGTCAGCGCAGTCGCAGCATGCCTGTACGCCGTACCGCCCGCAGCCGCCGAGCCGTCGCCGGCCGCCAGACTGGCCGCCGCCACCGCAAAGGTCGACCAGTCCGGTGTGAAGGGCATCGCCTGGTACACCGACGCGGCGTCCGGCAAGGTGGTCGTCACCGCTGACTCCACTGTCTCGGCTGCCGACGTCGCTGGACTGAAGCACGACGGCGTCCAGGTCAATCGCACGAATGGGGTGTTCCGGCCGCTGTTGTCGGCCGGCGACGCCATCTACGGCGGCCAGTACCGCTGCTCGCTCGGCTTCAACGTCGTGCAGGGCAGCACCTACTACTTCCTCACCGCCGGACACTGCGGCAAGGTGGCGAAGACCTGGTACGCCAACTCAGCCAAGACCACGTTGATCGGCCCGACGGTCGACTACAGCTTCCCCGGCAACGACTACGCGCTTGTCCAGTACAGCAACACGTCGCTGAGCCACCCCGGTGGTTTCACCGCGGCCAACGCGTTCGTCGGTGAGAACGTCACCCGCAAGGGCTCGACGACCGGCACCCACAGCGGCCAAGTCACCGCGCTCAACGTCACGGTCCGGTACTCCGGCGGCGGACGCGTCAGCGGCATGATCCAGACGAACGTCTGCGCAGAGCCCGGTGACTCCGGTGGTCCGCTGTACGACGGATCCAAGGCACTCGGCATCACCTCCGGCGGCAGCGGCAACTGCCAGACCGGTGGTACGACGTTCTACCAGCCCGTCCCCGAGGCCGCGAGCGTTTACGGCGTCACGGTCTACTGATCAACCAGCACGAGCCTGGCCGCGACCTGGCGGCCAGGCTCGTACCGCACGAACTAGTTGTTGCTCTCGTCCGCGTCCAGCGGGCAGGTGTCCTCGGTGCGGTCACCGGTGAAGTCGACGTCCGGGTGCGCGGCACTGAGCAGCGCGGCAACGTTGTTGGCCGCCTCGCCGCCGTAGAACTGCGGGTCGTCGAGCACCTGCTGCAGGGTCGGGTTCGCGACGCCGCCCTTCTTGGTGCCGTCGACGTCCGGGTCGAACAGCGCGTTGTACGACTGCGTCATGTCGACGCCGGTCTCGGCCACAGCGCCCGGGTTGTTCTTCCAGAACCCAGGTGTGCAGAACTCGCCGCCAGGCGGCGTGGTCGGCGGCGTGGTCGGCGGCGTGGTCGGCGGCGTGGTCGGTGGTGTGGTCGGTGGAGTCGTCGTCGACGGTGGTGTCGACGGCGGCGTTGCGGTGGATGTGGTGGTCGTTGTGCTCGTCGTACTCGAGGTGGCGCCGGCTTGAGACACGAAGCCCATGCCGAGCACACCTCCGGCGGCGACAGCCGACACTGCGGCAACGACAGCGAACACCCCACGATTGCGGCCCATCAGAGGCCCCCCTCTGTGATCAATCGCGCCGCAGGCGGGCGCCGCGGCGACTCCCCCGAATCCGTCCCCCACAGACGGACATTTCGAAGGTACGACTCCGTTTCCGCGTTGACCAGGGCTCGTGGATCTCACACACTGACTTCAGCGATCTCCGCTCTTGATCGCGTCTGCTGCAGGGGGGACCTGTCATGCGCACTCGTGTCTCGCATGCCCGGGTGGCGATCGCCGCCGTCGTTGCGCTGGTGGCTGGGCTCGCGGCCGCGGCACCAGCCACCGCTCAGGACCCGCCACCGACGCCCCCGGGCCACGACCATCACAGCCACGACCACGACCACGCCGCCGAGGACCTGGTCGGCGTGCCGATGAACGAGATCGAGCGTGGCGCGAAGGCACGAGCCGACGAGGTCCAGGCCCGGACCGGTCAGCGGCCCGGCCGCCGCTCTCCGAAGGAGCAGGCGGAGGCCGACCGGATCGCAGCGGACGCGGATCCGGCCGTGTCCGGCACCTGGGGCGGTGTGATTCCGACCCCCGTCGTACCGGTGTTCAGCGCTACGCTGCCGAACGGCAAGGTGCTGATGTGGGACTCCGTCGGCGAAGGACCCGCCGAGTCGTACAGCGACCAGTCGTTCACCCGGGCCGCGGTCTGGGACCCGGTGACGAACACGAGCAGACGCGTCGACGTCCAGGGCTACAACATCTTCTGCGCCGGGTACGCCCAGCTGTCCGACGGCACCGTGCTGGTTGCCGGCGGCAACCGGGACATGTCGCTCAACGGACTCCGCAAGACCCATCTGTTCGACTGGCGCACGGAGACCTGGCGCCGCGGCCCGGACATGGCCGCCGAGCGCTGGTACCCGTCGGTGACCGCGCTGCCGAACCAGGAGGCACTCATCCAGGGCGGCGGTCCGGAGAACGCCGAGGTGCACCAGACGAACCAGTGGATCCGGTTGCTGACCGGGTTCACCACACCGTCCAGCCGGCTGTACCCGCTGCTCACCGTCCGGCCCGACGGGAACGTCGACCTGGTCGGGACCGGCACGGTGATGCGCACGCTCCAGACGGCCGCCGCCGGCGCCCAGGTCGGCACGTCCGTCCGAGACCTCATCAACCGCGACTACGCCAGCTTCGCGACCATCCGGGTCGGCAAGACGCTGGTGGCCGGTGGCGGCGTCGTCGCCGAGGACGGCAAGGTCAGCGTGCCGACACGCACTGCGGTGATCGTGGACTCGAACAGTACGACGCTGGCGCTGCCGACCGGCTCGATGGCCACCGGACGACGGCAGCACAACCTGACCGTCCTCGCCGACGGCGACGCGCTGGCGACCGGCGGCATGAGTGCGGTGATGAGCGACAGCGGGGTCAACCTCGCGAGCCCGGTGTACGACGCCGAGCTCTACGACTCCGAGACGGGTACATGGCGCACGCTCGCCGCCGCGAACCGGATCCGGCAGTACCACTCGACGGCCCTGCTGCTGCCCGACGGCCGCGTGATGACCGGTGGCGGCGGCATCTGTGGCGAGTGCCAGCGCGTCGGCTATCTGGAGAAGAACATCGAGTACTTCACCCCGCCGTACCTGTACGGACCCGACGGACAGCTCGCCGCGCGGCCGGCGATCACCTCGGCGCCGACCACGGCGTCGTACGGAAGCCTCTTCTCGGTCAGCTCGCCGCAGGCTGCGGGGATCGCCAAGGTGGGGCTGGTCGGACTGGGCGCACCGACACACGGCGACGACCAGGGGCAGCGGTATGTGCCGCTCTCGTTCAGTGCGTCCGGTACGACGCTGACGGTCGGCGCACCGGCCAACGTCAACATCGCCCCGCCCGGGTACTACATGCTGTTCATTGTCGACAGCAACGGTGTGCCGTCGGTGGCCCGGATGGTGCAGCTGACCGCGACCGCGCCGCCGGCGCCGGCGCCGATCCGGCTCACCGTCAGCGGACCGGGCGACCGGTGCCTGGACATCGACCACAGCTCGGTCGTGCCGGGGACCAAGATCCAGCTGTGGGACTGCAACGGCACGCCGGCCCAGCGCTGGACGCGGCCGGCCGACGGCACGTTGCGGGCTCTCGGGGTGTGCGCGGACGTGCCGGGCGGCACCCTCAAGGTCGGTGCACTGGTGCGGACCGACACCTGCAGCAGCACCGACCCGGCCCAGAAGTGGACCATCGGCACCGATGGCCGGATCAAGTCGACCACCAAGCCGAAGCTCTGCTTCTCGGCGCCCGGCAAGACCAACGCCGAGCAGGTCGTCCTCGCGAACTGCAACAGCTCGCCGACACAGCTGTTCCGCTACTAGGCCGGCTGGTCCAGCCGTACCTCGGCGGCGGCACGGCGTCGGTTGCGGAGCCAATGGCCCAAGGTGACCAGACCGAAGCCGACCGCGTAGATCATCGTAGTGAAGGTGAAGTAGCCGAGCGTGTCGCCGACGAGCTGGTTCGAGTCGGTCGCGGGGAATGCTTTGGTCGAGCCGTTGACCCACTCCATCACCAGGTCCGCGGTCTGGAACGTGTAGACGTGGCTGAACGCGATGGCGAAGACCAGGTAGGCCGCGAGGCGGTTGCGGACCAGCAGGCCGAGCGGCAGTGCGACCAGGACGGTCAGGATGGCGATCATGGTGTCCTCCAGGACTTGTAGAAGTTGACCACCACCGTGCTCGGCCGGCCCGGTGCGCGGCATCGAGGCCATCGCTGGTTCTGGGGCCAGTGCTGGCACGGAGTCCACTCAGCGGTGAATCGGTGGACAATCTGGCCATGAGACGCGGGCTGATGCTGGGGGCGACGGCGGTCTGCGTCGTGTCCTGGGCGGTGCTTGCCGTGGCGACCTTCGGTTCGTCCGACGCGCGTGACGGCCTGGCGACGCTCGCCGACCTACTGGTGCTGGTCCCGCTCGGCCTGTCCTGGCTGATCGCCGTACGGGTGCCGGCCAGCCCGGTCGGCCCCGCCCTGGCCTGGCTTGCTGCCTTTCTGGTCGCAACACCGGCCGTGGGGGCGTGGGGCGCCATGAGCGGCGGCGTGGTCGCGGTGATCGGGGCAGGCAACTGGGCTTGGCAGCTGGTCGGCTTCCTGATCCTGCTGCTGGTGTTCCCGGACGGCCTGCGCTGGAAGGTGCTGTTCTGGCTCGTGCCCGTCGCGGCTGTGCTGATGACGGCCGCCTTCGTCGTGACGATGAACTACCACGACGTGCCGCCGGCCCACTCGCCGGTCGCCGTAGGAGAAGCACTGTGGATGCCGATGATGTTCGGTGCCCTGGGCATCATTCTCGCGGTCAGTGTGGCCTGCGTCGCGAGCGTGATCGTCCGCTACCGGGATGGCGATCACCGGACGAGGCAACAGCTCCGCTGGCTGATCCTGGCCGCCGGAGCCGTCGTGGTGCTGATGGTCGCGAGCTGGGTGGTGACCACGCTCGGCTGGCTGGGTGAGGGCGCGTACGCCGGGTTCCTGCTGGGCATCGTCGTACTCGTGCCGGCGGCGGTGACCATCGCGATCCTGCGCTACGACCTGTTCGAGATCGGCCGCATCCTCAGCGACTCGGTGGCCTGGGCACTGACCGCTGTGGTCGCCGCACTGACGATGGCCGGCCTGGTGATCGGCATCGGCTACCTGGCCGGACGCGACTCGGCCGTCGGGTTGACCGCCTCTGTCTTCCTGGTCGCATTGGTGCTGCTACCGCTGCACCGCTGGTTCCACAACGCTGTCGGGCGAGTCATTGACAGGGACCGCGTCGTACTCCTGGAGTGGATCAGGCGATTCGTCGACCAGGTCCGTGAGGGCTCCGCAGAGCCGGAGGCGGTCGAGCAGGTACTACGAGACGCAGTGAGCGATCCACAGCTGTCACTGCTGCTGACGAGCGTTGACGATGGCCGGTACGTCGACCTGTCCGGTGAGCCGGTGCACGTCCCGCAGGACGCCGTACAAGTGCCGCTGCGAACGACCGACACCGACATCGGGCTGGTGCTCGTCAGCGAAGCGTCGGCACGGCAGTTGCGACGCGTCCAGCTCGCTGCGTCGGCTGCACGGCTGCCGATCGAGGTCAGCCGGCTGCGGCTCGGGCTACGCCGGGCTCTGCACGAGGTGGACGACAGCCGGAACCGGATCGTCGCTGCCACAGTCGCCGAGCGGCGCCGACTGGAGCGTGACCTCCACGACGGCGCCCAGCAACAGCTACTGGCGATCGGAATGCAGCTGCGGGCTACACAGCGCCAGCTACCAGCGGACCACCCGGTGCTGAGTGAGCTGGATGTGGCAGTCGAGCGACTCGAGCAGACTGTCCGCGAACTGCGTCGGCTCGCGCATGGGGTCCGTCCAGCGAGCCTGGACGACGGTCTGGCGACCGCACTGCGTCGGCTGGCGCCTGACTCCCCCATCCCCATCCACTTCGCCGTACCCGACGTGATGCCGCCCGAGCTGATCGCCACGACCGCGTACTTCGTCGTCGCCGAGGCGGTCGCCAACGTGCTCAAGCACGCCCACGCCACGCGGATCGATGTCGTAGTGCAGGAGACCGATCACCAGCTGCACGTGTCGGTGACGGACGACGGTGTCGGCGGTACGCCTTCCAACGGCCTCGTGACGTTGCGGGACCGCGTCAACTCCGTCGGCGGCCACCTGACCATCGCCAGCGCAGCACAGTCAGGTACGGCGATCGAGGTGGTGCTCCCATGCGTGTCCTGATCGCGGAGGACTCCGTGCTGTTTCGCGAAGGCCTGGTGCGCCTGCTGACTGAGTCAGGGCACGACGTGGTCGAGACGACGGCCACTGCGGACGGTTTGCCCGAGCTTGTCGACGTACTCCGGCCGGACATCGCCGTGATCGACGTACGCATGCCACCGACGATGACCGACGACGGAGCCCGGGCAGCGCACCTCATCCGGACTGCTGCTCCCAGCCAGCCCATGCTGCTGCTGTCGCAGCACGTCGAGACCAGGCACTCGGTCCATCTGGTGTCGACCGGTGCCTTCGGCTACCTCCTGAAGGACCGGGTGCTCCGAGTGACCGACTTCCTCGACGCCCTCGAGCGCGTGGCCGCGGGCGGCTCCGCTCTCGACCCCGATGTCGTCGCGGCCCTGCTGGCGTCCGACGACGGCGGACTCGGCAAGCTGTCTGCCCGCGAGCGCGAGGTCCTGGCGCTCGCTGCCGAAGGCCACTCGAACGCGGCCATTGCCGCCCGCCTCGTCATCACCGAGCGAACCGTCGAAACCCACGTCCGCTCCGTCTTCCAGAAGCTCGACATCCACGAGTCCGCGCTGAGCCACCGCCGCGTCCTCGCCGTCCTCGCCTACCTGCGATCCGGAATTGTCGGTGGCGGGTGATTGGGTCGGAGGTGTCGATGGGGAGGAGTGGGTGTGAAGGTTCGGGTTGGGCGTGAAGTGCTGGCCGAAGGGATCGGCTGGGTGGCGAAAGGGCTGCCCAGCCGGCCGAGCGTGCCGATCCTGGCCGGGATGCTGGTCGAGGCCGGTGACGGGCAGGTGACGCTGTCCGGGTTCGACTACGAGAGCTCGGCGCAGGTGAGTGTGCCGGCCGAGGTGGCGGACGAGGGACGCTATCTGGTGTCGGGCCGTTTGCTCGCCGACATCTGCCGCAGCATGCCGCGTGACTCCGTGGAGCTCAGCGGCGACGCCGCCCGGGTGCAGGTGAGCAGCGGGAGCTCGCGGTTCGTGCTGCAGACCTTGCCGTTGGGTGAGTATCCGGCGCTGCCGGAGCTGCCTGCGGCAAGCGGAGTGGTGAGTGGGGAGGCGTTCGCGCGCGCTGTTCACCAGGTGCTGAGCGCGGCCGGGCGGGACGACACGCTGCCGGTCTTCACCGGGATCCGGCTGGAGATCCGGGGGTCCAAGATCGAGCTCCTGGCCACCGACCGGTACCGGCTCGCCGTGCGGACCGTCGAGTGGGAGCCGGTCGACCCGGGCGTCGAGGCGAACGCGCTGGTCCCGGCCAAGCTGCTCGCCGACGTGTCCAAGGCGCTGGCCGGTCACGACGTCACGCTCGCGCTCGGTTCGACCCGCACAGGGGACGGGTTGATCGGGTTCGCGGGGGCCGGCCGGCGGGCGACGAGCCGGTTGATCGACGGCGAGTTCCCGAAGGTCCGCAGCCTGATCCCGGCGCCGTCCGCGATCACCAGCACAGTCCGGGTGGAGACCGCGACGCTGGTCGAGGCGGTGAAGCGGGTCGCGCTGGTGGCGGAGCGTACGACGCCGGTCCGGCTCACCATCGCCGACGGTACGGCGACCTTGGACGCGGGCAGCGGGGACGAGGCACAGGCGTCGGAGTCCGTCGAGGTCGCGCTGACCGGCGAACCGGTGGCAACCGGCTTCAACGCGGGCTACCTGCTCGACGGACTGGCTTCGATCGGTGCGCCGGTCGCGCACTTCGCGTTCACCCAGCCCACCAAGCCCGCCAACCTCACCGGTCTCCGCTCCCCCGACGACGAGCCGTCCGGCGATTCGGCGTACATCCTGATGCCCATGCGCCTGCCAAGCTGATGTCGGCTGAGGCAATGATCGGGCGGTACCTGGCCCGCCGGGGCGAGGTCACCGCAGCCGACCGCATCGTGCTGATGGGCTCCGCTGTCCTCGAGTCCGTCGAGGCAGCGGCCAGGCTCTATCACCGGCGGCTCGCCCCGCGGATCCTCGTCAGCGGCGGGATCGGGCACTCGACCCACTACCTGGAGGAGGCAGTACGGCGACGCGGACTCGACGTCGAAGCCACCGGCCGCCCGGAGTCCCATGTCTTCCGCGACCTGCTCATCACCAGGCACGCCGTGCCGCCCGAGTCGATCATGGTCGAGGACGAGTCGACCAACTGCGGCGAGAACGCGCACCTGACCCGGCAGCTCATCGACCGCCCTGAGACGCTCCTGCTGATCCAGGATCCGACCATGCAACGCCGGACCCACGCCTGCTTCGAGCGGTCGTTCACCGACCTGCCCGGGACAACCCTGATCAGCCACGCCCCGCTCATCCCGTGGATCGAGCCAGATCACGTCAGCGCCGGCCCGAACCTCCCCGAGATCTGGAGCAGGCGAAGATTCACCGAGCTCGTCCTCGGCGAGATCCGGCGGTTGCGCGACGACGCCGACGGCTACGGCCCACGCGGCCGGAACTTCATCGACCACGTCGAGATCCCGACGGAGGTGCTTGCCGCGTACAACCGTCTCGCCGCCGAGCACCCCGACCTCATCCGCAGGTAGCACACCGGGATCACGCCGTGGGTTGATGATTGCGACCCCGCTGTACCTGATCCACGCGCACATCGGGTTCATCATCTTCGAGCGGCTCGGCGACGAGCGACCGCTGGCGCCGCGCCTCAAGCGCGTGCTCTCCGGCAGGCGTCAGCCGGCGCTGAAGTAGCCGGTCAGAACAGCCGCGAGCGTCTCCGGCGAGAGCGTGTGGAACGTCCCGTCGTGGCCCTCCGCAGTACCGTTCGGCGACGCGGCCACAGCCTCCTGCACCGCCCGCTGCATCCACTCCGGGCTCGCGTTGCTGTACAACCCGAGCACCGGCGTCGAGACGGACGACAGCAACGACACCGGTACGGCGCTGTCCCGCATCTGCAGGCCGTCGTACACCAGGGTGTGCGCCATCGCCTCCAGCCCGGCCCACATCGGCGTCTCCCGGATCTGGTCCACGACCTCCTTCGGCTGACCGACCGCCTCCACCATGAACAACTCGGCCGCACCACCGGGGTTTCCGGCGTCGACGTACTCCTGCAACCGCTCGAGGTACCGCTCCGGCGCCGGCGGCGCGCCCTCGACGCGGAACGGCGGCTCCATGATCGCCACCTTCTCGAACGGCAGCCCGGCCTGCAGCAGCACCATCACCCCGGACGAGAACGCGCAGGCGTACCGCGCCCCAGTCGCCGTCCGCACGGCGTCCAGGTCCTCCCACTCCCGCTCCACCGCGTACGGCGTGGTGTCGCCGGAGTCACCGCGGCCACGCCGGTCGTAGTTCACCACCGTGAACGCGCCCGACAGCGCCTCGGCGTACGGCGCGAAGAACGACCGGTCGGTGAACGCGCCGGCGATCAGCACCAGGCCCGGACCGCTGCCGACAACGTCGTACGCGATCTCGGTGCCGTCCTGCGAGACAACTTTCTCCATCACCTGCTCCTTACCAAACGAGACTCCCTACCCATCCGTCGAACGAACCGGGCCCGGCAAGACCAGGTTCGATGTGATCCATGTCACACGATACGAGCGCGACGCGCGAAACCTTCCCGGAGTCAGGCCACCTCACTACAGTTGGATTATGTATACAGACGACTGGTATGCGATCCACCATCCGGCCGGGTCCTGATGCTGCTCCGCCAGCTGGAGTACCTCGTCGCCCTGGCCCGGGAGAAGCACTTCGCCCGCGCCGCGGACGCCTGCTACGTGTCCCAGCCGTCGCTGTCCGCCGCGATCCGCAAGCTCGAGCAGGAGCTCGACGTGCCGATCGTCCGTCGCGGGCGCCGGTTCGAGGGCCTCACCCCCGAAGGTGAGCGGGTGCTGCTCTGGGCCCAGCGGATCCTGGCCGAGCAGGACGCGCTGCGGCACGAGCTGTCGGTGATGCGCGGTGGCCTGACCGGGACGCTCCGGCTCGGCGCGATCCCGACCGCGATGCCCGTCGTCTCGCTGCTCACCACGCCGTTCTGCGAGCGGCACACGAACGCGAAGGTCACCATCGAATCGCTGTCGTCGCGCGACATCACCCAGAAGCTCGCCGAGTTCGACCTGGACGTCGGGATGACCTACCTCGACGACGACACCCTCGGCCACGTCCGCAAGACACCGCTGTACGAGGAGCGCTACCTGCTGCTCACCCCGCAGCACACCGCGCTCGCCGAGTTGCCGATGGCAACCTGGGCGCAGGTCGCCGAGCTGCCGCTGTGCCTGCTGTCCCCGGACATGCGCAACCGCCGGATCATGAACGGCTACTTCACCGACGACGGTGTCACCGCGACGCCGTCGATCGAGAGCGACACGGTTTCCGGCCTCTACAGCCACCTGCACGGCAACCACTGGTCGACCGTGATCTCGCACGCGTGGCTGCACATGTTCGGGGTGCCCGACGGGATGCGCGTCGTACCGCTGAAGAGTCCGGCGCACGGTCCGCGGGTCGGGCTGGTGATCGCAGCGCGCAGCCCCGAGCCGGTGCTCGCCCGCGCGCTCCTCGACGTCGCGCGTCAGGCCGGCGTCCACAACGCGCTGGACGCCCTGCTCGACGTGCACTTGATGGGTTCTGGCTATCTCGACATAGCAAGCAAGTCTTTGACCGCCGGACCGTGACGCGGCGACTGTGGAAGTCCCTTCACCACAAGGAGATTCCACACCATGGCCAAGACCCTGTGTGCTCGGCACGATGAAGCGCGGCGCCTACCTGATCGTCGACGGCGGCCGCCTGGCCGGAGCCGGCGCGCGCTCCTGCTCCACCAGGGCGCGCGTATAAGCGGGATCACGTCGTACGTAACCGGGATCACGTGAGACGCGGGCATAACCGGCCAGTACGCCTGGTTGAATGTATACAGAAGGCAGAATTCAAGCAAGCTCCCCCGAGGAGCAGGAAGGCAGACAATGATCTTCACGCGTAGGTTCGGCGCTCTGGCGGCTCGCCCGCAGTTCCCGGATGCTCCGGAGCTGCAGCAGGAGCTGAACACCCCGGTCGACCTGGACGCCGAGTTGGCCCGGCTGACCGGTGACGACGTCCGGCTCACCTCCGGCGACGACGACCGCCGCCGGGCGGACGAGTCGGCCGCCTGACGGCTCCCGGAATCCCGGGGCCGAAAAGCATATGTTCGGTCATGGCACTTGGTAGACTGTCTACCAAGTGCCATCCTGATCTCCTCAGCGTTTCTGGGAAGGACCTCATGACGACCATCAGCACGGGTACCAGCGACCCCGTCTCCCCCGGTGTCCGGCACGTCAAGCGCCCGACGCCATTGCGGGAGTCCGTCTACGAGGCCCTGACCGAGATGATCATCGACGGCACCCTCGAGCGCGGCCGGCACCTCGTCGAGGTCGAGCTGGCCGGCATGCTCGGGGTGTCCCGGCAGCCGGTGCGCGAGGCCCTCCAGCGGCTCAACAACGAGGGCTGGGTGGACCTGCGGCCGGGCTTCGGCGCGATGGTGCACGTCCCGGCCGAGGACGAGGTCGACCAGCTGCTGGCGGCCCGCGCGGCGCTGGAGTCGGAGTCCGCGCGGCTCGCGGCCCGGCACGCGACCAAGGACGACGTGGCCAAGCTCAAGGAGCTGTGCAAGGTCGGTACGGCGTACCACGAGGCCGGCGACATCGACGGCGCCGTACGGACGAACGGCGAGCTGCACAGCCTGATCACCCAGATGTCGGGCAACCGGTTCCTGGTGGACTTCGCGGCCCAGGTGGACCGCCGGGTCCGGTGGTACTACACGCCGGTCGCGCCGGTGCGCGGCGCCGCGTCCTGGCGGGAGCACAACCGGCTGGTCAAGGCGATCAGCGAGGGTGACGAGGACAAGGCCGCGCAGACCATGCGCGAGCACACTGAGCACACCCGCAAGGCCTACCACGACCTGCAGGCGGCCAACGGTCCGGACGAGGCCGCTCCGGAGCCCGAGGCAGCTCCCCGGCGGCGGCGCCGTACGACGCCCTGACCCCCCGAAACAACCCGAGGGGATTATCCACCGGTGTTGTGCCTTCTCCCCTCGTACAGCATGGGAGAAGGCACAACACCGGTGGATATCCCCTCGAACGGTCAGGCGACACGTTTCTTGCGGCCCCGGCCGGTGGCGGCCTTGCGGGCGTCCAGGGCGGCGGCGAGGTGGGCGTACTGCTCGACGGTCCGCCTGGCGTAGATGTTGCGGTCCAGGATGCGCGGCCACCAATGGCGGCCGAGCTGCTCGTGCATCCAGAGGAAGCCGATCGCGAAGCCCATGCTCACCAGGGCACGGAAGGCGAGGAACTTCCACGGCTCGGGCGGCAGTCCCGGCGAGCCGGCCACCACCCACTCGGTCACCACCGAATGCACCAGCAGGGCGAGCGGGAAGCCGATCACCCAGTAGACCGCCGCCGGCGCGAACACACCGGCGGGGACTTTGCCCAGCGCGACCAGTACGGCGTACCCCGCGCCGAACAGGACCAGCGGGACGCCGAGACCGAGGCCGGTCGCGACCGCCCAGCCGAAGGGCTGGCCGACGAACGCGGCCAACCCTCCGGCGATGACTCCGGCCGAGGCGCCGACCGCGGCGGCCGGGACCGAGAACTCCGCGAGCTGCTTCAGGTCAGCCATGATCAGTCCACGACCACACCGAAGCGGATCAGGCAGTAGAACAGCAGGCCGAGGTAGAACACCGCGCCGAACCCGATGATCAGGTTCCGGACCGGACCCGGCCGGATCGGCTTGGGCAGCAGCATGTTGTTCACCAGCAGCAACACGATGCAGTAGGCACCCATCGCGAACGTGGACAAGAAGGCCAGGATGTCCAGGATGCCCGCCGGACCGTCGGCCGGCCCGAACAGCAGGATCAGGATCCCGAAGGTGATCACACCCCAGAGGAATCCGGCGTACAGCCTCGACATCGAGAACCGCTTGGCGCCCGGCACGAAGTAGTACGTCATGTCCGCCTGGCCCCGGGAGAACGAGTCGAACAGACCGAGGGTCGCGTTCAGCCCGATCAGCGCGATGAAGCCGAAGAACAGCGAGCCGAGGATCGGGCTGCCGGCCGAGGCGAAGGCGTCGGACATGGCCTTCAGCGCCGCCTCCCGGTCACCGCCCTCGATCAGGCCGGCCACGTTCGGGTTGGTCCGCGCCGCCGACATGGCCAGCACGGTGAACGAGACCGTCACCAGCATGGTGATACCCCAGAAGAGCAGCAGCGCGTCGAAGGTGACCCACTTGCGCCAGCCCTTCCACTTCTGCATCTCGGCCGGGTCCTCGGTGTCGAACATGAAGCCCCGCGACGGCATCGACTCGGCCTCGCCGGCCGCACGCAGACCGCGGATCTTCGGGATGTGCGAACCCATCGCGGCGCCGCTGTCGCGCAACTGCAGCGTGTACCACATCTGCTGCATACCGGACGGGCCGGCGAAGGCGATCGAACCGACCACGATCGGGAACCAGGCGTCGGTGAGCGCCTTGTCCGGGAAGTAGCCGAACGCGAACATGCCGGACAGGGTGTTCGCCAGGTCGTCCCAGCTGCCCACCATCGCCGCGATCACCGACGTGCCGACGACCAGCAGGCCGATCAGCAGGCCGAGCAGCTTCTCGAGGAAGTTGTAGATCACCGACAGCATGCTGAAGAGCACCCCGACGAAGATCAGCGCGACGCAGGCTGTCACCTGCCAAGGTATGCCGCTGACCTCCTCGAACGCGGCGGCGCCGGCCGACAGGTGGCCGGGCCACATGTAGATCAGGATCGCCGCGACGTAGAAGAACCACATCATCGGTTTGAAGATGCGGGCCGCGCCGAAGAAGATGCTCTCGCCGGTGGCCATCGCGTACCGGGCCATCTCCAGCAGCACGAACGCCTGCAGGGTGACGCCGACCATGAACAGCCAGCGGATGTCCGGCCCGAACACCAGGACCAGCCGGGGCCACATGTAGGACTCGCCCATGCCGACGCCCAGCGCGACCAGGAAGACGGTCGGACCGAGGATGTGCAACGAGGGCGGTGCGTCCGGAAGCTTCCGGATCGGCATCGGTTCGAGCCTGCCCGCTTTCCAGACCTTCTCGGTCACTGCTGCCGCGGCGGGCCCTTCGGGTACTTCTGAGGTGTTGCTTGTGACGTCCAAGGCGGACTCCTTAGATCGACGCCAACTAGCGGATCAACGCTCCCCCGCGTGCTCCTTCCTCCAATCGATCGGTCAGCCGAGCGGGCCGGCGTTGCGGGCCCAGCGATACTTGGCACCGAGGACCTGGACCGGGGTCTCGGTGGTGTACGGGTAGGCGACCACACCGTGGTCGAACAGGTACTGGCTGGCCTCCTCGACCTCGACGTCACCGGACAGCGACGCGACCACCGGCTTGTCGATGCCCTGGGCGCGGTACTCCTCGACCACCTCGGCGACCAGCTTCGCGAACACCATCGGCGGGGTCACGATGGTGTGCCAGTAGCCCAGGATCAAGGCGTGGATCCGCTCGTCGGACAGCCCGAGCGCGATCGTGTTCCGGTACGTCGACGGCGGCTCGCCGCCGGTGATGTCCACCGGGTTGCCGGAGGCACCGAACGGCGGGATGAACTTCTTGAACGCCTCGTCCAGGTCGGCCGGCATCGACATCAGCTGCAGGTCGTTGTCCACGCACGCGTCGGACAGCAGGACGCCGGAGCCGCCCGCACCCGTGATGATGACGACGTTCTCGCCCTTCGGGGTCGGCAGCAGCGGGATGCCGCGGGCGAACTGGAGCATCTCGTTCAGCCCCGGCGCCCGGACCACACCGCTCTGCCGCAGGATGTCGTCGTACACCTTGTCGTTGCCGGCCAGGGCGCCGGTGTGCGAGCTGGCCGCCCGGGCGCCCAGGTCGGTACGGCCGGCCTTCAGCACGACGACCGGCTTCTGCTTCGACACCCGGGCCGCCGTCTCGGCGAACGCCCGGCCGTCCTTCAGGTCCTCCAGGTGCATGGCGATCAGGTTCGTGTTGTCGTCGTTCTCGAAGAACGTCAGGAGGTCATCCTCGTCGATGTCGGCCTTGTTGCCTACCCCAACAATTGCGGAGACGCCCATCCGGCTGGACCGGCTGAAGCCGAGGATCGCCATCCCGATGCCTCCACTCTGTGACGAGAGCGCGACACTGCCCTTCACGTCGTACGGCGTGCAGAACGTCGCGCACAGGCTCTCCGGCAGGTAGTAGTAGCCGTAGATGTTCGGCCCGAGGATGCGCACGTTGTGCTTGCGCGCGATCGCCACCACCTCGTCCTGGAGCTCCTGCTCACCGGTCTCGGCGAACCCGGACGGGATCAGGATCGCCCCGGCCACACCCTTCTCACCGCACTGCTCGAGCGCGCCGCCGACGAACTTGGCCGGTACGGCGAACACCGCGACGTCGACGTCGCCCGGGACGTCCAGGATGCTCGGGAACGCCTTCAGCCCGAGCACCTCGCCGCCCTTGGGGTTGATCGGGTAGATGTCGCCCTGGTAACCGCCGTTGACCAGGTTCTTCATCACCGAGTTGCCGATCTTGCCGGTCTCGTTGGAGGCCCCGATCACCGCGACCGCGCGCGGTTTCATGATCCGGGTCATCGCGGTCAGGATCTCGTCCTGGCTGTACCGCTCGACCGGCTTGCCGGCCTCGGCGTCGACGATGATCCGGAAGTCCACCGCGGTGGCGCCGTCCGGCCCGGCCAGCACCGGGTTCAGGTCCACCTCGGCGAACTGCGGGAAGTCGGTCACCAGGTCGGACAGCCGCCTGACCAGGTCGGCCACGGCGTCCTTGTCCACCGGCTTGGCGCCGCGGACGCCGTCCAGCATCTCGTGCGCGCCGATCCCGTCGATCATCGACCGCGCCTCGTCGTCCGACAGCGGGGCCAGCCGGAAGGTGACGTCCTTCAGCACCTCGACCAGGACGCCACCCAGCCCGAACGCGACCACCTTGCCGAACGTCTGGTCGGTGACCGCGCCGACGATGACCTCCTGCACGTCAGTGACCAGCAGTTGTTTTTGAATTTGGACCCCGGTGATGTCGGCGTCGGCTTTGTAGGCTTTCGCATTGTCGACAATCTTCCGGAACGCCTGCTTCGCGGCGTCCTCGGAGTCGACCCCGACCACGACCCCACCGGCGTCGGTCTTGTGCAGGATGTCCGGCGACACGATCTTCAGCACGACGGGGAAGCCGATCTCGGCCGCCAGGCCGGCCGCTCCCTCGGCAGTCGTGGCCAGCCCCTCACCCGGCGTCGGGATGCCGTACGCGTCCGCGACCTGCTTGGCCTCGGGTGCGCTCAGCGAGGTGCGGCCGTCCGCCAGAGCCTGGTCGAGGATGGTCTGGACTGCTGCCTTGTCATAGGTCATGCCATTAGCTCCCATTCGCGAAGAGGTCAGACGACGCCGGCGGCTTTGAGTTCTTCGAGCTCGGTGGTGTCGATCCCGAGCCCGCCGTAGATGACGGAGTTGTGCTCGCCGAGACCGGGTGAGGTCTCGACCTGGACCGGGGAGTCGGACAGCTTGATCGGGCAGCCGACGGTCTTGAAGCTGCCGCGCTGAGCATGCTTCACCTCGACCACGGCGCCGAGGTCGGCCAGCGTCTCGTCCTCGATCAGCTCGCGGGTGGACATGATCGGCCCGCAGGGCACGTTCAGCGCGTTGAGCTTGTCCATCACCTCGAACTTGGTGTGCTGCTCGGTCCACTGCTCGATCAGCGCGAACATCTTGCCCAGCTTGCCGAGCCGGGCTGCCGGGGTGGACCAGTCCGGGTCGTCGGCCAGCTCGGGCTTGCCGATCAGGTTCGCGATCGGGGCCCAGCCGGGCGGCTGGACGATCACGTAGATGTAGTCGTTCGGGCCGCCCGGAGCGCACCGCAGCGCCCAACCGGGTTGACCGCCGCCGGAGGCGTTGCCGGACCGCGGCACCTCGTCGCCGAAGTGCGCGTTCGGGTACTCGCGCAGCGGCCCGTGGGCCAGCCGCTGCTGGTCGCGCAGCTTGACTCGGGTCAGGTTCAGCACGGCTTCCTGCATGGCCACGCTGACCCGCTGGCCCTTGCCGCTGTGCGTCCGCTGGTAGAGCGCCGCCAGGATGCCGGCGACCAGGTGAATGCCGGTGCCGGAGTCACCGATCTGGGCGCCGATCGCGGTCGGCGGCCCCTCCTCGAACCCGGTCGTGCTCATCGCGCCGCCCATCGCCTGGGCGACCACCTCGTAGGCCTTGAAGTCCTCGTACCGGCCCGGGCCGAAGCCCTTGATCGAGGCGAAGATCAGTTGCGGGTTGATCAGCTGCAGGCGGTCCCAGGTGAAGCCCATCCGGTCGATCGCGCCGGGGGCGAAGTTCTCCACCAGGATGTCGACGTCCTTCACCAGGTCGGTGAAGATCTCCTTGCCCCGCTCGGACTTCAGGTTCAGCGTGATGCTGCGCTTGTTGCAGTTCAGCATCGTGAAGTAGAGGCTGTCGACGTCCGGGAGGTCGCGCAGCTGCTGGCGGGTGATGTCACCGGTGGGCGCCTCGAGCTTGACGACGTCGGCGCCGAGCCAGGCGAGGATCTGGGTGCAGGACGGTCCGGACTGCACGTGGGTCATGTCGAGAACGCGGACACCTTCGAGGGCCTTGGACATGCGGGTCCTCCGTTACTTGTACATGGTCTGGTTCATGGTTCCGGGGGCGTACGCGTCCGGGTCGACCCAGACGTTGATCAGTGACGGCAGCCCGGACTCGCGGGCGCGCTGCATGGCCGGCCCGATGTCCTTGGGATCGCGGACCTCCTCGCCGTACCCGCCGAGCATCCTGGCGAACTCGTCGTACCGGACGTCGCCGAGCGTGTTGCCGACCCGGCCGCGGGCCTGGCCGTACTTGACCTCCTGGCCGTAGCGGATCTGGTTCATCGAGGAGTTGTTGCCGACGACACCGACGAACGGGAGGTTGAAGCGGACCAGCGTCTCGAAGTCCCAGCCGGTCAGCGAGAAGGCGCCGTCGCCGAACAGCGCGACCACTTCCTGGTCCGGCCGGGCGTACTTGGCCGCCATCACGAACGGGATGCCGACGCCGATGGTGCCGAGCGGTCCCGGGTCCATCCAATGGCCGGGCGACTTGGGCTGCACCACGCCGCCGGAGAAGGTGACGATGTCGCCGCCGTCGCCGATGTAGATCGAGTCCTCGGTCAGGAACTCGTTGATCTCGTGCGCCAGCCGCAGCGGGTGGATCGGGTTCGCGTCCGACAGCTGCTTCGGCAGCCGCTTCTGGTACGACGCGTCCTCCTCGGCGCGGAGCTCGGCGAACCAGGCCTTCCGGTCGCCGGCCTTCTGTACCCGGCCGGACGCCGCCTGGGTGACCGCGGCCAGGATCGCGCCCGGGTCGCCGACCAGGCCGAGATCGATGTCGCGGTTCTTGCCGACGGTGCGGTAGTCCATGTCGACCTGGACAACGGTCGCGGTCTTCGGCAGCCGGCGGCCGTAGCCCATCCGGAAGTCGAACGGCGTGCCGACGATCAGGATCAGGTCGGCGTTGTTGAACGCGTACCGGCGGGACAGGTGGAAGTGGTGCGGGTCGCCGGGCGGCAGCGTGCCGCGGGCGGAGCCGTTCATGTACGCCGGGATGTTCAGCCGGCGAGCGAATTCGATCGCGGCGTCGGTGCCGCGCGAGGTCCACACCTGGGTGCCGAGCAGCACCACCGGCTTCTCGGCCCGGACCAGCAGGTCGGCCAGCGCCTCGATGCCGGCCGGGTCGCCGATGCTCTTGGTGGACGCCCGGTACCGGCCGGGCTCGGGGACCGTCGCGGACTCGACCGGGACCGAGTTGTCCAGGATGTCGCGCGGGATCTCCAGGAAGGACGGTCCGGGGGCGCCGTTGAAGCACTCGCGGAACGCCATCGACACCATGTCGGCGACCCGCGCGGTGTGCGGCACGGTCGCGGCGAACTTGGTGATCGGCGTCATCATGTCGACGTGCGGGAGGTCCTGCAGGGACCCCATCTTGTGCTGGTTCAGCGCGCCCTGGCCGCCGATCAGCAGCATCGGGCTCTCGGCCCGGAACGCGTTCGCGACCCCGGTGACGGCGTCCGTCGTCCCCGGTCCGGCGGTGACCACGGCGCAGCCGGGCTTGCCGGTCATCCGGGCGTACCCGTCGGCCGCGTGCGCGGCGACCTGCTCGTGCCGTACGTCGACCACCGCGATGCCCTCGTCGACACAGCCGTCGTAGATGTCGATGATGTGCCCGCCGCAGAGGGTGAAGATCACGTCGATCCCCTCGGCCTTCAGGGCCTTGGCGACCAGGTGGCCACCCGAGATCGTCGTGGTCTCCGGCTCCTTCACCTCTGCGGCTGGTTGGGTCTCCGACACTGTCTGCGCCATCTGCAGTCATCTCCTCGGAAGGGCCGGGGTGCGGCTTGAATGTAGATTGCATACCGTATGGTGTAGTCGTAGTCTTATCGCACGCCGTGGTGGTTGTCCAGAGTTCGACGCCGGGAGGCTGCGATGACGATTCACGAAGATCTCGACCGGACCCGCGAAGCCGTGCAGGCGTTGGAGAAATCCCTTCTGGCGTTGAGGAATCAGCTCGGGCCGCATCTCGACGTACTGCGATTGATGGACGATCTGCAACGGTGTGCGGCGGACCTGGAGCGGCTCGAGCAACAGGTCCGCGCTCCTCGCCGGCGCGAACTGGTGGTGATCCCGGATGGCGACTACGACCACGGTTTCTGGGCAGGCGTCGAGCACGAGGGCTTAGGAGCGCCGGGCCGCCGAGCCCCATGAGCTGCGAGGCACTGTTTCAGGAGCTGCCTCAGACGTACGTCGCAGTCACTGTTCGAAACCCGGGCGGTGACCGCGACTGCTTCGGCGGCGTGTTCGGTCGCGACGAAGGTCCGGTAGAACGGCTCGCTCCAGCCGAACCGGCCGAGGACCGGCAGCCACCAGCGCGCCGCTCCCCCGGGCTCGTCGCGCCCGCTCATCAGGTGGATCGCGGTCTGATGCGCGTTCGCCAACCGGATGCGTTCGTCTTTCGTCAGCTCGCCGCCCGCCAGTGCGGTCGACACGCACAGCGCGACGACACGGGCGGACGGTTCGAAGCCGGTCTGCGCCGTACCGATGAAGCTCGGGGCCAGTGGGAGTAGGGCCTGGCGGCCGATTGAGCTGCTGTGGTCGTGCACTGCCCTGGCCACCGCGCTCAGCGTCGGGTGAACGCAGGTCGGGCGGTCCGTCCACGGTTCCCTGGCCAGCTTCGACACCAGTTCCATGACGCACGGATCGGGGCGCGCGACCCTGCCGTAGCCGTTCACTCGCCCGACCCGGCGACCGGCGTACCCAACTGCGGACGGACCGGCAGCGCAGGTCGACCTGGTTGTTTCAGGAACCGCACGATCAGCGCCGTCAGCACACCGAGCAACCCGGCGCCGAGGAACAGCGGCCGATACCCCACGGTCGCGACCAGCGAGGCGGCAACACCGACGCCGACGAGTCCACCGGCGGCCTTCGCGGAGTACAGGATCGCCTGGTTCTGCAGCAGGCTGTTCTCGCCGAAGAACTCCAGCACCAGGTTCGCCATGATCGCGTAGAACGCGCCGCCGCCCAGTCCGGCGAACATCGCGCACAACACGAACGCCCAACCCGCACCCGCCTCGCCGGCGACGACGAGCCCGACGTGCGTGAACCCTTCGACCATCAGTACGGCGGCCAGCACCCGACGCCGGCCGAACCGGTCCGAGAGGTGCCCGGCCAGCGACCGGCCAAGACCGTTGACCGCGGCAAGCATCCCGGCCGCGAACCCGGCGACCGCGACTCCCAGCTCCGCGGTGACGGCGTAGCTCACGACGAAGGCGATGCCGAAGAGCGAGAGCGCCGTACTCAGCGCCAGCGTCAGCCACATCAGTGGCAGCGCGCCGGTGCGCATCGCCTCGGCCGGGCGGTAGTGCCGGACCGCGGGGGCGTTGTGCGGGATGTTCCGGTTGAGCTTGCGGTCGATCGCCCACACCTGCGCGTCGATCTCCGCCGGCCACCAGTGCCGTGGCGGATCCTTCAGCAGCCCACCAGCGGTCAGTACGACGAGCACGGCGAGCAGCGCGGTCACGTCGAAGACGATCCGTTGTCCGGTTGTCGACTGGAAGATTGTCAACAATGCGATGCTGGGCACCGCGCCGACGGCGAACCCTCCGGTGACGAAACCGATCGTGGCGGTGCGGCGATCAGGGAACCAGCGTGCGGCCGTGGTGATGCAGGCTGCGTACACGAGTCCGGCGCCGGCTCCGCCGACCACCGCGTAGCCGAGGACGACGAGCGCATAGCCGTCCGCATGGGCGAGTGTCACCAGTCCGGTCGCGGCGAACATACCTCCGACGACGACGAGCTGGGTCGGCGTGGCACGCCGTACTCGCTGGGCCCAAGCAGCCGGGATCGCCATCAGTGCTTGGCAAGCGACGAAGATGGCGAGCAGCCACATCGTCGCGACGGCGTTCCAGCCACGTCCGTCCTGCAAGCCGATCGCGGCGGAGCCGAAGGAGTACTGGAGTGGGCTGATGGCGACCATGCACGCCCAAGTCGCCCACAGCTGCCATCGGCGGGAGTGTCCGGTCAGGTCCTCGGCGTCCTCTCCGATGCGGTACTGCCTGCCGTAGACGTCACGCACGTCCCGGGGCGTGGCCATCGCGTGATTCATATCGCCTCCTGACTACTGCATACCGTATGAGATCTGTGGTACTCCTCTGCGTCACCGTTGTCCAGAGCCCAGACCCTTGTGACGACGACTGTATACCGCATACAGTCGTCCATAACCCCTGGACATGGAGGCTGCCGTGGACCTGATGGAGTACCAAGCCAAGGAACTGTTCGCCCGGCACGGCGTCCCGGTGACGCTCGGTCGGGTGATCGAGGATCCGGCCGACGCTGCCGCGGCTGCCGCGGACCTCGGCGGGCGGGTGGTGGTGAAGGCACAGGTGAAGACCGGTGGCCGCGGCAAGGCCGGCGGCGTGAAGCTGGCGAGCTCCCCCGACGAGGCCGTGGCCAAGGCCGGCGAGATCCTCGGCATGGACATCAAGGGCCACGCCGTCCGCCGGGTGCTGCTCGCACCGGCCGCGGACATCGCCGAGGAGTACTACTTCTCCTTCCTGGTCGACCGGGCCAACCGCAACTACCTCTGCATCGCCAGCACCGAGGGCGGTGTCGAGATCGAGGAGGTCGCGCACACCAACCCGGAAGCGATCGCGAAGGTCGCGATCAGCCCGGCTGTCGGCGTGGACGCGGCGAAGGCTGCAGAAATCGTCGCGGCCGCAGGCTTTCCGGCCGGCGCGGAGGACGTCGTACGGAAGCTCTGGGACGTGTTCATCGCCGAGGACGCGTCATTGGTCGAGGTCAACCCGCTGGTCAAGCTGGGCGACGGATCGCTCGAAGCCCTCGACGGCAAGGTGACCCTCGACGAGAACGCGGCGTACCGGCACGCCGATCACGCGGGCTTCGAGGACAAGGCGGCCGCGGACCCGCTCGAGGCCGCGGCCCAGGAGAAGGGCCTCAACTACGTCAAGCTGGACGGCTCGGTCGGCATCATCGGCAACGGCGCCGGCCTGGTCATGTCCACCCTGGACGTGGTCGCGTACGCCGGTGAGCCGTACGGCGTGAAACCCGCCAACTTCCTCGACATCGGGGGTGGCGCGTCGGCGGAGGTGATGGCGAACGGACTCGGCATCATCCTCGGCGACGCCCAGGTCCGCAGCGTGTTCGTGAACGTGTTCGGCGGCATCACCGCCTGCGACGCGGTGTCGAACGGGATCGTCCAGGCGCTCGCGCTGCTCGGCGACCAGGCCGACAAGCCGCTGGTGGTGCGGCTGGACGGCAACAACGTCGAGGAAGGCCGCCGGATCCTTGCCCAGGCCAACCATCCGCTGGTGACCGTGGTGGACACGATGGACGGCGCCGCCGCCCGTGCCGCCGAACTGGCCGCCGAACTGGCCGCCCCCGTTTCGGCAGCCCAGATCTGAGAGGCGTGTGAGATGGCGATTTTCCTGACCGAGCAGAGCCGGGTCGTCGTGCAGGGCATGACCGGATCCGAAGGACAGAAGCACACCAGCCGGATGCTTGCCGCCGGCACCAACATCGTCGGCGGCGTGACGCCGGGCAAGGGCGGCCAGTCGATCGACTTCGCGAAGCGATCGATCCCGGTCTACGGCTCGTGCGCCGGCGCGGTGAAGTCTGCCGGCGCGGACGTGTCGGTCGTCTTCGTGCCACCGCGGTTCACCAAGGGCGCAGTGATCGAAGCCGTCGATGCCGGCATCCCGCTGGTGGTGGTGATCACCGAGGACGTGCCCGTCCACGACACCGCGGCCTTCTTCGCGCACGCGCAGGCATCCGGGACCACCCGCATCATCGGCCCGAACTGCCCCGGCATCATCAGCCCCGGACAGTCCAACGCGGGCATCATCCCGGCCGACATCGCGGGTCCGGGCCGGATCGGCCTGGTCAGCAAGTCGGGCACGCTGACCTACCAGATGATGTACGAGCTGCGGGACTTCGGGTTCTCCACCGCGATCGGGATCGGCGGCGACCCGATCATCGGGACCACCCACATCGACGCGCTGCAGGCGTTCCAGGACGACCCGGACACCGACGCGATCGTGATGATCGGCGAGATCGGCGGCGACGCCGAGGAGCGCGCGGCCGCGTTCATCAAGGACAACGTCACCAAGCCGGTCGTCGGCTACGTGGCCGGCTTCACCGCACCCGAGGGCAAGACCATGGGCCACGCCGGCGCCATCGTCTCTGGCTCCTCCGGCACCGCAGCCGCCAAGCAGGAAGCCCTCGAAGCAGTAGGCGTCAAGGTCGGCAAAACCCCCACCGAAACCGCCAACCTGATGCGGGCCGTGATGGCGGTCGAGGAGGTCGCGGTATGACGGCGATCGGCTTCATCGGCCTCAGGATCATGGGTTCGCACCTGTCCGCGAACCTGGTCCGCGCCGGACACGCCGTGACCGGGTACCGGCAGCTGTGGATCGGCTGGCGCAAGCCGTCTGCGGACATCGCCGGCGCCGTCAACGGCGCCGAGGTGGTGATCACGATGCTGCCCGACTCACCCGCACAACTGGTCGCCGCGGCCCGCGCCAAGGCCACGGTTCCCTCGACCACTCCGCCCTACTGAAGGTCGTCGAATCCCTCTCCCCCCGCTCACATTTCGCTGGCTAACCAGCGAAATGCTGGGTTTGCCACCCGCAACCGGGGTGGCAAACCCCCAACCTGGTGGGTCTACCCACCAAATGCGGAGGGGCGCGGCGGGGCCGTACTGCTCCGGACCACCAGTTTGGTCGGTACGGCGACCGGGTCGTGGTGGTGTTCGCCGGCTTGGATCTCGCGGATGAGCGCGTCGACGCTGAGCCGGCCCACCTCGGCGAAGTTCTGCCGGATCGTGGTCAGCGGGGGCCAGAAGTGCGCGGCTTCCTCCATGTCGTCGAACCCGATCACGCTGATGTCGTCCGGCACCACCCGGCCCCGCTCGTGCAGCGCCCGCAGCAGTCCGAGCGCCATCTGGTCGTTCGCGGCGAACACGGCCGTGACGTCCTGGTTCGCAGCCAGCTCCCGGCCGGCTACGTAGCCGGAGCTGGGCGTCCAGTCGCCGTCCAGGACCGGCGGGACCTCGCAACCACGCTGCTTCAGCGTCAGCTCCCACGACCGCCGGCGCCGGTCCGCGGCGAACGACGTCGGTGGTCCGCCGAGGTGCCACACCGTCTCGTGCCCGAGATCCAGCAGGTGCTCGGTGGCCAGCCGGGCGCCCTGAGCCTGGTTGGTGTCCACGATCGGGTAGTCGTAGTGGGCGCTCGAGTCGACCACCACGACCGGCAGCCCCTCGGGCAGCAGTACGCCGGCCTCGTCGAGCGTGTGCGCCTCGATGAGGATGATCACACCGTCGACCGCCTGCTCCCCCAGCCGGCTGAACGCGTTCGTCACCGCACTCTGGTTCACGTCGAGCACCGGTAGCAGGTTGATCGCGTAGCCGCTGATCGTGGCCGCCGCGGCGACCGCGTCGAGCGTCCGCGTCGTACCGAAGCTGTGCAGCTCGAAGACGATCACGCCGATACTCCGGAACTGCCCGTTGCGCAGCGCCCGGGCGGCGCTGTTCGGGCGGTAGCCGAGCTCGCGCATGGCGGCCTGGACCCGGTCCCGGGTGGCCGCGTCGACGTTGTGCCGCTCATTCGCGACCCGGGACACCGTCTGCCCGGACACGCCGGCCAGCCGGGCCACGTCGGCCATCGACGGGCCACGCCGCCGCCGTACCGCAGACTCCTCCGCTGACATCGGCACCCTCCTCGCTTGTCCCGCAGTGTAGACATGTTGACGTAAACACGCTACCGTCTCGGCGATCGATGTTGACGTCAACATCGCGTGTCGGCGACGAGTTCACGAAGGAGGCCGGCGGGCGCATGAGTCAGTCCGTAGCACTACGCCGGAGGCGTGGGAGGTTCGGTCAGGATGCGAAGGGATGGGTCTTCGTCGGCCCGTTCCTGGCCGTGTTCGCGCTGACCTTCCTGGCCCCGATCGGGTACGCGATCTACCTGAGCCTGTTCCGCGACCAGGCGTTCTTCGGCGGCACCGTGTTCGTCGGCCTGGACAACTACACCGAGGCGCTGCGGGACCCGAAGTTCTGGGAGGCGTTCGGCCGGGTCGCGGTGTTCCTGGTCGTCCAGGTGCCGGTGATGCTGGGGCTCGCCCTGCTGGCCGCGCTGGCCATCGACAGCGCCCGGCTGCACGGCGCGAGCTTCTTCCGGATCGTGATCTTCCTGCCGTACGCCGTACCGGGCGTGGTCGCGGTGCTGATGTGGGGCTACATCTACGGCGACAACTTCGGCCTGGCCGCGAACCTGAACGACCTGTTCGGCACCACTGCGATCCAGCCGCTGAGCGGGAGCTGGATGCTGCCGTCGATCGCCAACATCGTCACCTGGGAGTTCGTCGGCTACAACATGCTGATCTTCTACTCGGCGCTGCGCACGGTGCCCGGTGAGCTGTACGAGGCGGCCGCGATCGACGGGGCCGGCACCTTCCGGACCATCCGCGCGGTGAAGCTGCCCGCGCTCCGCGGCGCGATCGTGATCGCGACCATCTTCTCGATCATCGGCAGCTTCCAGCTCTTCAACGAGCCGAACATCCTGCGGACGCTGGCGCCGAACGTGATCACCACGTACTACACGCCGAACATGTACGCCTACAACCTGTCCTTCGCCGGGCAGCAGTTCAACTACTCCGCCACCGTCGCGATCGTGATGGGCGTCATCACCGCGATCATCGCGTACGTCGTCCAGCTGCGTGGCTCCCGGGAGGCCCTGTGACCACGACTGTGGACGCTCCGCGCGCCGTCCGTACGGCGCCTCGGACGAAGAAGACCACGACGTCGCCGCTACGGCCGCGGAAGTCGCCGCTGCTGACCGGCCTGATGGTCCTGTACCTGATCTACACGCTGGTGCCGCTGGCCTGGCTGCTGATCAGCTCGACCAAGACCCAGGCCGACCTGCTGTCCACGCCCGGACTGTGGTTCGGCAAGAGCTTCGCGTTCTTCGACAACATCAAGGACACGCTGACCTACAACGACGGCATCTTCCTGCAGTGGCTCGGCAACACGCTGCTGTACGTCGTCGTCGGGGCCGGCGGTGCGACCCTGCTGGCGACCGCGGCGGGCTACGGCCTGGCGAAGTACAAGTTCGCCGGCCGCCGGGCCGTGTTCGCGGTGCTGCTCGGTGCGGTCGCCGTACCGGGGACGGCGCTCGCGGTGCCGACGTTCCTGATGTTCTCCAACCTCGGCCTGACGAACACGGTGTGGGCGATCATCATCCCGTCGCTGGTCAGCCCGTTCGGGCTCTACCTGATGTGGGTGTACTCGACCGACGCGGTGCCGGTGGAACTGCTCGAGGCAGCCCGGATCGACGGCGCCGGCGAGGTGCGGATCTTCTTCACCGTCGCGCTCCGGTTGCTTGCCCCCGGCATCGTCACCACCCTGCTGTTCGCGGTGGTGTCGACCTGGAACAACTACTTCCTCCCGCTGATCATGCTCAGCAAACCCAACCTCTACCCGCTCACGGTCGGGCTCACGCAGTGGAGCAACCAGGCGACCGGCGTGGGTGCCCGCCCCATCTACAACCTGGTGATCACCGGCTCGCTGCTGACCATCGTGCCGCTCGTGATCGCCTTCCTCCTTCTCCAGCGGTTCTGGCAGTCGGGCCTGTCCGCCGGGAGTGTCAAGTGAAAGGGAACAGCATGAAGTCACACCGGCGGGGCATCCGGCAACTGGTGGTTGCCGGAGCCGCACTCATGGCCCTGGCAGTGGTAGCTGCCTGCGGCGGCTCGGACAGCTCCGGCAGCGGCGGCAGCGGACAGGCCACGGGTTCGCCCGACGCGGTCGACGCTGCACTGAAGGCCGGCGGCACGATCACCTACTGGAGCTGGACGCCGTCGGCCGAGGCCCAGGTGAAGGCGTTCATGGCGCAGTACCCGAACGTGAAGGTGAACCTCGTCAACGCCGGCACCGGCAACGACCACTACACCAAGCTGCAGAACGCGATCAAGGCCGGATCCGGTGCCCCGGACGTGGCGCAGATCGAGTACCAGGCGCTGCCGCAGTTCGCACTGCCAGGCTCGCTGGTCGACCTGAATCAGTACGGCTTCACCCAGTACGAGTCGGCCTACACTGCCTCGACCTGGGCGGCCGTGCACGCCGGTGACGGCCTCTACGGCCTGCCGCAGGACTCCGGGCCGATGGCGCTGTTCTACAACAAGGAGGTCTTCGACAAGTACGGCATCGCCGTGCCGAAGACCTGGGACGAGTACATCGCCGCGGCCAAGAAGCTGCACGCGGCGAACCCGAAGTCCTACATCACCAACGACTCCGGTGACGCGGGCTTCACCACCAGCATGATCTGGCAGGCCGGCGGCCAGCCGTTCAAGACCGACGGCAAGAACATCACCATCAACCTGCAGGACGAGGGCTCCAAGAAGTGGACCTCGACCTGGAACCAGCTGGTCGAGGGCGGTCTGGTGTCGCAGATCCCCGGCTGGACCGACGAGTGGTTCAAGGCGCTCGGCGACGGCACCATCGCCACGCTGCCGACCGGCGCCTGGATGCCCGGTGTGATGGAGGCGTCGGTCAAGGCCGGCGCGGGCAAGTGGGCGGTCGCCCCGATGCCGACGTACGACGGTCAGCCGGCCACCGCGGAGAACGGCGGCAGCACCGAGTCCGTCCTGAAGCAGAGCGCCAACCCGGCGCTGGCCGCGGCGTTCGTGCGCTGGCTGAACCACGACGAGGGCGTCAAGCCGTTCCTCGCCAGCGGCGGCTTCCCGGCCACCACGAAGGACCTGAAGGACCCGGCGTTCGTGGACAAGACCAGCGCGTACTTCGGTGGCCAGCAGATCAACCAGGTGCTCACCGGTGCGGCCGACAACGTCGTGAAGGGCTGGAGCTACCTGCCGTACGAGCTGTACGCGAACAGCATCTACGGTGACACGGTCGGCAAGGCGTACCAGTCCAAGTCCGACCTGAACACCGGTCTGCAGGCCTGGCAGGACGCGCTGGTTGCGTACGGCAATCAGCAGGGCTTCCAGGTGAACGGCTGATCCGTGTCCCCATTCGCGATCGGTGAGTCCGACTTCCTCCTCGACGGCCGGCCCTTCCGGATCCTGTCCGGTGCGCTGCACTACTTCCGGGTGCACCCGGACAGCTGGGCCGACCGGATCGAGAAGGCCCGCCTGATGGGACTCAACACCATCGAGACGTACGTGCCGTGGAACGCGCACAGCCCGGCTCCGGGCGTCTTCGACACCTCCGGGATGCTCGACCTCGAGCGGTTCCTGCGGGAGATCGCCGACGCCGGGCTGTACGCGATCGTCCGCCCCGGCCCGTACATCTGCGCGGAGTGGGACAACGGCGGGCTCCCTGCCTGGCTCTTCCGGGAGCCTGGCATGGGGGTCCGGCGGTACGAGCCGAAGTTCATGGCCGCGGTCGAGGAGTACCTGCGCAACGTGCTCCGGATCGTCGAGCCGCTGCAGGTCGACCGGGGCGGTCCGGTCCTGCTGGTCCAGGTCGAGAACGAGTACGGCGCTTTCGGCGACGACCCGACGTACCTGAAGTCGGTCGCCGAGATCATCCGCAACGCCGGAACCACCGTGCCGCTTGTGACCGTCGACCAGCCGGTCGACGCGATGCTGGCGGCCGGTGGGCTGGACGGCGTGCTTCGGACCGGTTCCTTCGGGTCGCGGGCCGACGAGCGGCTCGCGACGCTGCGCAGGCACCAGCCGACCGGGCCACTGATGTGCATGGAGTTCTGGGACGGGTGGTTCGACCACTGGGGTGGGCCGCACCACACGACCGGTGTCGCGGAGGCCGCCGCCGAGTTGGATGCGCTGCTCGCGGCGGGTGCGTCGGTCAACATCTACATGCTCCACGGCGGCACGAACTTCGGGCTGACCAGCGGAGCCAACGACAAGGGCGTCTACCGGCCGACCATCACGTCGTACGACTACGACGCCCCCTTGGACGAGGCGGGGAACCCGACCGCGAAGTTCCACGCCTTCCGCGACGTCATCTCCCGGTATGCGCCCGTCCCCGACGTTGTCCCGGCGTCGGGGCCGGCCGCGCCGGAGACCTCCGCGGCACTGGGCTCGCCCATCCAGCTGCTCGCCGACCCGTCGGCATGGGGTACGGCGTCGCAGCATGACGTCATGCCGACGCTCGACGAGCTGGACGCCCAGCTGGCGCTGTTCGCGACGTCGATCGACATCGACCACCCGATGTTGCTCAGCGTGGACGAGGTGCGGGACCGGGCGTACGTGTTCCTCGACGGCGATCCGGTCGGCGTCCTCGATCGGGAACGTCACGATCGGGCGCTGATGGTGCCGCGTGGACGGGGTCGGCTCGAGATCGTCGTCGAGGACCAGGGCCGGGTGAACTACGGGCAGCGGATCGGCGAGCCGAAGGGGCTGATCGGTCCGGTGCACCTCGGAACCACGGAGTTGACCGGCTGGACGGCTCACGTGATCGACCTGGCCGCCGTACCGGGGTTGTGGGACTCCGTGGGCCGGACGCCGGATGCCCCCGGGGTCGGACCCACGGCTTGGCGGGCTGGTTTCGAGGTGGCCGAGCCGGTCGACCACTTCTTGTCCACGGTTGCCTGGGGCAAGGGCATCGCGTGGGTGAACGGCTTCTGCCTCGGGCGCTATTGGCGCCGGGGGCCGCAGGAGACGCTGTACGTGCCCGGCCCGGTACTGCGGGCCGGCCGCAACGAGCTCGTCGTACTGGAGCTCGACGTGATGGCCGAGCCCGTCGCCCACTTCGTGTCCGGCCTGTCGTTGGGGCCGACGGAACTCTAGATGGAACAGGTGGGTCCGACGTCGCTGTGGTCGGACCCACCTGGCTTGTCATGAAGGTATGCCCACCTTCGTGGCGAGGAGGTCGGCGACGGCGTGCACCGCGCGCAGGGTCGGGGCCTTGGTGCCGGTGAGGTCGGCCAACTCGACGACCGCGGCGAGGATGACGTCGAGCTCGAGTGGCTTGTCCTTCTCCAGGTCCTGGAGCATCGAGGTCTTGTGCTCGCCGACCCGCTCGGCGCCGTTGATCCGCTTGTCCACCGAGATCTCCGGATGACAGCCGACGGCGGCCGCGATCTCCAGCGACTCCTCCATCATCAGCCGGACCATCGCCCGGGTGCCCTGGTGGGTCGCGATCTCGACCATCGTGGCCCGGGCCAGCGCGCTGATCGGGTTGAACGCGGCGTTGCCGAGCAGCTTGATCCAGATGTCCTTGCGGATGTCCTCCTCGACCGGGCACTTCAGTCCGCCGGCGATCATCGCCGTACTGAACGCCTCGCACCGTGGCGACAGGCCACCCGCGGGTTCGCCGATGGAGAACCGGGTGCCTTCCAGATGGCGTACGACGCCCGGCGCCTCGAGCTCGGTCGAGCAGTACACGACGCAGCCGACCGCGCGGTCGAGCCGGATGACCTCGGTGACCGCGCCGCCTGGGTCGACCGACTCGATCCGGCGGCCTTCGTACGGGCCCTTCAGGCCGTGGAAGTACCACCACGGGATGCCGTTCTGCGCTGCGACGACGACGGTCTCGTCGTGCAGCAACGGCTCGAGCAGCGGGCCGGCGGTGGCGTAGGAGTTCGCCTTGAGGCCGAGGAAGACGTAGTCGACCGGGCCGACCTCGGCCGGGTCGTCGGTGGCCGGCGTCCGGGCCTCGAAGTCACCGCGCGGGCTGAGCACCCGCACGCCGCCGGACCGGATCGCCGCCAGGTTGGCGCCGCGAGCGATCAGGTGGACCTCGGTCCCGCCGCGGTGCAGGGCCGCGCCGACGTAGGCGCCGATCGCCCCGGCGCCGAGAACAGCAACCTTCATCAGTCCCCCCTCAGGCCGGACAGCGTCGGAACGCCGGGCTCGGCCCGGGTGTAGCCCTCGGCCATCTGGGAGGCACCCTCGACGTGCCGCGGGAGCTTCCCGGTGCCGGGTTCGTTCCGGCCGGGCGCGTCGGCGGCCGCAGGTCGGTCGAGCAACGGGAGCTCGGTGAACAGGATCGAGCAGTTGACCGCATAACGGGCAGAGTCCATGGGTCCCACCTTCCGGAGGGGCTCGGTATACGGGATACAGTAGGCGAGAGCCCGAGTGCGGTCAAGATCACACTCCCGGCAAACGCTCGCCCGTTTCCTCCGCCACCTGCCGAGGGCATGGCGGGGCGACCCGGCCGGGGATCGGCAGGGTGCGCGACGGATGGCTGGGGGTCTGCTAGGGTTGCCTGCGGTTGCAGTTTTGCAGTTCCACGTTCGTGTTTCAGCGCCCGCGGATTTGTGATCCGCAGGGCGTTTTCTCATCTCAGGCCTGGTCTGTTGTGGGAGGGCTCAAACGGCAACCCGAGAACCGGCACCGGGCCGGGGCTCGTACCGGCCCTAACGCGAGGAGCAGAACATGGCCAGCGGAACAGTGAAGTGGTTCAACGGTGAAAAGGGCTTCGGCTTCATCACCCAGGACGAGGGCGGCGCCGACGTGTTCGTCCACTACTCGGCCATCCAGACGAACGGCTTCCGTTCGCTCGAGGAGAACCAGAAGGTGGAGTACGACGTAGCCCAGGGCCCGAAGGGCCTGCAGGCGGAGAACGTCCGCCCGCTCTGAGCTGAGCAGCACAGCAGGCCCAGTCGCATCGCGGCTGGGCCTGCTGTCATGTTGTCCAGAGGTACTCGCCGTCGTCGACCTGATCGGTGCGAGTGAGTCCGGCGGCAGCGGTGACGGCCGCTGAGGCGGTGTGGTCCGGGTGTACGTGGGCGACGATCCGCTCGACGCCGTGGTCGCTGAGCCAGGTGACCAGCCCACGGGCGGCTTCCTTGGCGTATCCGCGGCCCTGCCAGTCGGCGCCGATGACCCAGGCGATCTCCGCCGTACCGCCGGTGACCGTCGCCTGGACGTAGCCGACGAGTTGGTCGTCGTACTGGACTACCCAGTTCAGCCAGTGCTCGTCCTCGCGCCCCGGTCCGGCCAACTGGCGGCGGTAGCGGCTCTCGAGGGCTTCCACGGTCGGCGGCTCGCCACCGGTGAACGTGTAGAGGTCCGGGTCTGCGAGGACATCCGCCATCTCCCCGGCGTACTCCACCTGCAGCGGCAGCATGGCCAGCCGGGCGGTGTGGAAGCTGGTGGCTATCACCGCTCCACGCTACGGCTCGGGGGTAGCACCGGACGGCTCGGCCGCTCCCTCCACGGCCGACCCGCCCTGCGCCACCGTTCGCATCCGGGCATTCGTGTGCAGATCGAACTGCGGACTCCGCTGATCCCCCACCCCGTACGGCGCGACCCGCTCCTCGTAGTGCAGGTGCGAGCCGGCCGCGACCCCCAGTAGATCCCCCGTCTCCACGGTCTCCCCCTGGTTGACCGTGAGCTCGGACAGGTGGTCGTAGACGTGCCAGATCGCGTTCGACTCGACCACGACCCGACCCGGCTCGACCCGGACCACCACACCGGCCAGCGCAGCCCTGACGGGCGTGCCTGGTTCGGAGCGGTAGTCCCGACCGGTGTGACCCGCGCTGCCGTACTCACGGACCACCACTGGGTTGTGCACCGGCGCTGCCATGGTCAGATGGTGCGGACGGACCTTCAGAAAGTCTTAAAGCCGGGCCGGCACCGCCGGATAGGGGGCCGGCTCAACCTCCAGCTCGGCCATCCGCTGCACGTAGGTGCGGTAGGCGCGACGCGCTTCGCCGTGCGCACCGCTCGCCTGGAACGCCCCGACCAGGCCGAGGTGGGCGCGTTCGTCGTACTGGTCCCGCTGCAGGATCCGGAGCAGGTACCCGGCCGCTGCGTCGGGGTCACGACGACCTCGCTCGGCCAGCACCCGCGCCACCCGGACGTACAGCGCCCGGGCCTCCTCGCGCATCCCGGCCGCCCAGTCGGCGTACACGTCCTCCTCCAGGAAGTCCCCGCTGTACGCCGCCTCTGCCGCCCGGAGCAACCGCAGATCGCTGGTGGTGAGTCCCTCCCGGGCGTCGTGCAGGAACTGCTCCACGTCGACGGCAGCCTGTTCGCCGTCCAGCCAGATGGTCGCCCGATCGGCGCCGACGAACCGGTCCGGCGGGTACCGCTTCTCCGGGTCGAGCACCGACCGCACTGTCGACAGGGCGACGGACAACCTGGGTGAGGCGACCGCCTCGTCCTGCTCCGGCCAGAGCAGATCCAGCAGTTGCACCCGGGCCACCGGACGGCAGCGGCGGGCCACCAGGATCTTCAGCAGGTCGCGAGCCTTCTTCGACGGCCACTCCCCCAGCTGGACCGCCTTGCCGTCCCGCAGTACACGGAATCCGCCGAGGCACTCGATCCGGACCGCCACCGGACCGGTCTCCTCGCTGGCTTCGAGAGCTGCGGCCGCGTAGCGGGTCGCTCCGGCAGCCAGGAACTGCTGGTGTGCGCGCAGTGCGAGCTCACGGCCGTCCAGACCCTTGGTGCGCTTGGCAAGCATCAGCTCGGCACGCGCCTCGCCCAACTGGTCGCCCAGCTCGCTGCGGATGTTCAGCACCTCGTGCAGGACCTCGCCGCCGCCTGTGGCCGCGTACAGCTCCAGCGCGTCGGCCAGACCGGCCCGGTCCCGTCGCTTGCGGCACAGCGCGGCCGCTTCTTCTGCAGTCGCCGCGGCCTCGGTGTCGTTCCCGGCGTGCAGCGTGACCCAGCCCAGCGCGACCAGTGCACCGGACAAGCCGAGGACAGGGCCGTAGGCAACGGCCTGACGAGCCAGCGCGGCCAGCTCTGCGGCGCGCTGCGGCTCCTCGACCGCGAGCACCCGGGCAAGACCGGCCAGTGCCGGGACCAGGGACTGCATGTCCTTGGTCTCCTCGGCGATGGGGATGGCCTCCTCGAAACAGGCTCGGGCCATCGCGCGGTCACCACGCTCGCGGTAGACCTCCCCGAGCACGGACAGCGGCTGTGCCACCCGCTTCGAGTCCAGCTTCTGGTAAAGCGCTCGGGACGCCTCCAGCTCACCGATGGCCTCGTCCAGGCGACCGAGCCGGAGCAGGGCCTCGCCGCGGTTGTTCAGCGCCAGCGCACGGAACACAGCGAAGCCTGCCCGGTCCGCTAGCTCCAGAGCGATGTCCAGCTCCTTCAGACCGTGCGCGTAGTCGCCCTCAGCGATGTGGTGCGAGGAACGGTTGACCCGGATCCGGATCGACTGCAGCAGGTCACCAGCGCGCTCCGCATGTTCGAGCGCGCGCACGTAGTTGGTGTAGTTGCCGTGCGGGTCGCTGTCGACCGCAGCCAGCATGGCGAGCACGGTGTACGAAATCGCCAGCGCGCTGTCGTCGCCAGAGACCTTTGCTGTCTCATGTGCAGCCGTCACCAGCGCACGGCACTCGTCGAACTCGCCACGCAGCCAGTGCGCACCCGCCCACCACGCCTGCAGCAATGCCTCGTCCGTCGGGTGCTGCCCGTCGATGCGTCCGCGCTGGTACGTCGCGATCGCCACGTCGGTCTGGCCACGCAAGTGGTGGATCAATCCGAGCCGCCACGCGATGGCAACCGGGATCTCGCCCTCCGGCCCGATGATCCGGTCGAAGCACTCCTTCGCACCCTGCCAGTCGCCGAGCACCTGCCGTGCTTCACCCTCCAACTGGTCCATGCCGGCGTCCCGCAGCTCGGCCGGGAGTGCGGCGACAGCAGCAACTACGATCTCGGCCAGACCACCGGTGACCATCGCATGGCCGCGCTCAGCCAGCATGCGAGCCGCTGCAGCCGGGTCGACAGCTTGGTAGCAGGCCAGCGCGTCGCGGTGTTCACCGGTCGACTCGAACCACTTGCCGGCTTCCAGGGACAGCTGTGCCATCTCCTGCTCGTCCACGGCCAGCCTGTCCTTGGCGAAGTTCTTCACCAGCGGGTTGAGCTCGTAGCCGTCCGCCTCGCCTGCTGAGACGAGCAGCCCACGCGTCCGCAGTTGCTGGAGCGTCTCTGCGCTGTCTGTCAGTCCTATTGCCTTGCACAGGTCCGACCCGAACCGCGGCAACACGGCTACGCCGGCGACCAAGCGCCGTACCGCTGGGGGCTCGGCTGCGAAGACCTCCTCGGCCAGGTAGTCGTACAGCGGACCGTCCGATCGCAGTGCACGCCGCAGCCGGCTGGCGCGCTCGTCCGACGGCGCTGTCCGCAGAGCCTCTACAGCAAGACGTACGGCGGCCGGCCAGCCCTGCACTGCGGTCTGCAGCGACTCGGCCAGGTCGTCCGTGCCCTCACCGAGCACCTGCTGCAGTACGGCGAGGGTCTCGGGCACCGTGAACGCCAGAGCGGGTGCATCGATCTCCAGGACCTGGCCACGACCGCGGAGGCGGTCGATGCCGAAAGGCATCTGGGTGCGAGAGGCAACGACCAGGTGCAGGTGCGGCGGCGCGGTGCGGACCAGGCCCTCGATCAGCCTGGTGGCCGGAGCCAATGGATCCAGCTCGTGCAGGTCGTCCAGGACCAGGACCAGGTCGTGGCTGAGGTTCTGCTCGAGACCGTCGGCGAGCAGAGCGGCGTACGCGAGCGCACGGGTCTGCTGCTCCGCGTCGGCATCCGGGCCGCGCGGGCTCTGCAACTCGGCCGGGATCGCTTCGAGGGCAGGCACCTGACGGCGAAGCGCCTCCACCAGCCCGGACACCATGGCCGCGAGCGATGCGTCCTCCGCGCGCACTGTGTGCCAGGCGCAGGGGCGCCCGGCCGCCCACGAGCTGAGCAGTGTCGACTTCCCGAACCCGGCATCCGCCACCACGGTCAGCAGCCGCCGCTGAGCACCCTCGTCCAGCAACGTCGCCAACCGGGGCCGCGCCACCGTCCCCGCCACGGAATCCACTCCCCACCTCCTCCCCAGACAGTGCCTAGGACAGCACCCCAGGTCACCGGGCCGCAACAGTGCTAGCCCTGATCTCCCGGTTGAACGTCACAATCTCCCGGCTCGGGCGGGATTGCCGTCCCGGGAGTTCCGGTACGTCGAGTTGCCGAAATGAGTGTTGCCGAAATGGCAACTGTCCATGGGAGTTGCGGCCGGCCCGCAGCAGACTTGGCTCATGGTGGAGATCGAATGGGGTGAATGGGCCGGGCACCTGCGGGAGTCGGCCGCGAACGAGGCCGACTGGAACGCCGCGGTGGCTGCCGGACTGGTGCGGGACAGCGACATGGTGGCCGTCGACGTCGGCTGCGGAGGCGGCGGCATGGCGAAGGCACTCGCCGCGGCCATGCCGTCCGGTACGACGGTGGTGGCGATCGACGCGGATCCCGACGTACTCGAGCAGGCGCGCGAGCACACCGCCGGAGCCGTCCGGTGCGAGCTGGCCTCGATGGACGACGGCGCCGAACCGTTGCGCAAGGCAATCGACGCACCGGCTGATCTGATCTGGGCGTCGGCTTCGGTGCACCACGCGGCCGACCAGCAAGCAGCGATCGATGCGCTGGCGTCGCTACTGGCACCAGGTGGACGGCTGGCGCTCGCGGAGAGCGGTCTGCCCGCCAGGAGCCTGCCGTGGGACCTGGGCATCGGCGAGCCCGGACTGGAGCTGCGGCTGGACTTGGCGCAGGACAAGTGGTTCGCGGCGATGCGTGACTCGTTGCCGGGAACAGTGCCGATGCCGTACGGGTGGACCGACGCGCTGACGCGGGCTGGGCTGGTCGAGGTCGGGACGCGGAGCGTGCTGACCGAGTCGTCGGCGCCACTGGGAGCTGAGCAGCAGGAGCGAGTTGTCACTCAGTTCCAGCACCGGGTGGAGCGGCTCAAGCCGGAGACTGGGGAGCATGGACAGGGGCACGGCCATGGACACGGGCACATTGAGTATCAGGAGTGGTTGTCGGCCGAGGACCTAGCGGTGTGGGAGCAGCTGCTCGATCCCGAGGGTGAGCACTACCTCGGACGGCGGACGGACCTCGCCGTACTGTCCGTGCGCAGCATCCACATCGGACACGCACCACGCTGACCGGCCTGGCGAACGCGACGGTGTCGGCGGCTCGCCGTAGGGTGGGTGCCCATGAACGACCGGCTGGTGTGGATCGACTGCGAGATGACCGGCCTCGACCTGGCGGCAGACGCCCTGATCGAGGTCGCGGTACTCGTCACCGACTACGAACTGAACGTGCTCGGTGACGGGATCGACCTGGTCATCGCGCCACCTGCTGCCGCACTCGAGCAGATGGGCGACTTCGTCCGCGACATGCACACCGCCTCCGGCCTGCTCGACGAGCTCGCCACCGGGATCGCGCTCGCCGACGCCGAGCAGCAGGTGCTCGACTTCATCTCCGGGTACGTCAAAGAGCCCCGCAAGGCCGCGCTGGCCGGCAACTCCGTCGGCACCGACCGCACCTTCCTGGTCCGCGACATGCCCCGCGTCGAGGCGCACCTGCACTACCGCAACGTCGACGTCAGCTCCATCAAGGAGCTCGTCCGGCGCTGGTACCCGCGGGTCTACTACGCCACCCCGGCCAAGACCGGCAACCACCGTGCGCTCGCAGACATCACCGAGAGCATCGCCGAGCTCCGGTACTACCGTGAAACCGTGTTCGTGCCCCAGCCCGGGCCCGACTCCGACACCGCCCGGGCCGCCGCCAGCCTGGTCGCCGAAGGCGTCAACGGCGCCCCTGCCGACCCGATTTCTGGTAATCGGCCATCATCGCTATGATTGCTCAGCCGTCGCAGTCCGGACGGCAATGGTGGGTGTAGCTCAGCTGGTAGAGCACCTGGTTGTGGTCCAGGTGGTCGCGGGTTCGAGTCCCGTCACTCACCCTCAGGCGAGGGCGACCTGTGTCCGCGGAGAGCGCGGAGCGGGTCGCCTTCGGCATTTTGTGCGGCTTCGCTTCGCTCGCCGCGGGCGGGGGCTCCGCCACCCGCACCCCCTACGCCTTCGCTGCGCTCGGCTCCCCGGCTGAGGTCGTTTGTCGGGTTCCCGCTTGCGCCTTCGCTTCGCTCGGCTCCGTGGTTGAGTTCGTTTGTCGGGTTCCCGCTTGCGCCTTCGCTTCGCTCGGCTCCGTGGTTGAGTTCGTTTGTCGGGTTCCCGGTCGCGCCTTCGCTCGGCTCCGTGGCTGGCGTCGTTGGTCGGCGCGCCTTCACTTCGCTCGGTCCCCGGCGGAGGTTGCTTGTCGGGCGCCTTCGCTGCGCTTGGCCCGCCGACCGTACTCACCGAGGCCTTCGACCAGGGCGCGACGGACGAAGTCGGCCTGAACTACGCGCCGAAGCCGGCCAATGCGTCGATCGGCTGCCCCACGCGCAGTCCGTCTTGCTGGTTGGTGCCCCAGGCAACGTCTTCGGCGGGGGCCTGGTCGACATCGCCGACGTCAGCCCAGCGCGTGTCCTCACCGCGGGGGCCACCGGCTTCCCACCCAGCCATGCCGTCCAGGGCAATCGGCGATGCGAAGTACAGCCCGTTCATCCGCATCGCCGGCTCACCGACGGTCTGCAACGCGGCCGACAGTCGCAATCGGCGACGGCCCGCACGGCCAAAATCGCAACTCGACTTGCGATAGACTGCGGTCGTGAGTGATAGTCAGGATCGTCCGGTCCGGCGGCGCGGCGAATATGTGAGGCGAACGGTCCTGGCCGCGACGGTCGACCTGCTGGTGTCCGAGGGGCTCCAGGGCACCACTGTCGGGGCCGTGGCACGGGCCGCGGGGGTGCACGAGACGTCGGTCTACCGGCGTTGGAAGACAAGGGAGAACCTGCTGGCCGACGCGGTGTTCGAGCACGCCAATGAGGCCATTCCTGTGCCCGACACCGGTCGGGTCCGCGACGACCTGGTGGTGTTCTTCGGTGCCGTGGCGCGGTTTCTGTCCTCACCGCTGGGGCGGACACTGGTTCAGATCAGCTTCGCGCAGCAGGACGGTCTCGACGACGATCGGATACGAGCAGACTGGACGACGCGCATGGACCGCGGCGAGAGCATGCTCCGGCGCGGCGTCGAGCGTGGCGAACTGCCTGTGCAGACCGATCCACATCTCGTGCTGGAGGCCATCTCCTCCTCGCTCATCGTCCGCGTTCTCCTGACCGGCGAGCCGCTCGACGAGGCTGTCGTGGCGCGGCTCATCGACCTGGTGCTGGACGGGGCGCGTACGCCTCGCAGCTGATCATGTCGTCAGATCGCCGAGCCAGCGCAGCGCGCGCAGGCCGGGGATGAAGCAGTACTCGCCACCGCGGTTGACGACGAACGCCGGCAGGTTTCGCAGGCCACGCCGGATCGGCCGCGACGGGATCGTGAACTGGCCGCCGGCCTCGCGCCCGGCGACCAGCGGGTCGCGTTCGCCGGGCGTGCCGATGAACTTGCCGTCGCCGATCCACTGCTTCTGGACGAACTCGAACTGGCGGTCCAGATGCGCGTTGACCGCGGCGAACATCAGGCCCCGGTCGGCTCCGTCGTCCTCGACGGCCCCGTCGGCCATCGGAGGGCCGTAGGTGGCGCCGCGGCGGATCAGCCGGTGCAGGCGCACCTCGCCGATGACGACGGAGTCGCGGGGATTCATCCGGCGGGCGTGTGATCCGATCGGGACCTTCAAGCCGCGAGGATCGTCGCCGTACAGAAAATTGTTGTTGCGGGCCGGATCCGCGCCGAGCTCGGGATCGTCCGCGTCGGGCGCCAGGGCCAATGGAGCCCCGCTGGGCCATCGCCCGACGATCTTGGCGGCCAGCAACTCCTCGTCCCCCGGGCCGGTGGCCTGCTCACGCAGGTAGCGCCGGAAGGCTGCCACATCGGTGTACAGCTTGCGGAAGACGAAGTAGCTGCCGTTCCGTCCGAGCACGTCGGGCTGCGGTACCGGCTCGACGGACCCGGTCTCGTCCGGGTAACCGAGGATGAACTCGCCTGGCTTGAGTGCCGGCTCCTGCCGGTTGCTTCGCCGGACGCCGCTGCCCTCGACGCCGGGCTGCGAGATCCCGTCGTTGAAACCGAAGGAGTTCTTGCCGTCGACCGGCGAGGACACGTCCTGCCGCCACAGCTCGGACATGCCGGGCAGGTCGTCAAGCGCGGCCCGCGTGTCCTGCAGCGTTGCCTCGAAAACTGCGAGGTCTGGCGCCAGGATCAGGATCACGACGTGCACGTCGGTGGAGCCGAGCGGCGACTCCCAATGCTCGGGGGCGTTCGGGCCGGTGTCCCCGAGCTCCGCCGCCCGCGCCGCCATGCCCTGCCGGAACTCCGGGGCGAAGGTCTCCAGCGAGTCCTGCGGGACTCCGAGCGCCTGCAGTCCTGCGTGGGTCAGCGCGATACTGACGGAGACATGGGTGAGCGGGTCGGGCATCTGGGAAGCCGGGTGCACCGCCTCGACCAGCCTGCGCATCAACGTCCGGCCGTCGCGCCGGTCGTCGATGCGCAGGAGCAGGTACGCACCGGCGTACGGGTTCGGGCGGCCGCGCAGGCAGCCGGCCTGGATGTCGTCGAGGTCGAGCTCGATCGGCATGTCAGGCTCCGGGGCTCGCCGGTAAGGGGGTGTTCGCCGGTGCGAGATAGGGGAACGTGTCACCCGCGCGGACAGTCGCCTGGGCGACGCCGTCGCTGATCCCGGGTCCGGTGTCCGCCGCGAGCAACAGCGTGTACAGGGTGTGCATGACGGGTTCGTTGAGCGATCGGCCGCCGCAGGTGGAGTTCGGGCGTCCGCCGCGGGCAGACTTCTCGATCTCCAGGAAGGTGTTCTCCGCGTACGGCTTGCTGACGTCGACGACGAGATAGTCGGCCAGGATCAGCTCGGTCAACGGGTGGTGACCGTCCTCGTCCGGCGCCCAGTCGGCCTTGCCGTCCAGCAGATCCAGCGCAGCCAGGTTGGCGTCGAGCCGGGCCCGGTACGCGCCCAGGTAGTCCTTGCCCAGGTGGAACGGGTCTTCCAAGTTGTACAGGTCGCGCAGTTCGATGTCGCCGTTGACTCTGTCGAAGTGCTTCCACTGGAGCATGACGTTCTTCACCTCGGGCCGTCCCACCCGCTCGAGCCGGATCGGGATCCCGGCGCGGACGACCGTCTCGGCGATCGCCGCGAACAACGGCCTGGTTCCCTCGGACAACAGCGGGGCGCAGTCCACCTCGATCACCACGCTGAGGACGTTCCCGCCGTGCAGCGAGTTCGTCCCCGGCTCGGTGAACGCCAACCGACCACTGTGCAGCGTGCGTTGAAAGGCGGCCAGGTCGATGAAGAACGGATCCGAACGCAGGCCCGCGTAGACCCGCAGACCGTCACTCCGGGCACCGGCCACGTCGCCCACCTCGATCGGGACCGGAGTCCCGAGCGTAGGGGTGGGGCCGCCGTGGAACGGACTGGCCGCACCACGCGACGGCACGACCCGGCCGGTCTGCCTGCCCGAGCCCGCCGCGTCGAAGGTGACGCTGTAGGCGACCTCCTCGGCCTCCTCTCCCAGGATCAACGCTCCGGCGTCGCCTACGGAGACCGGCCGCAGCCGGAAGTTGTAGCTGATGGCCTCGGAGAAGTGGTGTTCCGCGCCGGCGAGCGGATGCACGTTCATCACCAGGACGAGCTTGCCGGCGCGTTCCGGACTGGGGAACGCGTAGAAGTCACAGATGTCGCCGGCCGGGCCGGCCAAGGCCCGCGGACCGGAGAAGTGATCTGACATGATGCCGCACTACCTCCCGTCAGCCCGCGGCCTGCTCGAGCAGCGGCGCAAGCGCCGGCTGTCGTAGCGCAGCCTCGGCGTCCGGGGCCTCGAGCACCTGCTCGAACGCGGCTCCGAGCTGCTGAAACCGGCGAACCTCCGGCATCGTCACGTCGAACAGCGAGTCGAAGAATGCGGCGGCCGGGACCTGGACGGACTGCAGGAACTCCTTCACCTCGGCGTTGGTCACGGTGTCGGGATCGAGGCCCAGGGCCGAGTACTCGTTCGTATGCTGAAGCCAGTCCACCCAGCTCCGCATACCGATCAGCTCGAGGGCGTCGTCGATGTACGGGTCCCAATCGGTCTCGAACGCCGTCAGCCACATCAGCCGGCGCCCGTCGTCGAACACGATGTGTCGCATGTAGCGGATGCCGATCTTCTGGATGTAGCCGGGCTTGTGGGCGGCGGCCTGGAGCAGCCGCTCGTTGAACCGCCCGGACGCGGCTTTGAGCTCGTCCAGGTGGCCCTCGATGACGGTGAGCGGGGCGCTCAGCTCGGAGACCACGCCGTGCCGCCGGCCCAGGCCTGCTTTCTTGGTCGGTGTTGCCATGATTCCCTCACAGATGGAGCGGGTGATCGGCCGAAATCCGGCCGTCCTGATATCGCAAGGCTAGTTGCGATACCGCTGCTATCGCAAGATGACTTGCGATATGGCGAAGGTGACGTAGCCCACTGCCACCGGCGCCGGTGCCCATCGTTGCCGACGGCAATCTGCAGGAGCCCGTCCGAACGAGCGAAGGCGCCGCAAGGGGCCGATTCGCGGGGCGAGGGCCGGCCTTGCGGAGCGTGTTGATGGGTTCCTTCTGTGTCAGCGCATAGCGTCTGATGCGCGCAGGCGCCGCGGCGGAGGGCGGAGCAACGCGGCGCGGGCGGGGCTTCGCCATCCGCACCCCTGCGCCTTCGCTTCGCTCGGCTCCGTGGCTGATGTCGTTGGTCGGCTGACCCCGGTCCGCTAAGGCAGGATGTCGGGGTGAAGTCTTCTGGGAGCATGTGGGTCGGGTACGGCCTTGTGGTCGTTGTCACGTTTGTGGTCGGGTTTCTGGCCTTTGCGGTTTGGGTCCTCTCGAAAGTCTTCTGAGCGGGGTGTGATCTGCGTGGTCCGTCGATGCGTCATCTAGGCAGGAGCGTCGAACGAAGGGCTGCGATGAGGGGTTCTGAAGAGTTTGAGGAGTTTGCGCGGGCTCGGATTCCGCAGTTGTACCGGACTGCTTGGTTGCTGACTGGGGATCGGCATCACGCCGAGGACTTGGTGCAGGACACGCTCGCCAACATGCTCCGGACCTGGCACCGCGTCGACAACCCGATCGCCTATGCGCGGGCTGCTATGGCTCGGACGTTTGTGTCTCAGCGGCGGCGGAAGAGTTGGTCCGAGCGGCCTACTGAGGTGGTGCCGGAGCGGGTTGAGCGGGCTGGGGATCCTGAGCTTCGGGTGGCGTTGCAGGGGGCGTTAGCTCAGTTGGCTCCTTTGGATCGGGCGGTGCTGGTGCTGCGGTTCTTCGAAGATCGCAGCGTTGAGCAGGTGGCGCTTGATCTTGGGAAGAACGCCAGCGCGATCACGACGCGGACGTCTCGTGCCTTGGAGCGGCTTCGTGCCGTGCTTGGTGACGAGGCTGCCCAGTTGATCGTGCACTGACCTCAGGGAGAACTCATGAACAACTTGAATGACACGCTGCCGGGGCTGATGCAGCGGGCTACTGAGAATCTCGAGCCGGTCTCCAACGATCTCCTCGAACGCAGTGTCCGGCAGGGGGTTCGGCTACGGCGGCGCCGGACGACCCTTCTGTCGGTCGCGGGGGCGAGTGCGGTCGCTGCGACTGTGGGGCTGGTGGTGGGGGCGACCCAGCTCGTCGGTGGGCCGTCCGAGGCGGTGGTTGCCGGACCGCCGTCGCCGTCGACGACACCGGTTGCGACGCCGGTTGCGCCCAAGGCGACGGGTCCTACTGTGCAGGAGGCGCTGGGTACGTTGCGGGGCCTTGTCCAGGCGCCCGGTCGCAAGCTCTCGCAGCCGCAGACGTGGGGGGACGCGAGTGCGCTGGGGGCGGCGTACGTAGTTGACGACGGCAAGGGGGCGTCCCGGGTGGACGTGTTGCTGACTGGGGGCGGTGAGATGAACCGTTGTGCTGAGGCGGGTGCTCGATGCACTACGTTGCCGGACGGTTCCAAGGTGTTCAGTCTGGCCGCGGAGCCTACGTACGCCGGCTCGCGCAACGTGGACGGCGTCGTTGCGAACTACGTGGCGCGGTATCTGCCTGACGGGCGGTTCATGAGCCTGACCAGCTACAACGCGCCGGCGGAGAAGGGGTCGCCGCACACTCGGGCCAAGCCGTTGTTCACCGTCGCGCAGTTGACCGAGCTGGTGCAGAGCCCGGCGTGGAAGCTGCCTGACACTCGCAGCGTCGTGAAGCCGTCCAAGGGCGCCACGCCGCCGCCCAGCAAGACCAAGTAGGGCGCCTGCGTCCCGCCGTCCCCGGGCTTCAACCTGGAACGGCGAGTAGGCGTCAGGCGGGCGGCCGGATGATCCGCTGCTCGATCGCCCGGGCCACCGCCGCGGCCCGGGTGTCCACCTCGAGCTTGGTGTAGATGTGCGAGAGGTGGGACTTGATCGTCGCCTCGCTGACGAACAGGCGCTTGGCCAGCTCGCGATTGGACTGACCGGTCGCGAGCAGGCCTAGGATCTCGACTTCCCGATCGGTGAGGCTCGGGCCGGTACGTCGTACCAGGCGGGCGGCGACCGCCGGCGCCAGGACCACCTCGCCGCGCGCAGTGCCCCGGATGGCGCGGAACAGGTCCTCCGGCGGTGCGTCCTTCAGCAGATAGCCGGACGCGCCGGCATCGATCGCGCTCAGGATGTCGGCCTCGGTGTCGTACGTCGTCAGCACCAAGACCTGCGGCGCCTCCGGCAACGCACGCAGCCGTGCGGTCACCTCGGCGCCACCTGGTCCGCTGCCGAGGTTCAGATCCATCAGTACGACGTCCGGCCGGACAGCCGCGACCAGTTGCTCAGCGCTGTGCGCGTCAGACGCCTCACCGACCACGGTCAGGTCCTCCTGCCCCTCAACGAGCGCACGCATCCCCGCACGCACCACAGGGTGGTCGTCGACCAGCGCTACCCGGATCACGACTGCTCCAGCGGCACCGAGGCCGCGAGCGCCGTACCCTCACCTGGCTCGCTCTCGAGCACGAGCGTGCCGCCGAGCGCCTGGAGCCGCTCCCGAATGCCGACCAGGCCACGTCCGCGGTCAGGGTCCGAGCTACCGGCGCCCAGACCGCGGCCGTCATCGCGGACGTCCAGTACGACGGCATCCGGCTGGTAGGTCAGTGTGACGACCGCACTGGTCGCAGCAGCGTGTTCGAGCACGTTAGCCAGTGCACCACGCGCCGTACGCAGCAGTGCGGTTTCCACGTCCTGCCGGAGCGCTACCGGCGTGCCGTGCACCTGGACCTGCACGTCGACGCCACTGTGCTCGGCCAAGCGCTCACAGGTCTGCCGCAACACCTCCGGCAGCGAACCACTCACCAGATCGGCGGGCGCTAGGTCGCGGACGACCCGCCGTACCTCGTCCAGACCGTCGCGGGCAGTTGCCGCCGCCTGGGATGCGTGCTGGCGTGCAGCGTCCGGCCGGTCGTCCCAATCACGCTCGGCAGCCTGCAGCAACAGATTGATGCTGGACAGCCCCTGCGCGACGCTGTCGTGGATCTCCCGCGACAGCCGCGCCCGCTCAGCCAGTACGCCGGCCTGGTGCTGAGCATCGGCCAGGTCACCCTGCGCCGCGTGCAGGTCGTCCAGCAACGCCTGCCGCGCTAGTGCGTCCCGCTCCAACGCCCGGTAGGCGCTGACAGCCAGTACGGCGACGCACACCGGCCCCAGCACGATCGTCGGGTCCAGACGGTCGGTCATCCGGGTCCACGTGACCACCGTGGTCACAACCATCCCAGCGACGACCACACAGGCCGGCCAGAACGGCAGCACCCGCAGCGCCACGAACGACAGCGGTACGGCGCACCACGCGAACGACGGCGCCAGCAGCACCAGTCCGAACCACACCGCCACCAGCAGCCCCAGCCACACCCGCCCAGGCAGCACTCGGTACGCCGCATAGGTCGCTAGGAGCACACCAGCCCCGGCTAGCACCCATGGAGCCCGGTCTCCGAAGCCGTGCCCGGTCAGATAGCGCACGGTGGACGCCAGCACGAGCACGACGAACGCCGCGTGCAGCGCCGTCACCAGCCCGTCGGCGCGGGCGAGGATCCCGGTCACCCAAGGCAGCTGTGTGCGTGAAGAGGTCATGTCGAGCCGATGGTAGGCCCCAACCGCGGTCGGGAAAATCATCCGTTCGGCTATCCGTTCGTCCCCGAATGCCCGTCGTACCCGGGCCGCCTACCGAGCAGGCTGGAGACATCCACCCCTTCTCGAAGCGAGGTACTCATGTCCGTCCGCTCCCTGTCCGGCACGCTGGCCCTGTCCGCAGCACTGTCCGCCGCACTGCTCGGCGCCGGCGCTCCTGCTGCGTTCGCGTCCACCCGGCCCGCCAGCTACGAGCTGCCCGGTGACGCGGGCGGGTCCAAGTTCGAGGGCATCGGGTACGACGCACGCACGCAGCGGTTCTACGTGTCGGAGACGACCGGCGGTGAGATCCACCGCGGGGACCTGCGCTCCGCTGACGCGACGGAGTGGTTGCGCGGAGACGGCACTGACGGCCGCTGGACCGCTCGTGGCGTCACCGTTGACTTGGAGGGCCGGATGTACGTCGCCGGTGGGCCGAACGGCATCGACCACCCGGGCGCACCCGACCTGTGGGTGTACGACGGGTCGGGTCGGCTGCTGGCTGCCCTGCGCACCGGCGTGCCGAACGCGTTCCTGAACGACGTCGTGATCGGGCCGGACGGGGCGGCGTACTTCACCAACTCCAACGCGCCGCAGGTGTTCCGCGTGGCCGAGCGGCACGGCGACTGGACCGTGCGGACCTGGGTGGACGCCACTGCGACGATCCCGACGCAGACCGGGTTCAACCTCGGCGGCATCGTGCTCTCGCCGGACCGGCGTGCGCTGGTCGTCGCCCAGGGCAACGTCGGCAAGCTGTGGCGCTTCGACCTGCACAGCGGCAAGGTGACTGCTGTGGACACCGGTACGGCGGACCTGGTCAACGCGGACGGTCTGGTGCGAGACGGCAACGCCCTGTGGGTGGTGCGGAACTTCTCGCGGGTGCTGAGCACGCTGCAGCTGTCGGAGGACGGCCGTACGGCGACACTGGTCTCGGCGACCCCGACCGACCCGACCCGGGTGTTCACAACGGCCAAGCTCGCTCAGGGCAGGCTGCTGATGGTGGACAGCAAGTTCGACGAGCAGGTCGCCGTACCGCCGTACCAGGTCGTCGCCTTGACCCCGCCACGCTGATGAGCAGAGTTGTCGCCGTGGCTGCCGCCGTCCTGATGGCGGCGGCAGCCTGCTCCCCCACCGAGCCGCCGCCCGCGCCGACTACGCCGACAGCGCCGCCCCAGAGGACGTCCACTGTGAGATCACTTGACCAGCAACTCATCGACGCCGCGTGGAAGAACGACGTACCCGCGGCAGGTCGCCTGATCGCAGCCGGCGCCGATGTGAACGCGGTCGATAACACCGTGCAGAGCGCCTTCCTGATCGCCGCCAGCGAGGGCTACCTCGAGCTGCTCGAGCTGACGCTGCAGCACGGCGCCGACGTGCGCAGCCTGGACAGCTACCGCGGTACGGCGCTCATCCGCGCCGCCGAGCGTGGACACGCCGCCATCGTCGGCCGCCTGCTCCGCGCCGGCATCGCCGTCGACCACGTCAACCGCCTCAACTGGACCGCTCTGCACGAGGCGGTGCAGCTGGGCGACGGCAGCCCGCGGTACGTCGACACCGTCCGCCTGCTCATCGCTGCCGGCGCAGACCGCAACCCGCCCGGGACCACTCCGGTCCCGGCTGCCACTGGTGCCGTTGCCGATGCTTTGAGCACCAAGCCCCCGGCTCGCGACGACGCCACGGATGCAGTGCTCGCAGCAGCCGAAGCAGGTGACGCCAACCGGGTAGCAGCCGCTCTCGGGGCCGGCGCAGCGCTGGAGTCCCGCGACGGACACCGCCGTACGGCGCTGCTGCTCGCGTCCCTCCACGACCGGGTCGACGTCGCCCGACTACTGGTCACGCTCGGCGCAGACCCTGACGCGCAGGACGACCGGCAGGACTCCGCCTGGCTCGTCACCGGCGTCACCGGCAGCGTCGCCATGCTGGAGACCCTGCTCCCGGCGGACCCCGACCTCACCTTGCGCAACCGGTACGGCGGCATCTCCGTCATCCCGGCCAGCGAACGCGGCCACGTCGACTACGTCCGCCGCGTGGTCCAGACCCCGATCAACGTCAACCACGTCAACAACCTCGGCTGGACCGCCCTGCTGGAGGCCATCATCCTCGGCAAGGGCACCGAGCCCTGGCAGCAGATCGTCGGCATCCTCCTCGCGGCCGGCGCCAACCCGTCCCTGGCCGACGCCGACGGCGTCACCCCACTCCAGCACGCCACCAACCGCGGGTACGACGAGATCGCCGACCAGCTGCGTAAAGCGGGCGCCCGCTAGACCCAGATCGCGGCGGTGACGCCCTCGCCGAGCACCTCAGGAGGATCCGGATAGGCAACCGCCTTCCCCTCGGCGTACCGCGCGGCCGTCCACGCCACCGCAGCCGCGTCGAGCACGTCGTCGACGGCTCCGTACTCACCAGCCGCCCCGACGTCGGCGGGCATCGGCAGACCAACGCTCGCCAGCAGCCGCTTGCGCGCCTCGATGCCCGCCCACGTCGACTTCGGATGCTCGAGCGGGTGGCCTGCCATCGTCGCGAAGCACAGTTCCGGATGCACCTCGATTACCGGACAGCCCGCCGTCGGCGCCCAGGCGTCCACCTCCAGGATCCGCTGCGCCAACGCATAGGCCTGCCTGCTGACGCCCTTGCCGGTCAGTCGCTGGCTGACCTCTAGCGCCTCCGCGTAGGTGGCTGCCGCGACCGCGTCTCGCACGGGCGTCGAGAACACCGACGACGCCCGCCGCCCGACCATCCGCCGAGCCAGCACGTCAGCCTGGCGCACTCCGGTCGCCGGCATGCCGACCGGGATGTCGATCCCGACCACCTCCAGGACCCCGTCCTGCTCAGCGGCCGCGACCACCAGGTCGATCGTGCGGCCGAAGTAGCCGCGCAGGTCCCCCGAGACCCCGATCCACCCCTTCTTGCAGGCATCGACTCCGAGCACCATGGCCCACAGCTTTCCACGGCGGGCGTGACACGATGGCTGGGTGCTGGTGATCGGTGGCGGGGTCGACGACGCGGCTGTTGAGTTGGCGGTGGGGCATGCGCTCGTACGGCGGGTGTCGGCCGGTGAGGTGATGGAGGCGCTGCGAGTCTACCGACCTGCGTCGCCGGTGGTGGTGTTCGGGCGGCGGGACACCAGGCTGCCGGGGTTCGGGGCGGCTACGCAGGCTGCTCGGGCCGCTGGGTTCGTGCCGCTGGTGCGGGCGGTGGGTGGCCGGCCGGTGGCCTACACGACCGAGGCGCTGGTGGTGGACCACGTCAGGTATGAGCCGCTGGCGCCGGACGGCCTGGAGACCCGATTCAAGGAGTACGGCCTGCTGTACGCCGACGTACTGCAAGCCCTCGGGATCGACGCGCGGGTGGGGGCGGTGCCTGGTGAGTACTGTCCCGGTCCGCACAGCATCAATGCGCGGGGTGTGGTGAAGCTGGTCGGCACTGGGCAGCGCGTCGTACGCAACGGTTGGCTGTTCAGCGCACTGGTTGTGGTGGGTGACGACGCGCGGCTGCGGGACGTGCTGACGGAGGTCTACCGGCATCTGGAGTTGCCGTTCGACCCAGCGTCGGTCGGCTCACTCTCGACCGAGGTGCCCGGCCTGACCGTCGACACCGTCCAGCGTCAGCTACTTGCTGCGTACGGCGCACCGAGTCCGGCCGCACTGGACGACGCGACGCTCGAGCTCGCGGAGTCGCTGGCAGCCGATCATCGGGTCGACGCATGATCGAGGAGCTCGCTGACGGAGTACGGGCCGGTCGGCTGGATCCCGTCGTACTGGTTGAGGAGGCGCTTCAGCGTGCCGAGGCGAGTCAGCACCTGAACGCTGTGGTGCACCTTGACGCAGCAGGTGCACGCAAGGCGGCTGCTGACCATCCGCGATCGGGGGCGCTGGCCGCCGTACCCGTGCTGGTGAAGGAGATCATCGAGGTCGAGGGGCTGCCGTTCCGGTGTGGGTCGGCCGGGATGGACGAGGTCGGTCGGCGGGATGCCGAGGTGGTGGCTCGGCTGCGGTCGGCTGGGGCGATCGTCATCGGGCTGAGCCACACCCACGAGTTCGCTTACGGCTGCACCGGTACGTCGAATCGCGTCGGGCCGTGCCGCAATCCGCACGACCCGAGCCGGATGACGGGTGGGTCGAGCTCCGGCGCGGGCGCGGCGGTTGCCGCGGGCATCGTTCCGTTGGCTCTCGGCACGGACACCGCCGGCTCGGTCCGCATCCCGGCCGCACTGTGTGGCGTGGTCGGCTTCAAGCCCGCGTACGGCACGTTGCCCGTCGACAGGGTGTTCCCGCTCGCGATCAGCCTCGACCACGTCGGCGTACTCACCCCAACCGTCGCCGACGCCGCCTACGCCATCGCTGCTCTGACCGGACGACCTCAGGGCGCCGAGCAGGAACCCGGGCGGCTGGGTGTTGCGGTGAACGAGGAGTACCTGGACTACACACCTGAGGTCGGCGCCGCCTGGTCCGACGCGATCAGCCGATTGTCGACAATCGACGTCCACCTCCCCGACTGGTCCGAAAGCTTCCGGACCGCCGCCGATCTCCAGGGCCCGGAAGCCGCGGCCAACCATGCCGGTCGCGACACCACCCACTACCAGCCAGACGTCCAGGAACGCCTCCGCGAAGCCGCAGCCGTGCCCCGTTCCCGCTACGACGCCGCCCGCACCAAGGCCACCGAAATCACCGCCACCCTGGACGCCCTGCTCCAAGACGTCGACGCGATCCTGACCCCCACAGTCCTCACCACCGCCCCGCCCCTCGACGCCGTCGACACCCCATCCGGCTCCGTCGCCGTACGCACCCAACTCCTCAAGAACACCCGCCTGGCCAACCTCACCAGACACCCCGCAATCACCATCCCCCTCCCCACCCCAGGCCTCCCCGTCGGCCTGCAAGTCATTGCCAAAGACAACAACCAGGCACTCGCCACCGCCCACTGGCTTGAGCACCACCTGCGCTAGAACCCGTCAGACATCCAGAAACCGGTCAGGCAGGGGTTGTGGTGATGCGTACGTCGACGAGTCGCCGGATCATCGCGGCTGAGTAGCGTTCCGCGAGATCGTGGTCCGCGATGAAATCGCTGATCGGGGTCCCGCCGTACCAAATGCGGACCCGGCAGCGGCCGGCCACCAGAGTGTTCAAAGGCGGCGTCGCGAGTCGACGGGCGCCTGGTGCCGGGTGCATGGTTCGCTCGGCTTCGAGGATGGTGTTCACGATGGCCTCCGGGGCTCGGCCCGGCCGGTCGCCGGGTGCACTTCCACCGTGCTGCTAAGCCATCGGTCCGCGAATCTGGCGACCCACCCGGACTTATCTCGGCAGGTGCTTACTCGTGAGCGGAGACATCCTTAGCCGTCGGGCTTCGACCCCGTGAGGCCCAACTGCACTGCGATCGCGGCAGCCTGGACCCGGCTGCGGGCGCTGAGCTTGGCGAGGATGTGGGTGACATGGACGCTCGCCGTCTTCGGGCTCATGTAGAGCGCCGCGCCGATCTCGCGGTTCGTCTTGCCTTCGGCGAGCAGCACGAGCACGTCCCGTTCGCGATCGGTCAGTCCGTAGTCCTCGTTCGCCTTGGTTTGCTCGGCGCCGCGCTCGGTCGCGGCGTCGCCAAGCTGGATCCGCGCCAGTTTGGCCAGTTCGTCGATCCGTTCGCACAGCGGCGCAGCACCGAGGGACTCCGCCATGGACCTCGCGGTTTCCAGCTCACGCGCAGCCTGTGGACGAGCGCCGGCCACCCGCGGCTGGCCAAGCAACGCCTCTGCCGCACGCAGGCGAGCCCTCGCCTCCGGATACGGATGCCCGAGCGCATTCCATTCCCGCACCGCAGCCAACCACCGCTCCGGATCGGAAGGCCCACGAACGCGGGATCGCTCAGCCTCAATCATGGCGCTGACCGCGTCCGCCGCGGGTCCGGCGACGGCACCACCGAGCTGACCCACCAGCCGCTCGAAGTCCTCAGGCGCGTGTTCCGCGACCGCGGCCTCGAGACCGGCAAGCAGAAGGCCATGCGCCTGTGCCTCCTCATCCGTGCCGTGAACGACGTCGGCTGCAGCGAGCGCGAGCGCGAGTGCCTCGCCCCACTGGCCCTGCTGCAGGAGCAGTTCCGACTGAGGCTCGGCGTACGCCAGCTTGAACATCGGGAAGTCGTCCCGATCCGTGACGACCGCCTGGTGCTGTAGCCGAGCCGCCGACCGCAGCTCACCGCGAGCGACCCGGATGCGCGCGAGCGACCCCTCCAGAATCGGCAGCTCGGAGGTGGCTGCCGGTCGTTCGTAGCTCAGCGCCTCGTCCCAGCGGCCGAACTGGTAAAGGTCCTCGACGACATTGGACTCCATCATGTCCTCGAACCAATGCCGTCCGGACATGAGCTTCCGCAGCTCTCGCTGCGTCAGCCGCACGGCGTCGATCACCTCATCGACCTTGTGCTGCATGCCGTACGCGTACGACAGACCGAGACCTGCGGAGGCGATGTCATCCGGTTCTGCTACCTGCCTCGCGATCGACATCGCGGCTCGCAGCTCCTCGAGCGCCTCGTCGAACCGGCCTAGCGAAGTCCCGGTGATGCCGAGCGTGGTCTGGGCCAGGCCCTCCGTCCGAAGGTCGCCCGACCGAAGGGCCGACTCGAGTGCAGCTGTGGCCAGCTCGCGTGCCTCGGCCTCACGCGAGAACGCCAGCAGCAACAGGCCATGTCGCGCCAGGGTCGAGCCGAGGAGCAACTCGTCTGTGGCCGGAACCAGTCGCCTGGCCCGCTCCACGTCGAGAAGCGCATCGTCGGAGTTACCGACGTGCATACGCAGCCAGCTTCTGCTCAGCAAGGCGGGCACAAGCTCCGGACTGTCGTCGCGCCCGGCCAGTGCCTCGTCGAGTACGGCGATCGCCGCGCTCTGCTGACCTGCGCTGCCGAGGTAAGAGGCTGCTGACTGCGCGAGGTCCAGCTTGCTCGGTAAGTCCGGGCTGTCGCTCGACTCAGTTGCTGATGCGGCGACGGCGTACCAATGACCTGCCTCGGTGAGTGCGAACTGGGACTCTGCCGCGCGCGCCGCCTTGATCGACCAGTGCAGAGTCGCTGTCGGGTCGTCGGCACGCCGGTACTGTTCGGCTACTTCGGCCACGGCCGATGGGCTCGCGGACAGGTGCGCCTCGAGGTGGCGCGCGAGGCGCGCGTGGACCTGTCGGCGCTCCGGTGGCAGGAGATTCTCGTAAGCGACCTCGGCGAGCACCGGATGTCTCACGGTCGTGCCGTCGATGGGATCCCGGATCAGCACGCCGGACTCGCAGCCGGCATAGATGAGGTCACCGTCCCCGCCGGCCACAGCCAGCAGTTCGCCGTCGGTGAGAGGGCGGGCCAGCGTCCCGGTCGCGGCAACGAGCATGCGTACGCCGGGCGACAGCAGCTGCAAGCGGCCGAGCAGCATGCGTCGGAGCGAGGCGGGCACAACTTGCTGGCCGGCCTTTGCCAACTCAGCCGTCAGGTAAGGGTTCCCGACGCTGCGCCGATGGATCCGGTCCGCCTCCTCCGGCGTTGAATCCGGCTGCAGGGTTCGCACCTGCAGCGCGGTCTCGGCAGCAGTAAGCCGTCGCAGCTGCAGGTCGGTGAGCCGAGGGCTGCGCAACAGCTCGGCAAGCCACGCCTCCCGATCGGCCTCGGTCTCCTCGTCCCGCCAGGTCAGGAGGACAAGCAGTCCGCTCACCGGCAGGTTGCGGGTCAGGTAGGCGAGAAAGTCGAGCGTCGACCAGTCCGCCCAATGCACGTCCTCGACCAGGAGCACGGTGCCACTCGGCGGCCCGTCATCGAGCCCCTGCCGCAGTGCCTCGAGCGCCCGCGCCCGACCCGCAGCCGGTGACGGGAAGTCCCCGCTCGCCACCCCCGCGTTGAGCACAGTGCCGAGCGCCATGTCCAAGCCGCTGTACGCCGCGGCTCCCGCCATCGGCGCGCAACACCCCCGCAGGACCCGCGGACCGTCGTCCGGCCGGCCATCGAGCACGGTTTCGACGAGCAACGTCTTGCCGATGCCCGCCTCGCCCCGGACGATCACAGCAGTCGAGGTGGTCGGCAGTGCCGCAGTCAACCCCCTGAGAAACCCCGCCTCGTCCCCTCGACCCACCAGCTTGGTGGCCACATCCTCATCATGCGCCAACCCCAGGACATTGGTGTAGCCGTACCTCCGAGTTGGCAGGTACGGCTACTGGTCACGCGGTGTGGACTCGGCGACGCTGGAAGAGCCACACGCCGGCGATGGCGACTGCGGCGCCGCCGAGTGCTGCGGCGCCTGCTTCGAGGACCTCGGTGGCGGTGCCGTCGACCGAGATGACCGTGGAGGTGTCGGGTGGGGCGGGCGCGACGGGCGGGTACTCGGGGTAGTTCGGCGGACCCGGCGGGACGGTCTCGGTGATCGGCGGGCTCGGCTCGTCCGGGGGCATCGCCGATGCCGTGGTCGCGCCGAGCGTTGTGGTGCCGGCTGCGAACGCGAGCGCGGCGAGGATGGAAAGCGGGTGCTTCATGGCCAACTCCTTGCGGTGAGATTGCTTGCCTCACCACAGTCGCCGCGCAGGCCCCCGCACCACATCGGGCATCTGCCCACACCTGATCGCCCCAGGTCCTTAGGCAGCTCCCCCGAAGCCCTCAGGTCTGGAGGGGTGGGCGGGCGGTCAGGCAGCGGGACGGGAGGTCGAACCAGCGGAGATGGTCGAAGTCGGCGTTGACGTGGCCTTCGTGGTCGGGAGTGCCTTGGCAGGTCGAGAGGAGACTGCGGGCCTCGGCCAGGTAGTCCTCGAGGGCTGACTCGGGGGCGGTGTGGTCGTGGTGCGGGTAGCGGAGGGTGCCGTCGGCGTCGTACCCGACCTGGGACAGCCGCATCGGTGGCTCGACCGGACCGCGGTGGTGGCGCCACAGGCCGTTCGTAGGGTCGAACCGATAGTCACCGAGCAGCCGCCACCCGTCGCGGGCGACCAGTTTCACCGCCTCCACGACGTACGTGAAAACGGCCTCGGAGATGAAGTAGTTGAAGTTGACCCGCACCCAGCCCGGCTTGATCCCTTCGCAGCCGTGCAGGATCTCCGCGGCGAACTCGTGCGACCGCTCGAGGTCGATCCCGAGCAGCGTGTGCCCGTACGGACCCGCGCACGAGCACCCGCCGCGCGACTGGATCCCGAACAGGTCGTTCAGCAGCGCGACGACGAAGTTGTGGTGCAGATACCGCCCGGACGGCGCCTTGACCACGAACGACACGATCGACAACCGCTCGGCGTCCAGGTTGCCGAGGATCTGGATGCTCGGCTCCTGCTGCCACGCCTCGACCGCGCGCCGCAGGTACGCGTCCTCGTGCGCGCGGATCACGTCGATCCCGACCGCCTGCTTGAGCTGGAACGCCAGCCCGGCGCGGATCGACCCGATGATTGCCGGTGTCCCGCCCTCCTCCCGGTGCACCGGGTCCTCGAGGTAGCGGTGCTCCAGCGGGTTCACGTACGCGACCGTCCCACCGCCCGGCACGTCAGGCACCCGATTGCGGAGCAACTCCCGACGAGCCACCAGTACGCCGGGAGTCCCGGGACCGCCGATCAGTTTGTGCGGACTCAGGAAGATCGCGTCCTTGTACTCCAGCGGGTCCTCGCCGTACATGCCGATCTCCACGTACGGCGCCGCCGCCGCACAGTCCCAGAACGACAAAGCGCCGTACCGGTGCAGCAGCGCCGACACGCGACGGGTGTCGCTGACGATCCCGGTGACGTTGCTGGCCGCGGAGAACGAGCCGATCTTGAGCGGGCGGTCCGCGTACTGCGCCAGCCGCGACTCGAGTTGGTCGATGTCGATGTGGCCGTCGTGGTCCTGGCTGATCACCACCACGTCGGCGATCGACTCGCGCCACGGCAGCTCGTTGGAGTGGTGCTCGTACGGCCCGATGAACACGACCGGGCGCTGCTCCGGCGGGATCTGGTCGGTGAAGTGGTAGGTGTCGTCGAGCTCGGCCGGGATCCGCAGGCCCAGGATCCCGATCAGCTTGTCGATCGCGCCGGTCGCGCCGGACCCGCAGAAGATCACCGCGGTCTCGTCGTCGCCGCCGACGCTGTCGCGGATGATCCGGCGAGCGTCCTCGCGCAGCCGGGTGGTCTGCAGACCGGTCCCGCTGGACTCGGTGTGGGTGTTCGCGTAGCGCGGCAGCACCTCGGCGCGGATGAAGTCCTCGAGGAAGGTGAGCGCGCGCCCCGAGGCGGTGTAGTCGGCGTACGTCACCCGGCGCGGACCGTACGGCCCGTACATGACCTGGTCGTCGCCGATCACCGAGGCCCGGATCCGGCGCAGCAAGGGGGTGTCGGGCGGCATCCCGGCCGTCGCTTCAACCCGCTCCCCCTGGATGGTCATGGCGCCAGGGTAGAGCGAGCGAGTGACTTTCGTCTCGTGCTGTCGTGCCGCGTTGTGGATAAGGTCGTCGCAGTCGACGGCGAGGGAGTTGGGATGACGTTTTCCACCGAGCTCTGGGACCGCGGTGGGGCGGCCGTGTACGACGAGATCGTCCGGCATCCGTTCATCACCGGGCTGACCGACGGCACGCTGGACCACGACGCGTTCCGCTACTTCATCGTTCAGGACAGTCACTATCTGCGCTCGTACTCGCGGGCGCTGACCCTGGTCGCCGGCCGCGCGGTCGACGAGGACGCGGTCAGCATGTTCGCGCTGCACGCGGCCAACGCGATCGCGGTCGAGCGGGAGCTGCACGCGTCCCTGCTCGGCTCTCTGGGTCTCACCTCGGCTGATGTCGACGTAGCCGGGTCCGGTCCTACGACGACGGCGTACATGTCCTATCTGACCGCCGTGTGCGCGACGGGCACCTACGCCGAGGCCGTGGCCGCCGTACTGCCTTGCTACTGGATCTACCGCGATGTGGGCCGCGAGCTGCTGAAGCGGTCGTCGCCGGACCCGCTGTACCGGCAGTGGATCGAGACATACGGGTCCGACGAGTTCGACGCCGTGGTGGAGTCCGTGCTGGCGGTGACAGACGGTCTGGACGTGAGCGCCTCGGAGCGGGAGCGTTGTCATCAGCACTTCAGTACGACGTGCCGCTACGAATGGATGTTCTGGGACGCCGCGTACCACAAGCTGGATTGGCCGGTCGGATGAAAGACTTCTACGACGTCGTGATCGTCGGGGGCGGACACAACGGGCTGGTCGCCGCCGCCTACCTGGCCCAGGCCGGCATGTCCACGCTGGTGCTGGAGCAGCAGCGCCACACCGGCGGCGCCGCGGTCAGCCAGCAGGTGTTCGCCGGGGTGGACGCCCGTCTGTCCCGGTACTCGTACCTGGTCAGCCTCTTCCCGGACAAGATCGTCGCGGACCTGGGCCTGTCCCTGGACCTCCGGTCACGCGCGGTGGCGTCGTACACGCCGGTACGGCGCTCCGGCCGCGACGTCGGCCTGCTCGTCGAGCGTCCGGAGGGTGCGGGCACGCGGGCGTCGTTCGAGGCGCTGACTGGGAGCGACGCGGAGTACTCGGCCTGGTCGGAGTTCTACGGCGCGGTCGGGTCGCTGGCCGAGGTGATCGCGCCGACGCTGCTCGAGCCGTTGGTGCCGGCGGCTGAGCTGCGATCCCGGGTCGACGCGGGGATCTGGGACGAGATCATGGAGCGTCCCCTCGGCGAGACCATCGAGCGGCGGTTCGCCGACGACACCGTGCGGGGTGTGGTCGCGACGGACGCGGTAATCGGCACGTTCGCGGGTCTGCACGACGAGTCGCTGATCCAGAACCGGTGCTTCCTCTACCACCTGATCGGCAACGGCACCGGTGAGTGGCGGGTGCCGGTGGGCGGGATGGGCGCGGTCACGGACGCCTTGGCGGCCGCGGCTCGGCGGGCGGGCGCCGTACTCGTGACGAATGCCTCTGTGACCTCGGTGGAAGCGGATGGCGTCGGCGGGTCGGTGACCTGGCTCGGTGGGGACGGTGAGCGGTCGGTCGACTGCTCGTACGTGCTGTCCAACGTCGCGCCGACCACGCTGGACGCGTTGCGTGGCCGGCCGGTCGGTGCGAAGCCTGAGGGATCTCAGCTCAAGATCAACCTGCTGCTGTCCCGGCTGCCGGCGCTGAAGTCGGGCGACGACCCGCGGCGTGCGTTCGCTGGCACCTTCCACATCGACGAGGACTACAGCCAGTTGGAGTCCGCCTACCGATCGGCTGCGTCCGGTGCGCTGCCCGCCGTACCGCCGTCGGAGGTGTACTGCCACTCGCTGACCGACCCGTCGATCCTCTCCCCCTCACTGGTTGCCTCCGGCCACCACACGCTGACCGTGTTCGGCGTCCACTTCCCGGCACGGTTGTTTGCCTCCGACAACGATTCGGCCCGGGAGGAGGCCGCCCGGCGGGTGCTGGCCGGGCTGGCGTCGTACCTGGCCGAACCGCTCGAGGACTGCATCGCCCGGGACCCCGACGGCAACCTGTGCGTCGAGGCCAAGACGCCGTACGACATCGAGGAGTCGGTCGGGATGCCCGGCGGCCACATCTTCCACGGCGACCTGCAGTGGCCCTGGGCCGCCGGCGACGCCGACGCGGGCCGCTGGGGCACCGAGACCGACGTCGCCAACCTGCTGATCTGCGGTTCCGGCGCCCGCCGCGGCGGCGCCGTCTCCGGCATCGGCGGCCACAACGCCGCCATGTCCCTGCTCACCCGATAACCGATTTCGCATCTCCCATCCACCCCTGCTACGATCCTCATCGTTCGACCGCAAGACACAACACAACACAGGCGCCGCTAGCTCAATTGGCAGAGCAGCTGACTCTTAATCAGCGGGTTCGGGGTTCGAGTCCCTGGCGGCGCACATAAGCCCAGGTCACAAGCGTGTCCTGGGCTTTGGTGTATGTGGAACAAACCACAAACTGACCACTTTGCCGCCCCGAGCCGCCCGCGCGTGGCTCCGCGTGGTCAGTCGCTGCGCCCCGTCGGCCTTCAGTTGATCGTAACTGTGTGTCACATCACAGAGTTTCGCATCGTTGTCGGATTCGCGGATTCCGGCCCTTGGCCAGCGTTGAGCTTCCAACCGTCACACAGGTTGGAGGCGTGACATGTCCAGGCCACCACTGCCCATCGGAACCTGGGGCAAAATCTCGACTCGCGTGGAGAAGACCGACGTAAAGGGCAAGCCCGTCACCTACCTGGCGAAGGCCAGGATCCGCGACCACGACGGCTACGTCCGCCCGGTGACAGCCGTCGGCGGCACCAAGACGGCTGCCGAGCGCAATCTGCTCCAGAAGCTCCAGGACCGGGCCAGGACGAACCAGTCCGGTCAGCTGACCGCGATGCACAAGATCAACCACCTGCTCGATCTGTGGGAGAAGAGGTTCGAAGGAATGGTCGCGGACGGCACGAGGTCACCCACCTCTCTGGACACCTACCGCCGCTCGCTCAAGAACCACATCCGACCAGCCCTCGGCGAACTCCGCATCGGCGAAGCCAACACCCCACGCATCGACACCATCCTCACCAAGATCAAAACCCGAGCCGGCGCCCCCACCGCCAAGACCTGCCGCGCCATCCTGTCCGGAGCCATGAGCCTCGCCGTCCGCTACGGGGCCATCTCCGTCAACCCGGTCCGCGAAGTCGACGCCATCGAAGCCAAGCCCAAGAACCCACCCCGAGCACTCACCGCAGAGGAAGTCACCCTCCTCCGCAAGAGCCTCGCCGCCGACGAACGAGCCGTCCAATCCGACCTCCCCGACCTCGTCACCTTCATGCTCGGCACCGGCGTCCGCATCGGCGAAGCCCTAGCCGTCCTCTGGCATCAGGTAGAGCTCGAGGCTGGGACGGTCGAGATCACCCACACCATCGCCCGCATCCCCGGCGAAGGCCTACTCCGCAAGACCACCAAGTCAAGAGCCGGCGAGCGCGTCCTCAGCCTGCCCCGCTGGGCTGTCTCCATGCTCCGCGCCCGCCACGCCGCCGGCATCCGCCTCGACGACCCCATCTTCGGCGACACCCTCGACGGGTTCCGCGACCCTTCCAACAGCCGCCGTGCCATCCGCACCGCCCTCTCCCCCGTCGGCAGCACCGCCCGCCGAGACCTCGGCCTCACCCTCCGCGCCCTCCGCCGCAAGACCGGCATGACCCGCAAACAAGTCGCCGAAGTCCTCACTTGGCCCCAAACCAGAATCGAACTCATCGAAACCGGCCGCATCAAAGTCGACCACCAACTAGTACGGACCCTCGTCGCGACCTACAACATCACCCCCGAAGACTCTCCAACCCTCCAAGCCGAGATCGACGCAGCCACCCAACCAGCCGAGTCAGACAAGCTCGCCTGGATCCGCTCCCATGCTCTCCGCAAAACCACCGCCACCGCCCTCGATGAAGCCGGCCACACCGCCCGCCAGATCGCCGACCAACTCGGCCAATCCAAAGTCTCCATCACCCAAGACGTCTACCTGGGGCGCCGAGCCGCAAACCCAGCCGCCGCCGAAGCGCTTGAGCGGGCATTCGAAGACCCCGACCTGCTGTGAGCTCGGCCGGATCCAGGTTCCAGGGTCAGACTGGCGGCCGCGTCCGGCCCAGCCGAGCCAGCTGACGACGCCGTGCCCGGGTCAGCCGAGGAATCTGAGGAGAGGGACATCGAAGAGTTCCGGGTCCCTGGGACGCGTCCACCTCGGGTCGACGATCTCCACGACGTACATCTCCGTGAGGAATTGGACGGTCGCACCCAGAAGATGGCTCGTATAGCCGCTGGCAGAGTGGGACTTGAGGCCGACTGAGACGTGGATGTGAGGGCGGAGCTCACTGGTTGCGTCGTCGAAAGCGAGAGTGCCGCCGCCCAGGGCCTCGACGTACTCGAGGTGGACAGAGCTCCAGACCGGGGCCTCGGGGTTCTCGAGGCGTTCACAGGTTCCGACGAGTTCGACGTCGCGGAAGCCGGCGATGAACATGGGGATGAAGCCCTGGCGGATGTCGTGGGTGCGGCAGAAGTCGGTGAGGGAGGTGTAGAAGTCTTCGCCGTGGTCGAAGCGGACGGCGAAGGTTCGGCCGGGAGTGACCTCGGCTGCTTGCACTGGCTGCTCCTTCAGGAATTCGGAGATTGGTTGAGGTTGGCAACATAGCGGAGTGCCGTCATGAGGCCGTCGTTGGACAGCAGGCGGCTGCGTGGGTGAGCGAGGCCGTCGACGCCGACCGCGGCGAGTTCGCGGCAGCGGCCGGCGAACCACCCCCAGGGGATGTCGAGGTAGGCGGCCATCGCCTGGAGCCGGCCGGACGGGGTTGGGTGGGCGATGACGGACTTCGCCGCAGCATGACTCGCAATGTCGCGGTAGGTGGACCAACGCGATGACGGCGCGTCGGTGTCGACGTACCAAAGACCAGTCCCGCGCAGCCAGTTGGCCACGATGAGATCGTCGGCCACCACGAATCCCTCGATCTCTGCGAACTCAGGCTCGGGACTGACCTGCGCCTCGATGCCGACCGCCTCCATCAGCGCCACGGCGAGCAGCAGCAGGACGCGCTCGTACCTGGCCGACGCACGCACCTCGTATTCCGGGATGCAGAAGCCGCGGCGCAGCGCCGTGTACCGCCTCGACGTGTACCGCAGATAGCTGAGCTTGTGCGTCCACAGCAACCACGCAGCAGCTTCCTCGCCGCGCTGCTCCCGGCTCCAAAAGAACGGGCTCGTCGTGAGCCTGTGGAGGTGCCGAACGATGTGGCGCGCGCAGAAATCCGATCCAAGCCACCTCCGCGACACGTCGTTCAGCTTCGGCACCTCGCTCAGCGTCGCCGACGAAGCCGACCGCTCCTCATAGTGCGCCAACGACCGCTGGTACGAGTCCAGAGCACTGTCATCGGCCAAGATCGCCGAATCCGTGTTCGTCACAGCCCACACCACCGCGGTCGTCAAGTCATCCAGCCGGTATGCACGCGGCACTCGATGCGGTTCCGAACCTCGGATCGCACCGGCCGCAAACTCCCGGCCATCCGCGATGTGCACGGCCTGTCCCTCATCGGTGAGAGTCGGAGTGATCAGCAACGTACGGCGATGAGGCCGCCCGAGGATCGCCATGAGATCGGACGAACGTTCAAGTACGACGCCGCCGTCGACGGGGACTGAGGGTGCTACCACCGCGGCCAACTCAGCACCTTGGAAGAACCGCCCACCCGGCACATCCACGACGGCCGCCGTAATCGCATCGACGTCGCGTCCCAGGTCCATCAAGGCGACACTCCGACCGGCGCCGCCTTCATCGATGGCGCGTGCCCGCCGATTCTCGAAACCGAGCTCAGCGTCATCCGCCGCACCGAGAACCTCGCGCAACGCGGCCCGCACCTCGCTGAACGGCCAGTAGTACCAGCCACGCTCCCAGTCCGACACAGACTTCGAGGAGATTCCTCCTCGCCTTCCCGTTGCCCTCAGAATCGCCGAGTTCACCCTCTCGGCCAGCTCTGCCTGAGTCATCTCCCCTCGCGCCCGGCGCAGTCGCACGTTCGGCTTTCGCTCAGGGTCACTCACGGCCCTGCCCGACCAACGTCAATTGCGAATCCGGAAGCGCGCAAGCATCCACCCGGTCGGTTCCGATGTAAGCCACCGCAAGTTGGCGACCGGACCCGTCGCCAGCGAGAATCCGTACCCGCACGAAGGCATCGAAAGCTCTCGGCAGCCGACCGTGGCGGCCCTGGATAAGGACTCTGCCACCCCGCAACTGCCCTTGCTGCTCGTGAATCCACCGCTCGACGATGCTCCGAGCCGTCGCCTTCGGTCTCCGGCTGAAGAGTCCGGTCCTGACCGCCTCCAACTGCCACGCCCCGTTGTCTCGCCGGGTGGCGATCTCGAAGACGTACCTCACGCGGCCCCTCATCGCTTCCTCCTCCATTCGATCCTCAGAGGGTGCTATGAAGCGTCAGGACGGCGCGCGGTCTGGAACGGACGCGTCCGAGACGTCCTGCCTGCACTCAAGACGTCCCAAGATGTCTTAGGTTATGTGCATGGCCAACGAGCGACTGCGAGCCGCGATGCTCGAGAACGGCTTGACCGCCCTCACTCTCGCGGCGGACCTCGGCGTCGACATCAAGACGGTCGAGCGCTGGGTCAACGGTCGCATGCCTTACCGCCGCTACCGGTACGCCGTATCGAGTCGGCTCGGTGTCGACGAAGGCTACCTCTGGCCGGACGCACTGACCAAGGACCAGGTCACTGCGGCGTCAGCGAGCGAAGTCATCGCCGTGTATCCCCACCGGTCCGAGGTACCGCGAGATGCCTGGCGGCGACTGTTCGAGTCAGCTGACGAAGAGATCGGCGTACTGGTCTACGCAGGCTTGTTCCTGGCCGAGGACGCCGGACTGCACCGGATCATCCGCAAGAAGGCAAAGGCCGGCGCTCGGGTTCGGTTTCTCGTCGGCGACCAGCGGGATCAGCACATCGCAGAGCGAGGCGAGCAGGAAGGTGTCGGCGACGCGATGGCAGCCAAGATCCGCAACGCATTGGTTCTGTACAACCCACTGCGCGACGTCGAGGGAATCGAGTTCCGGATGCATCGGACCGTGCTCTACAACTCGATCTACAGGGCCGACGACCAGTTGCTCGTGAACTCCCACGTGTACGGAGCCAGCGCCTCTCACGCACCGGTTTGGCACCTGCGCAAGGTGGCCGGCGGCGAATTCGTCAGCGTCTACCTCGAAAGCTTCGAACGAGTCTGGGACACCGCCGTACCGCTATCGGAGAACTGATGCCACGCCGAATCGACTACTACGACGACCCGACAGCCCCCGCCGCGAACAGCATGGTTCCGTCGGTAAATGTCGTGGTCGAGAACGAGGCTGGGCAGATCCTGATGATCCGTCGCTCCGACAACGACAACTGGGCGGTGCCGGGCGGCGCCATCGACCTCGGTGAATCGATGTCGCAGGCCGGCGTCCGGGAGACCCTAGAGGAGACGGGGATCGAGTGTGAGATCACCGGCGTCGTCGGGATCTACACCGATCCGAAGCACATCATCCTCTACACCAGCAACGGCGAAGCGCGGCAGGAGTTCTCGATCCTGCTCACCGGCCGCTTCGTCGCCGGCGAGCCGACGCCAAGCAGTGAGAGCACCGAGGTGCACTGGATCCAGCCAACTCGGCTGGCCGACCTCAAAATGGACCGCTCCATGCGCCGACGTGTCGAGCACTACCTCGAGCGGCCCTCAACGCCCTACTTCGACTGACCACCCTCGCGCCATCAACTCCTCAACGTTGCGGATCGCGCCCCGGAGCAGCGGCTCAGCCCGTCGAATCGATCGATGGACCACATGCTCGGCCGGATACCGGCGCAGAATCTCCGCGAGCCGGTCGTCCACGTTCGTCGGTACGCCGTCGACCGCCGTACTCAAGTCGCAGTACGTCAGCGCATCCAACAGGTCGGCTGGAGGCGAGGCGAACTCGCCCGATATCGCCGGCATGCCGCGTTCGTCAGCCTCGATCGCGGCGCCGGTATGGTGCGCGACGAGCTGACAGACCACCTCCGGCACCTCAGGAAGAGCTCGCAGATACCTGGCACCGTCCAGCGAGTGGAAGCCGGTCAACGCCACAGACCGCGCATAGCCGATGTCGTGCAGCCAGGCCGCGACCTGGATCAGATCGCCCTCCTCCCCAAACATGTCAGCGAGCGACCTTGCCCGCGCCGCCACTCCACGAGTGTGTACCCACCGACGAGGTAACTCTTGTTCGAGAAGGTCCCTGGCGATGTCCCGGGCGTCGTTAGGTTTGATCACATCCTCGACGCTACGTCAGGCTCAGCGGGACAGGACAGGACCCCTCCCGGACATCTGGGACGTCTCTACTCGTCCGCCGTACCGCGAGCCTCATCGAACTGCAGGCATTGCATCGCTCCAGACCCGGTCGAAGCTGGCCAGGTAGAAGTTGAACATCTCGCCCTGGTCCGCGTTGAGCAGGTGGTAGACGGGCGCGCGGGCCGATGCGATTCCGTGCAGATGCTGATTGACCAGGACCTGGTTGTCGACGCGATAGATCGAGTTGTACAGGAGCACATCGTGCACGCGCAGTTGGACTTGCTCGGATGCCACGAGTGGTCGGATGCGATCGATCGAAGCGGCCATACTGTCTGAGAGTGCCTCCTCGTCGTCCTCCTCAGAGCCCGCGCGGGTGAGGTCCAGGCGATCCGGATCTCCTAACGCCACCGCAACCTTCTGCCCCTGGTCACCCTTGTCAGCGAGGATTCCGAGGAAGCGAGCATCTCCCACCAGGAAACCTGCACTGTAAGCGAGCACGTTGATCTCGGACTGAGCGCCGGCGAACATCGACAACCATGCCTCCTGCGAGATCAGGTCGCGCCGCGGGTAGGCCGCAGCAAACTCAGCAGGCAGCGACCGCCCGGCCGCTCGAACCTCGGGCCAGATCTCGCCTTCATCCAAGCCGAGCAGCCGAGCGAGCTGGTCTCGATATCTCGCGTACGGCAACCTGCCATCGAGCCAGCGCTGCGCGGTCTTGGGGTCGACACCGAGGCGTGCCGCCAGGTCGGCCTCCGAAAGTTGCGCCTCGAACAGCGCCCGCCGAAGCGTGTCGTTCACCGGACCTCCTGCCTCATCGAGACTCCAGAAGTCCCTAGTCGTCCCCAAGAGGCTAACACAAGAAGTCCTAAGACGTCCCATTTCCGGGGTGCTGCCGTCCTAGGTGTCCAGGCCAATCTTTGAGGACCCGACGAACACCATGCAGTTATCCAGGAGAGTGAAAAGGGTGAACGAAGCAACGGCTACGGAAGCCTCGGATCGGACTGTTCGAGTTCGTGTCTGGTTCGGCCGCTTCCCGATCGTGGACTACACGACCCACGAGCGCGCGGCACCCATGCAGGCGGTCGGGCTTGGTCGGCGGTTCTCGGGGCTGCGCGTGACGATCGAGCCGGACGACTCCGGCACTGGCATCGTCGGTGCGGTCCGGTGAGCCCTCGTAATGGAAGGCCAACTGCGCTGGGCACGGCTTCGCTCACGCCTCAGGCGATGGTGGGACGCAATCAACGCGAGGTTCCGGCGCTGGATGGACGACGGCACCTGACAATGCCGTTGGCCGTAGCCTATGTCCGAAGATATCCATGGATGCTGGAACGAGAGTTCGAGCTCCTGCACCAACGACTTGCCACGGCCGCTGCGCATGCCGGCTATTCGCTCGGCACGGTTCATGTCGAGGAGCTCCCGACAGATCCGCAGGCCTTCGAGGCATTGCTCACCTCAGTGGTGGACCTAGGGGCCCGAGCCGTGATCGTCCCGTCGAGAGCGCACCTCGGCTGTTGGGAGCGCAAGGAGTCGAAGTACGAGCAACTCAGGCGGTCGACGTCGGCGGAGATCATCGTCCTCGATCCCAGCACCTGAGCAAACGAGCCCGGGTCCCCTCCCCGCAGGTGCACCTCCTCAACGCCTGCCGGCCGGGCTCGTTTCACGGAGTGCTCGTCCGCGAGATCCCCGAGCATCCCCTGCGCATCTCGCGGACGAGGACTCCACACAAGAACCCCCGGAGCTCCCGAAGGTGTCCCGGGTCGGGAGTAGGCGGTCCTCCATGCCGGCCTTGACCCGGTAGCGCTCGTGTCCGTTTGGCGAACCCTCACCGGACAGCCGCGACCAGGACGGCCAGGCCGCCGCGGTGAGCGTGAACCGCGGTCTCAGTAAGGGTGTCCGATGAGTTGTCTCTCTGTCGGGGGCTATCCGTACAGTCATGGGGCATGACTGGGATCCGGATCGGCTACGCGTGCTGCTCGACCGACAAGCAAGACCTCACCGCCCAACACCAAGCCCCCGTTGAGCTCGGCGTCGAGCCGGACCGGATCTACATCGACCATGGCCTCACCGGCACCAGCCGTAATCGCCCCGGCCTGGACCAGCCGTTCGCCGCGCCGCGGCCCGGCGACACCCTGGTCGTGCCCAAGCTCGATCGGCTCGCCCGGTCCGTGCCCGACGCCCGCTCGATCGGCGACGACCTCGCCGAGCGCGGCATCGCGCTGGCCCTCGGCACGACGACGTACGACCCGGCCGACCCGATGGGCAAGATGCTCTTCAATATCCTGGCCACTTTCGCCGAGTTCGAGGTCGACCTGCTCCGCCTCCGCACCCGCGAGGGCATGCCATCGCCAAAGCCAAAGGCAAGCTGCGCGGCAAACAACCCAAGCTCACCGCCCGCCAGCAGGCCCACCTGGTGCAGCTACACGCTGCCGGCAGCCACACCATCGCCGATCTCGCCGAACTGTTCAGAGTCTCCCGCCCCACCGTGTACCGGGTTCTCGAACCTAACGATCTCGCCTGCGGCTGGTGACAGCGTTCTTACCAACGCCTCAGCTTCAGGAGTCTGACGGCGCTCGTTTGCCGCTGGTGACACGTTCCTTACCGACACCCTCAGGCGCAGGGATGACGGACCGATGAGGCGGCAACGCGGCCGACGTTCGTCCCTTGGGCCGCGTCAGCTGTTCGACGACTGCATCCGGGCCATGACGATCTTCGGCAAGACCGCCGAGCCCGGGCCAAGAGCGGCCCGTCGTAACCCCGCCCGGGCATCCCTGAATCTGGCGGCTGGTGCTTGTAGCAACGGTTTTGGGGGGCCACCCCTACTCGTTGGGTTCAGTAGCGGTGCTTCGTCAGCGGAGGAGCGCCAGAGCGCCAGCCGCGACCCAGACGATGAATAGCCCCAACTCGATAGTTGACGGGGCTCGGAGGTTCCGGGTGATCTGAGCGGTGCTTGATCGCTGGCCTGGCCGGTCCTCGAGATCTGCCATGGCCCGCGTCGTGGAGTTGCGATCGCGTGTCGACATCTTCATCGCAAGTGACGTCTCGAGGCCGGCGCATGTGTAGCCCTTGCCGTTGGCGTAGACCTTGACGTACCGTTCGCCGTCGTCGATGCGATCGATCGCGTCCAACGGTATCTGGATTGTACGAACTGGATTCCGGATCGTAATCGCGAGGTCAGACACTTCAACAGATGGGTACCAAAAGATCGCAAGCGCCAGCGATGCGACTAGCCCGAATCCCCAAGTCGTCAATGCCGCATCGAGAGCAGAGAAGCGATCTTCCGGACTTGCATCGGAGGGACTGCCGAACAGATACATGGGGTCCATGAGGAACCAGATCACAATTAACAGGATCGCTGACACAACCCCGGCAACGCGATTTGTCTTGTTCCTGTGAACCGTGGACCCCACGATCGTCCAACCCCTCTCGTCAGTCGGCCCCGTAACTGCGGCGTCGCTTGGGCCGCGACTTCCAGTCGACCTGCGAGAATGCCATCAGGCCTGCTCCCGCGTATCCCTGGTGGAAGTAGGCCATCGGCCGTCGCGGAGTCAGTGGTCGACCACGGTGGCCACGTACGTACCTCAGCCAACGCTTGCGCCACTTACCGATGCGCATGTGCTTCGCATAGCGTACGCCATGGCTGCCATACATCTTGCTGATGCCCCGGCCCACGCCGTAGCCGGCAGCGGCCCAGCCCACGCCCTTGGCGAACTCCCATGCGAACCTCTTACTCTTGAATGTGCCAGCCGTCGCACGTGCGCTGATAGCGGCGACCGCCACGCCCGCAGCAAAGCAGGCTCCTGCCGAGACGACGATGCATGCACCGAACGCTGCGACGGTAGCTACTTTGGCCGCGTTCTTCCAGTTCAACCATTTCGGCCTCTTCCATTTCCTCCATTGGCCGTCGAGGTCTGAACTGTTGATCGGATCGGCCGGGTATGTGTATGCATTCGCGTTTCCGCCTGCGATTGGGTCGGTGCTGGTGAACAGGCCGGTGGCGCGGTTGTAGAGACGTACGCCCATGAGCATCAGGCCGGACTCCGTACGTGCCCGTTGCTTGGCTCCGAGCCATCCGTAGGAGACGGTCCCTGTGCTGGTGGTTTCGGTGATGGGGTTGCCGTATTCGTCGTAGCTGTTCCAGCCGGCGATGGCGGTGGCGGGAGCGCTGGCTGTTGGCAGGTCGACGGTGGTCACGACGTCGCCGTGGTTGTTGGCCAGGGTCAGGTCGGCGGCGCCGGTCTGGTCGACGGTGAGTGAGAGGTCACCGCCGATGAGTTCGGCGTACCGGGTGGAGGATGTGCCTTCTGTGACCCAGGCCGGGTTGTCGCTCGTGTCGGTGTAGTGGCGAACCTTCTGGGTGGTGCCTGAGCCGTTGGTGATAGTTTCGACCGCCCGCCGGTCGGCGGCGTCGAGGGTGAATGTCGTGGTCGTTCCGGCCTGCGCGATCGACCGCGCGAGGTCGTTGTCGTAGTAGGCCAGCGTGATGTTCCCGTTGGCTGGGTTGGGTGCGTCGGCGGCGGGCAGGGTCGTGGTGCGTCCGAGCGCGTCGTAGACGTAACTCCCCGAGCCGTTGGCGCCGGTGACTGGCCGGTCGGCGGTGTCGAACGCACGGGTGACGGTGGTGGCGCCGGTGGTGGTGCAGATTCCGTCACCCCCGCTGGTGGCGGTGGCTTTGGTGAGGCGGTTGTCGTTGCGGTCGAAGCCGTAGGTGCGGGTGACACAAGGTGTGGCAGTGGGGTCGGTGATGTCGACACCGGTCGCCGACGCGGTGCGGTCCTTGACCGTCACGAGCCGCCCGGCGTTGTCGTAGCCGTAGGAGCGGTCGTAGGGAATCGCGTCCCCTGGGGGGCTGCCGGCGGGTCCGGTGAAGGCGGCGCCGTCGGGGGTCCACTCGCGGGCCACGCGGCCGGTGACGTCGTTGTCGATCGACCAGGACAGCCAGCCGCCGTTCGGGTCGACGGTGGTGGATCCGTCCTCGTTCTGTGTGGTGACCTGGCCGGTGTAGCGCAGGCCAGTGGGTTCGCCGGCGTTGTCGGTGTCGTTGTGCTGCGTGACGCCGCCGGGCAGCTTCTGCACGGTCATGGTGCCGTCGGCGTCGTATCCGCCGACCGAGGTCCAGGCGGTGCCGGCGGTGGTGACGTCGACCTTGGTCGCGAGGCCGCGGCGTTCTTGCTGGCCGTTGGCGTCGGTGCCGTCGTAGGTGTAGGTGGTGGAGCCGTTCGCGTCGGTGACGGTCTTGGCGCGGCCGGCGGCGTCGTAGACCGTCGTTGCCGCCGTCTCGCCGGAGGGCTGGTAAGTGGTTTGGCGGCCCCAGGTGTCGTAGCCGGTGGTGATGGTGCCGGCCGTGGTGCCGTCGGCGTTCTTCGCGGTCACCACGGTCGGCTGCCCGGTGGCGGGGTCGTAGGTGGTGACCTTCTCGGTGTTCGGGGTCGAACCGGTGAGGCCGTTGACCGTGGTCTTGGTCGAGTCGGTGCGGCCGTCGGGCAGGTACGTCGTCGTTGTCGTGCGGGTGACGGCGCCGGAGGTCTCCTCGACCGCCGTGGGCGCGAGCAAGTAGCTGAACGCTGTGGTCGTGGTGGCCGGCAGCGTCGGGGTGCCGCCCGTGGGCGCGGCGGCCGGGTAGGTCGTGCAGACCAGGCCCGCCCACTGCGGCTTCGCACCACAGACCGGGTGGGTCGCGTTGGCGGCCGCCGTGTAATAGACCGTCTTGGTGGTGCCGGCGTCGGCGCCGTTCGAGGCCGGTTGCCGGGTCTCGATGACGCGGCCCTCGGCGTCGTAGCGCGTCAGCTTGACGATGTCGCCGCTGCTGTTGGCGCCGTCGAGGTCGACGTCGGTGATGGCCTTGCCGGGCTGGCTCTTCGCCCAGCCATCGGCATCGCCGGCCACGGGCGGGCCGTAGTCGGTCAGCGTCTGGCTGGTGGTTTCGAGATCGGTGCCTGTGCCCGGGTCGTGGGCGTAGGAGGTTTCGGAGGTGGCGAGCCGGTACGGCAGCGACGTGTCAGGGTTGATCCCGGCGTTCGGGGCTCCATGGTCGTAGGTGGTGTGCGTGTGCGGCCGCACCCAGGCCACGGTGCCGTTCTTCAGCGCGGCATAGCGGGCCGGGCCGTAGGTGTCGGTCACCAGCGTGCCGGCCGGGGTGAGCACGGTGTCGCCCGCGGCGTTCTTGATCTCCAGGTTGTAGACCGTCACCGAGGCGAGCTGGTCCACGGTTGCACCAGCGGGCATCGCGTTGTCGATGACCGCGCGGAGCGCGCGTTCGTCGAGTTCGCGGATCGTGTTGCCTTGGGTGTCGTAGTCGGTGGCGGTATATTGCCAGTTCCCGGCGCCGTAGGTGGCGGTGTTGACGGTGTAGCCGGCGGCGTCGGTGTACTGCAGGTCGGCGTACTCCCAGTCACCTGCACCGGGGGCCCCGGTGAGCACATGGTCGGGGCCGAAGACCGCGTAGCCGCTGGTGGGGGTTGTTTTCTGGTTCCAGCGTGCGACCGAGCCGGCGGTCAGGTCGGGGAGGCCGTCGCCGGACAGCGGGATGTCGTAGACGTACTTGCCGAGGGTGGCGGTGCCGCCGGCCGGGTCACCGGCGGGCCGGGCCCGGGTGACGGTTTCGAGCTTTTCGCGGCCGTCGACGGTGACGTAGTTGAGCTGGTAGGCGATCTGTCCGGCGGGCTTGATGGAGGTCAGGTCGTTGCCGGCGTTGTAGGTGTACTCCGTCGACAGGTTGGAGCGCGGGTCGGTGACCTTCGTGAGCCTCGCGTCGGTGTCGTAGGTGTAGGCGGCGACCTGGATCGAGTCCATCCCGGCCCCGCCGGTCTTGTCGGGGTTGTAGATGTCCAGCCAGGCCTGGCTGATCCGGACCTTGGTGGCGCCGATGGTGGTGTAGACGAACCGCAGCGCCCGGCAGCCCGGGTTCATCCCGGTCAACGGGTTCGCCGGGTCGTAGATGCCGCAGGTGACGCCCGGGGGTGCGGGCGCGATGATCCGCACGACGCGGCCGGTGCCGTCGTAGGAGAAACTGGTCTTGCCGGCCACACCGGGCTCGGAGATCCCGTCCGGCCGGAACTCGGCGACCGCGTTCGCGACCGGCGCGGCCGGCAGTTTCCAGGTGGTGACGGTGCCGTCATCCTCGATGTACGACAGCACCGTGTTGATGCCAGTCCCTGCGATCGTCAGCCGCGCGGCGTCCAGCTCGGTCTCCTCGTCGACGGCAGTCCAGTCGCCGGTCTCGAACGCGGCGGTGGTGCGGCGCTGCCCGGTGGGGGATTGGTAGATCAGGCTGGTGCCGTCACCGTCCATCAACACCAGCGTGCCGTCCAGGCGGGTGGAGTCGATCACCTGCATCCCCGCCGCACCGGCGTCGGCGCCGTCGAACTGGGTGCTCCAGCCGTCGCCGAATACGTTGTAGAGCGGGGTCCGCGGCGTCTCGTAGGTCATGTGGGAGCGGGAGATCGACAGGTCGCCGGTGTAGCCGGGGACCGAGATGTCGGTGGCTGAGGCGTTGAACTCGCCGGTGAACAGCGCGACCTGGCCGGGGCCTGCGTCGCTGGTGGGGAAGCCGTTGCCGAACGCGTGTGGCAGCCGCTGCACAGTGGTGCCGGGGGTTTCGGACCAGGTGCACTGCACGGTCGCGTTGTAGGTGAAACAGACCTGGATGTCGAGCTTGACCGGGACCCGCTCGTTCAGCTCGGTGGGCTGCACCCCGGCGGTGTCGGGGTCGGAGTCGAGGAAGTTGTCGGTCTTGGCGTTGTTGGTGTCCCAGGTCGTGTTCACGGTGACGCCGCCGGTGCCGTTGTCGGTGACGGGCAGTTCGGTGGGGTCTTCGTTCCAGCCGACCAGGTCGTCGGCGCCGCCGTACCCCGAGACCCGCCACCGCACTTTCGCGGTCACCGTGGGCGCGGTGCCTTTGGGTGGGCCGGCCGCGGTGACCCGGATCGTGTCCGCGGTCGTGATCCGGGGCTCGGCGGCCGGCGACGACAGGGCGGCGTTGCCCCAGCCGAGCCGCCAGGTCGCGGTCGACGAGAACTTGCCCGACGGTGATTCGGCCTGGACCACGATCGTGTGCAGGCCGGGTTCGGTGTGCTTGAACGTCACGTCGTACTTCGCGACCGCCGGGTCGCTCGAGGGCGTGATCTTGACCTGCCCCTCCGGCGTCCCGGGCTCGGTGACCGGGCGCTGGCCGTCGACGAACATCCGCAGATAGCCGGGGGCGTTGTAGCCGGTGCCGGTCGCGGTGATCGTGCACGTCACATCCGCGGCCGGTTCGGTGTCCGACCAGGTGCTGTTCACGTCATACGGCGCCGGGCACGTCACCACTGGCTGGGCCGGAGTCGCTGCGGCGGTTCGCAGCCGCGTCCAGTACCCCGTCCATGGGCCGTCGACGCGGCCGTCGTTCGCCTTGGCGCGGATGTAGAGCTGGGTGTTGTCCGGCAGATCCGCGCCCGGGCTACAGCCGGCCAGGGTGCCGAAGGCATACACCGATGACGTGCAGGTGCCCTTCAGGCTGGTCTCGTTGACCGGGGCGGTGTGGAACTCGTAGATGTACTTGACGGTGTTGCCGTCCGGGTCCGTGGCCTTGGTCTGCACCCACGGCCGCAGCGTCGGCGAGTACATCGACGACTCGGACTCCTCGTCGGCCGCATAGGCAACCGCCCCGTCCACCTCCACGGTTCCGGGCTCGTTCGGGGGCCGGTTCCAGGTCAGTGAAATGTACGGAACCGCCGGGCCTTCAGACGCATAGAACCGCTTCCACGCGTTCGCGTCCGCCTCATTCGCCGCCTTCAACGCCACACCCACGGTGGCGTCAGTCTGCTCGGACCAGTACTGCGCCAGCCCGGTCATCGGGATGTAGATCCGGTCCGCCGCACACCCGGTGAAGCCCTTCGCCGCCGACACCGAACCCCACACCGTGGAACTCGTGACCGGCTGGTTCGTCCACCGGGTCGCCGTCGACGCCGGCAACGCCGCATGCAGGTTCACCTGCGTCGGGGTGCACGTCGTGGCGCCCCACTGCATGATCGACAGCTGCGCCGAGATCACGTCCTTGCCCTGGAACACCGCACCCGGGAAGTTCAGGAACGACCGCTCCGTCGTCGACCCGTTCTTCCCGACCCGCAGATCCACCGTCGTCGACAAGTCGTTGGGCCAGCCGGACTGCACGAACGTGTCGAAGCTCGACAGCACCGGCGTGTTCGCATACGTGGGGTCGACCGTCACCGGGAACACCCGGCCCGGATCCAGCAACCATTCCGCGTCCGGCGCGACCACCAGCGTCGCCCGCCCCGCCGACACCTGCTCCACCGTGACGTTCACGACCGCCTTGTTCACCGGATCCTTCGTCGCGGGATCAGTGACCGAGTCCCACATGTAGGCCACCGGGATCCGCGACCGCACCACGTTCTCGGCGTCGACGAACTCGATCGTCCCGTCCGCCGCAGTCCGCGCGGTCAGGCCCGTCGTGCGCAGCGGAATCCGCCACACCGGCGCCGCCGCCGGGCGCTCCTTCACGATGAAGTCGGCCTCGAACCCCGACCTGCGCGCATCCAGCGTCATATCGACACCCGGCTGCACCTCGGCATAGGTCGCCTTCGTGCCCTCGATGGTCGGCTCGGGCAGCCTCCACGGCGCCAGCCACTCCACCCCGCGCCCCGTACCGGCCGCCGCCGAGGCGAAGACGCCCCCGGTCGCGGCGTTGCGCTTGCCCAGCCGCAGGCCCAGCCTGTGGCCCCGCGGCGCGACCGTCCCGTCGGTGCCCCTTTCCAGGGTCAGGTCGATCGGCTGCCAGGTCCCGTTCGCGGCCTTGAACCGGATCGGCGCCGCGTGCGCCTCGGTGGTCATCGTGCCGTCCGGGTTCGCCCACGTCGTCGAGGTCTCCGACCGCATCGACTCGACCTCGACCTTGGAGCCCTGCGACCGCGCCGTCACCACCGCCGACACCAGGTCTGGCCGCGACGAGACCTTCGCTGCGGCTGGTTGCGGGTCCGCCACCGGGGCCGCCTGGGCAGGCTGCCGGCCCTCCAGCCCAGTGACCAAAAGCGCCAGCGCCATCACGGCAGCGACGATCCGCGGGAACTTCTGCACACGGACACTCTGCGAACGATCCAGAACGAACACAGGCGACTCCCCACTTCACGCCGGCCCAGGACAAGCACCGATGACTAGGCGGGTCACCGAGCTGGCCAGCGACCCGTACATCGCCAACCAGCAGCACGGCGTTACAGGACTGCAACAACCTGCAACTTCACGCCGAACCATTGACCCCAGGCCACGGGCGAACGTGCTAATCGGATGACCGCGTTCATCCCGCCACACCAGTCACCTTGGCGATCCAACTATGCTGGCGACCATTCGGCTGGTTCCGGCAGGCCGACTGTCTCTGATCTGGTCAACCGGCACAACAGCCGTCGTACCTGGCGACTGGAACGCCGACCGATCCAGTACGCCGAGCAGGCTCGCGGATCGCCTGCGTGTGCCAGCGCTCGTCGAGGATGCTCTGGGGTCAGCCGTTAGTCGTCATCGCCTTCCTCCATTAGGTCGAGCCATTCGATTACGACGCTGCGCCGGTAGCGCACGTGTCGTCCGACGCGGATTCCCCGCGGGCCGTAGTTGTGGGTGCGCCAGCGGTAGAGGGTGCGCTTGGGCACTTTCAGGTACGCAGAAACCTGGTCGATGTCCCAGAGTGGATCAATCGTCTCCGGCGTCTGCATCGTTGCCTCCTCCGTCTGACAGGGAAGCCATCTGTTCGGAACGCGGCCCGCGTCTGCCGACCGGCCTCTCAGGCGCGTCAGGCATTCGCTCCTGGTCGGCCTTGACGATCTTCCGGACGTCTCGCACAGTCCAGCCGAGGATCTCAGCCGCTGCATCAGCGGTTCCGCACACGCGGACAAGTTCACGGACCTCTGCGGCCGATGCTTCCTCGGCGCCTCGAACCCGTTCATCGTGACGCTCAGCTGCAAGCGTCCTGGCCCTCATCGCCCTGTCCAGCGCGGCTTCTGCCTTCGTCGCACGCGCCGTCGCCGCTTCGATCCGTGCCTGGCGCTGCCGGGCCCGTCGCAGCGCGGCAACTCTCGAATTGGGCATCTGTCCCCTCCATCACCACTCGGGACCGCCGAGAGATCGCCCAATCGGATCGTGGCGGGCTGTGACCTGCTCGAGGGCGGCCGCGTCCAGGGCTGGGCGCCGGCTCAACCCGGCGCGTCGAAGTCGGCGATCGACTGACGTAATCAGGCGGCGTGAGACCGACACGACACGGGCACCGGTCCGCTCGATGACCTTCTCGGGTTCGCGCTTGTTCACCGCAGCCGCCCAGCTGGCGATGTACTGGAAGGGAGAGCCGCCTGTCGACAGTCCGTGATGAGCCAGCAGGAGGTAGGCGACGGACTCCGCCTCGATCTCACGGATCCCGCGGCACATGATGCTCCCGGCCGATGTGATCTCCTTCGGATCGTGCATCCGCAGGTGCGCGACCTCATGCGCGAGGCGGGAGACGGCGGTGACGTCGTCCAACCCGTTCCGGATGACGACGGTCCGAGTCTGGTAGTTCGTGAACCCATCGAGGCTCCGGTGGCCAGTGTTGCCCTCGATGAGGGTGTATCCCGCCGAGTGGACCTCATGCGCGAGAGCTCGCCAGAGATCGCTCGCCGGTGCACCGGCTGCCGACGCACTCGGCGGCAGAAGCGGCGGACCATCGGTCTGTGAAATGTCCCAGACCGACCCGACCTTAAACCCGACGAGGCGGCCGCCGCCACGGGCCGACCGGCCGCGGTCAAGCTCGAGCTCCGCGTGGCCGGTCGCCTGGCCCGTACCGCGCTGGATGACTGGCGCCAGGATCCGGATGTCCCGGTTCTGTTGGTTGTTCGGGATCGATCGGCCGAACTTCTTCCAGATGTCGGACCTGGCCACCTGGCTGGCGTACGGCATCTGGAGCGTGATCAGTACGACGTTCCGGAAGCTGTAGTTGCGCAAGGCCACTGCGGCGTCCAGCCATCGGACCCAGTCGATGCCTGAGCTGTGTTCGCGGATTTCCGAGTGCAGCGCGTCGCGCAGGTTCTCGGGGGTAACTCTTGGCCGTTCCATCGGTCCTCCAAGTTGAGTCTGGGAAAGCTCAACGTTCGAGACCGCCCGAATCTCGGTAGATCTGCGGGATGAGGTCCGTCGATGCCTGCTGGGACCAACGCCACGGGGACCTCTTCGCTACAGGCGGGGCGGTGACGCGCTCGGGTCCGAACGGGCGCCGCAGGTCGGTCGTTCCGGCGATTCGCCGAGCCACCTGCGCGGCGGCAGAAAGGCTGTGTGCGACCTCCGCCAGGTCCGCGGTGACCTGATCGAAGCAGGAGGATTGATTGGTCCTCACCCAAGCCGGCTGCGGATACCTCAGACGCCAAAGGTCGGGACGCAGGTCGAACTCAGGATCCCGCTTGGCCAAATCGACACGTGGCACGAACAGGTGCCCTTGCGTGACGAGCCAGGTCAGAGTCTCCTGCTGGACCTTCGCTACCCGCGCGGCCGAATGCACCAGCTCGTCGATAACGTCTCGAACGACTGCTGCGGTTCGGCCGTCAACTATGAGGTCCTGTGACTGCCTGAGATGTTCTCCGTCACGCAACCACGTCCGGAGCACCCCGAGCAGTTCGACGAACGTCGCCTCGGCGGGGCCTTCGCTGCTGCCGTTCAGATCCGAGAGGCGAGTACGCCAGCCTCGTGCAACGCGTGCGGCGGCGACATCCGCCGTACGCAGAGCCTCTACGAGCTGGCGGAGCTCGTGGGTGGCGGCGGCGCTCTGGCTCAGCAGATCGGCCAGGTGCAACGCGTATCCGACCGCTGTCCGCAACTGGGCGGTGGTCGACCGGAGATCCCGGGTCAACGTACCGCCGGGCGTCGTCGCCTCATGCGCCGACTGCCAGCGCGCGGCCAACAGGACCACCCGGGACGGATGGTCGGCGTCGGTGCGCGGCAGGGTCGTCGCCAGGCCTCGCAGGGTCCCAAGGTCCGCGGTGCCTCGCACCCGGAGGAATTCGAGCTCGGCAGTCACTTCGACCAGGTGCCGAAACAGCCGATCGCTTGTCTCCTCCCCGTTCAGCTGCCCGTCGATGAGTCTCGTGAGAGCCGCGCGGGCCGCCAGACCCGTGATCGCTGCGAGCTCCGATCGGGCCGCCGCGAGCGACCTCTCGTTGTCCAACGCGCTGCACGTGCTTCCGTTCTGCGAGGCAAGGAGATCACCTCCGGCGCCGACCGACCGCGCGAGCGCAGCGAGTGGACCCTCCGCTGCGACGGTCTCCGTGCTGATGAGGTCTTTCGTGGATAGCTCGAGGCGGAGCCAGCGGAAGTGATGACGAGCGGCGGTCAGCGTCGCCTGCCAGCCGGCGAGCAGGTCAGTGTCGTCGGACTCGGCCAGATTGTAGGCAACGACTGCGTCTCGCCGCGCGACTCGCAGGAGGTCCTCATACGTCGCGCGCATCCTGGACCATCCGGATGTCCGTGGCAGCGGACCTCAAGGCATCGCCCAGAGCGAGACGCCAACTCAGGTAATCGATAGGCACGTCGAGCTGGTCGACCTCGATCGCCGCCAGGTCGAACAGTTCGGCCGGGTCAGCATCGAGGTCCCCGTCAAACGGCTCATACGGCAGGCCGAGCAACTGGAGGGCTCGGAACCGGCTGAACGCCGTCATCGCCCATCGACCGCCAGCCTGCTTCACCTCCAGCGCCCCGACGATGGCCTCCGCCTGGATCACCAGGGCTGCCACGCGACCAGGTACTTCGAAGTTGTTCTTCATGAGCTCCCTCTCGTCACAGAGAAGATGGGCCGCAACGCGCCCGTTCCCGCTGAATCCAGATGAATCTGTGGACAACTGCGCCAGCACCTGGCTGCGACCATGGCGCTCAACGCTTCCAATGGGTTCAACGTTTCGCGCCAGGACTTCCGGGCAGCGCCGGCGCTTCGCGGCCCGATGCCGGCGGCGGCGCACCCCAAACCGGTCACACTTCTTGCATTCAAGGCGTTTCCGTCGCCGAAACGATTGGATGCGATCTGGCTGCCAGCCCAGCGTTGAGCGTCTATGGACCACACCTCGTACAGATCTGAGCGCGTCAACGACCGAGCGTGCGAGCACTGCGCCGCCTTCTTCATCGCCCGCAGATCCGACCAACGGTTCTGCTCGGATCGCTGCCGTCTGCGCCACTGGCGCCTGCTCAAATCGGCTCTCCAGGCGTCCGCAGCGGAGGGCTCCCCCACCGCGCCGCCCACTCAGACAATCCGGGATCTGCTGATTGGCCTACTCGACGAGAACACGCCACTCGTCGTTGTCGAAGCAGTGCGGACGACCGTTGCCGAGCTCATCGATCTCGACCAAGAGATCGTCCGGCTTCGCCGTCAGAACGCCGTACTTCAAGCACGCAATCTGGGCAGCAATCGAGCCGGCACGTCGCCGGAGGATCGCGGCGACGGGTGCTGAGCATCCACCGGTTGAGCGCCGGCGACGGCTACACCTATCTGCTCAAACACGTTGCGGCCGGCGACGTGGATCGGCGCATGGCCACTCCGCTCACGGCGTACTACACAGCATCCGGCTACCCGGCCGGGCGATGGCTAGGTGGCGGGCTGAGTGGACTCGGCAACGGTCAACTGGTCCCCGGGAGTGAGGTCACCGAGCAGCAGATGGCTGCACTCTTCGGCCGTGCAGAAGACCCGATCACAGGTACGACGCTCGGCCGGCCGTACCGCACCTATAAGACCCCCAACGACCGCATCGCCGAGCAAGTGCGTGCACTCGATCCAGCCATGCCACCGGCCCAGCGCGAACTGGCGATCGACCAGATCCGCAAGTCCGTGTCACGCCAGAAGACGAGGTATGCAGTTGCTGGCTACGATCTGACGTTCTCCCCGGTCAAGTCAGTATCGGCGCTGTGGGCAACCGCCGACGTCGGCGTCCAGGAACAGATCGCCGCCGCGCACCACGAGGCTATCCGCGACGTCTTGAGGCTGATCGAAGAGGAAGCGGTGTTCACCCGCACAGGAGTAGACGGTGTTGCACAGCTCGACGCTCGCGGCGTCATCGCGACTGCTTTCGATCACTGGGACACCAGGAGTGGCGATCCCCAAATCCACACCCACCTCGTTGTCGCCAACCGCGTTCAGGGCGCCGACGACGGCCGCTGGCGCACAATCGACGGCAGGGTCCTGTACGCCGCGACCGTGGCCATGTCCGAAGTGCACAACGCGCTGCTGGCCGACAACCTCAGTCGGCGGCTCGGTGTCGGCTGGCAACTGCTCGAACGCGGCGAACGCCGGAACCCAGCCTTCGAGATCGACGGAATCCCGGACGAACTGATCTGCGAGTTCTCATCACGAACCGAACAGATCGAGTTGAACCTCGCCACCCTGCTGACAGACCGCGGTGACGAGATCCACCATCCCAGCCGACGCGAGACGTACGTTCTCCGACAACAGGCCACCCTGATGAATCGGCCCGCAAAGCACCCGGCCAAACCGCTCGCCGATCTGATGCGCGCCTGGCGTGAACGCGCCGAGCGGGTCACCCAGGGCCAGGCGACCGCCATCATCGAGAAGGTCCTTGACTACACCACCGACCGGCCGCTCACAGCTGCCGACCTCAGCGCCGAGACCATCCACGCCTACGGCGCCACGACTGTGCTCGCTCTGCAGACCAAGCGAGCCACCTGGACGCGGTGGAACCTCCTCGCCGAGGCGGCCCGGCAAAGCCGCCTGCTACGGCTCTCAACCACCGAGGACCGCCTGCAGGTGCTTGAGGCAATCGTCCGAGACGCCGAGCGCCAGTCGATCAGCATCACACCGCCAGCCACCTTCACCTCACCGCTACATCGTGCCGACGGTCAGAGCATCTTCACGATCCACAACGGCGAGATCTACACCTCACCGGCAATCCTTGGAGCCGAGAGCCTGCTCCTCGAGCTCACCGCGAAGCTGGACGGGCCGACCATCCCTCCACGCCAACTACGCGCTCTGAACCTCAGCGACGACAAGATCCAAGCGCTCTACCGAATCGCCCTGAGTGGTCAGACCGTCGAAGCCCTGATCGGACCAGCCGGCACCGGCAAAACCAGCCTCCTCGCTGCTCTCAGAACGAGTTGGGAAGCAGAACACGGCGACGGATCCATCATCGCCCTCGCTCCCTCATCCGCCGCCGCAACCGTGCTGTCCGATACTCTCGGGCTCCCTGCGGACAACGTCGCCAAGTGGATCTACGAAGCCGTCGGCGTGGCGGCCGACCAACGCAACCACTGGATCAGTGAACTCGAACGCGCAGCACAGGCAGCCGAGACAACCGGCCGCCGCCGACGACACCAGCGCATCACCGCAGAGCTAGCCCGCGCCTACGCCGAACGCGACAGATGGCGGCTCCGCCGCGACCAACTCGTCATCGTCGACGAGGCCTCGATGGCAGGCACCATGGAACTCGCCACCCTCGCCCGCGAAGCCGACAAGGCCGGCGCCAAACTACTCCTCGTCGGCGACGACGCCCAACTCGGCGCCGCAGACGTCGGCGGCGCCTTCCGCCTCATCGCCCACGACACGAAGGCGGCCGAACTCAGCGACGTCTGGCGCTTCAGCAACGACTGGGAACGCGAAGCCAGCCTGCAACTCCGCGACGGACAACTCCCCGTCATCGACCTCTACGACAACCACAACCGGCTCTCACACGGATCACTCGAAGACATGGAGAACGCCGCCTACCTCGCCTGGCAAACCGACACCACAGCAGGCGGCACCAGCCTCCTCATCGCTTCCGACAACGCCACCGTCGCCCGCCTCAACGCCCGCGCCCGACTCGACCGAATCACCACCGGCGAAGTCGAACCAGACGGCATCCGCCTCCACGACGGCACCCACGTCGGCCTCGGCGACCACATCGTCACCCGCCTCAACAACCGCCGCCTCCGCATCGGCCAACGCGGCTTCGTCCAAAACGGCAACCGCTGGACAGTCATCCGCCGCTGGCACGACGGCTCCCTCACCGTCCAGAACGACGACCTCCAAACCGTCACCCTCCCCAGCAGCTACGTTCGCGAATCCGTCGAACTCGCCTACGCCACCACCGCCCACCGAGCCCAAGGCGCCACCGTCGACACCGCCCACCTACTCGTCACCGACAGGCTCACCCGAGCACTCATATACGTCGGCATGACCCGCGGCCGCCACAGCAACCGCGCGTACGTCGCCACCCACACAACGACCGCCGAGCTGCACGAACCCCAGTTCCTCCAAACCATGCAAGACGTCCTCGAGAGCGTCCTCGAACAAGACGGCATCGAACGCTCCGCCCACGAGGTCATGCGCACAGAACTCGACAACGCCACCCGACTCGACCGCCTAGTCCCCATCCACGAACACCTCTGCCAACTAGACGCCCGCGAACGCTACCGCCCCGCCATCACCAACAGCGGCCTCGACCGCATCGACCAAGCAGCCCTCCAATCCTCCCCCGCCTTCGGCCCCCTCATCACCGCCCTACGCCGAGCCGAACACCTCGGCCTGAACGTCCCCACAACCCTCCACAAGGCCGTCACGCAGTCCTCCCTCGCCGACGCCAAGGACCTAGCCGCAGTCCTCCACACCCGCATCGAACGCCTCATCACACGAGCCGAACGGCGTACGCGCACGGCACCACCCACCCTCATCGCTGGCCTCCTCACGCCCTCCATCTACGTTTCCAATCCGGCCTACAAGGCCGCCCTCAAGGAGATCGAGTCGCAGGTAGCCCAGCGCGCAGACTGGCTCACCGAACAAGCCGCAGCAACCAACGAGCCGTGGTATCTCGCTCTCACCGATTCGATGCCAGAGAACACCGAGCTGCAGCGCCAACTCATCCACCACATCGCCGCCTACCGCGAGCTCTATCAACTCTCCAGTCCCGACCCTCTCGGGTCGCCGCCATCCACTGCCTACGCCCATCAGCGCGACCACAGTCGCCTCAATCGGCTCCTGCACGAAATCCACGACAGCGGCGTCTCGACGCCAGCAACGTCTGGTGAGCCGTCCAACACCGCGACGATCGATCACTGAAGCCCGCACGGTCACGGCAACGACGACTACCTCACGTGCTGTAGGCACATCGAGCCACCCGCCAAGCTCGCCTCAGCCCTGGGCGCTGAACTTGGACGCAGCGAAGTCGGCAAGCGCCTTGGTCACTATCTGGCTCTGCCGCATTCCCGACCTCGCCTCGCATGCAAGACGTGTGACGGTTCTGCTGGTCTCGTTTCGCGGGCGCGGCGCCGTGTTGGTGGGTTCGAGAGGATGGAGAATCGTTGAGCCTTCATCTATAGATGAGGTAGGCCGGAGGACTCGTCGTCGGGGGGATCCAGACGGCCAGAAGTGGCGATCGCGCTGGCAGTCCACATGTCTGGGCAGAACTCCGCGACCACTCGCCGAGGTCGCCTTCAGCGTCTCGTCGTCCTTATTGCGTAGGATTCTTCCGTGATTACCCGACGTGAACGTCCGGCGCCGCTTGGCGGCGTTTGTTCGCCGTGACGTCGTCTGCCTCCGCAGGAGGCGCCGCGGGAGCGTCTGGCGTGGGTCTCCAGAACCGCGTGTTCGGCTGGGCGGCCGCGGCGATGGTCGCGGAGCAGCCGCTGCTAACAGCGAACATCGTCGCTGGCGTGGTGATCCGGGTAGGCGCGCAGACGGCGTTCCTCGTTGACGACGTCGCGGTGCAGACTGACGCTGGCAACTTCGCGTTGTTCCAGGCCAAGGCTGGGATGAAGCTCGGGGCCAGTCACGACAGCCCACTTGCCAAGGCACTCGGTCAGGCCGTGGAGCAGTACCTGAAGGGACAGTTACCGACCGCGGCTGGGACCAACCGTGGTCTCGATCCACAACGCGACGCAATCGTGATCTGCACCGACAAGTCGGCCCCGGCCACAGTCAGGCTCCACCTGGCGAGAGCCCTGGCACGAACCGGATCCCAGCCGATCGGTACACCGTTTGGTACGGAGCTCACGCAGCAGGAGTCGAAGGCGTTGGATGTCGTGCTGACGCATGCCCGCCGGCTTTGGGAGGTGACGGCAGGTGCCACGCCGACTGACGAAGAGTTGAGACTGCTTCTTCGTACGCTGCGCGTGAACGCAATCGACGCGAACCCAGGGGAACCGGACAACGCGACGGCCATGGCCGTAGTCTCGACCGTGTTGCCAGACGGAGCCGATACGGCAACCGCATGGTCGGTGCTCGTCGACGAGGGCCAGGCCGCCTCGGTCGGGCGAGACTGGCGCGATCGGGCCAGCATCGGCATCGCCCTGTCGCGCCATCGGTTGTACTTGTCTCCGCCCGCTCGCCACGCCAGCGACATCGCGAAGCTGCGCGACATATCCGAGGCGAACCGGGAGAACATGGCACGTGAAGCCGCGCTGCCAGTCTCCGGCGGCATCTTCATCCGTCGGTCTGTCGGCCAGGTGATGGCCGAATACGCCGGGGACGACAGCCTGCTGATAGTCGGCGCAGCTGGTGCGGGGAAGTCCGCAGTTGCTCAAGAATTCGTCTCGGCTCGGGCTGCGACGCAAGAGGTGGAAGTTTTGCGAGCCGCCGACCTTGCCGGCGTCAATCGGGTTCAGCTCGACGGCCCACTGGTGACGGTGTTCAGGGCGTGGACCGGGGCACCTGGGCTCCTTCTGATCGATGGAGTCGACGCACTCCGTGGGGCGGAAGACCGCGAGTTTCTGAGCGGCGTCGTCGCCGACCTGCACGAGTCTCGGTGGCAGATCGTAGCGACCGCTCGAATCTTCGATGCACGCAACAACTACGAGCTCCGGGAGGCGTTCGGCGGCGCCCCCCTCAGTACGGAACCCAACTATGTGGACGGCCAACTCGCCGATGTACGTCATCTGCTCATCGGCGACCTCAGCGACGAGGAACTCGCGGAGGCAATCGTTCCGCCACTCGCCCTCGCGTCGCTGCTGACCGCGGCGCCGCCCGAACTGCGAGCATTGCTACGCAACCCGTTCAACCTGAGGCTGGCTGCGAGGCTGACTGAGAACTTGCCCGCCGACCAACAGTCCGACTTGCTGGCCATACGGAGCCGCGTTGGCCTCCTCGACGCGTACTGGCAGCGAAGAGTGCGCAATGAGGACACCACCGCACGCGAGGCACTGCTGTCGCGACTGAGCCGCGACATGGTCTCCAGGCGGACTCTCCGGCTAGTCGAGGCCGAGCCAGTAGTCACGGCGGCAGACAGCGGCGCAGTGCAGGCGATGCTCAGCGAGAACGTGCTCACCGCCGACGTTGGACTACTGCCGGCAGCGCGCCGCGTCCTGTCGTTCTCTCACAACATCTTGTTCGACTACGCCACGACCCTATTCGTCCTACTCGATCCTGAGGACCCAAAGCGGCTGGTGGCCGTGCTCGACGGAGATCCGTCGCTTCCGCTTGTCGCCGGCCCGAGCTTCGAGATCCTCGTCGACATGTTGTGGGAGTACCGCGGCGCCGGACTCTTCTGGCCAATGTGCCTCACGCTCGCGGATTCCTCGCATGTGCTCGCTTCGCTTGCCGTGGCTGCGCGACTGCTGAAGCTCATCCAGGCGTCGGACGACCTTGCAGCACTTTTCCCCGCAGCCGGCCGGCAGGACAGGGCCGGTCGCCTCTGGCCCGAGCAGGAGCTCGCTCGCCAACTCGTCGGCGCCGTGCGAGCCCCGACCGTACTGGCTGACCCCGGGGCGTCCGTGGTGCCCCTCGCCGTGCTCGCACGACGTTATGCCGACAATGCCGCTGGGTCCTACGTCGATGCGGCTCTCGCGGCCGATCTCCTCAGAGCACTCCAGGCCCGGGCCCCCATGCAGGAGGCCCTAGCCGCCGCCGACAACCGCGGCCACGCGCTCGCGGCCCTGCTCGACGGTTGCCGGACCGGCCCGAAACGCATGGAAGTACTAGCGGATGCTGCTGCCCGGCAACTGCCCCACGCGATCGGCATCAGCGCCCCAGTACGCGCGGCAGTCGACCGGCTGCTGGCTGACGACGCCGCGCTTCGACAGTGGGGTGGCACCGTCCTCATCTGGCTGGCGGATTGTGTCGTGCCGGTCGTGACCCACGACGCCGACCTAGCAAGGCGCATTGCGACCACGGTCGTGACGTTTAACGAGACCCGTGATGAGCAGGTCGAACTCGGTGGAAGCGTCCTCCTGGGGATGAATGAGTCGCGGCGCCAGCAGGCCGCGCACGGCGCGTACCGATTGGGGCAGGAGTTTGCCCGGCTCTGCAGTGCCGACCTGCGGGTCGCGGCTGAAATCTTCTGCGACCTCGCGGAGATCGATGCCGGGGAGCCACCCCGCGGCGACTGGCCGCTTGCGGTTGGCGACGCCGTCGGCTGGCTGCGATACGGCCAGGACCTTTCGCTGACCCCGCGAGACGTCGGCGAACATGCCGCCAACGCACTGTCGGCGGCACTTGCGAGCACAGCCCCAGCCGATGCGGAGCCCGTCGTCGCGACGCTCGTCACCCGACTGCACAACGCGGCCGCCTGGAATGCGCTTCTCACGACCAATGACGAGAATAGGCTGCACCTCGCCCAGAACCTGCTTTCCGCACTTCAGTCTGGCGCCCTACTCGTCCACCAACAAAGTCATGCAACTGCTGCCGGTCTTCTCACGACGCTCGCCAGGAACGAGCCTGCACTGGCAGGTCAACTGGAAGCGGCAGTACTGCATGCACACGCCGTCGCCGACGCCAACGGCACGGCACAGCGTACGAAGGACGCGCTCATTGGTTGCTTGCGGCCAGACGCGATCACATCACCCGAACTCCTAGCTCGGCTGCAAGAACTCGGCCCGAATGGCACACCAGAAGCAGAACCCGCATACCGGATGACTTCGTGGTCTGGGCCGATCTCACCACTTGACCACCTCGCGGATCAAGGTGTCGAACTGGAGACCGAGGTCGTCGCCGCCGCTCGAGCGCTAGATGAAGAGATCCGCCTGGCCACGAGCGGCTCTGACAATCGGACCCAAGCCGAGCGCCGGCTGTTGGAGACGTTCGAGGATGCCGACGCGGCGTTTAGCGCTTCGGAAACACTGCCGAACGAACTCGAGTTCCTGCGGGTCAGGGCAGCAGAGGTGCTGGCACACGACCAGCGTGTGGTTCCCGGCACGCCGCTCGGCGACCGGATCCTGGCGATCCTCGTAGCTGCGGTGGAGAGTCCCGACGCTGGGTCGTTTCTCGGATGAGCGCAGTCTGGGGTGCAGGTATGCGAGATGCAGGTTTTGGGGGCCTGGCGGCGCTTGTCAATCGGCAGGTCTGGCGCGACAGCGAGGCCGGGCCGCCGATTGTCGAGCGAGTGTTGGAGGGGATGCGCGACCCCAACCCTGTCGTACGGATGCGTGCAGCGACGGCGGTCCTGGCGAGCTATTCCCGCCAGACCGCGGGCGATCGAGCTGCCGCCGTCGGTGAATTGTTGCTCGCCGAGGAGAACCTCGCAGTGAAGACAGTCTTGGTCGGCGCGCTCATTGCAGACACGCCCGGGGCACCTCAGACCGTCGACACGGTCCTCGAACAGCTCCTGGAAGGAGCTGACGATTTGCCCGAGGCTCGCAGCGAAGCGACGCGTGGAGTGACTGAGATGCTCACGTACCTGGCGCTGGTAGCGCGCACGCCGTTCGCTGTGAGGGTTGTCGAACGGTGGTGCCGCGATGCCGCTTCGCGTTCGGCTGCCGTCGCTCTATTCGCACAGTCCTGCCGTGACTATCTTCGTCACGACAGCAGAGACGTGCAGGAGGCGGCGTTCCGGCTCCTGGGTACCGCGGTGGAGGTCTCGCTGTCTCGCTGGATGCGTGACCCGAGTGCGCATCGAGCGGGGGCAGAGCTATCGGAGGCGCAACTCGACGAATTCAAAGGAGCCGCAACGGTCTCCCATGAGATCGCGCAACAAATCTACTTCGCGAGCGGAGCGTTCGACCAGAAGCAAGCTCGGCAGGTACGCGCCGATAGCGACCTCGATGTCTTTGCTGAGCTGGCTTTCCCGGTCCTGCAGGCATGTGCCAGATTCAACATTCCGCAGTCCATACACAAGGCAGTTGAGACGATGATCTTCCTCGCGCCGCTGGACGAACCGCGAGCGCTGCTGGCCATCGCAGAGGCCGTTCCGATCGGTGGGACCTACGCGGGCGATTCGCTAGTCGGAGATGAGGTCATGCCCTACCTGCACCGGCTCCTGGCCGAGCACCGACCGCTAGTTTTGCATGACGACAAGGGTATCGCGGCGTTCCGCCATCTTCTCGCGGCATTCGCTGGGGCAGGAAACGAGCAGGCACTCGCTCTCGCCTACACCTTCGCTGACGTCTTCCGCTGACGATGGTTGTCCGTCCGCCGTGTCCGGGCAGCGAGCCGCCTCCGGGCGCGCAGGTGTCCGTGACGTACCCCGTAGGAAGCACGGTTTAGGAAACCGACCAGTCCGTCCCGCGTTGCCCAGGTAGACGCGCGAATCGCCCGGTGGCAGACGAATTCGAACGAGCAGGCCGGACAAACCGTGGCTACGCCTGATTCGACCTGATCTGTGGTCGCCAGGTGGGCTCGATGGGTCTTGCGATTACTGATCCTGCTCACTCATGAACTCTGCGTATCCGAAATTGGTGATTGACTCGAACTTCCATTGCCTCCCAGGCTCTCGTGCCAGAGTCCCGGTTACATACACAAGTCTCTCTTCGTCGGCAGCCATGAGCGCCTGATGGAAGTCGTCTCGACCCAACCACATGTGAACGAGCCGATCGGTTGAACCAATCGGTGCGCGAATGGTGACGAGGCCGAATTCCTCAGCCGGATCGCGACGAGTTCCACGCACGATGCCCACAATCGTCTGCTCGGCGACCACTTGGCTCCCACGTAACGACTCTGCGATGCCTTGGACGTTGGGGAGGGATGCCTTCGGGAGTCGGATGCGCTCAACTGCGTCCCGCACCGGGAGCCGCCGAGCCCAAGCGAAACTGACGTCCAGGCCGTCGACAGAATCCGCCGCGAGGACCTCCGAAACGGCTGCACATAGCTCGTGCGATACGCCGTGACCTACACTCTCGTTGATGCGCCGCATGTTCGGTGGATCCGCATCGACCGCCAAATCTTGGATTGTCGAAAGCGCTTCGGCCAGCTGTATCATTACGCGGCGGCCAAACGGTTGGGCGTCGATCCGGATATCGAGGCCGTCTTCCTGGCCGCCAGGCACGAGTGTCGATCCTGATACGTGGCTGATGATTGGCACGATGTAACTGCCGGGCATCGTCTGTCCCATGCGGACCGATTTTGCGTGTTCGCGGGCCGCCTTCGCTATGCTGTGGCCAAAGTACCCGCGCCGGTGGACAGTGGCATTTGCTGCAGCAACAAACGCGGTTCGTGCTCCGTGCACGAGGCGATCCCCATCATCCAAAGGGATCGTGTACTGATTGATCTGCTCCCCAGTAGCACGCCATTCGCACACATCTGCACCCTCGCTAAGAATCTCCTGCGTAATGAGTAGTGCATCGCGCTTCTCAGCGCGCGCAAGAGTTCGTAGCAAATCGGCGAGGCGAAGACGATAGTCAGTCGAGCCGGGCGCAAGTGGTTGGAGAACCTCATGGGCGGATCGAACCCACAGGGCCGCAGTCTCCTGGCTGGCGGGCACCCGACGCCAATCGTTCGCGGCGAGCCAACTCGTGACGTCTTCTGGCGCAAGTTCAAGCCTGAGGAGGTCGTTCATGCGATGAGTCGCCCTCTCGCGTCGAGCATAATCTCGCGAATGTGCGTCACGCACAGCGTGTTTGATAGCGGAAGTTTGATGCGCACGCTGTTCTCATTTGAAGTAGCCGGCAATCCAGTGAGATCGCGCCAGTAACCGCTGTGGAAGATTGTCATCGAGTCAGGATCCGATTGCAGCCAGGTGTTTACGTCCTCTGGCAAGACGATGACCAGCAAGTATCCGGGTGATGAGCGGACGCCACTGAGCAGGTCGTACGTTCGGACGTCTAGATCAAAGGCTAGGTCACCGCCGCTCATGATCGGGGACGAGGTCGCTTTGAGCTGGAAATCAACTGCCACTCCGCCATCACGGACCGTCGCGTCTACGCCGTGAACGTCATCGAGGTGATATTCGACCGTGTAGCCAGCCGCTGCCGACACTGCAGTCACGAATGCGCGGCTAAACCACTCCTTCTGCTGCTGGTCCAGATCACCCATAGTGCGCAGATCATAATCGGAGTGTGCTCGGCTGGCGAGAGTGTGGACTGTGCCAGTTTCCGACTTGGACCGAGCACGTCCGGCACAGGCATCCGCGTGGCGCGCCCGAACGACCTCCGGTCCGCATACCTGACGGGCTACAGGCGAAGCTCGATGCGGGTGCCTTGGCTGATCAGGGTTGCCCAGTCCGTCGCCTCGGCATCAGTCATGCTCCCACCGCTGCGCCGCCATTCGCTGAGCAGCACAGGTTTGACTGTTGAGACTGGCTGCCCCTTGTAACGGTCGAGCAGTCTGTCTAGGAGCGCTTGGGACTTGCGAACCTCGTCCTCGACGCCCTTCTGCGCAGCCTTGAGAATGTCCTTTTCCCAGCCCTTGTTGAACTTGATCTCGAAGCCCTTGGCCATGCTGCTACGCACTGAACTTCGGTCACCTTGATCGGCTCGTGCGTCCTCCACCTACGACGGTAGCTGGCTGCACCGACAATCTTGACGAGACCCGCTGGACGCCCTGTCCGTCCGTCTAGCCGCCGTACATGCCCTTCGTGATGACCTGAGCTGTCACATCGGTGAGTATGTCCCTACCGACACCGGCAACCGCTGCGGCCGCCCGGTGAAGCTTGCCTTTCTTCACTTCGTCCGGCTCGTTGTCAGCCGCGTCGTTCAGAGCGGCAATTATCCGGTCTGCGAGGGCGTCCGGCGTGGGCCAAGCGCCCACGACTCGCCGCGCGTGACCTGTCGGAGCACCGATGCCGATCGCGTCGCCAGTCAGGACTGTCTGTAGCCCTTTGATGAACGGCGGCTCCTCATGTTGAAGCGCACGCAACGCACGTTGGACAGTTTCCTTGTCGTCGAACCCGCACGCTTCCGTAATGTCAGACGGGTCCGGCGTGTGGCCGTTCTCGTCGTAGAACTCCACGATGTGCGTCAGGACCGGCAGGTCTCGGGTTTCCCCGGTTGATTCCACGCTGGTGACAGTAGTCCATTACTTCCGACAGTTTCGCCGCTGAACATTCCGCGGCTTCCTCCCAACGCTGGGCGGTAAGGACAGACCGAGGAGGAGCGATGCGAGCAGGGACCGTTCATGAGCCTAGCGAGTTCGATGAGAAGCCGGGACAGGCGAACACTCCACCCGCTCAACGAGACGAGGCGCTAGCGAAGGCACTGAAGGACTCCACCGAGCCGTTGCCTCCAATTGGCGGACCGTACAACGGCTGGCAGCGGTAGGTGGTCGAGAAGGTCAATCGACATTCGCTCGCGTTGGTCCTGATCCCGGATGGGGGTCAATTGGCGAGATGACGATGCTTGTGTGGATCGGCCGGCCGAGATGTTCCCGGACGAGAGCGACGTCGGTGGTACAGACGAACTCAGGCTGTGTCCGCGCAATGCTCCGTTTTTCGGAGGAGTGTCAGCCGTTCGCCTTCGCCAGTCGGGTGCCGTGGGGTGTCTGGGGAGGGGCTCACTACAGCCGAGTGCCGCGAGGAGTGGTATCGACGCTACGCGCCCAACAGCCCACACCCGGCCACGGCCGGCTGGGGCGAAGACGGCCCGGTCGGTTACAGCATCGGCGTAGTCGGCCCTAGAACGCTGTAATGGCTGCTGGCTCCAGTATGAGGCCGAGCAGGTGCCAGTCCTGGCTCAGATCGGCACACAGCGGTGAGCAGGCCGATGGCGTGAGGGACAGCGAGGGCATCGGTGTGCTCAACCGGCGTAGCCTCGCGCCTGACCTGCGGGTACACGTCGTGCAGACGCCAGTGATCACCGCTGGCGACCACCGGCACATCGCACAGCGACCCGGCTAGCGGGGCCAACCGGGGTCGATGTGTTGCTGGCGATGGCGTTACGGCTTGCGTCCCAGCTTGATGATCGCGTGGTCGTTGCGGCCACCCTGGAGGAATGCCTCCTCGATCACGTAGGGCGTACCGTCGAGCCGGAAGCGTACAGATCCGTCGTCGTATGCGAGCACGCGAACCTTACGGCCATCCGGCAGAACCAGTCCCTCTGAAAACACTCTCTCGGCCATACAGAATCCCTTCCTACAGACCGATATTTCTCTGACGAGTCAACACTAATCCGGCCTGTCAATGGTCCGCCCCCGGCAGCGATCTGAACCGCTGAGCCGGGGTCGGTTGTGGTACCCGTCGAGCGCGCTACGGCTGCTGCCCCGGGTCGTCGTGTCGCTGCCAAGCAGTGCCGCTGTAGCCAAGGGTCAGTGCCGCTGTCGAGCCAGCCGCCAGAGCGCGGGAGTTCGATCACTCGGGCTCGCCGCATCAGGTCGGCGAGGTTTCGGAGGCCTGGACCGCCATGTCGTCTGCCTCGACGCGGCCGCTGAGGTCGCCTGCGCTTCCTCCTCGGTCATGCCGACGTGCGCATCGCACACGGAGCTCGACTTCGGCCTGTAGGCGTGCGGCATGGTCGCCACCGCAGGTCGAAGACTCGCTTCTGGGCGAGGGCCCATGGCAGACACGAAATGTTGCTGTGGGCAAATTCTTGCTCCGTCGCAGCTCCGTGAGACGCTGATAAACACTGGTCACTGGTGATCATCGACGAAGGATGAAACTGCAGGTCAGAAGCCAGATAAGCCTTTCCCAATCGAGATGGCGGCCAGCGTGAAGAGATCTACACCATCTTCGATGGCGCCGAGTACTCCTCAGCGCGTCATCGCTTACTCGAGCGTCGTGATTCGACAGCAGCCGTCTGCCGTACTGACACCGAGGGTCAGGGCAGCGGTTGCTTTCAGGTTTCGGGGCGGTGTTCGGTTCTGGAGCAGCCGAGGCGGGAGGTCCATTCGCGGAGGCGGCGGAGGGCTTGGTCTAGTTCGCGGTGGAAGGCGAGGGGGCTGGAGGGGGCGGCGTCTTCGAGGTAGGAGGCTTCCCAGAGGGTGCGGAGGGCGGAGAGTTCTTCGACGAGGGCGCCGTGGTGGGGCCAGCAGGGTGGGATGAGTTTGTGGTCGAGGTTGTAGCGCTGGGTTGCCCAGTCGACCCAGGGGGTGAGGCGGTCGAGTTCTTCGGTGGCGGTGGTCGGGTCGAGGTCGCGCCAGCAGATGATGAACGGATCGTCGCTGGCGAGGTCGAAGGATTTGAGGAGGTCGTCGCGCGGGCTCATTCGGCCGGCTCCGAGCTTCGGGTCGCGTGGGTGATGCTGGCGCGGATTTGGTCGGCGTCTGGTCGGTCTGGCCAGGGGGTCATGTTCAGGAGGATCGGTGGGGCGGTGCGGGCGAGGAGGATGCCGGTGCCGAGGGGCAGGGTTCGGATGACGTCGGGTGGGAGGATCGGGATGCGGCGGGTGCTGGTGGAGATGGTGCGGTTGCCGTCGGGGCCGCGGCTCCAGTTGCGGATCTCTTCGTCGCGTTCACCGCAGACGGCGGCGAGGTCTTGAAGGTCTCGGGGTTGGGCTGAGCCGCCGAGGATCAGGCGGAGTGTCGCGGCGTCCCAGAGTGCGGCTGCGGCTTGTTCGCCCCATTTGTCTCTGGCCTGGGCGAGGGACTGGATGACGACGAGGGTGGAGATGCCTGAGCCGCCGCCGTCGGCCATCAGCGAGGGCAGGGATGGTACGGCGCACAGGTTGGCGATCTCGTCGAGGATCAGTGCGAGCGGCGGCTCGAGGCGGCCGCCCGGGTTGCCGGCGGCGAGTTGGCGGGCGGTCTCGGTGATGTCTTCGAGCAGGGCCGCGATGAACGCGGAGGTGGCGCTTGCGCCGACGCCGGTGCCGAGGAGGTAAATCGTTCCCCGGTCGGCGATGAACGTCTTCGGGTCGAGTCCTTCACCGTCGGCTGGGTCGAATGATCGGCGTACGGCGGGATCGGCGAGAGCAGAGAGCGCGGAACGCACGCCTGCCCAGACGGCGTCGCGGGTTCGGCCGTCCATGCGGACGATGCCGTCGAGGGTGTCGCCCCAGCCCTCGGCGGCGTCTGCGGAGCGGTTGAGGATGGTGACGGCTTCGATGGCTGAGGCGGGTTCGAGGCTCCAGCGGTAGAGCTGCGCGACGCCGGCGCCGTCGATGGCCGCGGCGTGAAGCAGGCCGCGCAGCGCCATCTCCGTTTGACCGTGCCAGAAGGCGCCGTCGGAGACGCCTCCCTTGGTGAACCCCGCTCCGGCGGCGAGACCGCTGGCGCGGACGATGGCGGTGGTCGGGTTCTCGCAGCCACGAACGGGTGACCAGCGGATGCCTTCGACTTGCCCGAGGCCTTGTGGGTCGAAGATCGCGACGGGTCCGGCGGCTCGGCGCAGTTCGACGGTGGCGACGAGGTTGTCGGGCCGGGTGGAGGTCGTGACGACGGCGCCCGGTGCATCGATGATCGCGCCGATGATCTGGTGCAAGCCTTTGCCGGAGCGGGGTGGTCCGAGGACGATCTCGGAGTCCTCGACCGAGGCCCAGCACTGCCGACCGCATGATCGCCCCAGGTACCGACCGACATCCGCCGGCTCCGGTCGCCGTACGGCGGGACGCGCGGCCTGACCGCGGCGCAGCACCTGACCGCGACCGACGACTGCCTCAACGTCCCCCGCAGTCGCGAGACCAGGCCGCCTGGCAAGAGATCTGGTACGACGTGCCGCCCCGACATCACGTCTCATCCACAGGTAGCGGCCGAAGCCGGCACCAACGATCGGGACTGCCAGCAGCGCCGCGAGCACGAACCAGTACACGACCGGATGGAACGTCCCGGGCGGCAGGCCGAAGACGCGCCCGGGATCGCGCGGATGGAGCACGACCTTCAACGCGTCAGGCCAGGATGTCTGGATCCATTCGTGAGTGGTGAGCAGGCTGCTGAGCCCCCCGGCGAGGTAGAGGATGCCTGCGCAGGCCAGGAGTACTCCCCCGCCGATCATGATCACGTCCGACACATCTCGGGGCGAGCGACCGCCAACGTCCATGTCACATCCTTCCGTCGGTGTCGAACAGTTCGACCTCGCGGGCGTGGCGGACGAGCTGTACGACGAACGATCGGCTCGGCAGCCGCCACAGTGCACGGCCCTTGGGCAGTTTCGCGATGGTGGATACCTCGACGTCGGTGAGTCCGAGCAGGGTCGCCGTGCGGGCCAGCTGGTCGGATTCCTGGCGGAGCATGATCCGGGTTGAGCAGTCGGCCAGTAGCCCTTCGGCGAGGGCGCGGGCCTCGGAGCCGAGGTCGCCGACGGCGGCCAGGTCGGAGAGGCGGTGGACGATCAGGATGTTGGACACGCCCCAGGCGCGGGAGAGTTTCCACTGTTCCTGCATGCGTCGCAGCAGGGCGGGGTCGCGCATGACTCGCCATCCCTCGTCGTACACGATGAATCGCTTCCCGCCGGCCGGGTCGGTGACCGCGGCCTCGAGCCAGGACGACGCGCAGGCCAAGGTCAGGCGAAGTGCCTGGTCGTTGCCGCCGGCGCCGATCCAGGAGGAGTCGAGGGTGACCATCGGCAGCGCCGGATCGAACCGGGTCGTGGATGGTCCGTCGAACATTCCCGCGAGATCGCCGTGGACGAGCCGTCTGATCGCGTGCGCGAGCTCGCGGCTGTCGGCCTCCGACGTGCTGTCGCCGGCGTCAGGTGAGAACAGGGCGTCGACCACGTGAGGGATCGTCGGCACTGGGGTCCGGGAGGCTTTGTCGATGGCGAGGTCGAGGGCGGTGTGCTCGACTGCGGTCAGTGGCCGGCCGAGCGTGGACTCAGCGAGGGTGCCGAGCAGGGCGCGTCGTCGTGATCTGACGATCCGGTCCCAGTCGTCGTCCGGCACGTCGCCCGGGCGGCTTCCGGCATCCAGTGGGTTCAGCCTGGTGGACAGGCCGGGCCCGATCTTGATGACGGATCCGCCTACCGCCTGCGCGACCGGTGTCCACTCGCCCTTCGGGTCGCACGGGACGTAGGCCTTGTGGCCGAGTGCGATGGATCGGGTGATCAAGGCCTTGGCGGTTGAGGACTTGCCACTGCCGATGACTCCGGCCAGTAGCAGGTTTGGGTTGGTGATGACGCGGGACTGGTAGAGCACCCAGGGGTCGTAGACGAACGATCCTCCGCTGAAGACGTCGTTGCCGATGTAGGTGCCATCGGCCCCCAATCCCCCTTCGGCGAGGAACGGGTACGCGATCCGGAGAATCCGCGTGGTGGCGCGGTGGTCGTCCGTGAGCAGCGGCAGCCGCCGACGCAGACCGATGCTGTCAGCTGGCACCTCCTCGGCGACGTCCTCAGTGGACGTGGCGGGCGGGGTACGGCGCCGAGACGATCGACTCGCCCGCCGGTTGGCACGTCTGGTTCGCCGGTCTGTCTCGCTCGGTTCGAACCACCCGGTGCTGGGCGTCATCCGAGACCAACCCCGAACGGCAGTGCCGCGGCGAGGAACCCCTCGACTTGCTGGCCGACAAGCCGGCGTACGTCGAGCAACGCCTGGGAGGCGGCGATCTCGATCTCGGTGCATGCCTCGTCGAGCGCGTCCTCGGTGTCCGCGGAGACCGCGATCAGGCCGATCCAGCGCACGTCACCGTGCCCCACGGCGAGATCCTTCTCCCGTTGAGCGACGTCGGCGTCCAGCTGCCGGTCTTCCTCGGTCTCGAGTTGGCCGATGCGTTTGCGGGTCGCCCGGTCGGTCACCCGCTCCACCTGATGGCGACGTGCGTCACGGAGCGCCTTGCCGATCGGCACCGGCTGCAGCACCAGCGAGAATGTTCGCCGAATTCCCGGCTTCAGCAGCAGCGGACTCAGGAACGACGGCGTGGCCCGCACGCGGGGCCATTCGGTGACGACATAGACGCGATGGAACGACGAGTCTGTACGGAGGTGATCCCAGGAGGCATCGACAGCGAGCGGAGCCGCGTCAGCTGGGTCGACGGCACCGACCAGCGTCCGCGTCGCCGCAGGGTCGAACGCGACTCTCAGGCTGGCTGCGAGATCGGAGGCGTTCAGCCAGACTCCGGCGACGCCGGCGGCCGCGAACGCGGTCTGGAAGGCACGCGACTCCGAGTCCAGGACCGTCATCGCTCCCGCCAGTCCCCCGCCGTACTTGCGGACCTCCCTGGAGACGGCGTCGAGGTTCAACGCAAAGCTGAACAGTGTCTCGTGCCTGGCTGCCGCCGGGGCCGCGTGCTGCAGCAGGTCGCTGTAGATGGCTCCGGCGGCGGTGGTCGTGTCCAGACTGCGTTTGCGGGCCCAGTCACCCAGCCCGTCGCCGGGGTCCGGGATCGTGCGCTCGAGGATCTGCGCTCGTGCGATTCGGTTGCTCTGGCACAGTCCGGCGATCATCCGTCCGTATGCCGCGACGCGTCGATCCTGCTCGTCGGAGTTCTGGAGCAGATGCGCAGGTCCCTCGATCCTCGCGACCGCGATCAGCCGTCGGCGGTGTGGATCGTGAACGGCGCCGATCGAGGAGCGCGTGTCCAGGATCCGCAACGCGCTGGCTTCTCCTGGCAGCTGCAGGTAGCCGTGCCGTCGAGGTGCGAGCACATTCGCCCGGTACGTCCGTTGCTTGCGCCAACGCCGGATCACGTGGGCTGTCCGCAGGACGACCCACCGGTATGCCGGCAGTCCTTCGAGCCGACCGAACGCGATCAGGCCGCAGAGAAGCGACGCTGCCAACCCAGCCAATCGCGATGGAACTGGCCAACCGGCGAGCAGCGACAGGGCTGACAGGATGATGCCGAGGACGACGAGTGTCACCTGGATCGGTCGTAGACCGAGCAGCAACGCGTTTCGCTGCGGACGTGGAAAGCGTGCGGAGAGCGTGTTCGACATCCTCAGTCTCCCTGGTCCGATGTCTGGTTCGGGGGGACGCCTGATCCGCCTGACTCGCCGTCGACCGATACCTCGCTCGTGGCGACGGCGATAGCTGTCGGTCCGGCGTCTGAGCCTGGCGTCGGTGGCGCTGCCGGTGCGGGCTGGGGCACGGCCTCCGGATGGCCTGTCGACTGCTGACCCGCGCCGTGGTCTGTCGCTCGATCGGATGTCTCGGGAGCGTCGTGTCCGCCCCCACTCGTCGCCTGTTGGCCGGGGTCTTGGTCGCCGCCGACGACCGGTGATGGATCGTCCTTGTCGGAGCCGCTGAAGTCTCCCGCCACCCACCGCTGAGCGCGTTCGAGCTGATCCTTACCTGCCTCGACTCCGGCTGCTCCTTGCTGGAGGACGCGGGTCGCGGCTTGGCCCTGGTCACCGGCCCAGTGAATGAACGAGTAGGTGGCCAACGGGGCGAACGCTGCCATCGCCACCAGCAGGATTCCGGCGATGAACGTGCCGAGGTTCGATGCGTTGCCCTGTCCGGACGCCCCCACGGCCGAGAACCCGAGGGTGAAGACGAGCGCCATCGCGACCTTCGAGAACAACAATGCGCCGACGATTTCGACCCACCGCCGAAGCCAGTGCCTGGTCGCCGACCAGGTCCAGCTGGCCATCGCGACCGGGGCGAAGACCACGAACGCGATCAGGGCAACCTCGCGTACCAGCATGACGAAGTAGAGCGCGAACATCGCGAGCAGGCCTAGCTGCACGGCCAGGAGGAGGATGCCGCCGAGCGTCGGCGCCGTCAGGTACGCCGTGATGTCGGTCATCCGCTTGATGCCGTCGGCCGTGGCTCCCTGGCCGAGGATGCCTGCCGACATCTCGTCGACGACCTGCCCACAGGTGGCGATGACACCGACTGCCAGCGGCACTCCCGCCGTACCCAGCAACGCGCCGACGGCGGCGTGCCCGAGTCGGGCAGGTTCTCGCCGGATCACCGCCGAGATGCACTGCAGGACGAAGACGCCAACCAGGATCGGGAGCGAGAGCCCGACCATCAGATCCAGGTTGTCGTTCCACCACTGCTGGTCGAAGCGGGGCGACGTACTGGTGCTGAACGTTTGGAACACGGTCGCCGACAGGTCGGCCAGACCGTTCGCCGACCATCTCAGGAACGAATCCCACACCGAGCTTGCGGCGGTCCCCCCGACGTTGCCGACGACGCAGCTGACCGGGTTGAGGAGGCAATCACTCCACGCCATGCGCTGGACGCCCCTATCCGATCTGGATGCCGCTGAAGAAGCGGATGATCGGATTGGCCGAGGCGATCAGAATCGCTGCGCCCGCGGCGACCAGGCAGCCGAGTTTGCCGCGGCCGGCGTAGTGGGAGTTGTTGCCGAAGCTGCCCATCGCCCAGGCAGCCGCGGCGATCACGAACGCGGCCACACAGATGACCAGACCAAAGGTTTGCAGGGCGCCGACCATCTGACGCAGCGCCGGGAGACCCGGGAGCCCGTTCGAGTTCGGACTTACCCCGGGATCCTGGAGATAGATGAAGCTGAGCATGCGGTTGCCTCCTGGCGCCGGACAGCGCCAATGGGTTGGTATTCAGGTGGTGGGATAGATCGGTGGCGCCCAGCCCAGGTAGGTGGCGCCCCAGCGTTCTTCGATCGCCCCGACGTCGACGAGGTAGACACCGCCCTGGCCGGGGAGGCGATCGCCGATGTCGTTGGACACGATGCGGCCGTTGCCGACGTACACCGCGACATGCCCGTAGGGACCGTCGGTCGACCAGAACAGCAGCGCGCCGACCGGTGGCCGCCGATCGTCAGGGTGGGCATTTTCGGTGCTGACCATCTGGGCCCATTGCTCGGCTGCTGACGCGTAGCCGGAATGGGAGCGGCCCCAGATGTTCGACGCCAGCCGGGCACACAGCTGGTAGTAGCCGTGGCTGCCGACCAGTTCGAGTGCCCGGTGGACGGCAGTGTCGGCGCCTGGGAGCTGGTCGGTGTCACCGGCTCGCCAACTGCCGCAGGAGCCGACAGATGGCTTTGAAGCGACGAGGCGGACGGCGGCCTCGTAGTTGCTGCGGTAGTTGCCGCCGTCCGCGAACGCCGACCGCTGGACCGCCTGCGCGGCCATCCAGGGCTCCATCGCCGTCCAGCCCGGCACATTGGCGAGCGCAGTGTAGAACAACCCCGCCGCCCCGGCCGGGTCCATGCGTACGGCGATCGGTCCCCAGCTGTCGCGCTGCTGGAACAGGCCACGCGAGTCCGGACCGGCCGCGTCTCCGCGATCGACGTTCCGCAGCGACGACTCCGTCATCGCCGTCATGACCGCGATCACCTTGGCCGCAACACCGACCGCGAACCGGTCACCGACGCCGACGATCACGGCCAGGTTCGACGCCTGCTCGGCATCAAGCCGTACGTCGCCCAGGGTCTGGACGACCTTGCAGGTGTCGCCGCTGTTGCCCGCGATGGCCAGCGCAGGCACCAGACTGACACCGGTGACCAGCAGCGCGCCGGCTGCCGCGAGCTTGATGATCACCGCGGCAGTTCGTTGGTCGCCGACCAGAACGTGCACCGCGGTCGGCAGACCACCCCGACCGTCACATGCCGGGCCGTTCTTGTCGTCTCGCCGTCGACCACGCTCTCCTGCGTGCCACGTACGACGAATCCGTGCCAGCCGGCAGGTGCCCTGGGATCCCGTCCGAGCGCCTGCAACTCCGGCGTCGTTGCAGCCGTCACGTCCCGAACGCTGGCGCGCGCGTCGTGGACCTTCAGCTCCTCCCACTGGCCGGCGTACGGCAGCATGCTGCGGGCAACCCGGCCGGCGTCAGGCGCCTCCAGGGGATTCGCGAAGGCCGTGACCGCGTCCTGCCACTGGGCGTAGCTGTGCACCGTGGAGTCGTAGGTCCAGATCGTCGTACCGAACGCGACCGCGTAGCGGATCGGATCCGTCGTCGCGGGCCGAACCCAAGCATCGAGCTGCGCCTGCAGCGTCGGCACAGGCGTGCTCGTGCCTGTCACCTGATCGGACCCAGGCTCACCAGGCAGGCCACGAGCAGCATCCGGGGTGTCGCTCCAGCGGATCACGAGCGCGAAGACCAAGACGACCAAGAGTGCGAGAATGATGAGTGGTACGGCGAGCTTCGAGTTCATGACTCGACGCATGTCAGAGTTCCCTCCGTGTCTTCACCGGCTGAAGCCGGGCGATGAGTGCCTGCGCGACGGGTGGCGGAATGATCCGGAGCGCGGCCTGTAGCCGCAGGTAGAACCGGAACTGGGCGAAGTAGAACCGGACCAGCCAGTGCCGGCGGCGCGGAACCATGTCGGGGTTGTTCATAAGAGCTCAACGTTTGAGCCCTCGTGACCCGCGGGTAACTTCGGGTCAGGCAGTCCGGGCGAGCCCCAGCCCGACTCGGTCATGCCAGGAGGTACCCGGGGGCCGGCCGAACCGGGCGGACCTGGCCGGCGTCCGAGGCACCCTCCCGGCGGCCTGACCGATCCATCGCTGAACGGCTGGATCCGCGAACACCGCGTCGGGCGGCTGCCCCCCGGCAAGCCGCGACAGCGCGGACCGCCGGATCGGCCCGTTGTGGAGCAGCCACGCCAGCCCTTCGGCTTGCGCGCTGGGTACGCCGATGCCGCGGACGCGCCCGGCGATGGCGTGCTTGGAGAACCCGGGTCCATCGGCCGCGGCCAGCAGCCGCCGCCGTACCTCCCCCACTCCGAGCCCGGCCCGCTCCAACTGGACACCGATGCGATCGAGCAGAGGGCCCAGTTCCGCGAGCATGGCCGGCTGCTCGGCCTCAGGGAGGTAGTCGATCAGCGGATGCCGCTGCCGGCGCCTGGCCTCCTGCCGGACGACGTCGGCCAGGCGCCATCGGACCATGTTCGCCAAGTACCCCCAGCTCACCTGGCCGGCCGGAGGCTTCTCGGCCAACCGGCGGCAGCGCTCCCACGCCAGCACGCGCGCCATCTGCGCCGCCTCATCGTGGCCCAGCGCGGCCCGCAGCCGGCTGGGCACCTCGGCAACGATCCGGCGCTCGATAGCCGTGGCCAGACGCCTCGACGGCTCCTCCGCCCAGCCCGAGTCCGCAGCTTCGACCAGGAGCGCCTGAAGCTCTTCAGTCATTGGCTCACTCCGTATCCCGATGACTCGGACCGCGGCCCGAGAATTGACCCTTGTTGCTTGCCGCACCAATCTCGGCGCAGGCCGGACTGATCTGAACCCGGATCACGAAGTCCCGGACTCCTGGACTTCCTCAAAGCGCCGGACCGGAAGGCGACGGACTCGGATCCTGAAGTTCCGGCAGGTGCTGGCGGCGCGGCTTGTAGTCCTCCAGCGGGCGCGTCGACACCATCGCGTCGTACATCCGCTGAGCACCGTCGTCGACCTGCATCAGACTCGACGGCGTGTGTCCTTCCGGGATCTCCACAGCTCGGACCCGCTTGTAGAAGTACGACAGGTCTGGCAGCGACGCGATGGCCGTCCGACGCCACTCCTGGTCGCCATCCAGGGCAACGATCACGGTGTCGGTCACCGTGTAGCGGTACAGGGTCTTCGCCTGCGCCGACGACATCAACGAACCACACAGCGGGATACCGGCCCACCGCTCCCCGGCCATACGGCCGAGGTTCTCGACCGCCATCGCATCCAGCGGATCGTTGACCACGACCACGAACGCACCGTCGGTGAGAATGTCCAGCTGCTCCTCGATACCCACCAGCGCATTCGACGGACGATGGATCAACGTCGTCGGCGACGCCTCAAACGCCGGCTCCGCCCCCTGACCGATCCCGACGAACCCGACCGGATCGAGTCGTTCATCCCGCGCCAGCAGCATCAACTGATCGCGAAAGACGTCGACCGCGTTCCCTTCCTCGGTCCACTCCGTCAACCCGGCGCGGATCAGAGTGCGGAAGTCGAAACCCTTCTCCCGCAGGTGATCGGTGAGCCGCGTGTACGAGTCAGGCGCATAGCCGATCTTCCACGTCGACTCCGTACTCAGCGCCCCGCCGGCGCCGCGATCCCGCAACTGCTCCAGCGGCCAGCCGACATTTGCCCTGAGCAACTCCCGCCTGAAGAACCGGGCCGCCGCCAGGTGAGCCACCATCAACCGCTGCCGCTCACCACTGATCAGCACATTCTCGGAATCCGAAGACACCGCATTCATCCCAACCTCCGTAAAGCCGAACAAACCCAACGGCTACGAAGGTCGCCTCACCACGACCGACAATGAACCCGGAATCCGACCTCAAGGACTCCCGGAACCAGCGTCACAACGCAGGCCCGGTCTCCGGCGGATCGGATCCGGTGAACGACTCCAACCGGCGACTCGGCAAGGTACGACGTGCCGAGCGACCCAGAGTCTCGACAACCTCCCGCGAGACGATCTCCTGATCCAGCTCCAACACCTTCGCGAGCTCGCCAAGCTGTCCAGCGACCTGCTCATGCGGCAACCGCGCCACCAGCGGAGCTATCCGGCGCAGCGCATTCACCCGGCCACTGATGTGATCCAGTACCCGCGACCATCGGGCCAGCTCGACCTCAATCGCCAATTCGGCAAGCGGCCTGGGCGAACTCAGAGCTTCGAACAACCGATCCGCACCAGCAGGAGTCTCAAGCAACGACGACGGATCGTGCCCCGACGGGAACTCCGCCACCAGCACCCGCTCAAAGACCGACGACAAGTCATCCAGCCACCGCACCGCCGCAAGGCGCCCGCCACCGTCCGCATCGACACCCACGATCACCGCGTCGCTGCCGGAATACTGATGAACCATCGACGCCTGATGAAACGACAACGCCGTCCCGCACACGCCCAGGCCGGCCCAGCCACGAGATGTCAGCCGACTCAACTCATCCACGGCCGCAGCATCCATCGGCCCCTCCACAAAGACCGGCGTCGCGCCGCTCTCCAACAGGTCACGCTGCTCAGCCAGCCCGACAAGGGCGTGCGACTTCTGATAGATCCGCGTCGCCGGAGAGTTCAAGTACTTCGCACGCCCACCCCGAGAACGCCCCACGAATCCAACCAACTGCTCACCCGAATCCCACGCAGGAAACATGATCCGGTCCCGGAACCGATCGACCAGATAACCCTTCCTGGTCGGACTCGCCAACCCTGCAGCCAGCAGGGTGTCATCCTCGAAACCCTCAGCCCTGAGATGATCAACCAACCGCGCCCAGCCATCCGGCGCATAGCCAACCTTCCACGGCGAACTCGACCTCAACACATGCCCAAGCCCACGCTGAACCAAATGCGCAGCCGCCCACCCCGCCCCAGACCCAAGCAGCCGCGCCCGGAAGAACTGCGCCGCCGCAACCTGCACCTCCACCAGCCGACGATCATCCCCGCTCACCGCACCAGTCACCCCACCTCAAGCCGAAAACCGAACTACGACTTCAACCTCGCTGGCCGCGGACAGGCACGGAACCCGGATCTCGAGGTCAAGGAGTCCTGGATCGCTGGCCGTCGGATCCGCTTGGCGTCGTGGGCGCTTCTCAAGGTTGTATCTGCAGACGTTCAGGGCAGGTCAGGCCCACGAACTGACTCGTGGAGTTCGTTATCGATCGGCGGCGCGTGACAGTCGATCGGATCGCGTCGCCCACGACCCCGTGCCCGCCGCGCGTTCACGCGCGTGCTCGACTCGATCGGCGAGTCGTCATACAGACCAGCCGATCGAGCCAACTGATCCCCCATCCGGTCAATCGCCTCGTCCAGCAGTTCAATGGCCCGCCGGATGGACCAACTCACCGATCCCGGCTCGATCCGCCGCCGGCTATTCTCGGCCTCCCCGTCCCGCCTCGGCGCTCCGGACTCTCGCCACATCTCGTCTCCTCCTCCCAGGCGTTGCCGACGGCAACGTCCTGAAACGATCCTCCACGCGCTGGGAGCTGACCGAAACCCGAAGTACGACGTCCAGGAATCCTGGATATCGGCGAGACTGCTCTGTTGCCGGCCGCAGCAGAAAGACAGCCTCTACTGACCTGTCGGCGGCAGGCAGCCAACCGATCAACTTTCTGCTGCCGTTGACATCCGCGGCTTCTCCTGGAGCCGCCTCTTCTTGGCGAGCGCGCGCCGCTTGTCCTTCGCCATCTGTGCTTACCCCCGGGTCCAGAACAGAATCGATGGAACTACTGTCATTACAGGTATCAATAAGCCGGGCAGAACAGCCTGATGCGGTGGATCTCCACGTCGGCGTGGCCGTCCGACGCCTCGTGCATTTTCAGATCGGCCCGCAGGCGGTCGGGATCCGGTACTCGGCTACCGCCGATCGGCAGCTCCAGTTCAGTACTGAACCGGGCATGGAACAACGACAAAGGTGTCCGCATCCTGCGTCACAACGTCCCGCCGGGCGGACAGATGAGGATGTCGCCGAACTTCGCCACTCCGGGCGGCTGCCCCGGACACTTCGAAGGCGAACGCTCCGCTGCGCGGCAGTAGCTGGCTCCAGGTCGCGTAGGTGTCGAAGCTGAGCCTGAACTTCGCCCGCGACAGCGCGAAGAGATAGCCGTCCAGGGTTAGCGCGTCAAGAAAGTATATGCAGATGCCCAGAATCACATGTCGAGAAGACCGCGGTTGTCCGATCGTGCGGCCGACGACTACGCCCAGGCCTACAACTTCCGCTTCTATGTGACCACCGCCCTGAACACCGCATCGAGCTCACTCCGCGGGCCGACTACTCCCCCAGCAAGTACGAACTGGCACGGCGCTACGCCGAGCACGCCGACGATCTGCACGGCACCTTCCCGGGCTGGCTCAACTCAGGCGAGTACAACTACCAGGCGCGCGTCGGAGTGCGTGTTCCTCGACCAGCTGCAGCTCCTCTAGCGGCACCTCCGCCGAGCGGGCCAGCGCGCGTGACGCCTTCTCCAGCTGCGGCAGCGCCGGCAGCCGTTCCTTGTCCGTCTTCCGTTTCGCAGTGCTGATTAGCCGGGTCGCCGTGAGTATCTGGAACAGGTGCAGGCCTCGTAAATCGCCTCCGCCTCCATCTACCGCATCACCGCGGTAAGCATCGCCATACCTTCGGCTCCGCCGCCCGATCCAGCAGCGCCGCCGTCGACCCGAGCGCGTACCGGGGCCTGCGTCCCAGTCGGCTCGGCGGGATCTGCGACAGCTTCAGGCAGCCAGGCTGGAACGCGGCGATCTCGTCCAACACTCCAGGGCGCGGGCGAGCGCGGTGCCCGTCGGCCGCGTCGGCGGCCGGCGCAGCCGCTCCAGCTCGGAAGCCTGTCCTTCCCTCCGGCGTCTTCAACGTCGCCACCAGATCGCCGGGCAGCGCTGGACCCGCCCGGCGACCGGCCTTGGCGACCGCGGGCGTGCAGCCCGCCTCTCCGCGACCAGGCGGGCCTCGCCCACCTACCTGGCCAGCACCGACAGCCCCGGCAGCAGCCGTGACAGACCAGCCGGCCCACCGCCTGATTGAGCAGCGCCACCGGCCCTGGCGTGCGTCCAGGCCTGGCGGTGCAGGAACGGACGGAACTGCCGGGCCCCGTCCTCGTACTCGTGGTGCGTAAGCGTCCCGGATCTCCCACGCATGCTCGTGCCCCGTCGGGTTGCGCCCAGCGTACCGCTCAACGCACAGGACGTCCTCAATGCCGAGCTGTGCGCCCCCACGGCGCTTCGCGATCAGCTTGCGATCCTTGTCGTCGAAGAAGAGCAACCGCTCCGGCGCGGTCGCCTCCTTGTTGACCTCCCGTGCGACGCCGCCTGCTCGTCGGTCAAGAACGCCACTGGCATGACCGCTTTACGGTGACGACCCCTCGGGCCGCTGAGAGCCCCTCCGCCGAGCTCCGTAATCATGCCAACCCGCTGTGTCGGCGCCCAACATCAACGGCCTAGCGTTAACCGCTCTACCGATGTTCCCCAAGGCCGGAGACACGCTTGCCGCTGCTCAAGGCGGCGATGCTCGGAGATGGCAGCCGGGCCGGATACTGGAACTGGAACACAGAAACCACAAGGCCGCTTGACCGGCTCCGCGCGGACCAGTGGGATGGTTCAGCCGCAACGAGTTGACTACTGGGGCGGCCGGGGATCGGTCCGCAGCGCGCCGCGTAGTTGGTTCAGGGCTTTGTGTTGGGCGGTGCGGACGGTGGCGGGGGTCATCTCGAGGGCGCGCGCGGTTTCTTCGGCTGACATTCCGGCGACGACTCTCAGGCGGAGGATCTCGCGGAGGCGTTCCGGGAGTCGGTCGATGGCGATCATGACATCGGTCATCTCGGCTGTGGTCGGTTCCTGGTCGGCACCGGATGGCGCGGGTTGCTCGATGTCGGGAACGTTCGGTGTGGCGATCTCCGCGATCGCGAACGAACGCTGGGCATCTGCGACCTTGCGGGAGGCCGTGGTGTACACGAACGACTCGAAGGACCGTCCGTCCCCACGGTAGCGGCCGAGCGCGCCGAAGACCGCCATGCAGATAGCTTGCGTGACCTCGTCGAGCATGTCGGGGCTGCCGGCGTGCGTCCACAGCCGCGATCGGACATAGGCATAAGCCACCCGCCGCACTCGATTCAACAGGTCCCCAAGCGCCTTACGGTTTCCGTCGCTCGCCATCCGCGCCAAGTCGCTCATCTCGACCCGGCCACGTGCGCCGCCGCTCGGTGGATCGACGATCCGCCAGGTATCGCCGGCCGCCGACGAGGAGGAGGTCAGCGCGGTCCGAGCTCGATCCACAGCTCCTTGGGCCGTGATCACGGCGGTCGCCTGCTCGCGCCGCGCCGGATCGGCGATCGACGACACCACCTGTTCGGCCAAGACCATCAGGCCCGCGTCTGCCATCGCGGTGACCACGAGCACCAACGCCTGGTCCCTGGCCGGAGGTCTGAGATCGCGGCACAGTGCTTCCGCGCGGTACACGTCGCCGGCCTCGGCCAAGGCCGAGATGATCGCGACCAGCGCCTCGTCCCGAGACGGCCCCGGCAAGGATCGCGCAATCGACTCCGCCCGCTCGACGTGCCCCGTACCGGCCAATGCGGTGACCACATGCACCAGCGCCTCGGCGCGGAACGGCTCGTCCAACGCCGCGGCGATCTGCTCGCCCCGATGCAGATCACCAGCTGCCGTCAACGCACCGACAACCCGCACCAACGCAACGCTGCCGAACGGTTTCTCGAGCCGCCTCGCGATCGCCTCCGCGTGTAACAGATCGCCGTTGTCGGCCCAGGCACCGACGACCGCGACCATCGCCTCGTCATGCGCAGGCCTCGGCAAGGAACTGGCAGCCGACTCGGCGCGCGCGGCCTGACGGATACGAGCCAACGCACTCACCACAAGGACCATTGCATCGGAACGGTACGGCTCATCCAACCTCCCAATGAGCTCCTCCGCCCGATCGAGATCACCAGCCGACAGCCACCCTGCTACGACCCGGATCAATGCATCGCTTCGGAACGGATCGGCCAACGATCGCGCAAGCAGCTCCGCACGCGATACAGCACCGCAATCTGCCCAAGCGCCGACCACTGCCACCATCGCCTCGTCACGGGCCGGGCCCAGCAGCGAGTCGCCGACCGACGCCGCGCGATCGATCCGGCCGGCATCGACCAACCCGGCCACCACCCGGACCAGCGCATCACCACGAAAGGGCTCACCCAGCGACCGGGCCGTCTGCTCCGCCCGATCCAGATCGCCGGCCGCGATCTCGGACCTGACCTGCCGACTCAGCTCCGCGTCGCGACTGTGGTGCTCTTTGGCGCCCGGCTCCAAGCTGAGCAGCTGAACAGCTGGTGAATCCGCGTCCCGCAACGGATGGTCTTCCTGCAGCACGGATGGAAGTGGCTTGCCGATACGGCTGCTGACCACGATCCGTAAGCCGTCCGGTGGATCGACGGGCAGGACGGCCGCAAGGTCACGCGCATACTCGTCCGCAAGCTGACCGAGCTCGTCTAGACCATCGATCACCAGAACCAGCCGGCGACCTCGACTCTGGCAGTACGACGCCGCGATGTTGAGCAGAACCGTCAACTGCGCGGCAGCGTTCGCCGTCCCCCTGTCCTCAGGGACCGGGCGGTCGAGGAGCACACACAGCTGCTGGATCAGCGCCGGCAACATGTGCCCACGAGAGTGCACGCCGGCAAAGTACGACACGACGCTGACAGCTGCCGGCGGATGTACGACGAAATGCGACAGCAAGGCGGACTTCCCGGAGAAGGCACGCCCCTGGATCCACAGGTACTGGACCTTCCGCTCGGTCGGCGTCAGGCAGAACGCGACCAACGCCTCGAAGGCGAAGTCCGCGCCGACGGACGGTCGCGGAGGTATCAGCCGGGCGACCTCAAGAGAATGGTCGACGGACTTGCCCCTTCTGCCGGGAGCACCGTTCGATGACAGGCCCAACCGGCCGGCGATCTCGGCCGGAACCCAGGAGAAAGTCTCTGCAGTGGTCGCGATCGGCCCGGTCGAGCTCTCGGCGATCGCCGGGAAGGTGACAGTTGTCGTGCCGGCACGCTGTCCGAGGTGCTGCGACATGACTGACAGAACCGTTGACGCCTCGGATCGCCGCAGTTCCGCGAAGAGCGCGTCCCGGACACCGGAGCCGAAGTCGTAGCTGTTGTCCCCGGTGCGCACGATCAGGCCGCCGAGCAGGATCTCGGCCAGGATCGCGGGTGACGACGACGGGAACAACGCATGCTGCACCAGGCGCATGACCGGAATGGTCAGCGGTATGACGGACAGCGACACAGCCAACTGGTACGCCGCCGGTGATGCCTTCGCCCGGAACTGATCGACCGCTGAGCCCCCGCTCGCCGGAGGAGCGGATGTGCGCGGTCCCGGCCGGTCCCCGGCAGACGTGATGGCCAAGGGCACGTCGACCGCGCCCATCGCGAGGCAGGCCCAGGCGTTCAGCGCGAAGGCCTCGATACCCAGTACCGCGATAGGCACGTCGCCTTCGGGCCGGCGCCGCCGCGAGGTGACCCGAAGTCGCCTGTTCGGCGTACCCCGCCCGCGGGCGCTGAGCCGGGCAGCAACCGCGGGGAGACCAGTCCGGGTCCACATCTCTTCGGGCAGCGTCTGCAGGACGGCCACCGGAGCAGCTCTGGTCCATTCCGCAAGCGCCGCGGTCGCCGATCCGTCGTGCCAGCCCGCCGCCGCGCCGTCGGTCAAGACGAAGAACAGGCGTCGCCCGGCCGGGTCCACGAGTTCCCGGGGATTGCGGCTGCTGGCCCGCGCCCCTGGCTGGACCATCCCGCCGTCCTCGTCGGGTGACAGGTACCAAACTCGGACGTTACGGAACGCCCCGGACCGGACGAGGATGGCTTGCAGGTCCTTCGTGACAGAGCGCCACAAGTCCATCGATCTGGAGGTGTCGACCACGAGGACGACGTCGAACCAGCGCTCCTGCGCGGGCCGCAGGACCGGTGCCCACAGGCCCGTGTCCGCGGTGAGTGACGCGGTCGCGTCCTCGTCGAGGACGCGCCTGTGTCGTGAAGGTGTTCGGCGGCGCAACGGACGCAAGGCCCGCTGGATCTCTTGCGGGAGGTGGATGCCGGGGAGACCGGGAACGCCGACCGGATGGCCGCGTACCGGTGCGCCGGTGCCGGTTCCGGTGCTCAGCGCAACCGAGGCCGGCTCAGCCGGGAGGGCTGGCGCGTCTGCTTCAGGCCCGTTCGATTCGTCCCGCGCCGCGGTCGGCAGCTCCGCAGGTATCTCGCTCCGCGCCGGCTCGGACGGTGGCATTAGATGTTGAGCGAGCCAAACGGCCTCGGCGATCTCTCGTCCGGTAGGACTGATGCCCGCGTCGGCGAGCACCCTGATGAGCAGGGCGAGAGACATGAGGTATCAGCCCGCAGCGGTCAAGCTACGAAGGAGTCGTTCGCCCAGCGCATACCTGTCCTCGGCCCTCGTGAGGTCACTGTGCATGGACACGTAGATCGCATTGAGGAGTTGGTCTGTTGCCATCTCGCCGATGCTCCGGTTGCGCAGAAACCTGTTGATCAGATCTCCGCTCGCAGCCAGCGCCTCGTCACCCAGGTGAGCGCGAACGATCGCCTCCAGCCGGACGTTGTCGGGCTCGGCGATGTCCAGCCGGACGCACCGGCGCAGGAACGCGGGCGGAAAGTCACGCTCGCCATTGCTCGTCATGACGACGATCGGGAACGCCCGGCACCGGACCACTCCCTCCCGGATCCGCACCCGGGCCTTCTGCTGTTCGACGCCGACCTCGATCTCGCGTTCGGTATCGGCGATGCGCACCAGTTCGGGGATCCGGAACTCGCCTTCCTCGAGCACGTTGAGGAGATCGTTCGGCAGATCGACGTCGCTCTTGTCGATCTCGTCCACCAAGAGAACGCGCGGGCGTTCGTACGGCAGCAACGCCGTACCCAACGGCCCGAGCTGGACGTATCTTCCGATATCGCTGCTTGATTGCTGCGCGAGATTGGCGTCCTGGAGGCGTCCGATCGCGTCGTAGCGGTACAGGCCGTCCTGCAATGTCGTTCTGCTGGTGATCGGCCACCGCAACATCGGGAACAGTTTCAGTTCGTGAGCGATCGCGGACGCGAAGGCGGACTTCCCGGTCCCCGGACGGCCGGTGACCAGCAGTGGCCGCCGGAGCAGGAGGGCGGCGTTGACCAGTTCGATCTCGCGCTCGTGGGCGAGGTAGGTCTGGGCGCGCTCCTCGTCGTTCGGGGACAGCGCCGACTCGTCGTCTGCGGTCGGCGGCGGCACGACCGGACCGCCGTCGAACTGCCGCCAAGGCGGCGCGGGCGGGAGGCTCCAATCGTGTGGCCGGCCATCGCCGCGGAAGGTTCGGGTGGTCATATCGCGATCTCCGGTGGGTCGTACGGCGGTTGGCGAACGGCTGCGACCGGTCGGTTCAGTCGCGCCGGATCGTCCCAGAGCAGGACGATGCCGAGGCAGTCCTGATCCTCGGGCTGTGTTGTGCCCTCGGCGAGCTTGTTGCGCAGTTGCCTGATCGTCTCGGGCAGATCCGGCACGGCCTCGGACCGCATCGCCGGATCGAAGGCGACCTGGAAGCGGCTCCCCGAACAGTCGTCGCCCTCGTGGAACGCGTCGTGCTCGGCACACGAATCGCGCCGCCAGACCGCGATCGGCACTCCTGAATCCAGCGCAACCCTGAGGATCGCGCTGGTCTGCGGACTGGACGTCGGGCGCCTGGCGAGCAACACGCCGGCGATGTCGGGGTGCTGCTCGAGTTCGGCCGAGAACTGCGTAGGCGTCAGACTTTCCTCGCAGGTGATCCACCGGATCCCGCGAGAGGGTCGCAGCCACTGCTGCCACCGTTGATGCCAGTCGTGGTAGGTGCTCCGATCGAACTGGCGATCGAAGTCCCGAAGGACCATTCGGAACTTCTGTCCGAGAGTGATCCACTTCCGGATCGGCGCCAGTTCGTCGAAAGGTTCGTCGAAGAGCTCGATTGGTACGACGAACTCGACCTCGGCGTTGCCGGCCAAGCGATCGATGGCCGTCCGCAGCTGTTCGGTGACCACCTCCCGGACCCGCTCGATCGTCAGCAGCGGCTCTTTGTCCTGGTACATCGGGTACCGCCCATGCCGGTTGTGCTCGACGGACACGGAGAGCCGGTACCGATCCGTCCTCGCCGTGCCTGGCACGATCTCGATCGAGATCAGCCCACCGGCTGATCCGGGCCGCGGTTCCTGCTTGCGCAGCGCCTGCAACTCGGGCCCACGGCCGAGCCGGCCGGCCAGGGCGGTCGCCCAGTCGTACAGATCGCGCTGGATGCCGAGCGTCGGATCACTCCCCACCAACTGATGCACCATTCGCACAACAGGAATGACCGGACCGCTGTCGTCGCCCCGCTGGTCCAGCAAGGCGTAGGCGACGTCGCGCAGAGCGGTCGGCGCCCGGGTCTCCATACGCCCGTCGCTCGAGCAGCCGTCTAGAAGGGTGAGCAGCTCCGTCGAATTCTTCCCGGGGAGCTCGGCGAGCAGCGCGAGAAGTTGTGTCTCCTCCGGGACCGACAGAGCGCCCGGTACCAGTCCGCGCCGACCGGGAAGGTCGGTACGCAACGAGGTCCATCGGTCGTCGGCGCCGTGGAAGCGATCATGCGCACCGAGCACCTCGGCCCGGCGGGCCGGATTCAGAGCGCGCAGGCCGTCGATCGGCACCAGGTAACCGCCTCGGTCGGCGCCCTGAGAGATGCTCACGGTGAGGACGCCGCAGACCGCACCGCGGTCGAGATCCAGTACCGGGCCGCCGGACATTCCTTCGAAGATCTCATTGTCCTTGAGCTGCCAGTACCGACCGGCGCCGAACTCGTGCACGCCACTGTGGGTGCCCCGGAAGGCGACTTTGCGAAGACCTTCCTTCAGGCCGTCGGCGTGGCCGATCGCGAGCAGCTCCGGTCCGGGCGACGCCTCGGACAACCACGCGCACGGATGATCGACCACGTCATCCACGGTGACGATCGCGAGGTCGGGAAACGGCCAGATGTCGTCCAAGTTCTCGTTCGGGACATGGTCGATGACAGTCCCTGACAGAGTCACGCCGTTCCACTGCACGTCCACTTTGGAGTCGAGCCCCAGGGGAACGACATGCGCACAGGTCAGGACGGTGCCGGGCGCGATCCACACACCTGAACCGCCTCCGGCAGGCACGTTCTCCAGGTCGGAGCCCACCCGTACCCGGCACTCCTGGGCGAGCTCGCTGAGCCTCGCTTGCACATCCATCAACGGGAGTGCCGCTCACTCTGAAGCCACGGCGATGCGCCCAGGCGCTGCCGCCGGCTCGGCCTCCCGCTTCCAGGTAAGAGCGACCTTGACGGTGGCCGTTGCACCCGCCTCCGCGAGCACGCTGACGAGCTTGCCCGCTTTCACTTCGAGCTCCAGCCCGAACTCGACCTGCGTTTCGTCCGGGGCCAGGTCGCCAACGGCCTGCCGCAGTGTCGCCGACACCCCTTTGACAGTCCGCCGGAAATCTTCCATGTCGAGGTGATGGAACGGATGCGCTGCCACATTCCGCGGACCGTCCACCGTGGCCCGCGCCCAGATGACCTCGCCGGTCGGCAGCTCTACCTCGATCGACTTGCTGTTGTTCACAGTCCCCCCACGAGACTTTGATGATTCCCCTGTGCCGCCCGACGGTTATATCGGATCACCGAACAGCAATCAATCGAACTGTTCACACATTCCGCCGGCCGAACTACCTATCGTGGCGCGCGGGCATGTCGTTACGCGGAGTGGTCCGGCCCGGCGCGGAGCGCCTCCACGGCTTGCTGAGGCACTTGGGCAGGCGGATCACGTTTACGTCGTACGGCTGCAGCACGATCGATCCTGAGCACCCGCGCCGCGGAGAGCAGGTCGAAGCCGTTTTCCGGAGCGTTGTGGTTCGCAGGAGAACCGCGGTGATTGAGAACGATCAGGTAGCGGTAGCTGTCGTTGGTGCGCTCGACCACTTCGACCATGGCTTCGGAAGGACAGGTGTCGACGCTCGCCTGCTGGAGTGTCTGGTCGAGGAGCTGTCCGGCGAGTGGTTCGGACAGGGTCGTGCCGACGTAGGTGACACTGCCGCGGCCGTGTGCGTACGTCGTCACGGCCGGTGTGCCCGCCCACGGTCCGTCGGCGTAGTCAGCCACGGCAGTAGCACCCTCGAGGCGGATGATGTCCTGCCACAGCGTTGCTCGGCCACCCTTGACGGTGAGTTCCCGACCGGCCGTGAGTGGGTTGAACTCCTCGATCGACAGCCCGAGGAGATCCCGGATCGGGCCAGGGGCGCCACCGGGATGTACGGCGGTCGTCCGGTCGATGACTCCGGTGGCGTAGGAGGTGAGAAGGTGGCCGCTGTCGGCGACCTACCGGCGTAGCGACGTGCCGTCCTTGGCGTCGAGGGCGAAGGCGGCCGACATGATCAGCAAAGCGGTAGTGGGAGAGGTCGTCGGTCGGGCGGACCAGGTCGACGGTGATGTTGCGGTGCCAGAGTTGGCCCTAGTAGCGCAGGACCTGGTCGGCGTAGATGACGTGCTCCGAACCGGCGCGGTAGCTCGTCTAGCGTTGCCCAGGAAGTCCAGTCCCAGACGATCGCGACGTCAGTCGACACGGTCGTGTCGGCGAGTTCGGCGAGGGTGCCGAGGTCGCGGCCTGCATCGACGCGACACGCAAGTGACCGGGGTTGCGGGCCGAGTTCACCGACGGCCAGCCAACTGCTGACGTCGCCTGCTCCATCAGCATCCACGGCTGGCCACGGCGCAGGGAACGCATCCGGTCGTAATCCAGGGCGACCTCGACGGACGCAGCGGGATCCTGTGGGTCGGGTAGGCGTCAAGGGCAACGACGTCCTCCTCGGCCGCCCACGTCCAGTGATCGATCGTCTTGTGCATGGTCATGAAGTTCGTCGTCACCGGAACCGCAGGGGTATGCCGACGGATCGCGTCCCGTTCGTTGACGAAACACGCGAGTGCAGCGTCGGAAACGAACCGGCGTCAGTCGAGCAGCCGCGCCGGATTCAGCAAGGTGACCGACGGCCGGGGCGGCTCCACCTCGGCCCGTCGCAGTAGGTCTGGCCCCCAGACGGTGGTTCCCCAGGTCTCGTTCAGCACGTCGATCTTGCCGTAGCGCTCACGCAACCACGTACGCAAGTCGACCGCCGAGACATCGCAGTAGCACTCGGCGTTGTACTCGTTGTTCACATGCCACAGCACCAACGCAGAGTGGTCGCGATACCACCGCGCGAGAGCGGTGGCAATGGCCCCGCTGCGCTGGCGGTAGATCGGGGACGACGGGCAGAAGTGCGCACGAGAACCGAACGACAGCCGCCGGCCGAGCTTGTCGACCGCCAAAGTCCGCGGGTACCGCAGCGACATCCAGGCCGCCGGCGCCGCGGTCGGCGTCGCGACACAGACATCGATCCCGCCCTCGCCACGGTGATCGTGAGCTCGTTGCCGCGGGCAGCGATCGGGACCACGAGCTACGCCCTGGCGACAAATGATCGGTCGCCGGACGGCCCGAGCCGCGGCGCCCGAATCGGCGTGCTCAACAGCATGTGGGCTGTAGGTGCGGTCCTCGTCCCGGTGGTGGCCGGAGGCATCAGCGCCGCCGCCGGACCCCGTTGGGCGTACGCGAGCGCAGCCGCGATCATCGCTGTCACGACCGTCGCGCTGCACTGGGGTGTGAGCCGTGCCTCGAGCGCACCGGCCCATCCAGACCCGCTGCAGCCGGACGAGTCGGCAACTCAGGGCGCGCCTAGAAGCGTCGGAGCATCGGTCCGGGTGGGTTGCGGACCTCGATTCAGGGCCCGCAACCCACATGGTCTCGTCACTCCCCAGGGGGATGCCGGAAACGCTTATGGAAGACCGACTCCCCATCGATGCTGATATCCACCGTCGCCGACGCGATGTCGGTGCTGGTGTACGAGGTGGCTGCGATGGCGACGGTTCGATGGTGTTGATGGATCACGAGCGTGCCTTCGGTCGTGACCTGCGTCTGTTCGGGCGAGTAAGGCGTTGTGGACGCGGAGGAGGAGTGGCTGAACTCCACGAGCTCCTTGTCGAAGGTTTCGAGGGAGGTTCCCGAGGAGGCCTCCACGGTGACCCTCCCGGAGTCGGACCTGGAGACAGTCAGTGTCGAGTGCCCAGGCCCCGCAGGCGGGCGGATCAACGACTTGTCCGGCGGCTCGAATCGCGGAGTGGCCCCTGGGTTGGCTGTGACTACAGGGATAGTCAGCCGACTCGAGTGGCTGTCCTGACCGCCCGCGATCACACCGTAGTCCACGGGCCGAGGTGCCGGCCACATCTCGGGGAAGTCCGCACCCGCCACCGCCAACCTGAGCCGATGGCCGGCACGAAGGTGGTACCTGACCGGGTTGCACATGATCCGAACCGTCGCACCCGGCGGCTCGACGGACTTCCCGACATAGTCCGGGGCAAGGTTGCTGAGGCGCAGGAAGCCTTTCGAGACCAGGGATGAGCCCCCGGCCGGGTCGACGTCGAGAACACGAACAGCGACGTCGACGTCCGGGGTGATGCCGGCGAGGTTGAGATCGACACCGAGCTCGCCGAGAAGCTCAAGCGGCTCGGCCAATGGCTCGCTGTCGAAGAGCGCGGATCGTGCGTCGTCCTCGCTTTGCTCTTGCGGCGCGTGCGACGTAGCGAAGCCACCTCGCACGCCGACGGACGCGTCAAAGACGACCGGGATCGCTCGACCCTCGGACGGAGGACTCGAAACCAGACCCTTCGCTCCGTCGAGGTAGAACGTCCGCAGGTCGGTAGCAGGCCATTCGTCATAGGACTCCCACTGATCTGCGCCGAGCACGAATAGGTCGGTCTCCGGCCGGGCCCGGCTCTCGGCGGGTTCCTCCTCCCGCATCCACAGGTCGAACCATGCAGTCATCTCCTTGACGGTATGGATCGGACGATTCCCGTCCCGGTCGGGAAGTCCGTGTTGCCAAGGTCCGACAATGAGTCGCTTGGGGCACCCGAGCCTGGAGAAGTCACGGAGCGCACCCATGACGTTCGTGTCGCGCCAGCCGGACACGACCATCGTCGGAACCTCCACGGTCGACGGATCGACCTCTCGGGCCTGCCAGTACTCGTCCCTGGCCGGATGGTCCCGCCAGGCGAAGTGCCACGGCGTAAGTCCGTCGAGATGCTCGGCCCAGACCTCGTCGCCGTTGTCGCGTGGCGTGCCGGCGATGGGCGGTACGGAGTTCAGACAGAGCATCGTCCCTGCCGACCACGACGCCAGGATCATCGCGAGGCCAGTGCTGCCCGATCGCATCACCTCGTATTCGTACGGGTCCGTCGATCCCTCGATCGCAACCACGGCTCGCAGATGAGGCGGGCGCGCAGTCGCGGGGGGGGGCGCCGCGGCCCCCCCCGCGGGGACTCCCCCGATTGCGACCATTACGTCACACCCCTCCTGGGCGGGCAGTTGTTAGATAAATTCGTTAACGTGTTATGTATCACCGGCGT
>NZ_JBITJU010000027.1:0-129788 GCF_044460355.1 Kribbella sp. NPDC050124
TGACACCACCACCGAGGCCCGCGATGCTCACTGACACCTCCAGGTGGTCCCATGCTCGTGGCAACGAGGTGGTCCCATCACGCTGGCAAGCGACATCCGCGCACGACGACGGTGTCAGCGCTCTGCTGGACGCGAGCATCGTCATGATCGACGGCAACCCCATGTACCCCGGACTCGACTTCCAATGGCGACTGGCCGAAGAGACCGGAGCCACCCTCATGGGTGCCAGCCCCGGCTTCCTGATGGCCACCCGCAAGGCCGATCTCCGGCCGGCGAAGGAGTTCGACCTTTCCCGCATCAGACTCCGGTGGGACCGACGTCTGCAGCGGCATCGTGCAGGGCAGCCCGATCCAGCCGGTGGTCGCCGGCGAGATCTCCGGACCGTGCCTCGGCCTCGACGCCCAAGCCTGCGACGACCGACGCCCGGTCGTCGGCGAGCTTGGGGGAGTTGGTGATCACTTGTCCGGTTCCGTCCATGCCGGTCGGCTTTTGGGACGATCGGAGCGGTGAGCGCTACCGGTCGACGTACTTCGACAGATGGCCAGGGGTGTGGCGGCATGGCGACCGGATCCGATTCTCCGAGTCGGGCTCTTGCGTCATCGCCGGCCGATCCGATGCCACGCTCAATCGCGGTGGGGTTCGTCTCGGCACGGCGGAGTTCTATCGCGTGCTCGAAGAGTTGCCGGACGTCGAAGACTCGCTCGTCGTGCACCTGGAGGATCCTGAGGGTGGCAACGGTGAGCTGTTGTTGTTCGTCGTACTGGCAGAGGGGGGTGGGCCTCGTCGAACGCGCTGAGCAGAGCGACCGTGTAGCCCTTCGCCAGCGCGCACCGCAGCCGCAGCGGACTTGGGCACCTTCATCTCTGCCCGAGAAAGCGAATTCACGATCCGAACCCGGACAGTCGAGGAGCCAGGGCTGACTATGACAGCCCCTTCCAGAGCTGTAGGGCCGGCTTGCCGGCGCGCCGCCGTTCTGCTTCGCTGATCTCCCAGGCTGCGTTGACCAGGCCGATGTGGCTGAACGCCTGCGGGAAGTTGCCGAGCAGTTCGCCGGTCGCCGGATCGACCTCCTCAGCGAGCAGACCCACGTCGTTGACGAACGCGGCTGCACGTTCGAAGGTGGCCCGCGCGCGATCGACCTGTCCGGCCATCGCCTGTGCCTGAGCGAGCCAGAACGTGCAAAGGAGGAAGCTGCCCTCCTCGCCGGCGAGCCCGTCGACACCGGTCTGGGTGCGGTATCGGTAGACCAGGCCGCGCTCGTCGGTGAGGTGCCGCTCGGTCGCGTCGATCGTGGCGAGGATGCGGGGGTCGTCGGCGGGAAGGAAACCAACAATGGGCATCATCAGGTTCGACGCGTCCAGATCCTGCGAGCCGAAATGTTGGGTGAAGGCGCCGGCCTCGTCGCTCCATCCGTCGCGCAGCACCGTCGCATGGATCTCGTCGCGCGTCCGCGCCCACCAGTCGACCCGGCCGACAACCCCGAGACGATCGGACGTGCGGACCGCGCGGTCGAGCGCTGCCCAGCACATCACCTTCGAGTACAGAAAATGCTGCGGGTCGCCGCGCACTTCCCAGATCCCCTGGTCCTTCTCGACCCAACGTCGAGCCGCGAGGTCGGCGCAACCCGCGAGGAAACGTCGGGTGTTGTCGTCGATGTGGCCCAGCATTTCGACGAGCCGGAAGGCGGCGCTCCACAGCTCTCCGTAAACATCGATCTGCTGTTGATTCCACGCCCCGTTCCCCACCCGCACGGGTCGACTGCCCCGCCATCCCCGCAGGTGGGGCAGTGTGCGCTCGGTCAGATCACGCTCACCGCCGATACCGAACATGATCTGCAGCGGCTCGTGGCTGCTGAGCGTGGCGGCCGCGGCCAGGAACGCAAAGAAGTCGGCCGCCTCATAAGGACACGCCGCCACCCAGAGCGCCTCCAGGGTCAGGCTCGCGTCCCGGACCCAGGCGTAGCGGTAGTCCCAGTTCCGCTCACCGCCGACTGTCTCGGGAAGCGACGTCGTGGGCGCCGCGATGATGGCTCCGCTCGGCTGGTACGACAGGGCGCCAAGGACGCGGCCACTGTGGTGAACGAGATCTCTCCAGGGACCCTCGTACGCCTGGTGGTGGGCCGACCATGCCTGCCAGGCCCTGACGGTCTCGTCGAGCCGGTCGGACAGCTCCTGTTGGCTCCACACACGTGCGGGCGTCTCCTCCGACGTTGAGCTGTGCATGCCGAAGTGCATTGTCTCGCCCGCGTCCATCTGCAGCAGGCCATGCATGCCCCCTGCACCGGGCCTCAGTACGGCGGGTGTCGTGAGCACCAGCCACTCCACTCCGCTGCGCGATGTCACGCCTCCGTTGACCGGGGTCAGGATGGGGGAGACGAGGCCGTACTGAGGACGCGGCCGGTAGGCGATTTCCAGCTCGACGCTCCCGGTTTCGCAGGCGACGCGTCGGACGAGCACGTGTGGAGCCTCAGCCCCCAGCCGATGCTCCTCGTTGTCCGGGCCGACAAGCAGGCCATCGGTGACCACCACCGTTCCCGAGTCGGAGTGGAACCGCGTCTCGAGGACCATCGTTCGATCCACATAACGGCGCGTCACACTGAATGGAGATGACGGCCGGATCGACCAATGACCGGCCTCGTCGTCGAGCAGCCGGGCCAAGACGGCCGGGCTGTCGAACCTCGGGAAGCACAGCCAGTCGATCGAGCCGTCGCGACTCACCAGGGCCGCCGAGTGCCGGTCGGACAGCAGAGCGTAATCGGCGATGGGCGTCGTACTCACGACAGCAGCCTGACACTTCATGCCCGTCCAGGCGATCGCCAGACAGTGCGACTGCGATGTAGACGCCCGGCCATCGCTGCGTGTGCTCGGAGATGCCAACAGCGTTCTGAGAGCCAGATGAGAGCGAACTGATACACCCGGCGCAGCACCGGCGGCTTCGGCATCATCGGGATGCGGGAACGGGCCAACGCGGTCGGCGGCCACCTCCAGGTCACCGACACCGACGGCGGCCCCTTCGAGGTCGTCACCACCTTGCCGCTGCACATCCAGGCCCCGGTGACGACATGACGACCCGCGTCCTGCTCGCCGACGACCAGGCCCTGCTGCGCGGCACCTTCCGGCTGCTCATCGATTCCTGCGACGACCTCACCGTCGTCGCCGAGGCGGCCGACGGCGCCGAAGCAGTCCGATTGGCGAAGATCCACAAGCCGGACGTCGTGGTGATGGATATCCGGATGCCTGGTACCGACGGACTGAGCGCGACAGAAATCATCTGCGCCGACTCGTCTCTCGTCTCCACCCGGGTACTCATCCTCACCACGTTCGAGAACGACGAGTACGTCGCCCGCGCGCTCCGGGCAGGAGCCAGCGGATTCCTCGGAAAGCACGCCACCACCGACGCTCTCCTTGACGCCATCCGAACGGTTGCCCAGGGCGACAGCCTGCTCTCACCCGGCGCCACCAAGTCACTCATCGCCCAGTTCCTCGCTGCACCAATGGTGAATGCCTCGTCACCGGAGCCTCCGGCACCCGGGATCGCTGACCTGACCAACCGCGAGCTCGAAGTGACGAAACTGGCGGCCGACGGCAAGTCCAACGAAGACATCGCCCGCGACCTGCACCTCAGCGTGCTGACCGTCCGCACCCACGCCCAACGCGCCATGACCAAACTCGGCGCCCGCGATCGCGCACAGCTCGTCGTCATCGCCTACAAGAACCGCTTGGTCGTCACGAACTGAACCCGCCGATGCGGCGTGACTCAGGAGTCGCGCCGCGGCCCGCAATGCACCGGACAGTCAGGACTTGGCCGCCCGCAGGCCAGTTGTGGGCTCTGGCTGCCGAACGCGTCGAGTTCGGCGGCGAAGACCGCCGGCAGCAGCGCTGCAGAATGCGCCGTGAGCTGTTTGGTTGCTCGATCGCGGTGAGTTCGGTACAGATCTCGGCGATTCGGTGTCGCAAAGATGCAGGGGTGGCTGTCGCCAGGCTGTGATCGACGGGGGCCGCACCGCTGCGCGCAGCGCGCCGCGCTTGCTCGCGTGGCGCGGATGACGGGGAGCGTCGTGCCGGGCAGGTGCAGCCTGGCGGGAGTAATTCAGGGAATGTTCGCCATGACTAAATCTGCTGTTTCGGTTGCAGGGTCGGATAGCAAGAATTTGCCGTCATGACTTTGCGCCCTTGCCGCGGCGGCGTTCTGCTGACTAGCGTCATGGATGCCGGGGAAAGTCCTTATAGCCCCGATGGATGATTCAGCACAATGCCGCGCTCGGCGGAAGGAAATCTTATGCCCGTCGTAGCGGTGTGGCGGCGATTGCTGGAGTTCGCCGGCCGGTACGGCGAGTCGTGCTTCGCGGTGGCCGTGGTCGTCGTACCCACGCAGTGGCCGACCGGTGCGAGTCCGTCGCCGGGGCACCCCGAACGGCCGGCCGGTCATGTCCCGCTCGCCGCGGAAGAGGTCGCGCTGTGGTCGCAGATTCTGAGTCGCCGAGGAGGTTGGCTTGCCCGCACCGGACCCGACACGCCTGTATCCGGACGCCTACGGACCGAACGCCGGGTTGATCAAGGGTGACCCACAGGTCGTGTTCCTCAAGGCGCTGGTGCAATCGCCGCTGACGTCGGTCGGCGACTATACCTACTATGCCGATCCGGTCGACCCGACCGGATTCGAGCGGCACAACGTGCTTTTCCATTACGGGCCGGATCGGCTGGTCATTGGCCGATTCTGCGCCCTGGCCCGGGGTGTGCGGTTCATCATGGGCGCGGCAAACCACCAGCGGGCCGGCATCTCGACATTTCCGTTCCCGATGTTCGGCGCGGATTGGCTGGAGCACATGTCGCTGTTCGCTCAGCGGGATTTTCCGGGCGACACCGTGGTCGGCAACGACGTCTGGCTGGGCTACGACGCGACGGTCATGCCGGGCGTCCGGATCGGTGACGGGGCGATCGTCGCTGCCAAGTCGGTGGTCACCTCCGACGTGCCGGCCTACGCGGTGGTCGGGGGTAATCCGGCTCGGCTGATCCGGCACCGGTTCGGGACGGACGAGATTGCCCGGCTTGTTCGCCTGGCGTGGTGGAACTGGTCGATCGATGTGGTGACGGAGAACATCGCCACGATCATGAGCGGCGGTGTGGAGCAACTCGAGGCGGTCGCGCGCAACCACGGCCTGGGAGAGGACCCGGAATGATCTTCATGCTGCTGTTCTACAGCGACGAAAAGGCGATGGCCGCGATGTCGGCGACCGAGCGCAACCGGCTGATCGAGGCGCACGTCGCGTACGACCACGACTTCCTGCGCAAGCGCTGCACGATGCTGGCAAACCGTGCGCTGCAGCCGTCCGGGACCGCGACGACCGTCGAGCCGCACGGGGTGACCTCCGGGCCTGCCGTCGTCACCGATCCACCGTTGACCGGCTTCTATCTGATCGACTGCGCCGACCAGGCCGAGGCGGTCGAGCTGGCCGGCGGCTATCCGATGCCGGTGGGGCTGGGCCGCATCGAGGTGCGAGCAGTCATCCAGGAATGGGATTACGCGCCGAGCGTGCAGACCACAGCCGCGCCGGACAGGGTGTGGCGCGAGTACGAAGACGTGGCGAGCTGGCCGGAGTGGAAGCACGGGGTCGAGCGGGTTGAGCTGGGCGGGCCGTTCGCCGCGGGGACCACTGGACAGCTTGTCGTGACGGGACGTCCTGCGATGCAGTACCGGATCGTGTCGGCCGACCCGGGCCAGGCGTATGTCTCCGAGTCCGAGCTCGGCGAAGGGGTACTTCTGCGCATCGAGCACGTCCTGGCGGCGCTGCCTGATGGCGGCACTCGGATCACTCACCGGGTGAACGTGCCCCGGGCCGCGCTGGACCTGTTCGGGCACGAGTTCAGCCCGGCGTTGAACGACGGGATTCGACAGACCCTGCGCTCCTTGGCGGATCGGGTCGAGTCCCGTTGACATTCCACTGTGGAATAACTAACCTTCCACATTGGAATGTCAATGTGGAAGGTCTGCGCATCGTGAGGAGTGGGTGACCATGTCCGCTGCCGGCTCGAACCGTCACCGCGTGGTGCGTTGGCTGATCCCCGCCGTGGTGATCCTCGTCTGGCTCGGTGCCGGTGGTTGGCTGGGCGTGGTCGGCGGCAACCTCGGCGACGTCGTCTCCAGTGGCGCCGCCACCTATTTGCCGCGCAACGCCGAGGCGACCGAGGTCGCCGACCTCAACAAGCGTTTCGGCGAGGCGGAGACGTTGCCGGCAATCGTGGTGTACAGCCGCGACGCCGCTTTGACCGACGCCGACCGCCGGGTGATCGGCGAACAGATTGTTGCGATCAACCGCGAGCTGGGCAGCATGCTCGCTGAGCCGGCCACCGGACCTCGGGTCGCCGCGGACGGGCGCGCCGCCACGGTCATCGTGCCGTTTGCGGGTGCCGACGAGAACAAGGTCTCTGGGCATGTAACGACGTTGCGCGGGCTGGTCAGCGGCGGCGACGGACTCACTGTGCACATCACCGGACCAGCCGGCGTCCAGGCCGACCTGAAGGACGCGCTGGGCGCCATCGACCTGATGCTGGTCCTGGTGACCATGGCGGTCATCCTCGTCATTCTGATCGTGGTCTACCGCAGCCTGCTGCTGCCGTTCCTGGTCCTTCTCGTCGCGGGTCTGGCCCTAGGCGCCGCCCAGGGCGTCATCTACCTGCTCGCCAAGCAGCACGTGTTGTCCTTGGGCGCCGAGGTCCAGGGCATCCTGAACGTCCTCGTGCTCGGCGCCGGTACCGACTACGCCCTCCTGCTCGTTGCTCGGTACCGGGAGGAGCTGCGCCGTCACGAAAGCCGCTTCGACGCGATGCGCGTCGCCTGGCGCAACTCGCTCGGCCCCATCGCGGCCAGCGGCGGTACGGTCGCCCTCGGTCTGCTCTGTCTGCTGATCAGCGACCTGAGCCTCAACCGCGACCTCGGCCCCGCAGGGGCGATCGGCATCGGATGCGCGCTGCTGGCGATGTTGACCCTGATGCCGCCGGTGCTGATGCTGCTCGGACGGGCCGCGTTCTGGCCCCGCCGTCCGGGCTACGGCACCGAGGCTGTCGAGCTGACCGGCATCTGGTCGCGGGTATCCCGGTTCGTCCAACGCCGGCCGCGGATCCTGTGGATCGGTACGGCGCTGGGTCTCGTCGTGATGGCGTTGGGCGTAGTTCGCCTGGACGCCACCGGTATCCCGCAGAACGAGATGATCATCTCGGGCGATGTCGAGTCGGTGGCCGGTCAGGAGGAACTGGCCCGGCACTTCCCGGCCGGCAGCGGCAGCCCGGTGATCGTCATCGCCGACGCAGGCCGGATCGCCGACGTGTCCGACGCGGCACGCAAGGTCGATGGGGTGGCGTCCGTCGACCCGTACGTCGGTGCGCAGGCCGGAGCGCCGGCCCCGGGCGCCTCGGCCGTCGTCGTGGACGGGCTGGCCCGGGTCGACGTCACGCTGGCCGACGCACCGGACAGCAAAGCGGCCCTGGACACACTCAAGCGACTGCGTCACGAACTTGGCGGGGTGCCGGAGGCGCACGCCAAGGCCGGTGGCTACACGGCTGTTCTCGTGGATTTCAACGACGCCGCGACCCGCGACCGGGGCGTCATGCCACTGCTGCTGCTCGTGGTCGGTGTCGTCGTTGCAGTGCTGCTGCGCTCGATCGTGGCCCCGCTGCTGCTGCTCGCCACGGTCGTGCTGTCCTACCTCGCCGCGATCGGCCTGTCCGCACTGATGTTCCGCGACGTGTTCGGCTTCTCCGCTGTCGACGCGACGTTCCCGTTGCACGCCTTCGTGTTCCTCGTTGCCCTGGGCATCGACTACAACATCTTCCTGATGACCCGGGTCCGTGAGGAATCTGTGCGGGCCGGAGCCCGAAGAGGCATGATCATCGGCCTGACCGTCACGGGTGGCGTGATCACCTCGGCCGGAGTGGTGCTGGCCGCGACGTTCGCCGCCCTTGCGGTCATCCCGCTGGTGCTACTGGTCCAGTTGGCGTTCACGGTCGCGTTCGGCGTACTGCTGGACACGTTCGTGGTGCGTTCCCTGCTGGTGCCCGCACTGGCGCTCGACGTCGGCCGGCTGATGTGGTGGCCAGGCCGGCTCGGCCGCACACCACATCCGCCGGCCACCCCGCCAACACCGTCGCCCGAACTGGCGGGCGTGGGTACCGAACACACCGGAGCTGACTCGTGATCACCGAAACCGCCACGTACCCGTTCGAGATCACCGATCCGTTCCGGCTACCCAAGGAGTTCGACTGGCTCCGGGCGCACCGCCCGGTCAGCAAGGTGCGGGCGGCCACCGGCGACGAGGTGTGGCTGGTCAGCGACTACGCCGGCGTCCGTGCAGTGCTGTCCGACCGGCGCTTCTCCCGCAACATCTTCCGCCAGGACGCTGCTCGGCTGCTGCCCGGCGTACCAGTGCGGCAAGTCAGCGTTCCGTTCGTCGACCCGCCTGCGCACACTCGCTGGCGCAAGCTGGTGTCCCGCGCGTTCACCCCTCGGCATGTGGAGGGCATGCGACCGCGGATCCAGGAGATCGTCGACCTGCTGCTGGACGACATGGAGCAAGCCGGTCCGCCGGCCGACGTCGTCCGGGCGTTGTCGTACCCGCTGTCCAACGCAGTGATCTGCGAGCTGCTGGGCATCACGGCCGAGCAGCACGAGCCGTTCCGCGTCCTCGCCAACACCGCGCTGACAATCAACGACTCGTCGCCGGAGGAGCAGATGGCTGCGCACCAGGCGATGGGCACGTTCTCCCGGGACCTCATCGCAGCGAAGCGCCACCATCCCGGCGACGACGTGCTCAGCCAGCTCATCGCGGCGTACGACGAGGAGGACGGCCAACTGTCCGAGGACGAACTGGTCGCCACCATCCTGGCCATCTTCATCGGCGGGTACGAGAGCACCGTCAACCAATTCGGCAAGGGCATCCTGGCCCTGTTCCGCTTCCCCGACCAGCTGGCCGCGCTGCGCGCCGACCTCGACGCCGTACCGACCGCGGTTGAGGAGATGCTGCGGTTCGCCGCGCTGGACAGCGGCTTCGGCTCGCCCCGCTACGCCACCGAGGACGTGCAGGTCGGCGACGTCACGATCCCGAAGGGTGCCACCGTTCTGGTCATCCGCCAATCGGCCGACCGAGACGAGGCACTGTTCCCCGATCCGGAGCGCTTCGACATCCGCCGGCAGGAAGCCCGGGCGCACAACGCGTTCGGTCACGGGCCACATCATTGCCTTGGTGCCGCACTCGCCCGGCTGGAGCTTCAGCTCGGGATCGGAACGCTGCTGCGGCGCTTCCCCGGCCTCGCCCTCACCCAGGCCGTAGAGGAGATCCCATGGGACTACCGGCTGACGGTGGCGGGTCCGCGAACCCTGCCGGTGACCTGGTGAGCGAGTCGGCTCCCGCCGCTGCTGAGTCGGCGGTCACGGACCCGGGTCGCGCCCGCCGCAGGCGACGACGCCGGATCGCCCTGCGCGTGATGGCGATCGGGGTCGGGCTGCTCGTCCTGGCCGAGATCACCGGACTACTGCTCGAGTTGAGGCAGGCCAAGACCTATCCGAAGTACTGGGCCGACCAGGCGGCCGAGCCCGTTGCTCCGCAAGCGGTGCGGTTGGTGGTGTTCGGCGACTCTGCCGGTGTGGGCATCGGCGCGTGGAAGCCGGAGGACAGTGTGGTCGGTCGCATCGCTGGCCATCTGCAAGAGCGCACCGGTCGGCCGGTCCATGTCGCCAACTACTCCGTGGGCGGCGGTACTTTCGACAGCATTCTCACCGGGCAGCTGCAGCGGGCCGACGTGGCGCGCGCCGACGTGGTGGTGGTCATCGCCGGCTCGAACGACACTGGTGCAAAGGTGCCGCTGGACACGTACCGGGCAAACGTCACCAAGCTGCTAGAGGCGCTGCCCGCCGACCGGACCGTGCTGTCCGACGTGCCCCTGCAGCGTGGCCGGGACAACTACCAGCGGATCCTGGCCGAGCTGTCCGACGCCCGCGGCGTCGCCCACGCCGACTTCGCCGGCGCCTTTCGCTCCGCCCGTCGCCTCGACGTGTGGGCCCCGGACTTCACGCATGTCAACAGCGTCGGCTACCGGATCTGGTTCCAGGCGTTCCGGCCGCACCTCGACACGATCGCCGCCCGGCTGTGACCACGCCGTACCCGCGTCGCTGGTGGGCGCTGGCCGCGCTCGCGCTCGTGCAGTTCGTCATCGTGGTGGACAACACCGTGGTCAACGTGGCGCTCCCATCCATCCAGCGGGAGTTGGGGTTCAGCGTCGAAGGGCTGTCCTGGGTCGTGAACGGCTACCTCTTGACCGCCGGTGGTCTGTTGCTGCTCGGCGGACGACTGTCCGACCTGTTGGGCCGCCGCCGCATGTTCCTGTGCGGCGCGGTGGTCTTCGCGGTCGCGTCTGTCGTCTGTGGCTTCTCGACCAGTCCGGCCATGCTGGTCGCGGGCCGGTTCGGGCAGGGCGTTGGCGAGGCCCTTGCGTCCCCGGCCGCGCTGTCGCTGATCGCCGTACTGTTTCCGGAGCCCGGCCCTCGTGGCAATGCGCTCGCCATCTGGGGCGGGCTGTCGGGCGTGGGGGCCACCGTCGGCGTGCTGCTGTCCGGGGTGATCACGGAGCTGCTCGACTGGCGCTGGATCTTCGTTCTCAACCTGCCGTGCACGCTGGCGGCTGTGATCTTGGTGCCGCGGCTGGTGCCGGCCTTCGACCGGCGCCGACCAGGGCAAGTGGACTGGCTGGGTGCAGCCTTGGCCACCACGGGTTCGATCAGCCTGGTCTACGGCATACTCGCCTCGATACGGTCCGGCTGGACCGGCGCTGCCGTGGTGATCCCGTTGATCGTCAGTCTGCTGTCCTGGGTCGCATTCGTGGTGGTCGAGGCGCGCGTCAGCGAGCCGCTGGTGCCACCGCGGTTCTTCGCCAACCGCACACGGCTCACCGCGAACGTCGTGTCGGTGTTCATGCTCGGCGTGCTGTCGGCACTGTTCTTGATCTTGACGCTGTACATGCAGGACGTGCTGAGGTACTCGCCGCTGCGTACCGGCTTGGCCTACTTGCCGTTCTGTGTCTTCTTCGTGGCGGGTGCAGCGCTGGGTGCCCTGCTGTTGGGGCGCTTGGGTCCTCGGCTCGTTCTGACCGCGTCGTTCCTCGTCGCCGCGGTCGGCATGGTGCTGGCGAGCCGACTTCCGGTGGCCGGCTCATGGACGCGGGACCTGCTGCCGGACATGGCCGTTCTGGCGATCGGCTTCGGTCTCGGCCTGCCGGCGCTACAGGCGGCCGCCCTGTACGGCGTGTCCGAACGGGATGCGGGGCTCGCCTCCGGCGTGCAGAGCTCGGTGCAGCAGTTGGCCAACGCGCTCGGGATCGCCGTACTGCTGACCGTCGCACTTCATCGCAGCGGTGCGGTGCTTGCCGACGGCGGACCTGCTCCGGCAGCGATGACCGCGGGATTCCGGCTGGCTTTCGCAGTGTCCGCAGGCGTTCTGGTGCTGGGCGCCGTCGCGGTCGCCGCCGTGATGCGGCGAGTGCCGGCTTCGGTCGCCGTAGCCGCCGAGGACCCCGAGCCGGTCGGCTAGTTCCTGCCCTGGATGGCCGCGGGCAGTTCATCGAACCAGCCCAGCACCGCGCGCTCGTAACGGATGCCGAAGTCGAGCGTTGCCCGCGCGTAGGGGTCGGGCTCGCCGACGGGCTCCTCGGTGAGTTGCTTTTCGTACAGGGCAAGCCGTTGAGCGTGGATGTGCCGGTGGGTGGCGATCACCTCGGCGAGCCGCCCGGACGGTACATGCCGGCCGAACATCACCACCAGCAGGAGCGGGAACCGGGTCTGCTCCTCGGCCACGTCGCCCTCGAGCCACTCGGCGAACGCGGCCCGTCCGGCGTCCGTCAGCGCGTACGGACGACGGTCGCGCGGCCCCGGCTCGCCGGCCTCGATCAGCCCCGCCCCGGCCATTGCGGTCAGCTCTCGGTAGACCTGGCTTTGAGTCAGCGACCAGAAGTCGCCGATGCGCTGCTGGGCGGTGGCGACCAGGTCCCATCCGGTCAGCGGACCTTCGTGCAGGAAACCGAGCAGCGACGCCGCGGTGGCGTTGAGCTTGCGGGTCATGCGTTCTCCCGGGGGATCGGAGCCTGGACATTCCATTGTGTCAGGTCAGATCGGGAAACGCCGCATCCGGGCTGCGCTCCTGCAGGCTGGGGACCAGTAGGGTCACCGCGAGCGTCACAACGCCGACGGCGAGGCAGACGCCGCCGAGGCCCAGAACGACCACGAAGCCGTTGGGCCCGGTCGCGCCGTCGCCCAACGCGGACAGGAAGAAGCCTGCCGACATCAGCAGGCCGCCGATCGGTATGGCCAGTCGTGCCAGCCAGCCCACGGCACCCCAGGCGACTCTGGCGCCGTCGGCGAGCAACAACGCGATCAGGCTCAGGCTGACCATCACTCCGGCGTGGCCGTGGCCGGCGCGCCAGAACGACGCCTGGAAGTCCGTCGTTTCCACGTTTCCGTTGGAGATCTGCGTCTCGAAGACCCCGCCGGCCTCGATCGTGACAATGCTCAGCAGCAGGATCCCGGCGATCACCTGCGAACGTCTCGTCAGCATCTGAACTCTCCTTCGCGCGATGTCACCGACAACTATCGGCGGACCGCCGTCGCAACAGCGACCGCCTCGCGGGCCACGAGCTCGGTCGATGCCGGATTCTGGCCGGTCACCAGCCGGCCGTCGACCACCACATGAGGCAGGAACGGTCCGACCGCGTCGTGCTCGGCGCCCCGCTCGACGAGTTCGTCGGCAAGCAGGAACGGCACGACCGAGGTCATCCCGACGGCCTGCTCCTCGTCGTTGGTGAAGCAGGCGACCTTCCGTCCGGCGACGAGGTGGTTGCCGTTCGACAGCCGGACGCCGAGCAGTGCGGCGGGGCCATGACACACCGCCGCGATCACCGCGTCGTGTTCGTACGCGTCGCGCAGCAAGGCGGCCAGGTCCTCGTCGTACGGCAGATCCCAGACCGCTCCGTGCCCGCCCGCGGTGAAGACGATCCCGTACGCCGCGGGGTCCACCTCACGCACCGGCCGGGTCGCGGCCAGGGCCGCGGTCATCGCTTCATCGGCGAAGAACGCCTGCTGGGCCGGATCCGCGGTGTCGACCGCCTCGAGCGGTGGTTGCCCGCCCTGGATCGAGGCCAACTCGACCCGGAATCCGGCCGACGCGAACACCTGCCACGACTCGGCCACCTCGGACGCGTACGCGCCGGTCGACCGGCCGGTGTCGCCCAGGACATCGTTGCTGGTCAGCACCAGCAGGGCGGTTCCGTTGGCGCCGGTCACTGCCGGCCGTCCTGTCGACCGGCGATCACCTCGGCCCGCCGGGCGAGCGTCTCGACCGTCTTCGGTACACCCGCCGTGAGCTGTGGGCCGAAGCTCTTACCGAAATGCTCGGCCGCGGGACCTACCAGCTCGACCCGCAGATGGATCCGTGTTCGGCCGTCCGGCAGCGGGGACAGCCTGTTGGTCGACCGCAGCGTGACGGTCTCCGCGATCTCAGTCTCGGAGACGTACCCGGTGTTCTCGGTCGCCTCGACGATCGTGAACGGCAGCGGGCCTTGGTCCGGCGGGCTCAGCCGGCCGGTCGTGCCGGCGGCGAATGGCCCGTCGAGTTCGATGTCGCCGACCGCGGCGTTCCACTCGGGCCAACTCGCGACGTCCTGATAACAGCTCCAGATCGCCTCCGAGGTCGCGGTGGCCTCCGCGCTGTGCTCATAGGTCCACATTCTCAGGCCTCCGTTCGCAGTGGTCAGGTCAGTCGGCGGTGCCGGACGTCATTGCGGCACGTCCCAGCGGATCGGCAGGTGCTTGATGCCGTTCTGGAAGTTGGACCGCAGTCGCACCGGCTCGCCGTCTGCCTTCACGTCGCCGAGAATCTCCAGCACCGCGCCGTACAGCGCCCGCATCTGCACTCGGGCCAGCTGGGCCGCGATGCAGAAGTGCGGGCCGTGGCCGAAAGCCAGGTGTGGATTGGGATCGCGGGTGACGTCGAAGGAGTCCGGATCGGTGAACACGGTCTCGTCCCGGTTGGCCGAGGCGAAGTACACCACGACCTTGTCGCCGTCCTTGATGTCCACACCGGCCAGCGTGGTGTCCTGGTTCGCGGTACGGCGGAACTGGGTGACCGGGCTCCACCAGCGCAGCATCTCCTCGACGGCCGAGTTCACCAGTGTGTGGTCGGCGCGCAGTCTTGCATATTGGTCTGGGTGGTTGATCAGTGCGTACATCCCGCCCGGCAGGGCGTTGCGAACGGTCTCGTTGCCTGCCACTGAGAACAGCCAGAACAGCTTCTCGAACTCCTCGATGGTGACCCGGCCGCCGTCGCTGTCGACCTGCTGCATGAGCAGCGACATGATGTCGTCGCCCGGGTGCTCGCGGCGGTACTGCGCCAATTCGCGGGCGTACGCGTAGAGGTCGGCCATCCCGGACGGGAGCCGGGAGTCGGGCATCCGTCCGTTCTCGTCCGGGTCGGGTCGCACCAGCAGCGCCCGCTTGGCCAGTTCGGTGGCGCCGCTGGTGTCGAACTCGTTGCTGGCCTGGTACTCGGCGTCCTGGACGCCGATGACCCGGTTGCTCCAGTCGAACATCAGCCAGCGGTCGCCCTCCGGAACGCCGAGGATGTCGGCGAGGGTCAGCAGCGGCAGGTCGGTGGCGATGTCGCGGGCGAAGTCGGCGCGGCCGCGGTCGGCGACGGCGCCGACCAGGTCGCGGGCGTAGTCACCGATCCGCTCCTCCAGCTTGGCGATCGCGCGGGGGGCGAACGCCTTGGTGAGCAGCCCACGCAACCGCGAGTGGTCCGGTGGGTCCATGTTGATCATCATCTGCCGCAGCGGCGGCAGCAGCGGCGGCGGCGCGTCGTAGATCTGGGTGAGCCCGCGGCTGGACGAGTAGACCTGCGGTGACCGCAGCACGGTCTCGACGTCGGCGTGGCGGAGCACGGCCCAGAACCCTGGTCCGGCCGGCCATTCGTCGACGGCCGGCTCGGGGACCCAGACCACGCCGTGCTCGCGGCGCAGCCGTGCCATCAGGTCGTGGGGTACGCCGGTGACGTAGGTGTCCGGGTGCATCAGTGTCTCGGTGCCGGTCACGGCGCTCACGATCCTTCTCCGGCGTCGCCCGCAGGCTGGATGTTGTGGTTGAAGCGGAACGTGTTGTCCGGGTCGTACTGCGTCTTCACCCGGGCCAGCCTGCGCAGCCGTGCGTCGTTCCAGAATGCGGAGACGCGGTCAACCTCCTCGTCGTCGGTGACCAGGTTGAGGTAGGTGTCGCCAGAGCCGACGGCACGTAGGTCCGCGCCGGCCTGCTTGACCCAGGACCGGCAGCGCTCGGTCTCGGCCGGGTCCGTCCACTGGCCGAGGACGTGGACCAGCCAACTGTCCTCCCGGTGGCTGAACGCGGTCGCGTCCGCCGCCACTCGGGTGACGGCGCCGTTGAAGGGGATGACCTCGATGATGGAGTGCCGGTCGGGCAGGTCGGCGCCGTACGAGGCCAGAGTGTCGATCTGTTTGCTGCCGAGCTCCGGGAGGTATTCGCCGGTCCAGTAGTGCAGGTTGCCGTCCGGGTTCAGCGGGTCGAGCATCTGCTGTACGGCGACGTACGGCATCGGGTAGACGAAGTTGAGTACCGGCGAGCCGAACTCCTGAACCGGCCGGACGACTTCCAGGCCGCGGTCCGGCGGGCCGGCGTACCGAAGGAAGATGCCGATCAGGCGGCTGCCGCGATGCTCCTCCGGAATCACGTCCAGCGGTGGGGCGAACTGGAAGATCGCGTCCGCGCTCAGCTCCTCAGGCGCATCGGCGATGAAGTCGCGCAGGAACGCCAGCACCTCGGCGGCGTCGGCCACCGGATAGGCGACCAGGCCGGCAAGGATGATCGGGCCGACCGGGTGGCAGCGGAACTCGAAGGATGTGACCACGCCGAAATTGCCGCCGCCACCGCGCAGCGCCCAGAACAGCTCCGGGTGGCTGTCCGGGCCGGCGGTGACGACCTGCCCGTCCGCGGTCACGACGTCGGCGGACAGCAGGTTGTCGCACGTCAGCCCGTACTTGCGCTGCAACATGCCCATGCCGCCGTTCAGGGCCAAGCCGGCGATGCCGGTCATCGAGACCTGCCCGCTCGGAGTGGCCAGGCCGAACAGCTGGGTGTCGCCGTCGAGATCGGCGAGGGTTGCGCCCCCCGCGACCCGGACGCTGTGGTTGGCCGGGTCGACTCGGACGTCGCGCATCAGGGAGAGGTCCACGAGCACTCCGCCGTCGCAGGTGCCGTGGCCGGCGACACTGTGGCCACCGCCGCGGATCGCGACCGGCAGCCCGTGCTCGCGGGCGAATCGGACGGTCTGCACGACGTCGGCGACGCCGCGGCAGCGGGCGATCAGCGCTGGTCGCCGATCGATCATGCCGTTGTAGACCCGGCGCACACGGTCGTAGTCGGGATGATTCGGTACGACGAGCTCGCCGCGCAACGCCGAACTCAGCTGGTCGGTCGGTAACTGACTCATGCAAAGTCTCCTGTGGCGGTCGACGGGATCAGTGCGGCGAGACGACGGGCAGTTGGCTGAGGAAGACCTCGAGCTGTTCCTCGGACAGTTCCTCGTCGGTGATCTGTCCGGCCTGGAAGGAGGCGTACGCGGCGAGGTCGAAGTGTGCATGGCCGGTGACGAGCACCAGCAGCGCCTCGTCGCTCCCGGTCTCCCGGCACCGAATGGCCTCATCGATACAGGCGGCCAGGCCGTGGGTGGCTTCGGGGGCCGGCATGATGCCTTCGGTGCGGGCGAACAGCAGACCCGCCGCGAAGCAGTCGGTCTGTGACTTGGCCACCGGCTCGATCAGGCCCTGGTGGACGGCGTACGACACCAGTGGCGAGACGCCGTGGTACCGCAGGCCACCGGCATGGATCGCCGCGGGGACGAACCTGTGGCCGACGGTGTACATCTTCATCAGCGGCGTCAGACCTTCCATGTCGCCGTAGTCCCAGGCGTACTTGCCCCGGGTCATCGCCGGGCAGGCCGTGGGCTCGACGGCGATCGCCCGCACGTCCCGGTTGCCGGTCAGCTTCTCGCGCAGGAACGGAAAGGCCAGCCCGCCCATCGACGAGCCGCCGCCGACGCAGCTGATCAGCACGTCGGGATAGTCCTCGGCCAGAGCGAACTGCTTGAGTGCTTCCTCGCCGATCACGGTCTGGTGCAGCAGCGTGTGTCCTGCGGTGCTGCCGAGTGCATAGCCGGTGCCGGGATCGGCGAGCGCGACCTCGACGGCCTCGCTGACGGCGAGGCCGATGCTGCCGAGCGGTTCGCTGCCCGGTGGCTCGGTCGCGCGGGCCTTGCGGCCGACGTCGGTGCGGGTCGTGGGACTGCGGTGCACGGTCGCGCCGAAGGCCTCCATCATCGTCTTGCGGTACGGCTTCTGGTCGTACGACGCGCCGACCCAGAAGACCTCGCAGTCGACGTCGAACTGAGCGCAGGCGAAGGCGAGCGCGGTGCCCCACTGGCCGGCTCCGGTCTCCGTGGTCAGCTTCCGGATGCCCTGCCCGGCGTTGTAGAAGACCTGCGGTACGGCGGTGTTGACCTTGTGCGAGCCCGTCGGGCTGAAACCCTCGTACTTGTAGTAGATGCGAGCTGGTGTGCCGAGTTCGCGTTCGAGGTTACGGGCCCGGTACAGCGGGCTCGGCCGGAACCTCCGGTACACGTCGCGCACCTGATCGGGGATCGCGATGAACCGCTCGGTGGAGCCGTCCTGGCGCAGCAGTTCGGTCGCCGACAACGAGGTCATCTCGGCGGCGGACATGGGCTGGTGCGTCCGCGGGTTCAACGGCCGGGGCGGACGCTCGGGCAGGTCGGCGACAATGTTGTACCAGTGCGTGGGAATATCGCGCTCGTCAAGCAAGTATTTGATCTGGCCGCTCATCGTCATCCTGTCGTACCGGTCGTGTACTGCGGATCTAAATGGCTTCATCCAGCCGTCTCGTTGGCGACTGCGAGGGGTCGGGCGGGGTTGCCCTGGCGTACTTTCTGGCTGTCGAGAAATGCCTCGAACTTTTCGTGGAACGAATCCGGCGCCCGCATGAGCAGGCCCTTCTTCAGGTCGACCAGGGCATGCCCGGACTTTGCCTCGACGATGAGCTGCCCGCCCTTCTTGCGGTAGATCTCGTAGTAGCAGTCGAGCCGTGCCGTCGGCGTGGTCGCCCAGGTTCGGATCAGCAGGTCGTCGAGGTAGTGCGCGGGCGTGTGGAAGCGGATGTGGAACTCGGTGGTGGTGATCTGGTAGTTCCAGTAGTCGACGCCGGCCGCCAACGCGAACGCCTCGCGGCCCAGGTCGCACCACGCCATGTAGTTGCCGTAGTAGGCGTGGCGCTGCCCGTCGCACTCCGACCACCGCACTCGTGCGGTGGTCTCGACGTACCCCCAGCGCATCACCCGCGGTGCCGTCTCGACCCAGCGAGGCATAGGTGGAGATTCCTTCCACTAGACGTTCATCGATGTTCACGCGCAGGTCAGCGTCAGGTGTATTTTCCGTCGGCTTTCCGGGAAATCACGGCGCGCTTTTGTCACAGGCTGCTGGTAGGTCCGCCGTGGTGTCAAGGCGAACGCCGGCTCGTGGCTGATTGCTGCTATCTCGGGTCCCGGCGTTGATGTAGAGATTTCAACCAGGTTTCGACAGTGCCGGGGCCGGCGGTTTCGTGGCTGGAATCAGCCACCGGTGAAGTCCTTGACGCGTCAGGTCAGGCGCCCGTAGCGTCTTCCCCGTCCGGCGTGAATTGTGATTCGAATAATTCACCCGGGATTACTCACCCCGCCAAACAACTGCTCGCCCACCGATGAGGCGCGTGCCGGTCAGGCGCGTGTTGGGAGCATTGATGAATCGTTCGATCGGCGCCCGCCACCCGGTCGTGCACGACGATGACGAGGTCGTCGCCATGGCTGACGTACGGACCCTACCGGTTCTGCCCGGAGCTGTGTCGAGTGCCGGTGTCGACCTCGTCGACCAGCATCGCTTCGCGCTCGCGGTCCGCCGCACAGGTCCGAAGTTTCTGCATCACGTCTTCGATGACACCGAGTTCGCCGGAGCGCCGGCGTCGAGCGGCGTACCCGACGGGCCGCGGCTGGCCGAACTGGGCCGGCTGTTCGGGATCAAGGAAAGCGTCGTCAAGGTTGTCGGTGGCCTTCCCAAGGATGGCCGCTACCGAGACATCGTGGTTTCCGGCCTCGACTCGCACGATATCCGGACCATCGAGCTGCGCGGCTGCATGGCGGACTGGGCTGTCAGCCGTCAGGTCGAACTGGTCGGCGGCGTGCTCGCCGGTGAGGTGCCGTTGCCTGCGCTCGATCTGTGCTGGGCTGCCGCGATCCGCGTGCCGTCGCCCGCGGCTGCCATGCCAGGGAGTCGGTCGTGATGGCCCGCGACGCGGTGTTGGTGTTTCCCGGGCAAGGCAGCCAGCGTCCTGGTATGGGCCGCGAGCTGGCTCGCTGTAGCAGCGACGCCCGGCAGCTGATCGATCGCGCGGAGCGGTTGTCCGGCGTACCGGTCGGAGAGTTGATGACGCACGCGGACGCGACGACGCTCGCCGATCCCGAGGCCGCGCAGCTCACCATCTTCGTGTGGTCGAGTGTCCTGGCGGCCGAGCTGTCGGCCACCGGCGTCCTGCCGGTCGCTGTGGCCGGCCACAGCCTCGGCGAGTACCCGGCACTGGTCGAAGCCGGCTGCTTGAGCTGGGAGTCGGCGCTTGCGATCGTTGCCAGGCGCGGCCGCGCGATGGCCGACGCCGCGCGTCGCGAGCCGGGCGCGATGGCGGCCGTGGTCGGGTTGTCCGTCGAGCAGGTCACCGAGCTGTGCCGGCAGCATTCGGTTGCCGACGGCATCGTTGTGCTGGCGAACCTGAACGCACCGCGGCAGGCGGTGGTGTCCGGCACGAGCGCCTGCGTGGACGAGGTCGTCGAAGCCGCTCGAGCTGCCGGGGCACTGCGGGTGAAGCGATTGCCGGTCGGCGGTGCCTACCACTCGCCGCTGATGGCATCGGCAGAGCGCGCGCTGGCACCGATGATCGCGGCGGCCGACCTGCGTCCGCCGCGGGTGCCGTTCGTGTCGAGCATGACCGGGACGGCGTTCGAGGACGTCGAGTCGTACCGGCGGCTGCTCGCGACGCAGATCACCCGGCCGGTGCGCTGGTCGGACACGGTCGAGGCGCTGGGGCGCAGTGGTGCCGGCACCTTCGTCGAGGTCGGCCCGGGCCGGGTGCTCAGCGGACTTGGCCGCAACATGCTGCGGACCGTCGAGCACGTGGCTGGAGTGGAGGCGCTCGGCGCTCCGGTCCGGTCGGTCGCGGTCGGGCAGGGGTCATGAGCCTCGCCGGACGCGTCGTGTTGGTGACCGGCGCCACCAAGGGCATTGGGCTGGGCATCGCGATCGACCTGGCCAAGGCTGATGCCCGGGTGCTGATGAACTACCGCCGCGATGCCGACCAGGCCAAGCAGGCGCTGCGCGAGGTCCGTAAGTACCAGCCGGACGCCGACCTGGTACAGGCCGACATCGCCGTGCCGGCTGACGTGGATCGGATGTTCCGCGAGATCCGCGCCGACCACGGCCGGCTGGACGGCCTGGTGAGCAACGCCGGGATCGCCAACGACGGCTACGCCCTGATGATGGGGGAGCAGAAGTGGCGCGCGGTCGTCGACACGAACCTCACCGGCTCGTTCCTGGTGTGCCGGGCCGCGGCGCGTCAGATGGCCTCGCAGCGATCCGGCGCCATCGTCGCGATCGCCTCGACGAGCGGCGTGAACGCCCCACCCGGGCAGGCCAACTACGCCGCCTCGAAGGCTGGGCTGCTCGCGTTGATGCGAGTGCTGGCGAAGGAACTGGGCAGCTACGGCGTGCGGGTCAACTCGGTCGTCCCCGGCTTCGTCGACACCGCGATGACCCGGTCGATGCCGCAGGACCAGTTGGACGGGTTCGTGCGACGCGTGCCGCTGGGCCGGATCGGGACGCCGGACGACGTCGCGCCGGTGGTGCGATTTCTGCTCAGTGCCGAGGCGGCGTACGTGACCGGAGCCTCCGTCGTGATCGACGGCGGCCTGACCTGCTGACCCCAGCTCCACGACATCCGAAACGACAGGTATGGACAGGAGAGGCCTGATGGCGGCAACGCTGGAAGAGACGAAGGTGGCGGCCAAGGCCCGCCAGGAACTGTGTGGCGAGGTCAAGCACCTCCTCGTGGAGCGGCTGGCGCTCTCGGTCGAGCCGGACATGATCGGCGACGACCAGCCGTTGTTCGGCCGCGGCCTGGAGCTCGACTCCATCGACACCCTGGAGCTGGCGATGGCAGTGGAGGAGAGGTTCGGCGTGATGATCACCGACGACGACACCGAGAGCCTGCTGTCCCTGAACCGGCTCGTCGACCACGTCGCGGCCAACCGGCCATGAGCACACGGGCCACCGACGAGGTGCTCGCGCTGGTCGAGCCGACGCCGAGCGGCGCGGCGACCGGGCTGACCGCCGACGACATCGCCCGGCTGCTCCCGCACCGGTACCCGTTCTTCCTGCTGGACAAGGTCGTGTCCGTTGAACCAGGCGTGCGGGCGGAGGCGATCAAGAACGTCACGTCCTCCGATCCCGTCCTGGCCGGGCACTTCCCTGGACGCATGCTCTACCCCGGCGTGCTGCTGGTCGAGTGCGTCGCCCAGTTGGCGGCGGTGATCTACGGCAGCGCGGCGGCCGCGCGGACCACCGGCGAACTTGTCGCAGACGTCGCGGACCGCGTCGGCTATCTCGCCGAGATCAAGCAGGCGAAGTTCCTGCGCACGGTGTTGCCGGGTGACCAGGTCGTCGTCCGGGCCCACACCGGACCACGGATGGGCAGCCTGATGTCGGTGACCGGGCAGGCCTCGGTCGGCCGCGACGTGGTGATGACCACCCGGCTCGTGGTGACCGAACGGAACGACAGCGAATGAAGGGAAACATCATGCAGAACGTGTATTCCGACCCGGTCGCCGAGTACGAGGTACTACGCAGCGGGTGCGGCCTGGTCGACTACACCGGCGTCGGCCTGGTTCGTGTCGCCGGGGCCGAGGCGGCCGCGTTCCTCGGCCGGCTCTCGACCCGCAGCGTCGACTTCCTGCTCGAGGGGCAGATCTCCGCTGCGCTGCTGCTGAACCAGGACGGCACCGTACTGGCCGAGGCACTCATCCATTGCCGCGGCACCGACTACCTCGTCGAGATCTGGCCGGCGCAGGCCGCAGCCGCCGTCGAGTACGTGGTCACAGCCGGTGCCGCCGGAAGTCACGACGTGACGGTCGAGGAGTTGAGCGACGCGTTCCGGGTCTACGGCATCGAAGGACCGCAGGCACCGGCAATCGCGCAGAAGTTCCTGTCGTTCCCGATCTCGTCGATGTCGTACTCCGGCTTCGTCAGCGCGGGCTGGCGCGAGGACGTCGAGCTGCTCGTGAGCCGGACCGGGGTGAGCGGCGAGTACGGCTACAAGCTGCATGTCCCGGCCGCTGCAGGCGCCGAGTTGCGTGAGCATCTGCTGAGTCTCGGCGCGCAACCGGTCGGGCTCGACGCGCTGGACATCTGCCGGATGGAGATGCGGTTCGCCAATCTCGAGCGTGAAGCCGATGACGCCACACCGTTCGAGATCGGCCTGCAGTGGATGGTCGACTTCGGCCACGAGTTCGCCGGCAAGGCTGCATTGGCCGAGCACTGGAGCGCAGCGCCGGGGCAGCGCCCGGTCTGCTGGATCGCCGACGACGGGCTCGACGCGGCGCCGGAAGGCGGCATCGCACTGGGTATCGCCGGCGAGCGGGTGGGGACGGTCACGCACGCCGTCTACTCGCCGCGGCTGGGCAGGGTGATCGGTACCGCGCGAGTCGAATCCGAGGTGGCTGCCGCGGGCCTGGAGTTCACCCTGGACGAGCTCGACCACCCTGTCCGGACCACCGCCGCGCCATTCCTGGTAGCGACCAGCTTCGGCCTACCGCTCGAGTAGCGGCCACCGGTCTCTGAGGAGGAATCCATGACTGCGAGGGCTGTTGCCATCACCGGCGTCGGGCTGACCTGCGCGCTCGGCACAGGCGCGGAATCGGTGTGGACAGGCGTCCGCGACGGCGCCACGGGGATCGGCCTGACCCGCCGGTTGGACACGTCCACACTGAGCTGCCAGTACTCGGGCGAGGTCGGCGACGTACCGGTCCCGCCGCAGCGGGGCCGGGGTCGCGCCGACCGTGCGATCGGCATGGCACTGGGGGCAGCTCACGAGGCCGTCGAGGACGCCAAGCTGGATATCGCCGCGTTGGACCCCTACCGGGTGGGCATCGCTATGGGTACGTCGGTCGGCGGCCTGGACGCGGGTGAGCAGTACCACTGGGAGCTGCTGCGTGACGGTGTCGCCGGCGCATCCAAGCACCACCTGCTTGTCTACCCGCTCTACACCTCGACCGACGCGGTCAGCGCGGCGTTCGGGCTGAAGGGTCCGAAGGTCGTCATCTCGAACGCCTGCGCGGCGGGCGCCAACTCGATCGGGTGGGCGCTCGACGCGATCCGTGAAGGTCGAGCCGATGTCATGCTGGCGGGAGGCGTCGATGTGCTCGACATCCTCTCGCTGGCAGGGTTCGACAGCCTCAAGGCGCTCGACCAACAGCCGTGTGCGCCGTACTCGCGCAGTAGTGGCCTGAACATCGGCGAGGGTGCAGCCATCCTGGTGCTCGAGGGCGAGCAGGTCGCCAGCGAGCGTGGCGCGCAGGTGCTCGGCTACGTGTCCGGATATGCGCTGAGCAGCGACGCCCACCACGCGACAGCCCCGGACCCGGTCGGTGGCGGAGCGGTGCGGGCGATGCGCCGCGCTCTGGAGCAGGCCGGCTTCACGTCCGCCGACGTCGACTACGTCAACGGCCACGGCACCGGTACGCCGGCCAACGACAGCGCCGAACGCAAGGCAGTCACCGCCTTGTTCGGCGACAGCGGGCCGCCGATGAGCAGTACCAAGTCGCAGGTCGGCCACATGCTGGGTGCGGCCGGGGCGCTGGAGGCCGCGGTCTGCGCGCTGGCGTTGCGAGACCAGGTGTTGCCGCCGACGGTGAACGTCGAGACGTCCGCGGACGTCAACCCGGCGTACGACATCGTGCCGAATACCTCGCGGCCGGCTCAGGTCGACGTGGTCGTGTCCAACTCCTTCGCGTTCGGTGGCAACAACTGCTCGCTGGTGATGGGGCGGGCGCCCGGACCCGCACCGGTCCGCCCGGACCGCCGGGTGGTCATCACTGGGGCCGGCGTGGTCTCGCCGATCGGCCTCGGCCGCGACGGCCTGGTCGCTGCACTGCGAGCGGGTACGGTCGGGATCCGGCCGGCCAGCGGTATCGACACGGGTTCTGCGGCCAGCCGGCTCACTGCGGAGATCACCGACCAGGGGTACCGGCGCTGGATCAACCCAGCGTACGCTCGTCGGCTCGACCAGCTGGGCCTGCTCGTCCTGGCCGCGACCCGGGACGCCTTCACCGACGCGGGATTCCGGATCACCGGCCAGAACGCAACGCAGGTCGGCATGGTCTTCGGCACGTACACCGGCCCGCTGGAGACTGTCGCGCAGTTGACGGAGACGATCGGCACCGAGGGCCCGCACCGGGTGAATCCGCGGCTGTTCCCGAACTCCGTGATGAACGCGGCTCCCGGTCACGCGTGCTTGTCACTGCAGATCAGGGGACCGTTGTCGACCCTCGCGATCGGCTGTGCCTCGGGAGTGGCGGGTCTCGGCTACGCAGCCGACCTGGTACGCCGTGGTGAGGCCGAGGTGATGGCCGCCGTCAGCGCCGACGAGCTCACTCCGCTGCTCCATCTGGGCTATGACCATCTCGGCCTGCTCGCGTCGGACCAGGTGCGCCCGTACGACCGTGAACCCACCGGGTGCGCTCTCGGAGCGGGCGCGGCGGCCCTTGTCCTGGAGTCCTTGGAGCATGCCGAAGAACGTGGGGCAACGATCCTCGCGGAGGTTCGCGGGCACGCCACTACCGGTGACGCCTACCGGGTGGCGGGCAACGACCCGTCCGGTGAGTCCTGGGCGCAGTGCCATCGCAGTGCGCTCGAGCAGTCGGGTCTGACCGCGGGGGATGTCGGTGTGGTGTACGGCGATGCGCGCGGCACCGCCGCGATCGATCAGGCCGAGGCCCGCGCGGTGGCCGCGGTATTCGCTTCCGGGTCGACGCGGCTGGCGAACCTCAGCGGGCAGCTTGGTCACCTGCACGCCACCACGGCGCTGATGTCCGCGGTGAGTGCTGTGGAGAGCATGTCGACCGGCTGGGTGCCGGCCGTCGACGGGTTGCGCGATCCTCTGCCCGGGCTGGAGCCGTACCTCAGTTCGGAGCACGACCCGGCTGGCCGGGCGGCGTTGGTCACAGCCGCCAACTGGGGCGGAACGTACGCGTCGGTGGTCTTGACGCCGTGGCCGTCACGGTGACGGTTTCGGACGCCGGCACGGCCGGCCAGAACGTGTGTGCGGTACGGGTGTATTCAGGTGCGCGGGTGCCTGAAACCTGGTGGCAGCGGGTGAGCTCCAGCGAGCTGGCGTACTGCCAGGACTTCGTCCGGGTCGGCGAACACTTGGCTGCTCGGATTGCGGCCAAACGTGCAGTCACCGCCGCGCTCGGCTGGTCGGGCCCGGTGCCGTGGCGGAGCATCGAGATCCTCCGCACTGTGCCGCGGCCACCGGTCGTGCTCCTCACCGGCGCGGCGGAGCAGTGGCGGCGCGAACTGCGGCTCCCGGTGCCCTGCGTCTCGCTGAGCCACGCCGCCGGGTACGGCGCTGCGCTCGCTTGGCTGCCGCGCGATTCCGTCGAGGCGGGTCGATGAGCTCACTGACACCCGCAACAGTGTCGAAAGCGGCCGATGGCCCGACCTCGAGCGCGAGTCTGGCAGGCCGGATCGCCCTGGTGTCCGGCGCCGCCAGCGGCATTGGGCGGGCCGTGGCAGCCGGCCTGGTCGCGGCGGGTGCCGGTGTCGTCTTGGGCGACATCGATCAAGAAGGATGCGAGAAGGCGGCCGCCGAACTCGACACGGCCGGCCTCCCGGGCCGCGTCGTCCCCGTGTCGTTGGACGTCACCGACGCATCGGCGTGGGAACGGTTCATCAGGACCGCTCGCCGGCACTTCGGCTATCCGGACCTGTTGGTCAACAACGCCGGCGTCGTCGGCATCCACGGGCTGGAGGGCGTCAGCGACGACGAGTGGCAGCGGGTGATCCAGGTTTGTCAGCGCGGCACCTGGCTCGGCCTGCGGGCCGCGGTTCCGTGCATGCACCTGGCCGGCGGCGGCGCGATCGTCAACGTGTCCTCGGTGTTCGCGCACGTCGGTTCGGGGGCCGCGTTCGCTTACCACGGCGCCAAGGGTGCGGTCGCCGCGATGACCCGCGCCGCGGCGGTCGAACTGGCGCCCGCGCGGATCCGGGTCAACGCCGTGTCGCCCGGCATGGTCGAGACTCCGATGACCTCGGGCCTGCCCGAGCAGTTCGTCACCGACTTCGTCGCGGCAACACCGATGGGCCGGAAGGCGGCACCGCGAGAGATCGCCGCCGCCGTCCTGTTCCTGTTGTCCGAGGACGCGTCCTTCATCACCGGCACCGACCTGCTGGTCGACGGCGGATTTGCGGCGCGATGAGACCGACGAGAGCGAGGGTGAGCTGATGTGCGGCATCACGGGATGGGTCGACTGGGAGCGACGGCCGGCCGACGAGCCGGGCGTGCTGGAGGCGATGACCGACACACTGGCCTGCCGTGGCCCGGACGGGCGCGGTACCTGGCTTGACGGACACGCCGCGATCGGGCACCGACGGCTCGCCGTGATCGACCCCAAGGGCGGGGCGCAGCCGATGCTGGCACACGCGCGGCCGGGTTCGAAGCCGGTGGTGCTGACGTTCAGCGGCGAGGTGTACAACTTCGCCGAACTTCGCACCGAGCTGCGGGCCCGCGGACACCGGTTCACCACTCGATCCGACACCGAGGTCGTACTGCGCGCCTACCTCGAGTGGGGGGCCGAGTGTGTACGGCGGCTGGAGGGCATGTTCGCGTTCGCAGTCTTCGACGCCGAGCGGGAGCGTCTGCTGCTGGCCCGTGACCGGCTCGGCATCAAGCCGCTCTACTACCACCACTACGCCGAGGGCATCGTCTTCGGTTCCGAGCCCAAGGCGCTGCTCGCCAGCCCGGTGTTCGACGCCGCGCTCGACGACGAGGGCGTGCTCGAGCTGTTCGCCATGTTCGGCACGCGTACGCCGGGCAACGCGGTGCTGCGCGATCTGCACGAGTTGCGTCCGGGCTCACTGCTGGAGTTCGACCGGCGCGGGGCGCGGACCCGGACCTACTGGAGACTTCGCAGCGCACCGCACACCGACGATCTCGACACCACGGTGCGGACCGTCCGCGGGTTGCTCGACGACTCTGTGAACCAGCAGTTGGTGTCCGACGTACCGCTGTGCGCGCTGGTATCCGGTGGGCTGGACTCCAGCCTGATCGGCGTACTGGCGAGCGGCGCTGTTGGTGCTGGGGCGTTGTCCACGTTCGCGGTCGACTTCGCCGGCAGCGCTGCAGACTTCCGGGCCGATGCGAATCGGCCGACCTTGGATGCGCCGTACGTTCGCACGCTGGTCGAGCACATCGAATCGCGGCACACCGACGTGGTGCTCGACGTACCGGATCTGCTGAGCACGTTCGAGCGCGCCACGCGGGCCCGTGACCTGCCGTGCCTCGGCGACCTGGACGGCTCGCTGTATCTGCTGTTCGAGGCGATCGCCGGCCGTTCGACGGTCGCGTTGTCCGGCGAGTCGGCCGACGAGGTGTTCGGTGGCTACGCGTGGTTCCACGACCGGAGGGCGATCGCCCGCGACGGGTTCCCCTGGAATCTCGACGACACCGGTTTCGCGAACGTGCTGACCCCGGCTCTGAAACAACGGCTGCAGCCGCAGCGGTACGCCGCGGACCGCTACGCCGACGCGCTCGCCGAGGTACCGCGGCTGGCCGGCGAGGACGGCGTCGACCGGCGGATGCGGGAGGTGTCCTACCTCGCGTTGACCCGGTTCCTTCCGGTGCTCCTGGACCGCAAGGACCGGATGAGCATGGCGGTCGGGCTCGAGGTGCGGGTGCCGTTCTGCGACACCCGGCTGGTGGAGTACGTCTGGAACGTGCCGTGGGCGATGAAGGCGATCGACGGCACACCGAAGGGCCTGCTCCGGCGGGTCGCCGCCGACCTGCTGCCGCGCGAGCTGGTCGACCGGCCGAAGACGATGTACCCGACGGCACCCGATCCGAGGTACGACGCAGCGGTGCGTGCGGCCGCCCGCTCGCTGTTGGCCGGCGACTCGGCGATCCGCCCGCTGCTGGATGTCGAGCGGGTCACCGCTCTGGTCGACGGCGACAGCCGGCGCCCGGCATGGATGCAGCGGATGGCCTTGGCCTACCTCACCCAGATCGAACTGTGGCTGCGGCGGTACGAAGTCAAGCTCACGGTCTCGGTGTGAGGCGGCGGCCGATGAATCGCTCGATGCGCTGCGATGAGGAGACGAGATGACGCTGTGGAAGGTGACGGTCGACCGCGACGCATGTATCGGCAGCGGGATGTGCCTGGGCATCGCTGCCGATCACTTCGAGCTCGGACCGGACCGTCGATCCCGCCCGGTGTCGGCGACGGTCGACGCGGACGAGCCGGCGGCCCTGGACCTCGCCAGCGCGGCGGAATGTTGCCCGGGTGCCGCGATCACCGTGGTCGCAGCACCATGAATGCCCAGCTGATCTGGAGGTTTCCGTGCGACCCGTTGTGATGCTCCTGATAGGTACCCGCGGGATCCGGATCACCGACACGGTGCAGCAGTTGCGCTCGGTCGGCGACGTCGTCGTGCTCACGAGTGCCGACATCATGAACCGCCGCGCGGACCGGCTCGACGACGACCTGCCGGCCGATGTCGTGATCGCCCCGGACCGGGAGGCGCTGGTTGACCATGCCGTCGCGTACGCGGCCCGACGAACTGTCGACGGCGTACTGACGTTCTCTGACGACCTGCTCGAGGCTGCCGCCGTCGTCGCGGACCGGCTCGGTCTGCCCGGGCAGCCTCCGGAGACGATCGCACTGTTCCGGGACAAGTACCTGCAGCGCGGAGCGCTCGCCGCGGTCGGCGTACCGACGCCGCGGTTCGCCCGGCTGATGAGTCCCGCGGATGTCCCCGCGGCTTTGGCCGAGGTGCCGTTGCCCGCGATTCTCAAGCCCACGCGGGGCAGCGGTGGCGCCCTGGCATCGATCGTGACCACACCGGATGAGCTGAGCAGCCACGTCGCGCGAGCGTTCGACGACGCCGCGCGGGCCGGTGGTGCGGTGGATCCGGATACCGCCTTCATCCTCGAGGAACTGCTGGTGGGCGACCCGGCAGCCGCGACACCGGGATTCGCTCCGTACGTCAGCGTCGAATCGATTGCGGTCGGCGGAGCTGTGTGCCACCTCGCGGTCACGGACCGGTTCCCGACCGCTCCGCCAGTGCTGGAGACCGGGATGATGCTGCCGTCGGCACTCGGGGCTCAGGCCCGTGCCGACGTGCTTGGGATGGCCGGCCAGGCGCTGCACGCGCTGGGGTTCCGCACCGGACTCGCGCACACCGAGTTGATGCTGACCGCCGACGGCCCGCGGGTCATCGAGGTGAACGGGCGGGCCGGGGGAGCGTTGCCGTACCTGTTCCCGATGGTGTCGACCGTCAACCTGATCGCCCGGGCCGGACTCGCGGCACTGGGCACCGAGAGCGGCGAGCTGCCCACGTTCACCGGGCACGCGGTGTTCGTGAGCCCGCACCACCCGGTCGGAGTGGAGATCGAGAAGGTCGACGGTCTCGACGAGATCGGCGCCCTGCCGGCGATCCGCGCGGTGATCCCGATCTCGGTCGGCCCAGGCCGGACCGACGCCCACCGGGACACCCTGATCGCGGCAGTCCTCGGCACCGTCGCCACACCCGGTGAAGCAGTCGGAGTGTGGCGCGAGGTGATGGCGCTGGTGCGACCGCAGTACACGTCCCGCGGCTTGGCCAGGACGCCTGGCATGACGAGTTCTCCTTGACTTTTAGACGACCAGACGACAGCGTGTCTGGTCCAGTCCACACACGCCGTTTCCCGAGCGTTCACAGGAGAGATGGACGCACGGCCAGCGGACGAGGCTAGGGTCGATGTTGCTTCAGCAGTCCCGGGTATCGGGCGAGGTAGGGGGCTCAGGGTGGCCGACGATCACGATGGCCCCATCGTGGAGTTTTTGCAGCCAACCGATGTGCCGGCCTCGCAACGGTGGGCGGCGGATTGCCGCCACCCGACGCCACTGGTCGGCCGGGACAGTGAGCGCATAGCGCTGCGGCGGATCATCGAGGGCTCGGCGCGACTGGTCACGCTCACCGGACCGGGTGGCACGGGGAAGACCAGCCTGGCATTGTCCGTGGTCGATGAGGTACGTGACTGCTTCGGCGCCGGCGTCTGGCCAGTTGAGCTGGCACCACTGTCCGAGCCCGGCCAGGTGGCTGCTGCGGTCGCTGCTGCCTGCCGCGCCGGTTCCGAGAGCGACACCCAGCCGGCGATCGACCTACGCGACCGCCTGCGGGACACCGAACTGCTGCTGGTGCTCGACAACTGCGAGCACGTCGCGGACGGTGTAGCCGAGCTGTTGCGGACCCTGCTGCCGCAGTGCCCCGGCCTGCGAGTCTTGGCGACCAGCCGGCAGCCGCTGCGGATCTACGGGGAGCGGTTGTACCCGGTCCGGCCACTGCAACTGGCGACCTCTCTGCAGGTGCCGCTGCGCGAGATCACGGACATCCCGGCCATCGCGCTGTTCATCCAACGGGCTCGCGCCGTGGTGCCGGACTTCGCCCTGACCGAGGACAACGTTGCCGACGTGGCGGAGATCTGCGGGCTGCTCGACGGGCTACCGTTGGCGATCGAACTGGCCGCGACCAGGCTACGGCTCTTCGGCACCCGGGCGCTGCTGGCCAGGTTGCGGGACGGCATCGACATCCTGCGTCTCGGAGCGGCCCACGTGCCGCCGCGGCAGCAGACGATGCGGGCGGCGATCCTCTGGAGCTATCAGCTACTGACCGCGCCCGAGCGCAGGCTGCTCACCAGTCTCGGCGTGTTCGTCGACGGATTCGGCGTACCTGCCGCCATGGCCGTCGCGCAGCTGGACCAGGCGTGCGTCGAGAACCTGCTGGAAGCCCTGCTGGACAAGGGCATGCTGGCCGTATCGGTCGGTGTCGACGGTGAGCCGCGATTCCAGCCGCTGCACACGATCCAGGCATTCTGCGTGGAACAGCTGCGGGATACCAGCCATGAACAGCAGATCCGCGACCGCCACGCCGGCCACTATCTGCGCCTCGTCGCCGACGCGCAGCAGGAATTGGCCCGTGGGCGGCACGCGGCGTGCCGGGCCAGGCTGATCTCCGAGCAGGCCAACCTGCGCGCGGCGTATCAGCACCTGCGTGCCAGCGGTGACGCCGACGGGGCGCTCGCGCTGGCGACCGGACTCTGGCGGTTCATGTTCGGCCAGGGACAGCTGCGCGAAGGCCTCCGGATGCTGCGGGAGGCTCTGGCAGATCGCAAGAACCGCACCGACGACAAGCAGTACGCCGATGCCCTGCACGCCGCTGGAACGCTCGCGTTGGCGGTCGGGGACTATGTCGCGGCGGAGGACTACCAGCGGCGCGCTGTGGCGGCCTATCGCAACCTCGACGAGTTGCCCGGAGTAGCAGCGGCCCTGAACCACCTCGGCAATCTTGCCCGGGTCCGGGGCAACTTTGCCGAGGCCCGCACGTTGTGTGAGAAGAGCCTGTCACTGTGGCGAACGATCAAGGATCCGAATGCCGCGGCCGTGGTGCTCATCGACTTGGCGCTGATCTCGCTGAGCCGGGGCGACGTGGCCGCGGCGGATGAGGCAGTGGGCTTCGCGTTACCGCTGCTCGAGGCGCACGACGGAACCAGTGCCAACAGCGTCCGCGCACTCGCCGGCCTGATCACGTTCCGGCGCGGGCTCCTCGATGATGCCGAACGCATCTGCCGGTCTGCCGCGGCGAAGGCGGCCGGGATGGGCATCCATCCGGATACGCCGTTCGCGTTGGAGGCGCTGGCTCTCGTGCTGGCCGGGCGGCGCCGGCCGGAAACGGATCTGATCGCCGCACGCTTGATCGCTTCAGCGAGTACGATCCGGGCCGAGACGCACAGCTATGCCTGTGCGGAGATCCTGCCGTTCGTGGACCGTGCGTTGCAGAATCTGCGCCGCAGGCTCGGCGACGTCGCCTTCGACAACGCCTGTCTGGCGGGCAGATCAGCACCACCGGCGGCACTGCTCGACGACGACCTCGGCCTCGTCGACCTCCCGATTCCGGTCGTGCAGGTTGTCGGCGCGCCGATCGATTCGGAACCGAAGCTGGCCGAGGCACTCCTCGAGACACCACTGACGGCCAGGGAGCGCGAGGTTGTGCTGCTGGTTGCCGAAGGGATGACCAACCGCCAGATCGCCACGAGGCTGAAGATCGCGGAGTGGACCGCCATCAACCACGTCCGGCACGCGATGCGCAAACTCGGTGTGCCGTCCCGCGTCCACATCGCCCAGTGGGCCCTTCGTCAGCAGCTGTGACGGCGCAGCGCCCGGTATCCGTCGTTGTCGCAATCCGAGCCGGAAGGAGCAATACCATGTGGCATACCGTGTTCATCGTGGCGCACGCCGTCTCTGGTGTGGTCGCGTTCACGAGCGGCTGCATCGCCATCTCGCGCCGCGCCTGGTTTCGGTACTACTTCTGGTCGCTAGCGCTGCTGGACGTCTTCATGGTGCTCTCGGTCGCCGTAGGCTGGCGCGATATGGGGACACCGTCGCGCTGGGTGTTCTCGGGGCTGATCGTGCTCGGCGGCTACATGATGCTGCGTGCCGTCCAGGCGTCGCGGACCCAGCCGGCCGGCGACGAGGCGCCGTCCGCGGCATACCTGGATCATCTTGGTTTCACACTCATCGCGTTGTTCGAGGGGTTCGTCATCGTGGCTGCGATCGACCTCGGCGCACCGGTCTGGCTTGTGGTCGCACTCGCCGTAGCCGGGGTGATCGCGGGCCACCTCACGATCCGGTACCTGAAGACGAGCAAGGTGCCCCAAGCAACGACTGCACCCTGACCGCGTCGCCAAGCCTGGCGAGGTCGTTGTTCGGGTCGAGCACGATGGAGGAGAGACTCCGTGCAGCGTGTTCTCCATACCGGCTCCGAGCGGCACGGTTGGCTCGCCCACATTCGGCTCTCGCGCCGCAGGTGGACTCGCAGGCAAGGGGAGGCGATCGGTGTTGTGAGGACTCAGCGGGTGAGCGCCGCGGCCAGGCGGGCGATGACCTCGGCGTCGGCGGAGTCGGAGGGGCCTCCGGTCGGCATGTGTTCGGTGATGGCAGCGCCGACCAGGTTGTCCACTCCGGAGACCAGATCGATCAGCTGCTGTACCTGCACGCCGTCGGGTTCGGGGTAGCCGAGTGAGCTGAACTGGGTGGGTTCGAGCACGTCCAGGTCGACGTGGACGTAGACGGGGCCTGTGAGGCCGTCCAACGTCCGGTCGAGGTCCTTGACGCCGTACCTGCGGATGCCGGCATGTTGGAGGTAGTCGTGCTCGGATGCGCTCCCGGCCCGCTCACCGGCGATGATCACCTGCTCGGGCACCAGCGGATGCGCTGGAACGAGTGGAGCGGGCCCTTCTCCGAGCAGGGTTCGCAGCACCATGCCGTGGAAGGAGCCGGATCGCAGCGTCTGCGGCGTGTACAGGTCGGGATGTGCATCGATCCACAGCACGGTCAGCCGGTCGCCGTATCGCTCCCGGGCTGTCGCGATGGGCGCGAGGTCGACTGCGCAGTCTCCGCCGGCGGTGATGATCAGGTCGTCGATGTCGGCCAAGGCGTCGTACGTCAACCGGAGGTTCTCGACCAGTACGTCCAGCCCTCGCACGCCGGCCTCGGGCTTGCCGCCCGTGTCGAGCACCGGCACTGTCACGTGGTGATCGGCCGGAATCAGTTCAGCCGTCCGCCGAGCACCGATTGCAAGCCGAGGCGAGTCGCCCAGTCCCGAGCCTTGCCACTGAGGCACACAGAGCACTGTGGTCACGGATCACCCTACTGCCGTTGGCAGGTCACCATCGCGTACGCGCCCACTCGGTACCCGGCCGGCAGTCAGGGGCGATTGGTGCGTTGCGAGCGGACCTGTTCGAATCCGTAGTACAGGGCGAGCAGGAACTGCACGAGCAGGGTGATGGGGGCCGAGATGAACGACAGGCCGATGGTGAGTGCATACACCAGGGTGCCGATCGAGAAGCGGAGTACCGACTTGCGTTGCTCGGTCGGACTCAGGTCGTGCTCGACGAGGTGCGTGCGCAGCGCGTACCACCAGATCAGGCTGAACGCGATTGCCGCAAGCGTGAGGTTGGTGCTGTAAATGGCGGCCGCGACATTGGCGTTGCTGGATGGGTCCTGCAGGTACTCCGCGAACAGGTTCGTCGGGAACGGCAGCAGCGCCGTCCACAGCAGGAGCAGCAGATTCAGAAACATCAGCCCACGGTCGACCCGCTGGATCCGGCGGAACATCGAGTGGTGGTTGACCCACATGATGCCGATGACCGCGAAGCTCGTCACGTACGCGGCGAACTGCGGCCACGTGTCCAGCAGGGCCGGCCACAGGTGTTCACCGGGTTCGAGTTCGGGCGGGTGCAGCTCGATCACCAGCAAGGTGATCGCGATCGCGAAGACGCCGTCACTGAAGGCCTCGACCCGCGAGGTGTCAGCCAGGTCCGGCTGAGTGTCCACTCCACGATTCTGGCACCCACCAACTGCCCGACACACCCGAGGCGGTGCGGGTGCGAGGGTGGTCGCGCAGAGCGAGCTGCAACGACGAGCGGTGACTGGGTCACGACTCACGCCAAGGATGCGGCCTGCGCGCTACGGGGGAGGGGCGTCGGCGAACGGGTTCGGTTTGCGGTGGCGGGCGCGGAGTTGGTAGCGCTGGTGGACGATCGTGGCTACGCCGAAGACGACGACGGCGACGAGGATCGCCGGCCACAACGACTCGGTGATGGCGGCCGCGCCGAAGCCGGCGACGGTGCCGAGCAGCACACTGTTGATCACGCCGATCATCCCGACCGCGCTCAGCAGGATCTGCCGGCGCGATCGCGAGTAGCCGTCGAGCGCCAGGATGGTGACGATGTCATCGGTGGGCGCGGCGACGCCGAGGTAGCCGCTGAGGCCTGGAGCAGCTCGGTGGTAGAAGCGGCGGATCCGATTGATGCGCTGTAGGTACAGCGTGTCCTCGATCGACGCCTGCAGGACCCGCTCGAACGTGACCAGTCCGAGGAACGACAAGACCGGGAACAGCACCAGCCCGAAGGTGAGCAGGGTGGTACGCGAGGTCTGCCCGGCGAACGCCAGCGCGACCAGGCCTGCGGAGACCGCGCCGAGGAAGATGCTGGTCCGGCCGTTCGACTCCGAGATCGTCGCCGCCCGGGCGGTCTGGAGGTTGAAGTGCTCGGTGGTCAGGATCGTGATAGCTGCCTGCGGGTTGTCCGGCAGTGACTCGTACGGATGCTCCATGGCTTCATCGTCTCTGATGCCTTCGGCCCTGGGCGCGTTCGGCTTCTGCCCGGCCGAGTGTCGTATCTGCGCATCTGCTCTCGCTCGTCGCCGACGGTGTCCGCGAGGCAGAAGCAAACGTGTTTGGGCCGGTCGAGGATTCGAGACCGACTCGAGGTGGCGGTGCTGCGGGAGGGAGACGAGATGCTCCGAGAGCACCCGATTGGCGTGATGCTGACTGCGACGGACCTCGAGGCCGTGAAGCAGTTCTACGGCGGCCGGATCGGCCTGGGCGTGCTGATCGAGAATGATGAGTTCGTGACGTTCCGGTGTGGCGGCGACAGCAGGCTGGTCGTCACCGCGAGCAGCGCCCGGACCGGCGAGCAGCAGACGAAGGCGAGCTGGCGCGTCACCGACATCGCAACGGAGATCGCCGAGCTACGGGCCCGCGGCGTCGAGATCGCGGAGTACGACGAGCCGGGCCTGACGACGGTGGACGACGTTGCCGACGTCGGATTCGCCCTGGTCGCGTGGTTCGTCGATCCAGGCGGTAACACGATCTGGCTGTTGCAGTTCAAGGATCAGGGGTTGGGTTGAGCGGGAGCGATCCACCGGATCGGGGCTCGCTGCCCGGCGGCCCCGACGGTCCAGTCACGACCACGGTGACCCGCCGGGTCAAGCCCGGGCACGAGTCGTTCTACGAGCAGTTCCTCACCGGCATCATCGCGGCGGCGAGCCGATACCCAGGTCACCTCGGTGCCGAGGTCTTCCGGCCCGAGAACACCTCCACGGGTGAGTACCGCGTCGTCTACCGGTTCGACACCGCCGAGCACTTGCGCGCCTGGCTCGATTCCGATGAACACGCCGCCTGGCTCGAGCGCGCCGAGCCGCACGTCATCGGCCCGATACACCGGCAGTTTCTGACTGGACTCGAGACCTGGTTCACCGTTCCGTCCCGCCCGGGTACTCCGCCACCGCCGCCGTACAAGATTCGGGCTCAGCACTGCACCTCCGGCTCCTACCTAAGTAGGAGCCGGAATCGTCGGTGGGGCCGACCTCGAACACAGCCTTCCGACGATGTGCGGAACCCAGCCCCGGGCCGAGCCTGGTGGACATCAGCAATCCACACCGTCGAAGGGTCGAAAGGAACCACCCTGATGTACGTCTCCTATTTCACGATCAAGGCGATCCACGAGCAGACTCACTCTGCCCTTCCGAATGCACCGGTCTTACCGCATGCACCGCAGCGTCCACGCCGCCACCCACTCCGCGCCGTACGACGCGTGCTCCGGCCTACGACACCGCCGTCGCCGGCCACCGACCCGTGCCCCCGAACCTGACACCACCCGAGGTGAATCTTGGGCGTGGTGGCGTGGTGTAGCGACCACTCGACCTGCAGTCGCCTTCATCGGCATCGGCGAGGGAGGGCGCTGCCCGAACCCCCGAGGGTGGGTCGGCCGCACGATCATTCGCTGCTTTGCGCGCGGCCAGCGCCCTGACGTCGTGCGGCCGGCCCAATGGGCGCGAGCATCCACAACGGCTTTGCTGGTTACACGCCATTGGCGGTTGTGCGAGAACACCGAGTCGGCGTCCGGCTGGACGCATCGAGGCAAGGAGAGGATCAGCATGTTTACCACACCCGAACACCGAACGATCGTGGCGATGCTGGCCGAGGGCAGCCCTGTCTGGTACGTCGCTGCGGTTACGAAGAGCGACCGGCACCACGCCTACGCGGTGGGCGCCCGGTACGGCTACCCGGACCGCGAGGCGCTGAAGCGGTCTCTCCAGCAACTGACCGGCGCCTTGTTGCCGGCTTCCGCATGAGGCGGGCCTGGTGAACGCCATAGCCGTGCGCACGAACTCGATAAGACTCAGGACGATTACACAACTGTGAGTAGGAGAACCGAGATGTATGTGATGCAGGAAGACCTTGCCCGAGCACAGCTACGCGAGCAGTTGACGCAGGCTGAACAGAGCCGGCGTCGCCGCCTGGCGCTGCAGGTCGAGAAGGCGCAGCGGCGTGCGGAGCGTGCCGAGCGTCGGGCGGACCGGGCAGCCGCGAAGGCGCGGCTCGCGGTCGCGCGCGCGATGTGATCGAGCCCGGCAGAACCGAACTCGAGCCGCCCGGACCTAACCGTCCGGGCGGCTCGAGCAACGAGAAGCAGCATGACCCGGACCACGCACCAAGGATGTTGGGTAGCCGCCCGGTGCAGAGCCGGACGGCTACCCGAACCGCAGGCGATCCGCCCGGCCTGACGCTGGTGATGGACGCCGGGCCTACAGTGGTGCCGTGGTACTGCGCGTCGTCTTCGCCGAGGACAACCTCCTGGTCCGCGAGGGTGTCGCAGCTCTGCTGTCCGAGACCGACGAGATCGAGCTGGTCGCGACGGTCACCGATCCGGGCTCGCTGCTCGAGGCCGTTGCCGAGCACCGGCCGGACGCCGTACTCACTGACATCCGGATGCCTCCGACGTTCACGACCGAAGGCATCGACGCCGCCAAGCGGATCCGGGCGGCTCACCCGTCCACAGGGGTCGTCGTGCTGTCCCAGTACGTCGAAGAGGACTATGCGTTCGACCTGCTGTCCGAAGGCGTCGCTGGGCTCGGGTACCTGCTGAAGGAGCGCGTCTCGCAGGGCGACGAACTGGTCCGGGCGCTTCACGACGTCGCGCGGGGCGGCTCGGTCCTCGATCCGCGAGTGGTGGAGGGACTGCTCGCGCGCAAGGCGCAGGAGTCACGGTCACCGTTGCTCGGACTCACCGGCCGCGAGCGTGAGGTGCTGGAGGCGATGGCGGCCGGGCGCAGCAACTCGGCGACGGCGAAGGCTCTGTTCATGAGTGAGCGCGCCGTCGAGAAGCACGTCGGTTCGGTGTTCCAGAAGCTGGGTCTCACCGATGAGACCGACGTGAATCGTCGCGTGATGGCGGTGCTCGCCTTCCTCGAAGCCACCGGCGGTCCCGCCGGGCGCTGAGCAGAGCGCCGGCGCGAGGGTGGGAACAACCGCACCCTCGCCGGGCGGCCAGCACCATGTCGGCGCCGGTTGCCGCCGCGCCATGATGGCGCCGAGGAGGTGCGCAGGTGCCAGATGTGCGCGTCCTGGTCGTCGACGACCAGCAGACGTTCCGCCGGGCGATCGCCGCCGTCGTCTCCGAGACGGACGGCTTCGTCGTCGTGGATTCCGCCGCGTCGGGTGAGGATTCCCTCACCGCCGTCGACCGGCTGCACCCCGACCTGGTCCTCATGGACGTCAATCTGCCCGGCATCGACGGCATCGAGGCGACTCGGCGTATGACGCTCGAGCCTGACGCACCGGTCGTTGTCCTTCTCTCGACGTACGACGAGGACGAGATCGGCACCTCCGGTTGCGGCGCCGCGTCGTACGTGTCGAAAGCCGCGTTCGGACCAGACCGGCTGGCAGCCATATGGGCCGCGGCTACGCGGTGACCACCGACCCGGCGCGCAGGCCCGGCGTCGCGGACTCACCCTCGCCGAGCGGAACGATGATCGACAGCACGTCCCCGTCGTCGAGGGACGGCGACCCGCCTACCGCCTCGACCCGGTCGACGATCGCCGGTACGTCGACCTCGTCGCGGGCGAATCCGCGAATCCGCACGACCAGATCCTGTCCCGTCGTCAGCAGGTCGACCTCGGCGGATCCGGAGCCGGCGCGCAGGGCCTCGACGCAGCAGAAGTAGACCGCCGCCTCCACCCTGGCAGAGAACCGCCGGTCGGCCGACGGCCCGACGTGCAGGGTGGCGCCCGGACTGGTCCGCGCCACGTGTGACCGCAGTGCGGGCACCAGACCCGACCGGGCGAGCTGGGTCGGGAACACGCCCCGGGTCAGTTCGCGCAAGGATTCCAGCGCCGTGTTCGTCCGGGTCACGAGCTGTTCGAGCTCGTCCAGGGCGGCAGACCCCGACGCCGCGATGCTCAGGCTGCCGAGCTGGGCCGGCATCGTGTCGAGGTGTGGCAGCACCTCCCGTGAGATCGCCGACTCCAGTTGGCGGCGGGCGGCGTCATCGGCCGCGATGATCCTGCGCCGCGACTCGGTCAGCGCCTGCGCGGTCCGGTCGAGGGCCGCCACGTGCTCAGCCAGCTCGGCCTCGATCGCGGTGTTGCGGAACGCCTGCGCGGTCTGGTCGGCCAGGTCATGCAGCAGTCGCTCGTCGACCGCACGGAGCCGACGGCCCTTCGGCATGGTGACTCCGATGCTGCCGAGGGTGTCGCCACCATGTCGTACGGGCACGTCGTACTCCGGCTCCTGGTCCGGCGCGCCGGCCGGCCAGTGCTCCTGCACATCTCCCGCGCGAGGCACGCGCAGAACGGCGCTCGAGCTTGCCGCGGACACCGCACGGCCGGCCGCTTCCGCGACGACCGGAAGCAGTGTCCTAGGTGACGGTGTCTCGGTCAGGCGCCGGCTGAAGTCCGCCAGTGCCTCGTAGGGAAGCGCCCGCGCGCCGTAGGCGAGCCGGTTCGCGAACCGGACGACTCGCCGTCGCAGCGGCTGGAAGGCGAGGGCGACCAGCGAGGTGGCGAACAACGACAGCCAGAACCCGCTCGTCTGTGTATTGACGACTGCGGCGACCGCCACGACCAGGCCTGTGTACCCGATCGCCGCGAATACGGTGCCGACGGCAAGAATGACGGCGCGGTTGATGATCACCTCGATGTCGTAGAGCCGGTAGCGCAGTACGGCGATGGCGAACAGGACCGGCAGACAGAAATAGGAGACGAACAGCGGGAGGCTCGCGGCCCAGGTCTGCTGTCCGCCGTTGAACAGCTGGACGCCGAGCAGCCAGACGAGACCCATGACCGCCAGCAGAACGGAGACGGCGATCAACCGCAGTTGCTGCCGTTGCACGCCTCGGCTGAGCCGCAGCCGGCGAAACATGGACACAGTGGCGGCGATCAGACCACCGACGGTGAGGAGCATGCCGGCGGTGAAGAGCACAGCGCCGACGGGGCCGACGCGCTGCATGTCGATCTCGAACTCGGTCGGCGACACGGTGAACTGTCCGGCGGTCCAGCTGCCGAGCCCGACCAGCGTCGCGATGCCCGCGATGCGCCAGCGGCGGGACAGGAAGTGCCCGTCCGGCGCAACCAGGTACATGATCGCCAGCGCGCCGAGGATGAGCTGGCCGCCGAGCAGCACGGCGGTCCATCCGGCGATGCTGCCGAGGCTGCGCGGGCCGGGGCCGTCGTACTTGAGCACCCAGAAGCTGTATGCCTCGGTCAGCAGCGAGATCGAGCCGGCGAATCCGGTCAGGCAGAGTAGCCAGCCGATCGGGTGCCGTGCGTACCGGGACACGATCAGCGCGCCCATCGCGGCCGACCCCACAGCTGCGCCGGTGACGAACGGGAAACCGTGGACGGCGACGGCTTCCTCGGACAGCAGCGGCCAGTTCCCCGCGGTGATCGAGACGTCTCCAACCGCGACCAGGACGGTGAGTGCCGTCAGCATCCAAGCCACCCGGGCGTGCATGTCAGTCCTTCCGTCGGTCCGGAAGGCGCGCGTCGACGATGGTGCCGCGGCCGGGCGCGGTCTCGATCGTCAGGGTGCCGCCCACCGCCTCGATGCGGTCGCGCATGTTGGCCAGACCCGTGCCGGAACCCGTCGTACCGGGGTCGAAGCCCGCGCCGTCGTCCCGAACGATCGCCGTGAGCAGGTCGGGGTCTGCTCGCAGCTCCACCCGGATCGAGCGCGCGGTCGAGTGTTTCGCGGCGTTCTGCATAGCCTCCAGCAGGCAGAAGTACGCCGCGGCCTCCACCTCGGCGGAGTACCGGCCGGCGTATGTAGCGTGCAGCTCGGCCGGGATCGGGCTCGTGGAGATCGCGGTCCCCAGCGCCGCGACCAGTCCCTCGTCGGCAAGCAGGCTGGGATAGATGCCTCGCGACAGGCTGATCAGCGTGTCGATGGTCGCCGTTGCCGCCGTACCCTGCGCCGCGATCAGCTGATCGGCCCGCTCGGGCGACCGCCCCGCCAGCGTGTGGGCGAGCCGCAGGTTCACGGCAAGAGCCACGAGGTGCTGCTGGGCGCCGTCGTGAATGTCCCGTTCGAGCCGTCGTCGCTCGGCGTCCTGCGCGTCGACGAGTCGCTGCCGCGAAACCCTCAGCTCCTCCGCCCGGGTGGACAACTCCTCGAACCGGCGCCCGAGCTCGGCTCGCAGCCGGGCCCCGCGCAGCGCCAGTCCGGCCTGGTCGGCGAGCCCCGCGAACAGCCGTTCCTCGACCGGTGAGAGTGGTACGTCGTCGCGTTCCTGGATGGCGAGGACGCCAAGCAGGTCCCCGGCCTGGCGTACCGGCAGCTCGCGCCGGCCCGGTACGTCGCCGGCTCCGGGCGGTCCGGCCGCCGAGCCCGCACCAGGGGGCCAGGAAGCGGCGAGCGTGAGCTGGTCGTCCACGACGAGCCACACCTGCGCGCCGGCGGCACCGGTCCCGTCCGCGAGCACCTTGGCCATCCGCGCCGGCAGCTCCTCGTTCGCATAGGTGCTGGTCAACGCAGCCGAGAACCGGCTCAGAACGTCGTACGGCGACGGCCGGCCGCCCCGCACCAGCTGGGACACGATCTTCTCGAGCCACGACTGCACCGGCCCGAAGCCCAGTGCGACAACGGCCGTGGCGAGCACGGAGAGCCCCACATGCGGCGACGACGTGTGGCCGATCAGCACGCCGCCTCCCAGCACCACAACGACGTACACCAGCAGCACGAAGCCGGCCAGTCCGCACAGCACGAGCACAGCAGCGAATCGCTCGCGCCGGGACCGCCCTCTTCTCCACCGCCTCCTCACCACTGCAGTCTGCGCCCATCCGCGGCGCGGCGGGAGGGCTCTACCCGAACCCCTAAGGGTGGGGTTGGCCGCACGATCGCCCGCAGATGGCACGCGGCCAGCGCCCGTACGTCGTGCGCCCAGCCCGATGGGAGCAAGCAGCCGGAACGCCTTTCCTGGTTACACGCCGCTCGACCGGGGGGCTGAAACCAGGCACAGGGGAATCACATGTCCATCACCACCACCATGACCACCACCACTCGGACCACGGCCGCGGCTCGAGCCGTCGGCGTCAGCAAGTTCTACGGCACCGGCGACGCAGCGGTTGCGGCGCTCAAGGACGTCGACGTCGAACTCGACTCCGGCCGATTCACGGCGATCATGGGTCCGTCAGGTTCGGGTAAGTCGACGCTGCTGCACATGCTCGCGGGTCTCGACCGGCCCACGTCGGGGGAGGTCTACCTCGGCGACACCCAGATCACCAAGCTCAACGACAAGGCGCTGACGCTGCTGCGCCGGGACCGGATCGGCTTCATCTTCCAGTCCTTCAACCTGCTGCCGACGATGTCCGCCGCGGAGAACATCGTCCTCCCGATGCGCATCGCCGGCCGCAAGCCCGACGAGTTCTGGGTCCAGACGATCATCGAGCGGCTCGGGCTGTCCGAGCGACTCAGACACCGTCCCACCGAGTTGTCCGGCGGCCAGCAGCAACGGGTGGCCGCGGCTCGCGCCCTGGCCTCGCGTCCGCAGATCGTCTTCGCCGACGAGCCCACCGGCGCGCTCGACTCGGCGTCCGGCACCGAGCTGCTCGAGTTCCTCCGCACGGCGGTCCACGAGTTCGGTCAGACCGTCGTCATGGTCACCCACGACCCGACCGCGGCCGGTTACGCCGACCGGGTCCTCTTCCTGGCCGACGGCCACGTCGTCGACGAGATGCACGAGCCGACTGCCGACGCCGTACTCGACTACATGAAACACCTAGGAGCCTGACATGTTCATCTCGACTGTCAGAGGCATGCTCGCCCACAAGGTGAGACTTGCGCTGACCATGGCCTCGATCGCGCTCGGGGTCGCGTTCCTGGCCGGGACTCTCGTCCTGACCGACACCATGCATCTGGCGTTCGACCAGCTGTTCGGCAAGGTCACCTCCGGTACCGACGCAGTGGTCCGCACCACGGCCGCCTACAGCCAGGCGGAGGGCGCCGGCATCAGCCGAGGACCGATAGCGGCGTCGGCGCTGCAGCAGGTTCGCTCGGTCGATGGCGTACGCGCCGCCGAGGGCGAGGTCAGCGGCTACGCGCTGCTGACCGACAACGCCGGCCGGGCCGTGCTGACCAGCGGGGGAGCCCCCACGATGGGCTACAGCCTGCCGGCCGACACCACCCTGCGCGGCGACGTGGAGATCCTCACCGGGGCCGCGCCGTCGGGGCCGCACCAGGTGGCGATCGACGCCACCAGCGCGAAGAAGCACCACATCGCGCTGGGATCCGCGATCAAGGTGCTGTTCCGCGGCCCGACGCAGGAGTTCACCGTCGTCGGCACCGTCGGCTTCGGCGGCCAGAAGGACCTCGGCGGCTCGACGTCGGCGTACTTCGACCCCGCCACCGCCCAGAAGCTGCTCGGCACGCCGGGGCACGTCGACGCGATCAACGTCAGCGCGGAGCCCGGGATCAGCCAGGCCGAGCTGGTGAAGCGGCTCAGCGCAGTTGTGCCGAAGGGCACCGAGGCTGTCACCGGCGCGACCGTGGCGAAGGAGGCCTCGGACGCGGTCAAGGAGGACCTGAAGATCGTGTCGTACGTGTTCTCGACCTTCGCCGGTATCGCCTTGTTCGTGGGCTCGTTCATCATCTGGAACACGTTCACGATGACCGTCACCCAGCGGTCGCGGGAGATCGCGTTGCTGCGGGCCATCGGCGCCACCCGCCGTCAGGTTCGCCGCAGCCTCATCCTCGAGGCACTGCTGCTCGGCGCCTCGGCGTCGGCCGCCGGCATCGGTCTCGGCGTACTCGTCGCCAAGGGGCTGAACCTGCTGATGGGCGCGGTCGGCTTCAGCCTGCCGACTACGACGCTGCAGCTGCAGCCTCGCACCATCTGGGTGTCGCTGCTGGTCGGCACCCTGGTGACGGCCGTGGCGGCGCTGGTCCCGGCACACCGGGCCACGAAGGTGCTGCCGGTGGAGGCGCTGCGCGACGCGGTGCCCGGCTCCGGCAAGCCGACGTGGAAGCGCGCCGTGGTTGGCGTCGTCGTCATGGGTCTCGGCGTGGCGGGCGTGCTCTCGGCGTTGTACGGCGACGCGAGCATGGCGGCCTTCGGCGTCGGGCTACTGGGTGTCGTGTCCGGTGTCATCATCCTGATGCCGGTGGTCGCCCGGCCGCTGGCGTCGCTGATCGCCGTACCGCTGCGGCTGCGTGGCATGCCCGGTGAGCTGGCGAGGCAGAACGCGATGCGCAACCCGCGACGTACCTCGTCGACCGCGGCCGCGCTGATGGTCGGCCTGACCCTGGTCGTCAGCATGGGCGTGTTCGCCGCCTCACTGAAGGCCTCGTTCGGCAACGCTATTGGTGATTCGACGAACGCCACTCTGTTCGTGACTCCCTCGAGCATCCAGTCCGCAGGCTTCAGCCCCGAGGCGATCAAGGCGGTCAAGGGTGTCCCCGGTGTGGACAAGGTCTCGGCCACCGGCTGGGGCCAGGCCCGCTTCGCCGGCGAGGGGTCGAGCTACGCCGCGGTGGACCCGGCGACGGCCGGTGCGGTGCTGAACCTGGGGCTGTCGTCCGGCTCGCTGTCGGATCTCGGCACCAACGGGGTCGTGCTCTCGAAGTCGGCCGCGACGTCGCACGGATGGAAGGTCGGCGACGTGATCCGGTCGGAGTTCGCCGAGACCGGCAGGCACGACCTGCGGGTGGTCGGCGTCTACGACACCAAGGGCTGGATCGACAACGACTTCGTCATCAGCTTCGCCGCCCAGACCGCCTACGCGGGCCCGCAGCTCACAGCGTCCGGGCTGATCACGCTCGTCGACGGTGCCGAGACGGCGACTGTGCGGAAGGCCGTCGTCGAGGCGTTGGCCGACCACCCGGACGCCAAGGTCTTGGACCGTAAGGGTTTCGAGAAGGAGGCGAGCGGCTTCATCGACAAGCTGGTCACCTTCGTGACGGTGATGCTGCTGCTGGCGGTCCTGATCGCGCTGCTGGGCATCGTCAACACCCTGGTGCTGTCGGTGTACGAGCGGACCCGTGAGCTGGGCCTGCTCCGGGCGATCGGCATGACCCGTGGTCAGGTCCGGGCGATGGTGCGCTGGGAGTCGGTGGTGATCTCCCTCATGGGTGCGCTCGCCGGCACCGGCCTCGGCATCGGCCTGGGTGCGGCGCTGGCGCGGGCACTGGCGGATGAAGGAATCAAGTCGACCTCCGTTCCCGGCCTGCAGGTGGCGCTCTACGTGGCGCTCGCGGCGGTGGCCGGTGTACTGGCCGCCGTCGGCCCGGCCCGGTCCGCGGCCAAGGTCGACGTACTCAAGGCGGTGGTAGCCGACTGACCACCATCAGCCTGGCGCGACGGCGGCCCGGCAGTGTCCCGACGGACACCGCCGGGCTGCCGTCGCCGAGCCGCGCGAGCGCATGCCGGGCTAGCCATGCCGCAGCAGGTATGCGGCGGCCTCCGATCGGCTGCGCAGACCAAGTTGGCCAGGATGCGGCTCACGTGGTGTTCCATGGTCTTGACGCTCAGGAACGGCCAGGACGCGATCTCGGCGCTCGGCGGGCCCGCAGCGAGCAGCTCGAGACCCGCCAGGTGATCGGCATGGAGCCGAACAACTCGGGCCGGTCGCCCAAACGGCAAGGACCTGACCACGCAGTTCCCCGACGTCGGGGCCGCGGCCGCCAGGCAGCTTCCGGATAGGGTGGTGCTGGACGGCGTTGTCTGAGGTCTTCAGAACGGCGTGCAACACGTCCGCGACTTGCCGATGAAGACCCCTGTTTCCTGTTGTGGACGCTCTAGGTTCGCGGGGTCTTCGACACTGCTCGCGGGGGAGGGAAATCTGTACGCCTCGCGGCGCCTCTGGGCGTGGCGCGACGCACGAACGTCACCTGCGCCTCGTCAACGTTGTGCTGTGCACGAAGGGCATGATGCTGGGCGAACGCCGTTCTTCGTTGTTCCTGCACCTGTGGAATCGGCGTCGGCGGGCCGACCCCGACGAGGTGCTCAAGCATGCAGCGGCTGTGGGAGAACGTAGTGACCTCGACAACTCCGGCGCCTACTGACCCCCGGCCTGGATGCCGGTGAGCAACGTCCGGACGATCCCGGGGATCTGCTCGGTGAGTTCGTCTTGGGAGGCGCCGGAGATGAGTGCGGCGAATCCCAGCATGATGGCGGGCCCCATGATCAAGCTGATCGCGGCTTCGATGTCGAACGTGCCCAGGCGGCCGAGCTGCTGCTCGGCGGCGAGATAGTCGCTGATGGGCTGGCGCAGCCGGTGCGGACCGAACGGCTGCCGGTGGATCTCTTCGATGAAGCGGTGCAGCAGAGCCGGCTCCGACATCAGGCCGGCCGCGGTCGGCAGGGTCTCGGTGACCAGGTCCACCGCGGCCTGCGCGTAGGCGATGAGGTTGTCCTCGACGGTGCCACTGCCGGCAACCGGCAGGTCGGTGTCGAACCGGGTCACCGACCCGGCGTACCGGCGGACCAGGGCGGCGACGAGAAGCTCGTGCTTGGCCGCAAAGTAGTTGTAGAGCACGCCGTCGGAAACCCCGGCCGAGCGGGCGATGTCGCGGGTTGTGATGGTCGAGACCTGCCGTTCGCCGAGCAGCTTCTCGGCGGTGTCGATCAGGTGCTCGCGTAGCGCAGTGGCCGGGTCGTCGCCGACCCGGCCCCGCACGGCTTTGGCGCGTCTAGGAGACATCGCGCCTAACCGTAGTCGACACCGCGACCAGCGCGAACAACAGCGCGTAGGCCGCGAGCACCAGCCCGCCGCCCCACTGTGGCAGCAGCTCGATTCCGGGCGTCGGCACATCTTCCAGGGCCAGTCCGCTGTTGAACGGCAGCCAGCGGTCGAAGCCTCCGACGAGCTGGCCGACGATGCCCTCGACCAGGGCGATCCAGGCCAATGCCGCAGCGACGGCGCCGACCAGGTTGCGGATCAGGGCGCCAAGTCCCACCCCTATCGCGCCGAAGCACGCGTTCCAGATCACGCAGCCTGCCAGCGTCCGCCAGAGCGCGGGATCGGATAGGTCGAGGGAACTGCCCTTGCCGGACAGCCAGAGGGCGGTCGCGCCGAAGGCCACCAGTGCGCTGACCAGACCGAGCACGGCACCCGCGGCGGCGTACACCAGGAGCTTCGCGGTGATCACCCGCTCGCGCCGCGGCGTACCTAGGTAGGTGTCGGTGATGGTCTTGTGACGGTACTCGCCCGCGACGCCGACGATGCCCAGCACCAGGGAGAAGATGGAGACGAGGCCGGCGTGCCCGACCGCACGCAGCGGTGTCGCCGGGTCGCGGAGATCCGCACCGCTGACGAAGAGTCCGCTGACACCTGCCAGCACCACCAGCTGGGCGGCAGTCAGGAGAAGGAGCGGGCTGCGGACGGTGCGCAGCTTGAGGAATTCGTTCTTGATCCCAGTCATCATCTGCTCCTTCACTGCGCGCCGGTCAGGTTCAGAAAGGCGGTCTCGAGCGAGTCCTCGCCGAGGCTGTCGAGCGGGCCCGCGAACCGGAGCCGTCCCTCGTGCACGATCACGACCTGATCGACGGTCTGGGCCACCTCGCTGAGTACGTGACTGGACACGAGGATGGCGCGCCCGTTCTTCGCCTCCTTCCGGAGCAGGTCGCGCAGCCAGGCGATACCGGCGGGGTCGAGCCCGTTGGCCGGCTCGTCGAGGATGAGCACGTCCGGATCCCCGAGCAGTGCCGAAGCCAGGCCGAGCCGCTGCCGCATGCCCAGCGAGTAACCGCTCACCCGGCGGTCCGCCGCCTCGATGAGACCGACCAGCTCGAGCATCTCGTCCACCCGCCCGGCCGGTACGCCGACCGGCTGTGCGAGTACACGGAGGTGGTCCCGGGCCCGGCGGCCGGGGTGGAAGCTGGTCGCCTCGAGCAGCGCACCCACGACCCGCCGCGGCTCGGCGAGCTCGGCGTACCGGCGCCCTCCGATCAGTGCCTCACCGGCTGTCGGGCGGACCAGGCCCAGCGCCATCCGCAGCGTCGTCGTCTTTCCCGCACCGTTCGGCCCGAGGAAGCCGGTCACCTGCCCGGACGGCACCTCGAAGGTCAGGTCCTCGACTGCGCGCACCGAGCCGAAATGCTTCGTCAGTCCTCGGACCGACACCTGTGTCATGGTCGTCTCCTTGATATGAGCGGTTGTTCATGAACCTTTGCTCATGAGCGTACGCTCATTATGGCTCCGAGCGCGAGGGGCAGTTTTCTTGCGAGCCGCGGTCACCCGGATCAGCGAACCCCGTCCAGCGTGGACAGCAGCGCGGAATCGCCGCCGCGGATGTCCTGGTAGCGGGGTGGGGCCCACTTCCGTGCCTTCGGCAGGTTCACCCAGAGCTGGATGCCGTGGAACAGGCCGGCTGCTCAGCACCAGGTGCTCCGGCTGGGCCTCGATATGGAGCAACCCACTGCCGGCCGTCATTCACTGGGTGTCGCCGTGGAGATGACACCGCCCCCGGCCTGGGAGTCCCGGTGCTCCATGATCCCGTCGAGCAGGTAGGTGACCCGCCCGGCCTGCCGTGCTCACCAGGCAGCAGCCGTTCGACTGCCCCGGCGAGCTCGACCGGCTCGGTGAGCTCGGGCGACAAGTTGCCCGTGGCCACAGTGTCACCCCCTCCCGAGCTCAGATGAGAATCGGGCGTGCGGCGGCCACCAGGTCAGCCACGCCGTTGTGGACATGTCCACAACGGCCACGGCCAAGCAATACAGCACAACCCAAGTTTCCGGCTCAAGATAGACGGTGAACTCGTCATCCTGGTCGATGGCCGGCTCAGCTTCGGCGCACTTCAGCGCCGCCCTCGGTACCGCGCCCGCGAAGGCGAAGCAACTGGTGAGTGGGCGCTGATCACAGTCAGCAGGTGACGTGGAGTACTGCGTGGACCTCACGCCTGTCGACGCTCGTGATCAGGCGGCAAGCGTCCTTTGTTGGGATGGCGGTGAGCTCCACGCCTCGGCGGCCAGCTTCGTCGGTGACGTCGGGCATGATCGGCAGCGAGCCGTGGACGCCGGTGCCGATGATCAGCCTGCTTCCGCCCCACGGGAGCTCCTCGGCGGCCGACACTGGCGTGTGCCCGAACTCGTTTCGGTATGGCTTCGAGGGCTTCTTCTTTCGCTTCCGAACCCGACCGCCTTCGATGACGATGTCGTGTTCGTACTCCCGCCCATCGACCTCGATGGCGCCGAACCTGAGTAGTCGCACGTCCATGCGGAGACCTCCTGGAGCGTCAATGGCCGCGCTAGCGGCACGCGAACTCCAACAAACCCACCTTTCCATGCGGGCGCCTCAAGTCCTAGTCCTGCTCCTCCACGACGTCGTACCAGACGGTATTGGACGGTCCGTCCTCCAGCCCGGCCAGTTCCGCGCGGGTTGCCCTGAACGCTTCGTCGTCGTGCCAGCGGGCCCAGTGCTCCCGTGACTGCCACGTGCCGATGATCGCCCGCCGCTGCGGGTCGTCGGCCTGTCTGAGCAGCTGCACAGCGACCCATCCGTCCATCTCGGCGGCGGCCCGGACGCGCTTGTGCATCGCCCGGTCCCACTGACTTCCTGCCTCGTCCTTCAGGGTCACGGTCGTGACGACGGTCATCATGGCTTTGGCTCCTCGCGTCTCGGATATTCCTGGCTGGCAAGGTGTGCCCCTCGTACGACATAAGCACCCGCCCGATGATCGGGGAACCGCGAAGCTGACTGCCTAGGATCTCTCGGTGACGCAGAACGTGCACGGTGCCCGGGCCCGAGCGGGCCCAGTTGAATCCCTGATAGTGGTGTAGCGCGGTCGCCGAGCTCGTCGTGGACGAGGACGCGGCCACCGCCTGATCCTTCGAGTCAACCTTCCACAGAATCCTCGAGGACCCATCACGATGACCGCACCACACATTGTCGACCCTGCCGGCCTGCTTGGCGAAGCCGTGGCCGGGGCGTCGCCCGATCTGATGCGCAGCCTGTTGCAGTCGATCATCAACGCGTTGCTGTCCGCCGATGCTGACGCGGTGGTACCCGCCATGGCGCGCCGCCGGGCCAGGGGAGTGGCGTTCGTGTCCGAGCCAGCCACGAGGGACTACGGCGGCGTGGGGCGGGTACGGCGGCACGTTCGCTGACCTGGACGCCTACATCTGGAGCATCGGCTACAGCGCTCAGGGCGAGGACCAGCCCTACGCCGAGTAGGAGCAGATCATGAAGTTCACAACTTGCTCACCTGGATCACCATTTTTCCGCCGATCACGCTCGTAGTCGTGATCCTCGGTCCGCTGCTCGAAGGGTTGCCCCTCGTCGTCCGGCTGGCCATCACCACGGCCGTGACGGTCCCGATCATGACCTGGGTCGTGATGCCGCGAGTCACCCGGCTGCTCCACGGCTGGCTGTACCCCCACAGCTGACCGCAACCTGTACATCCAGCCACCAAGGGGTGACCCGGCCCGCGCCGGCGGTCAGTCGACCCTGGTGAAAGTGTTGACCATCCAGGGCTCCCACTCGCCCGCGTCGGCGCGGATCGACCACACAACCGAGATCGTCCCGTCGGGGTTGACGGCGACCAGTCCGTCTTCGTCGAGGGCGTACTGGAATCGGGCGGGACCCACAAAGGTGAGCGTGCTGTCACCGACCCTGCCCTGGTAGCGATTGCCGTTCTCGGTGAACGGGCCGTTGTTGCTGAAGAAGATGATGCGGAACGTTCCGGTGCCGGCGTCGTAGTACCAGTAGTTGATTCCCTGCTGGGGCGGCTCGTCCCCGAACGCGGTCTCGTAGCTCTGAACCAGGAAGTAGCCGCCGTCCAGCCAGGAGAACCGGTCGGCGCTCGTCACCGGAACGCCGGAGCCGAACAAGGTGGTGTCCTCGGTCCGGTCGTCGCAACGCCAGGTCCCGATGAGCGGTTCGAGCCTCCGCAGCTCGGGGTGCGGGGCCGGGACTGTGTCCGTCGATGATTCTGCGCTGTCGTTTCGGAACGCGATGTCCATCCACGGCGCCCAGGCGATACCGTCCTCGGACCGCTCCCACAGCGCGCGCATCGACCGACGATCCTCGGCGACGGTCAGCGTCGAGCGGACGCGGGCAGTGGACGTGCCGGCCGGCTGGGCCGCGGTTGCGATGTCGCCGCCACCGGCGAAATGGAAGACGCCGCGCTCGTCGATCGTGAGGTGCATGAGCTCGGCGTTGCCGTCGCTGTCGAAGCTTCGGGCGAGGTAGCCGCCGGCCGGATCGGGCTCGCCGATGATCTCGATCGCTCGAACCGGCCCGTCCCCGACGGTCACATCGACGTGGTGGACGAGGAAATGGCCGCCCACGAGCACCTCATAGGTATCAGTTCCGACGACGGTGGTGCCTGGTTCGCCGACGACCTCGCCGGACGTCTGCCAGCGCCCGGCGATGGCGTGCAAGGCTTGATCCGGAGTGGGGTTGCGCTCGGGCATGGTCGCTCCCGATCTGCCAGCACGTGGCTTCCACCAGCACGAATGAGTCCATTTCGCTGACCCAGCAGATCGCCCCGACATCCAGGCCGCACAGTCGGCCCTGGCTGCGGCCAACGCCGAGCCCTGTCCCATCACCAAGTCTGCCTCAGCCGTTCCGGGTCCGACAGGCGTCCGCACCAGCCGCGATCGGCGCCGTCCGGCGCATGGGCGGGCGCAACGTCTTGACCTCGGGTGCGTGTCGCCGGAGCGTGGCAATGAAAGCGCTCCACCGCCTACTCGCCCCGAGGAGCTCGTCATGCGTTTGAGCGAATCACCACGTAGCATCTGGGCACGCCGGACCACCCACGCAGCGATCGCAGGCGCACTCGTCCTAGCACTTGCCACCACGCCGTCCGCCGATGCAGGCAGAACCGCCTTTCCTTCCGACCCCGGCCTGACGTCGTACCCGACCGATGCGTTAGGCCGTCCGCTGATCAGTAACACCGGGCAGGCCTATCTCGACCCGAGACTGCCGGTGCGGTCCCGCGTCCAGGATCTGCTGGGCAGGATGACACTGGAGGAGAAGGTCGGCCAGATGACGCAGGCAGAGCGCGGCGCCGTCTCGGACGACCCGACACTTGTCACCGCCTGGCGGCTCGGTTCGGTGCTGTCCGGTGGCGGCTCGGTGCCGACACCGAACACCCCGCAGGCATGGGCCGACATGGTCGACCGGTTCCAGGCCGCCGCGTTGCGGACCCGATTACAGATTCCTCTCCTGTATGGCGTCGACTCGGTACACGGCCACGGAAATTTGCTGGGGGCAACGGTCTTCCCGCATAACATCGGCCTGGGTTCGACCCGGGATCCGCGGCTGGTCGAGCGGATCGAGCATGTCGTCGCCGAGGAGACCCGCGCGACCGGTCCGCAATGGGCCTTCGCACCCTGCGTGTGCGTCGCGCGGGACACGCGCTGGGGGAGGACCTACGAGAGCTTCGCCGAGGATCCGGGGCTGGTCACCCGGTTCGCGTCGGCCATCGAAGGCTTCCAGGGCACCCGTCTCACGGACGTCGACCGGGTGCTGGCGACCGCCAAGCACTACGCCGGTGACGGCGACACCGAATTCGACACCGCGGCCGGCGACTACACCATCGACCAAGGTGTGACAGTCACGAACCGGCACGACTTCGCGCGGATCGACCTCGCGCCGTACCAGGCCGCCGTACGACGTCACGACGCCGGCACCGTGATGCCGTCGTTCTCCAGCGTCGACTGGACCGAGGACGGCATCGGGAACCCGGTCAAGATGCACGCGAACCGTGAACTCGTGACCGACGTCCTCAAGGGCAGGCTCGGGTTCGACGGCTTCGTCATCTCCGACTGGGAGGGGATCCACCAGATCCCTGGCGACTGGCCGACGCAGGTCCGGACCGGGGTGAACGCCGGCATCGACATGTTCATGGAGCCGTTCTCGGCGCTGCAGTTCGAGACCACCCTGCTTGACGAGGTCCGGGCCGGCCGGGTGTCGCAGGCGCGCCTGGACGACGCCGTACGGCGGATCCTGGCGAAGAAGTTCGAGTTGGGCCTCTTCGAGAAGCCGTACACCGACCGCACGCACCTCGCCAAGGTGGGGTCTGCGGAGCATCGGGCGCTCGCGCGAGAGGCCGTCGCGAAATCGCAGGTGCTGCTGAAGAACACCGGCGGTCTGCTGCCGTTGAGGAAGGACGCCAAGGTGTACGTCGCCGGCCGCAACGCCGACGACATGGGCAACCAGGCGGGCGGCTGGACGCTCAGCTGGCAAGGCGCTTCGGGCCAGCACCGGCTGCCGGGCAACACGATCCTCGACGGCATCCGGCAGGTCGCTCCGGATGCGCAGGTGACGTACAGCAAGGACGGCTCGGCCCCGACCGCGGGCAGTGATATTGCGGTCGTGGTCGTCGGCGAAACTCCTTATGCGGAGGGCTTCGGCGACGTCGGTGGTCCTGAGTGGGCGTTCGACCCGGAGGACGGTGGAGTACCGCGCGAAGCGAAGAGCCTCGACCTGCAAGCAGTGGACCAGACTGTCATCGACAAGGTATGCGGTGCGATCGCCAAGTGCGTGGTGCTGGTCGTGTCCGGCCGACCGCAGGTGATCCCGCCGGCGCAGCTCAGCACGATCGATGCACTGGTGGCGTCCTGGCTCCCTGGGTCGCAGGGCGAGGGCGTGGCCGACGTACTGTTCGGCCAGCGCCCATTCACCGGCAAGCTGTCCCACACCTGGCCACGCAGCGCCGACCAGGAGCCGATCAACATCGGCGACCGCGATTACGACCCCCTCTATCGCTTCGGTTGGGGTCTCCGAACCGCCGTCAGCCGCTAGACCGACGCGACGGATCGAGTCCGGTGAGTCGCGCTGGTCGGGGCACGGATGACCGGTCCGCGGCCGATGTCGATGACCTGATGTAGACGAGCACGTGGTGGTAGTTGGCCGAGGTCCCGCCGGGCGGGAGCTCCGGCGGGAGATCGAGGCTGGCTAGCTCGCTTTGGCCGGGACGAACCGCCTGATGAAGTCGAGCGCGGTCTGGGCGACTTCTTCCCAGCCGTGGTCGATGGTCAGCGCGTGGCCGCGGTCGGGCATCTTCTTGATCTCGGTGACGCTCGGGTTGCGCCGTTGCCGTTTGTAGGCGGCGTTCGCGATCGCCCAGGGAACCGTGTGGTCCTTCTCCCCGTCGAGGATCAGCAGCGGGCCCCGGTCGGGGTTCTTCGTGTCGACCTTCGACTCGGTCCAGGGGTTCAGGTTGGCAGTGCCCATCTGCGCCAGCGCGATCCCCGACCCGGCCACGTGGTAGGTGTCGTACAGGCGGTGCGCCTCGTCGTCATTGAGGGCGTTCGCCCAGCCGTAGTTGAACTGGTCGAAGGTGAGCGTGATGGCTCTGCCCCGATAGCGGGGGTTCACCAGGAAGGGTCCGGCCGTCTTGAGCGTGGACAGGGGCAGCGGCAGGACGCCGCGAAACACGCCCGGGTCGATGGCAACCGTGGCTGCCGACAGCCCACGGCCGGCGAGCATCTGGGCGACCAGTCCGCCGGTCGAGTGGCCCATCACGACGGGCTTCTTCTCGAGCTTGCCGATCACGTCGGCGGTGTGGTCGGCAACCTGCTTCAGTGTCTTCTTGGCAAGGGCATCCGGGTTCGCCCGCGCCTGCTCAACCGTCTCAGGATCGTCGGGCCAGTCCGGCGTCAGCGGCGCGTATCCGGCCTGCTGGAACAAGTCTGCCCAGTTGGCCCAGCTGCTCGGCAGCAGCCAGAGACCGTGGACGAAGACGACCGGCGTGGTACCGGAGGCGTTTGCCGCCTCGATCTCCCTGTCCTCCCGCGCCGAAATGGACACCATGGCGAACCCCCTCTCCGTCGCAGTGGAAGATCATCCGACCCAGCGAGCCGACGACGAACTCATCCTAAGCATGCAGTGCCAGCTCCGGCGATCCCCAGTCGCGCCGCACGTCCGCGCCTCAGGCAGGCGATCCAATGTCGCCGCCCATCGGCGGTCACCTCATAGTTCGCCACCGAGCGCATCAACGAGGCCCTCTCTGGCCAGGCCAAGACGACGCAGCAACTCTGCATCCGCGTCATTGTCGGGGTCGAACCGATCCGGCAGCCCTGCGATCGAATCGGCCACGTCGGGTCCGTCGGCGCGGCGACCTGCACCGCGCCCCCGCGGTGATGCCCGGGCATGCCAGGTGATCCGAACGCGCACTCATCTCGTCATGTGCGTGCGATGGCCGATGCCCCAGTGGTCGCCCGGCTTCCAGCGCACCACGAGCGGCACCACGAACTCTCTGCAGGGCCCCGCAGGCTGTGATCCGCCAACGGATGCGCGACACAAGTCCGCCAATTGATCCGCGACAGCTAGGAGCCGGGGCGACCGCATGGGCGCCTGGCAGTGTGGGCTACCGGACGCAGAGCGTCCGGAATCGGGGGTACGTTGCGAGTATGTCCGACTTCAGGATCAAGGCGCTCACGCCGGAGACGTTCGACGACTTCGCCGCTCTCGTCGAGCGGAACAAGGGCATGTTCGCCAGCTGCTGGTGCACGCATTTCCATCCCGCCTGCGCGGAGAAGGGCCAGAGCGCCGAGGGAAATCGGGCGCTCAAGCAACGTCTGGTGGCCGATGGGATCGCGCACGCGGCGCTGGTCTACGACGGCGATCGGGCCGTCGCCTGGGCGGAGTACGGATCACCCGAGGAGCTGCCCAACATCCAGCACCGCAAGGAATACCTGGCCACTGCGGAGCGACTGCCCGACTACCGGGTGACCTGCATCCTGGTCGAGCGCGGCCTTCGTGGTCAGGGCCTGGCGGCGATCGCCCTGCGCGGTGCCGTCGAGCTGATCGCGCAGGCCGGCGGCGGCCTGGTCGAGGGCTACCCGCACGACACCGGCGGGGTCCGGAAGAAGAACTCGTCGTTCCTCTACAACGGCACCCGCACGATGTACGAGCGCGAGGGCTTCACCTACGACCGGCCCAAGGGTCTGGGCAACTGCGTGATGGTGCGCGAGGTCGCCCCGAGCAAGCGCGGCTGAACCGGTCCAGCGCTCCACGCGGAGAAGACGGCTACCCGGCACCGCGCCGTCCCTACGAGTCGCTTGGCTTCTCCACGATTGCGCGTAGTGAGCAGACCACTTGCGATTACTCTGACCGACGCCCGAGATCCCAGCAACGGCGCCGACGGTCCGTAGCGCGCGATTGTGTTCGGCGCCCTCCTGGAATGTCACCGCGAGGATAGTCAGGACGGCCGGCGGTATGAGCGCCGCCCCGAGCCCCTGGAGGGCCCAGTAGGTCGGCCAACCTGCCGCCGAGGAGCTGAAATCCGCCGAGCATGAGACCGTACGCGATGACGATCCATTGCAGGGGCGCTGCCCGACGCCAAGATCCTGCTGGATCGAGGGGGCGACGTGCACGGTCGCGAACATCGAGCACGACCATGAAATGCGCCGTGTTGGACAGGAGGAGAACGATTGCTTTGCTCGTGTGTGTTCTGGTGGACACAGCGGTCTCCGTCAGTCGTCCAGGCTGCCCATGGTCAGATTGACCGTGGTTCCGGTCATCCCGCTTGCTTTGTCGGATGCCATGAAGACCGCCACGGCCGCCATCTCCTCGAGCGTCATCAGGCGTCGCGGGTGCGTTCTGGCTGCGAGCAGCTCCTGCCACTGATCCCAGGTCATGCCTGATGCCTTCGCGCGAGGCTCGTAGGCGTCCTTGATCGTGCGTGTTTCCGGCATGCCCTGTGGTCGCAGGCCAACCACGCGAATGCCGTGCGGTGCGAGCTCGGCGGACAGTTGACGAGTGAGTGCCTCCTTGGCGGCCTGGGCCGGACCGTAGCCTCCGACCAGGGGGATGCCCGTCCGCGAGTGGAGCGCGGTGACGGTCATGACCACCCCGGATTCGTTCGGAATCATTCGCCGCGCCGCCAGTCGTGCGGTCAGGAAGTACGACGTGAGGTAGGTCGTGACCGCAAGGGAGAAGCGCTCGGCATCCAGCTCGGTCAAGGGCAGACCGACGATCCGCGCATTCGGGATTCCGATCGCGTTGAACGAGATGTCGATCCGGCCCGCCGTGTCGATCACCGACTGCAGATGCGTCTCCACGGCCTGCTCGTCGAGAGCGTCAACCTCTGCCGCCGCTGCGGATCCGCCGGCGGAAACGATGTCCTTGGCAACTGTCTCGACCGCTGCCAGGTCGCGCCCGGTGAGAAAGAGCTTGGCGCCCTCCTGCGCGAAGGCGCGCGCCACCGCACCGCCGATCCCGCCGCCGGCCCCGTAGACCACCGCAACTTTGTCCTTCAGCATCATCTCTGGGTCCTTTCGCCAACCGTCGGACGGCCCGGTCGTCCGAACCGTCGATGATGCAGACACCGCGGCGCGGGAAACTGGGCGCACCTCAAGCGCCCAGTTCGCTGCTGTGCCGGTGTCTGTACAGGATGGAAGTACGACCAGATGCGAGGAGAAGGTGAGCGCGTGACAGCCGAACTGATCTCAAGGGCGCGGGCCGGGGACGGCGACGCGTTCCGGGAGCTGACCGAGCCGTACCGCCGCGAGCTGCAGGTGCACTGCTACCGGATGCTCGGCTCCATCCAGGACGCCGAGGACATCCTGCAGGAAACGCTGCTGGCCGCCTGGCAAGCTTTCGGCAACTTCGAGGGCCGCTCCTCGGTCCGCACCTGGCTGTACCGGATCGCCACCAACCGCTGCCTGAACGAGCGTCGCTCCGCCGGCCGGCGACCCGCCAAGGAGTGGAACGTGCCCAAAGTTGAACCGCCCGAGCCGACCCGGCTCGGCGAGATCGTCTGGCTGGAGCCGTTCCCCGACGCCCTGCTCGAGGGTGCGACCGCCGTACCGCTCGGCCCGGAGGCCCGCTATGAGCAGACCGAGACCATCTCCCTCGCTTTCGTGACTGCCCTTCAGACTCTGCCGCCTCGCCAACTCGCCGTGCTGATACTGCGCGACGTCCTTGGATTCCACGCCAACGAGGTGGCCGAGATGCTGGACTCGACCGTCGAATCGGTCACCAGCGCCCTCAAACGGGCGCGCGCCGGCCTGCAGCGTTCCTGGCCGGCGGCCGAGCATGAACCGCCGCCCGGCGCCGACTCGCCGGCCGAGGATGTGCTCGTGGCGCGGTTCGTCAGCGCGTGGGAGTCCGCCGATCTCGACGCGCTGGTGGCCCTCCTCACCGACGACGCCTTCATCTCGATGCCGCCGATGCCCTTCGAGTACGAGGGCCGAGATGCCGCCGAGCGCTTCTGCGCCAGCATCTTCGACTCGGGGCGCCGGTTCGACCTCGTACGGACGCGCGCCAACGGTCAGCCGGCGTTCGGAGCCTACCTGCGCGCCCCGAGCGGCATGCGCCATGGGACCGGCCTCTACGTCCTCACCCTCACCGGCGACCGGATCTACGCGATGACCCATTTCGACAAGAGCGTGCTCCCCTGGTTCGGGCTACCACGATCGCTCCCGAGCCGTTAGCGGCACCGCCGGTGCGTCCACAGGGCTGCTGCGAAGCGCGTGAGCACCGGCGTACGGCGAAGGATGAACTCGAACGATCAGCCATCGGGGGATCAGATCGGTGGGCATCCTTCAAGCAGGTCGTGTCGATCGCTCATGCGCGCCAGCCGGTGGGTGGACTGGAGGGTGGCGGACAGTCTGGCCAGCTGGTGGCACCCCGCGGTGATCGCCTCCTGCACCGTTGGCCAATGGTCGACGCACCAGTAAGGATCGTCGGGTTGGCGGTCGTGGTCGTCGTCGATGTCGGCGCACCAGCCACCGGTGAGGACGTGATGGATGTGTAGTCGGAGATTCATGGTCGTGTGCTTGTCCAGGTGAAATCAGAACGGAAGTAGCCGACCCGACGGTGTACGAAGATCGAGGCCGTCCGGGCGCCTGCGCCTGAGCGTTCGAATCGGCTTCGGCCGAATCAGGACCTGGTGCATTGGATTCACCTCCTTCGAGTTTGCTGCTGTACGGCAAAGGTGCCGGCTGGTGTGGTTGCTCTCACTGGTACGACGATGCAGTCCGCCGGAATGTGACATGGCGATTGGTACTGGTATCCGGCCATCAGTCGCCAGGGAGCTTCTCCCACGTTCTTCGCTCCGCATGTCACAGATGGCGGCGGGTATGTCGTCTCGGTGTCAGAGACAGACTGTGGAAGAGGGAGAGGTGATAGCCGTGCGAGTGTTCGTGGCAGGCGGGAGCGGGGCTCTGGGGCGGCGATTGGTACCGCAGTTGGTGGCGCGTGGCCACCAGGTCACGGCGACGACGACGAGCGCGGGCAAGCTGGGGCTGCTGGCCCAACTGGGCGCGCATGGGGTCGTGATGGACGGACTGGATGCGGCATCGGTTGGTGAGGCGGTGGCCGCGGCTCGGCCGGACGCGATTGTGAATCAGATGACGGCGCTTTCCGTGGCGCACGCCGGCAAGCCCAACTTGAGGAAGGCCGACCGCTTCTTCGCTGGTACCAACCGGCTACGCAGCGAAGGGATCGACCACTTGCTGGCCGCGGCTGAGGCGACCGGCGTCTCCCACGTCGTCGCGCAGGGCCACGCCAGCATGAACGGAATCCGCACAGGCGGATGGGTCAAGACCGAGGAGGACCCGCTCGAGGTGATCGAGGGAACGAAGGCGATCAGCCACCTCGAGGACGTGGTGGTCAACGCCGGCGGAGCGGTCCTGCGGTACGGCGCGTTCTACGGACCCGGCGCCACTGACGACCAGGTCGAGCTCGTGCGAAAGCGCCTGTATCCCCTCGTCGGGGGCGGCACCGGCTACGTCTCGTGGGTGCACCTCGACGACGCTGCAAGCGCCACCGTCCTCGCGGTGGAGCAGCGGGCGAGGGGTGTGTTCAATATCGTCGACGACGAACCGGCACCGGTCAGCGAGTGGCTGCCCTACCTCGCCAAGTGCGCCGGGGCCAAACCGCCGCGGCGGGTCCCCAAGTGGCTGGCCCGACTGCTCGCCGGCGAGATGGTCGTGGGCATGATGACCGAGGGGCGTGGCTTCTCCAATGCCAAGGCCAAACGGGAGCTCGGCTGGCAACTGCGCTACCCATCGTGGCGCCAGGGCTTCGAGAAAGAGTTGGGGTGACCCGGACCGACGAGTTCGAGGAGCTGCGGCCGCTGCTGTTCGCGATCGCCTACCGGATTCTGGGCAGCGTGGGCGAGGCCAAGGACGCGGTGCAGGACGCCTGGCTGCGCTTCGAGGCCTCCCCGGACGCAAACCAGGTCGACCAAGGCCTTCCTCGCGGCCGCGGTCACGCGCGTCTCGATCGACGTACTGCGCTCGGCGCGCTCCCGGCGGGAGGAGTACGTGGGGGAGTGGTTCCCCGAACCGCTGCTGAACGACCCGTACGACGATCCGGCGCGGTCGGCGGAGCTGGCGGACTCGGTGTCGATGGCGGCCCTGTTGCTGCTCGAGCGGCTGACCCCGCTCGAACGGGCGGTCTTCGTGCTGCGGGAGGTGTTCGGGTTCGGCCTTCCGGAGGTCGCAGATGCCGTCGGCCGTTCGGAGGCAGCCTGCCGCCAACTCGCAGTTCGCGCGCGACGCCACATGGACGTCGGGCGGCCTCGCTTCGAGGCGGACCGCCGGGAACGCCAGGAGCTGGCGGCGCGGTTCTTCGCTGCGCTCCGGGATTGGGTTGGCGGGTGTACTCGGACTCTCCGTCTCCGAGGTCAGCCAGGACACCGTCGGAGTGGCGCTGCCTGGATGCACGATCACCTTCGTACGTGGTCCCGCGAACCGGCCTACCGGCGTGGTTCTGACTGGTGCCAACGCACCAGTTGGTCAGGTTGCCGGCCTGCGGTACCTGCGTGCACCGCTGTGATGCGCGTCCTCGAGGTCGGACGTTGCGGCGTCAGATAGGGTGCCGCAAGCTGCTGCTGATCGGGGGTGCCCTCTTCGGCATCGCCTCGTGCTCGCTGCCTACTCCACCAGCCCACAGACGCCCATCGCCGCTCGGGGGCTGATGGGCATCGCCGGAGCCACCCTCGCGCCGTCGACCCTGGCCCGGATCACCAACATGGTCAAGCGCCGGCCTCACATTTCGGTGCGCTGTCTCGTCGAACTGGTGAGGGCAGCTGCGACTAAAGGGAAGCCGGCGAGACCATGACCACCCAATCCGGGCCAGGAGGCGGCCTGGCCGATCCAGGTCTGAGCGTGATCATGAGCGAGCATCGTCGGCTGATCAACCTCACCTACCGGCTCCTCGGCTCGCTGGCCGAGGCTGAGGATGCCGTGCAGGAGGCGTACGCACGCTGGTACGCCCTGTCCCGCGAGCAGCAGACGGCCATCGGATCGCCCGGCGGCTGGCTGACGAAGGTCGCCAGTCGCATCTGCCTCGACCTGCTGAGCTCGGCACGCGCCCGGCGGGAGCGCTACGTGGGCGAATGGCTCCCCGAGCCGCTGCCCGAACCTACGGAGTGGATCAGCGGCCGGCCGGGCGGCATCACGGCGGACCCGGCCGACCGAGTCACCCTCGACGAGTCGGTCAGCATGGCCTTCCTCGTCGTGCTCGAATCGATGACCCCGGCCGAGCGGGTCGCCTTCATCCTCCACGACGTATTCCGCTACCCCTTCGCCGAGGTTGCCGAGATCGTCGGCCGTACGCCGGCGGCATGTCGCCAGCTGGCCGTGTCGGCCCGCCGCCGGCTCCGCGTGTCGCAGACTCCGGCGACTTCGGGAGCCCGGCGCGCCGACCTCGTCAGGGCCTTCAAACAGGCCTGGGAGGCGGGAGATATCGACGCCCTCATCGGCCTGCTCGACCCCGACGCGACCGCAATCGGCGACGGCGGCGGCCTCGTCACCGCCGCGCTCCGCCCGATCCAAGGCGGCGAGCAGATCGCGCGCTTGGCCGTCGATGTCGCCGGCCGGGCGCCCGGCAACCTGACGTTCCTGGAGCGTAGGGTCAACGGCCAGCCCGGCCTGGTCGTGCAGCAAGACGGCGTCACCGTGGTGGTGCTGGCGTTCGGTGTCGCGGGCGACCGGATCACCCATATCTGGGCCGTGCGCAATCCCGAGAAGCTCCGTTCCTGGGCAACGGAATGACGCGCCGCTCCACCCCGTCGGGCCTGCGGAGAGCCGCCGCCCACTCCCGCAGGCCTCCGCGAGATGTTGCACGGATGTTGCGCGCCGCGTGGGACGGGAGGGGTTTGTCGGCCGGCAATGGCCGCTGTCAATGTCACGCAACGCAGGTCTGAAACGTCGTACATGCAGGAAGACATCTGCGACGCGGAGGGATTTGATCATGAGTGAGTCGGGCATCCCCGGGCCGTTGGCTCGACTGGTCACGCATCCCACGGCCAAGTGGGTCATCGTCGCCGCCTGGGTGGTGCTGTTGGTGGGCTGTGGCTCGTTCGCCGGCCAGCTGTCGAAGGTGCAGGAGAATGATGTCGCGGCCTGGCTACCGGGCAACGCGGAGTCGACCAGGGCGATCGACGCGACGGGCAAGTTCTTCCCGCCCGACCAGGCGCCGACGGTGCTCGTCTACGAGCGTACGTCGGGGATCACCGACGCCGACAGGCAGGCCATCCAGGCCACCATTGACAGCTTCAGGAAGCTCGAGCACGTCAACAACGTCGAGCCGATCGCAGATCCGACGACTGGCGCGCTGGCGGACTACCAGCTGTCCAGGGACGGTCAGGCCGCGACGGCCACGATCAACATCGACCCCGGCACGGGCGGGTGGGAGACGCTGCTCGACGTCGTCAAGCAGATGCGGGCCGCGCGTGGCGACCTGCCTGATGGCCTCGGGATGCAGGTGACCGGCCCCGGAGGCACCGGCGCCGACTTCATGGCGGCCTTCAGCGGCGGGGACGTCTGGGTGATGCTCATCGCGGGCCTGGTCGTCATCGTCGCGCTGCTTTTCACGTATCGCAGCCCGGTGCTGTGGCTGTTCCCGGTGCTGTCCGCAGTCTTCGCCATGACGGTTGCCATGGCTCTGGTGCGTGGCCTGGTCGCCCTCGACTGGGTCACCGTCAACGGCCAGACCCTGTTCATCCTCCCGGTGCTCGTCTTCGGCGCCGCGACCGACTATGCGCTGCTGCTCGTCGCCCGCTACAGGGAAGAGTTGCGCCGCCACCCGGACAAGCACGAGGCGATGGCCATCGCTCTCCACCGCGCCGGTCCGGCCGTCTTCGCGAGCGGCGTGACGGTGTGCATCGGCCTGCTCTGCCTGGTGGTGGCCACGATGACGCCGACCGCCAGCCTCGGTCCGGTCTGCGCAATCGGCGTGCTCGTCGGCTTGGCCGCGATGCTCACGCTGCTGCCGTCGCTGCTGTTGATCTTCGGTCGCGGGGTGTTCTGGCCGGCGCGCCCCGGCTTCGGCTCCGCCGACCACACCCAGGACTCCATCTGGGCCCGCGTGGGCACGGCTCTCGCGCGGCGTCCGCGGAAGATCTGGGTCGGTACGGCGCTCGCCCTCGGTGCGCTCGCATTCGGCGTACTGAGCCTCAACGCCACGGGGCTCACCAACGAGGCCGCCTTCATCAACAAGCCGGAGTCGGTCCAGGGCCAGAAGACCCTCGCCCGCCACTTCGACGCCGGCACCGGCAGCCCGGTCATCGTCTTCGCTGACTCCACCAAGGCGGAGCCGGTGACGACCGCGATCGCCGGGGTCCCCGGTGTCGATCCGCAGGTCTATCCTTTCCTCGACCCTGCCAACGGGCAGCCCAAGCTCGCCGACGGCACCGTGATGCTGCTGGCCAACCTGACCGCCGGCGGCGACACGGACGAGGCCCGCGACACGGTCGAGGAGATCCGCAATGCCGTGCACGCGGTCGACGGATCGGCACTGGTCAGCGGCAACTCGGCGCAGACACTAGACATGCTCGAGGCGGCGTCGACCGACAACAAGCGGGTCATCCCGCTCGTGCTGCTCGTCGTCTTCCTGGTCCTTTGTGTCCTACTCCGGGCTCTGATCGCCCCGCTGCTGCTGCTCGGCACCGTCGTACTCTCGTTCTTCGCCGCACTCGGGATCAGCTCGCTGCTGTTCGTCCATGTGTTCGGCTTCGACGGCGCCGACCCGTCGTACCCGCTGTGGTCGTTCGTGTTCCTCGTGGCGCTTGGTATCGACTACAACATCTTCCTGATGACGCGGGTCCACGAGGAGAGCAAACGGTCCGGCACGCGTAGTGGTGCCCTGATCGGCCTGCGCGCGACCGGCGGCGTGATCACAGCGGCTGGCATGGTGCTGGCGGGCACGTTCCTGGTGCTGGCCACGCTGCCTCTGGTCTTCGCGGCCGAGCTCGGCATCACGGTTGCACTGGGCGTGCTGCTCGACACACTGATCGTGCGCTCGGTGTTGGTCACCTCGCTCACGCTGGACGTCGGACGATTCATGTGGTGGCCCAGCGCGCTCTTTCACCAGGAGGGCCCGGACGCCACGCTCGAGTCGGAGCTCGAGCCCGAGAAGGTCTGATCCATCGAGCCCAAGCTCGCCGGCTGCCCGAGGGAGCCAGCGGTCCGGTGCGAGGACGCGCACCTGGTCGACCCGACCGGCCCCGCCCCGACGAACTGTGACGGGGCAGACATGAGCGGGATCAGCATCCGCTGGGCATGATTCACGAGCACCTGCTGTCCCGCCCGGATGGCCTCCTCGTTTCCCAGAGGTTGACGACGAAGCGGCGCCCCTGACCGAGGTCGATGCTCACACTGCCTTCGAAACCTGGCTGGGCGGCGTGCACCCGGTCGAACTCTGCCATCTGGTTGGCGGCGGCCAACTTCTCGGGGTCGTAGGTGTTGAGTCGCAGGGTCGCGAACACGATTGTTCTCCTCTTCCTGGGCCGCAACAGGTCAAGCGGCCAACCAGGTCACGTCTGCAGTCTGCGCTGCGAGTGCCTGGGCGAGCACGGCGGCCACTTGCACGGTGAGGTCTGCGTCGACCTGCTCGCCCGACCGACCGGGCCCAGCCCGTCGCGTTCGCGGCCAGTCCAGGCTCGCCCTGCCGTCGTGACCCCGCCTTCAGACGAAGTGGGTGCTGACGAGTCGGCCTCAGCGCGTTCGAGGGCCCATCCGAGCGCCGGCCGACAAGCCAGTGAGACCGGTCGAACCGCCGCGAGTCGGAGAGTCCTGGTTGGTTGAGAGGGCCCGGCCGCGCGAGCCAGTCGCTAGACCTGGGGTGGCGTGCGCGAGGTGATGTCGTCGGGGGTGAATTCTTCGCGGGCGGTGGAGATTGCCCATCGGTGTCCGAAGGGATCTGCGAGGACGCCGTATCGCTCTCCCCAGAACATCTCCTGCACGGGTATCTCGACGACCGCTCCGGCATCGATCGCGCGCTCTGCCACCGCGTCGACGTCGTCGACGTCGAGGTGGAGCAGCACCGGAGACCCGCCGATCGTCGGTGGGGCGAGGGCGTTCAGCGAAGGTGTCTCCTCGCTGATGAGAACTCGGCCCGCCCCGACGGCCAGCTCGACGAACAGGACTGTGCCATCGGGCAAGGTGTTGCGGAACAGTTCGACCGCGCCGAAAGCTCGCTCGTAGAAGCCCACTGCATCGTCTGTGTGCTGGACGAAGAGGTGGGGTGTCAGAGCGATCGGTCCCATGCTTTGCTCACGTCCCTGTGCCTCTCTTCGCCAGTCCCACACTTGAGGCCGCTCGGGCGAGCCGCGAGATGAGCTCGGCTTCCGCCTCTGCGGCACGCTGGCCGAGTTCGGTGAGCCGATAGTAGCGGCGTCTGGCGTCGTGGGGAGCGTCGGCGTCCTGTCCCTCTACCTCTTCCACGAGTCCGTCGGCCGCCAACCGGGAGATCGTCCGGTACAGCGTGCCTGGCGGCAATCGGATCCTGCCGTCAGTGGTCTGCTCCGCGAACCGCATGACGGCATAGCCGTGGGCCTCGCCTGAGGCGAGGGCCAGGAGCACCAGAAACCCGGCCTGAGTGAGCGACGGAACGGGGTTGACAGAACTCACGGGAACAGCATACAGTCCCATTTAGATATACCCAAGTCAGATATATCCGAGGCGAGACTCTCCGAAGGAGGAGGACCGATGCGCATCGGGCTGACGAGCATTTACGTCGACGAGCAGGACAAGGCCGAGCGGTTCTACACCGAGGTGGTCGGCCTCCAGGTCAAGACCAACGCGCCCTACGGCCCCCATGAGCGCTGGCTCACGGTGGTCTCACCCGAGGACCCCGACGGATTCGAGTTGGCGCTGCACCTGGCCGACGACCCGGCGCGGGCGTTCCAGCGGGCCAGCCGGGCAATCGGCCGGCCCATGATGTCGCTGCGCACCGACGACTGCCGGCGGGAAGCCGAACGGCTCAAGGCCAACGGCGTGGCGTTCGTCGCCGAACCCGCTGCGAGGGACTATGGGGGTACGGATGCGGTCTTCGACGACACGTGCGGCAACCTGATCAACCTCCACCAGGACTGACCAAGCTCAGTCGTTCGACTTCGCAATGTCGAGTCGCGCCTGCGACTCGCCGGAAGTGGCCGGGCGGGCAGCACGAGTACGCCGCAGGCGTTTAATCCGCCGAAACAGTACTACCCGTCGCTGGGGGATTCCGTCGGATTCGGGCTCCAGTTGACCGGTTCTTCGACATGCTGAACGCTGGCATGTACGACACCACAGACGCCCGGCAGTACTGCGACCCCACAGCACCGGTGTCCGCAGTTCGTACCACCCCGACTCCACGGCCGACGACCGCCGATCCAGCACCCACCGGCCCGCGACCCAACAGCTCGAGCCAGGTGGTGTTCTCACTCGGCTCCGGGAAGGACAGCCGGGCGATCGGTTCCTGATTCAGGTGTCGTCAGTAGCGTTCCGCGTAGCGAGCTGGGGACTCGCCGAACATCGACTTGAAGTCGCGGGTGAAGTGGGCCTGGTCGGCGTAGCCGAGCTGGCACGCCAGGTCGGCCCAGTCCACTTCGCCGCCGGCGGCCAGGCGCTCGGTCACCTCGTGCAGCCGGTAGCGGCGGATCACCCACTTCGGCCCGATCCCGACGTACTCGGCGAACAGCCGCTGTAACTGCCGGACGCTGAGGCCGGAACTGCGGGCGAGTTCGTCGACCCTGGTGATCTCGGGCTTCGCCGCCACCCGCACTACGATGTCGGCCACCTCCTGAGCCCGCGGATCCGGCTCGGGGAGGTGCGCCCGCAGGAACGCCTCGACAGAGGGTACGTCGACAGGATCCGGCAACCAGGGTCCGAACACCTCACGGGCATCGATCACCCGGTCCGTGATCGTCGAAACAGCGGCATCGAGGAACGGCCGGAAGCACCCCGGACGGAACTCGACGCCGAACACTCCACTACACCCCTTCAGCACCTTCACCTGATGCTTGCTGCAGACGCCATTCACGGTCGCGCGCCCTTCCAGAAACGTCAGGTGCACGACTGGGTAGGGAACGATCAGCTGCCGATACGGCTCGGCGTAGTCCCAGGTGACGATCCAGTATCGCTGCACATAGGCGGCCAGGTCCGGCGACGGCTGCGGGTAGGCGTGGCGCTGGTACGTCGTCCACGCACTCCTCAGCTCACGCGGATCCCGGGACACACCGGCAGGCTATTCGCCCATCCACAGATCACACTGTCGTGGACCAGCCTTGCCGGTCAACGGCGGTCACCGATGTCGCGTTTGTTCAAGACGTCGCGTGGGCGACCGCCCTACTGTCGGGGCATGTCTGAGGTTGAGCTCATGGCCCGCGCGGCGGCGCCCTTCACTGCGATCGTTCGCAGTATCAAGCCTGATCAGCTCAGTGCGCGGACCCCGTGTGCGGAGTACGACGTACAACGGCTGATGAATCACCTGTTGTTCTGGGCTCCGTCGCTGGAAGGGGCCGCGCGCAAGCAGTCCGTGCTGCCGCCCGTAGCTGCCGAGTCGGAGGTGGATCTGATCGGGAACGATCTCGAGGCGCTGAGCCGGACCGCGGCAGCATGGAGTGAGCCCGAGGCGTGGCAGGGCGTGACACAGATGGGTGGGCAAGAGCTGCCAGGTGCGCTGGTGGGTGGGATGGTGCTGGTCGAGCTCGTCGTCCACGGGTGGGATCTCGCCCGGGCGACCGGTCAGGAGCTGTCCTTCGACGAGGAACTGCTGATCTATCTGTACGACGAGACGGCGAAGCAGGCGGGGTCTGGTCGGCAGATGGGTGTCTATGGACCAGAAGTCGCCGTACCGGACTCGGCACCGATGCTCGACCGGATCCTCGGCCTGACCGGTCGCGACCCGGCTTGGGGCTAATCCGGCTCTCCTTACTTCAGGTCGGGGTGGGTGAGTCCGCCGCCGTTAAGGAGCGATGAGCTCCCCGCGAATGGGCCACGGTGAACTCCTGTCAGCGGCCATGCGGATCGGGCTCATCCATCTGTCGCGGTCTCCGTCGGCGTCGCCTGGCTCGATCTGACCAGCGTCGAGCAGTAGGTGCCTCAGCCCCAGGTGAGATGGGTGAGCTGAATCAGGTTGCCGCAGGCATCGTCAAGGACGGCGATGACGGAGCCGGTGGCGGATGTGACCGCACCGTGAACTTCACGCCTTGTGCGGTCAAGCGATCGTGCTCCGCCGGGGCGTCGCTGACCAGGAACTGAGTGGCGGGCTGGCCCTGGTTGTACAGCGCTTCCTGGTACGCCTTCCCCGCCGGATCCGCGTTGGATTCCAGGATCAGCTCCACTCCCTCCGGATCGACGGCGGCGGTTGGCGAGCCCATGGGCGAGGGAGCGATCAAGCCAAGGCAGCCGAGCGTCGGAAGCGGAAGGGCTCGATGAACCGGCGGAACTGCGTGAGCAGTGCAACGCGGCCGCGGCCGCGAAGGCTCGGCTGAGAAGACTGTCGATGTGGAGGTCGACCCGATCGCCGACCGTGTGGCTGAGGTGCGTGTCCGACGAGGAACACACACCTTGGCCACACGTTTGAGGTTGAACGGTTGAGCGGGTTTGGTGTGTGAGGGTTGTGTGCGTCGCCGGGTATCAGGTGCGCTGTACCGGGCGGGCGTCACTTGATGGCCAGGGCGTTGGGTGGGGAGCCGACGCCGCCGAGGATGTTGAGTGGTTTTGCGGTCAGGAGGAACTCGTAGACGCCGTCGGCGGCGCAGTCCGCGGCCAGCTCGTGCAGTCTCCAGAGTTCGCCGAGGTGGATGCCGAGGAGGGCGATGAGTTCGGGGTGAATCATCCGGCCGACGTTGCCGTGGAAGGGGGAGTCGGGGACGCTCGGCATCACTTCGACCGCGACGGTGTCGGTCGCCACCATCGAGAAGTGGTGGTCCCAGATCCAGGCGAGCGTCTCGGAGGACTGTCGCAGGCCGCAGAACTGGCGGGTGGTCGAGAGCGCGGATTTCTCCTCGGTGGTCAGCTCTTCGATTGCGTGCCGGGCCCAGCCGGTGTGGATCAGGAGGATGTCGCCGGCCTGCAGGTCGACGTTCTGCGCGGCCGCGACATCGTCGAGGGTCCTTGTGTCGATCGCTTCGGCGCTGCGCAGATCGAGCGGCTGCCCGATGGCGGCGAGGTGGCGTGCGACGTCCAGGAGGACGCCCCGACCGACGATTCCCTTCGCGGCGGCGTGCTGGATTCCGAGTGCCGGTGAGCCGACTGCGATCGAGTCGTCGGTCACACCTCCGTAGAAACCGTGGACGGGATGCCGATGGTGCCGGAGGCCGTCGATCTGAGAGCTGACCTGCAGGTAGTAGTCGTCGAGCCGGTCGTCGCGGACACAGCCGTCGTGGCGGGAGAGCATGGTGTGCTGGACCGGCCGCCGGTTGGGAGACACGGGCGGTGTGAACGCGTTCGCCTCGTAGTCCAGGCTGAAGACCGTTCCTCGACGGACCAGACCTGCCGCGGCCCGGGCCTCGTCCTGGCCGAGCAGGTTCAACGATCCCAGGTGGTCGTCCGGGCCGAAAACACCCCACGACGACCCTGGCGGCTGCCCGTCCTGTCGATCGAGCAGTTGGGAGTAGGTCGGAAGGGACATGGCGTCCACGGAAGTCAGCATCCGTTCTCCGCGTCGACTCGGTCGACCCAGTAGAGCTGGGAGAGCAGGGTCACGTTCTGCGGCGGGACGTCGAGGAGTACGACGGTTTGGAGGTTGCCGTGGCTGCCGCCGTATCGGCCGTAGCGCTGGAGGTCCTCGAGCTGTGTCGGTCCTGGGACGTAGGAAAGCTGCACGACGACGTTCTGCGGACTCGTGGTGCCGACGAGGCAGCCAGCGAGCTTGTCGGCCGCCGTCGCGCGGCCGTAGAGGTGCGGACCGCCGTACAGGAGCGCCAGGAGCAGGATCCCGAAAATGATGCGGGACAGCGCCATTCGCCTGGTCATCGACCGCCCCTTCCGCTCGCGTCGGTGATGGTGCCCCACTTGACCACGGTGTGCTTGGCGATCAGGGACACCGTCACGCGTTCCAGGAAGACTCCCAGTACGGCGACCGTGATGCAGCCGGCGAGGATCTGGTCCGACCGCTGGTTGAGGGCAGCCCGGTTGATCCACTGTCCCAATCCCTGGGGCGCGCCGAGGAGCTCGGCGGCGATCAGTGCGCGCCAGGCGAAGCTCAGACCGACGCGGACGCCGGTGAGTATGTCCGGCAGCGCACCGGGGAGGATCACAGTCCGCAGGACCTCCCATCGTCCGCCGCCCATCGTCCGCACCGATTGCGCCAACGACGGCTGCACTCTGGACACACCCAGCGCGGCGTTGGCGAACACCACGAAGAAGACTCCGTTCCAGATGACGAAGGTCGACATCGCGAGGCCGGTTCCGAACCAGGCCAGCGCGAGCGGGATCCAGGCGATGCCGGCGATTCCCGACATCGCGTTGACCAGCGGCTCGAGCGACACCCGCACGGCGCCGCTGAGCCCGGCCAGGACGCCGAGGACGATCCCGGTCGCGATGCCCGCGCCGCCGCCGAGCAGCAACCGGGTTGCGCTGACGAGGATGTCGGAGAAGAGGCCACCACCAGAGGCCGCTTCCCACCACGCACTCGTCACCGCTGCGGGCGACGGCAGAGTGAAGGCCGGAACTCCCAGCACGGTGGTGGCCAGGATCCACAGGCCCAGCATGATCAGCAGTGATGCCGCGGTCTTCGTCCAGGCCGACCGTCTGACGGCCGATGAGACGTTCACGAGAGTCGTCGTACTCATGGTGTCGTGCCCCCTCAGAGCGATGACCATCGGCCGGCGACGATCTGCTCCCAGGGGAAGAGGAACAGTCGATCGATGACCAGGAAGAGGATGCTGATGACGATCATCACCGCGACGATCTCGTCGATCTGGTTGGTCGAGCGTGCACGGGACAGCAGTTCGCCCAGGCCGCCGCTGCCGATGATGAGTTCGCCGGCGACGACGGAGCGCCAGCCGTAGCTGAACGCGAGCCTGATGCCGACGACGATGCCGGGTGTCGCGCCAGGCAGGTAGACAGCGCGGATCGTGTGCAGGGTGCCCGCGCCCAGCGGCTTCAGGCCGTTCACGTACACCTGCGGGATCTTCTGTACGCCGGTCATGGCGGAGAACAGCAGTGGGATCGCCGCGGTGTAGACGAGGGTCGCGTACACCGCCTTCTCGGTGAATCCGAGCCAGACGATGAACAACGGGATGAGGGCGATGGCGGGGACGTTGCTGATGAACCGGACCATCGGCTGGATCAGCCCCGCGGCTGTGGTGTTCAAGGCGAGCAGGATTGCCAAGGGCAACACCACTGCGACGGTGATTCCGGTGCCGATGAGCAACGTCGTGAAGCTGCTCTGCGCGGCGGCGGGAAGGATTCCCCGGGTGACCAACTCGGCCGCGGCATCGGCGACCCGGGCCGGGCCGGGCACGATGGTGTCGTCGTCGATCCTCTCGGCGGTCAACTGCCACAGCGGGAGCAGAACGGCGAACGGGATGGCCTGCAAGAGCCAGACGCGCGGTCGGCCCGACACACGGAACCGGTGCAACGCTGCCCGCTGCCCACCGTCGCCCCGCGTGGTCAGAGGTGCGGTCGTCACGGTCATCGCTGAGCCTGCTTCCCAGTCTCGGGCGGGGCAGCCCGGCCACGCACGAGTTCGAAGACGTGGGAGACGATCTCCTGGAGCCGGGTGTCGGTGGCCATGGCCTCCCAGGTCCGCTGACCGGGCGGGTGGTTCACCGGGACGATCTCCAGTACGCGCCCGGGCCGCGCGGTCATCGCCACGACGTAGTCGCCCAGGAAGACGGCCTCGTCCACGCTGTGCGTGATGAAGACGACTGTGCGCTGCGTCGTCTTGGCGAGCCTGATCAACTCTTCCTGAAGGGTGAGGCGGGTGATCGCGTCGACGGCCGCGAACGGTTCGTCCATGAGGATCACCGGTGGCTCGGGCGCCCAGGTCCGGGCGACCGCCACCCGCTGGCGCATGCCTCCCGACAGCTCGCGCGGGTACTTGCTCTCGAAGCCTTCGAGCCCGATCAGCTTGATGAGCTCGGCGACCCGCCGATTGCGCTCGGCTTTCGGTACGCCGGCGATCTGGAGTCCGTGAGCGATGTTGTCGGTCACGGTCCGCCAGGGGAGTACGGCGAGTTCCTGGAAGACCATCCCGCGCTCGCGGGACGGGCCGTCGATCGGTTTCCCGTCGTACAGCACCTGGCCCCGGCTCGGCTTGATGAGTCCCGCGAACATGCCGGCCAGGGTGGACTTGCCGCATCCGCTCGGGCCGACGATGGTGACGAAGTCGCCTTCGCGGATGGTCAGGTTGACGTCATCCAGCGCGGTGACCTTGGAGCCGCGTACTACGTACTCGTGGCTCAGACCAATGGCCTCGAGTAGCGGTTTCCGCGCGGAATCGGACGTCGGCACCATGTCGGCCCCCTCCTGCCTGGCCGGCGCCACCAGACTCGTCTGTCGCGTCATCGCCGTACCCCCGCTCACTTGCACTCGGACACGTCGGTGGGCAGCGGCGCCAGTCCCTCGGTGAGGGCCTCGTTGTCCGCGAGCACGCCGTTGATGAAGTCCGCGGCCACGATGTCGTCGTACGGCAGGGGCTTGGCGACCTTCATGCTGCGGTCCGCGATCAACCTCTCCTCCTCACCCATGACGGCCTTCTCCGTGCAGGGCGAGATGCGTGGGTCGAACTCGGAGCGCATCTGCTCGAGTCCCGAGGTGACGTCCTCGACGTTGACTCCGGAGATGTACCGCTGCGCGAGTGCCGCCGCCTGGTCGGGGTGCTCCCGGGTGAACTTGACACCTTCCCAGACCCCGAGGACGTACTTCTCGACCACGTCCCGATGCTCGGACAGGTACTTGTCGGTGACCATCACACCGACGACGCTCGACCCGTACGGCCCACCTCGCTGCAGGACGATCGCGTCGTCGCCCAGCTTGCGGATTGCCTCGCTGACTCCCGGCTCCATCGGGACGATCACGTCGACGTTGCCCTGCGAGAGAGCCGTCGGCATGTCCTGATATGCCATGTTCACGGGTTTGACGTCCTTCATCGACATCCCGTGCGCCTTGAGGTAGGCCCGCAAGAAGTTCTCGTTCGTGTTTCCCTCGGTGACGGCGACGGACTTGCCGATCAGCGAGCGCGGATCGCCGGCGCGGACGCCGGAGTCCTTCCCCGCGATGATGGCCACCCGCTCGGTGCCCGCGACCACCAGCGGGTTGTTGTGGTACGGCCCGACCAGCACGAAATCGTTCCCGGCGGCACGCGACAGCGGGATGCTGGAGGTGGCGTTGCCGGCGCCGATGTCGGCTGCGCCCGTGACGAGGGCGGTGGCGATCGCGGAGCCGGTGTCGAGCACCTGGACGCTCACGTCCAGGCCCTGCTCGCGCCAGTAGCCGTTCTCGGCGGCCACCATCATCGGCACATTGTTCGAGGCGCTCGCGAAGAGGCCCCGCACCTTGACGAGATTGGCAGCGCTGCTCTGAGCTGCCGGCTTGGTCGGCTGGCTGCAACCACTGGCTGCCACCGCCACCGCGACAAGTACGCCGGCGACGCGCGCCCAGCGAGATCGGACCATTGTCGTCGTTCCTTCCAAGACCGTGGGGGACAGTTCCCCGACTCTTGCCCCCGGTGTCCCGATTGCCGGGACGCTGTCCCACAACGTATGGTTCGGGTCACACGGCTGTCAAGAGGTCGTTACGTGGCTGTCAGAGGGGTCCGCCCGGACCTCGAGAAAGGCGGAGAGGTGGGCTACATGGGGTTGGCGCTGGTGCGTTTCGCCGGCTCCGGGCAACCGGAGATCGGTGTTCTCGATCAAGGTCAGGTCGTGCCGACCGGCCTAAGCGACGCGAGCTGGGTCGAGTGTGTGGAACGCTGGGGGGCCGGTGACGCGGAGTTGCCCGCCGAGGGCGCTCCGATACCCGTCGAGCGCGCGTCGCTGCTGCCGCCGATCACCGACAGTGCGCGAGTGTTCTGTGTCGCGCAGAACTACCCGGCCCATGCTGCCGAGGCGGGCGGTGCGAGCCCGCCGCGTCCGGCGATCTTTCTCAAGCCTCCGTCGGCTTTTGTGGGACACCTGTCGACGGTCGACCTGCCGGCGATTTCGAGCTTCTTCGACTATGAGGGCGAGCTCGCCGTCGTCGTCGGCAAGTCCGGCCGGTCCATCAGGCCGGAAGCTGCCGGTTCGTACATCGCTGGGTACACGATCGGAAACGACGGGTCCGCGCGTGATCTCCAGCCGTCTGTCCTGGCCGACCGCTTCCAGGTGGACTGGTTCGCCGCCAAAGCGTTCGACCGCGGCTCGGCGCTCGGGCCGGGTGTGGTGCGGCGATCGGACGTTCGGGAACCAGGGCGGCTCCGTATCCGCACCACACACAACGGTGAGCTCGTCCAGGACGACGTCACCTCGTCGATGCACCACTCGATCGAGGATCTGCTCGCCTTCGTCTCCGGTGTCGTGGGTCTGCTGCCGGGAGATGTCATCCTCACCGGCACGCCGGCCGGAGTCGGCAAGGCTCGAGGTGTGGCGGTCGCCGACGGCGATTCCGTGACCGTGTTCGTCGACGGTCTTGGTGAGCTCAGGACGTCGTACGCCGCTGCGCCAGGTGTGAACGACATCCGGGGGATTGACGAGTAGCCGATCATCGAAGTACGTTCTTGGGACAATGTCCCACTGAGCGGGACATCTTGCGAGAGCCAGCAGAGGACAGAAGGAACCCATGGACAAGCTGATCATCACCGCCGCCTGTGACTCGCGGGTCTCGTATCCGGCGAACCACTACTGTCTGCCCTCGACGCGCGAGAACGCCGTGGCCATCGCGGACGAGTACGTTCGGTGTCTCGACGCGGGGGCTTCCATCGCGCATCTTCACGGCATCAGGGCGCTCGAGGCCGAGATCCAGGAGGACGGGAAGAAGCTCAGCCGCCTGGACGTCGCGGGCTGGCAGGAGATGACACAGTCCATCCGCGACCGGACGGACGGCATCATCCAGTACGGCATCGCCGGCGCCCGGCTCGAGGATCGCGTCCCGCTGATGAAGCTCGGGCCGGACATGATGTCGGTGGCGTTCAACTCCCATGACGAGTACTTCCAGCCCGACCCGTCGTACCCGCCCAACGCCATCTACTCGCTGCACCCGCTGGAGGAGTTGCGCGAGTACACAAAGGTGACCGCCGAGCACGGCGTGAAGATCGAGGTCGAGTCCTTCCACACCGGCGCGTTGTGGAACCTTCGCCGCCTCCAAGGCGAAGGCCTGCTGCCCGAGCCGGTCTGGACCACCCTCTTCGTCGACTGGGACGGTGGGTCGTGGACACCTCCGGAGGAACGAGCGCTGCAGTTCATGGTCGACTCGCTGCCTGCCGGAGTGAACTGGAACGTCAGCGTGATGAGCCCTGAGCGGCACTGGAACATCCTGGCCATGGCGATCGGCATGGGCGGACACATCCGGGTCGGCTACGAGGACAACCCGTACCTGAGTCCGGGGGAGCTGGCGGACAGCAACGCGCGCCTGGTCGACAAGGCGGTGCAGCTCGCCACCTTGCTCGGCCGGGAGATCGCGTCGCCCGACGAGGCGCGGGAGATCATCGGCCTGCACAGTCGCGTGCCAGTATGAGGCAGAACGTGATCACCGACGCGCCGGCTGGCGGCCGAAGTGCGCGCTCTGGGGAGAGCACTCGAGGAGCAAGGACAGCCAATGACGATCGACCAGAACGGCGAGGAGAAGGGTGGCCAGTCGGTCCCCATCTCCCAGCGTGTCACCGACACCTTGTTCGCACTGACGCAGAGTTCCGGAGTGCTCAGCGTCCGCACGATCGCCGAAGCCACCGGGAACAGCCGGAGCTCCACCCACCGGATCCTGCAGGCGCTGGCGGACAGTCAGTACGCCGAGCAACGCGAGGACGGCGGGTACACGGTCGGCCGGCGATTGATCGAGCTCGCGGCCCGGGTCTTCGGCGTGGTCCCGGTGCTCAAGATCGTGGACGAGATCATGACCGCACTCGTGGACCAGGTCGGGGAGACCTGCTACCTGGCGATGTACAACGAGGGAGAGACCTTCGCGACATTCGTCCACCGGGTCGAAAGCAACCACTCGGTCAGGCATGTGCAGGCCCTCGGAACGAGGCTCCCGCTGCACGCCGGCGCTGTGGGCAAAGCGATTCTGTCCGCGACCGACATCGACCTCGACAGTCTCGAACTGACCAAGTTCACCCCCCGGACGCCGACCACCGTGGCCGCGCTCAAGAAGGACGTCGAGTCGGCGCGGCAACTCGGGTACGCGACGTCGTTCGAGGAGCGAGTCGTCGGTGTCGACGGCGTAGCCGCTCCGCTCATCTCCGGTGACACCATCGTCGGCGGTCTCACCGTCGCCATACCCACATCACGCGCTCCCGAAGGCGGTTTCGAAGCCATCGGGGCCATCGTGCGCGAACGAGCGCACGAGCTGTCGTCGGCTCTCACAGCGATGGGGGCCAAGCACATCTAGCCGCGGGCGCGCGTGAATCGAGAAAGGTTTACGTGTGTCCTCGATCGCAGCACGACTGCGTGCGGCCGGACTCCGCGACGTCCGAGACGACAACACCACCCGGGCCGCCTACTCGGCCGACGCCTCGTTGTACCGCGTCGTCCCCGAGGCCGTCGCATTCCCGGCCTCGGCGGCCGAGGTCGCACTGGCGGTCGGCGCGGCCCGTGAGCTCGGAGTGCCGGTCACCGCCCGTGGCGCCGGCACCTCGGTGGCCGGCAACGCCATCGGGCCCGGCCTCGTCCTCGACCTCAGCCGCCATCTGCACGGCATTCTCGACGTCGACCCGGCCGCCCGTCTCGCCCGAGTGCAGCCCGGCGTCGTGCTGGCAGACCTTCAGCGAGCCGCACGCGTTCACGGCCTGCGGTTCGGTCCTGATCCCTCCACGCACAGCCGCTGCACGATCGGCGGAATGGTCGGGAACGACGCGTGCGGCTCCCGCGCGCTCGGCTACGGCCGGACAGCCGACAACGTGGAAGCACTGCGGCTCGTCACCGGCACCGGTGACGAGCTGTTCGCCAGTCGTGGCGCCGGCGGACCCCAGACCGATGGCTTCGCCGCCGGTGTCGCCGATTTGCGGTCGGTCGTGGGGGACAGCCTCGCCGTCCTGCGTACCGAGTTCGGCCGGTTCGGGCGCCAGGTCTCCGGGTACGCGCTGCACAACCTGCTACCCGAGAACGGGTTCGATCTCACCCGGGCGCTGGTCGGTTCGGAGGGGACGCTGGGCGTGCTCACCGAGGTGACCGTGCGCTTGGTGGCAGAGCCCGCCGAGCGGGTCCTGGTAGCGCTCGGCTTCGACGACATCATCGCCGCGGCGGAAGCCACGCCGACGGTTCTCGAGTACGGTCCGACTGCGTGCGAGGGGCTCGATGCCCGGATCGTCGACGTGGTCCGGCGGCGGCGAGGTGCGGCCGCCGTACCGAACCTGCCGCAGGGTGCGGCCTGGCTCCTCGTGGAACTGCCTGGCGAATCCCGCCCGGAACTACTCGACCGTGCGCGCGAGCTGGCCGCGTCCGTCGATGCCCTCGAAGCACGGGTGATCGATGACATCGAGCAGAGCGCCGCGCTGTGGCGGATCAGGGAGGACGGCGCGGGGTTGGCGGGCCGGGCTCCTTCGGGTGCTCCCGCGTGGGCCGGCTGGGAGGACGCGGCCGTGCCGCCGACCGCTCTGGCCGCGTATCTCAAGGAGTTCGAGGAGCTCGTGCGCCGGAACGGATTGACCCATATGCCGTTCGGTCACTTCGGCGACGGCTGCGTGCACACCCGACTCGACTTCGCACTCAGGAACGAGGGCGGCGTGGACAGCATGCGTGACTTCCTTGTCGAGGCGGCCGGGCTGGTCGTCCGGTACGGCGGTTCACTGTCGGGCGAGCACGGCGACGGGCGGGCGCGAAGCGAGCTGCTGCCGATCATGTACTCGGCCGAGGCGCTTCGGACCATGGCGGCGGTCAAGCACGTGTTCGATCCCGACGGCGTACTCAACCCGGGCGTTCTCGTCGAACCGGCTCCGCTCGTCGGCGCACTCAGGATGACATCGTCGCTGCCGCTGCTCCGGCAAGTCGGCTTCGCGTATCCCGAGGACGGAGGTGACTTCGCCGAGGCAGTGCACCGCTGTACCGGAGTCGGGAAATGCCGGGTGACAGCAAGTTCGGGCGGCACCGTGATGTGCCCCTCGTACGTCGCCACCCGGGAGGAGAAGGACTCGACCCGGGGCCGAGCGCGCGTCCTGCAGGAAATGGTGAACGGACAGCTGATCGACGGCTGGCATAGTCCCGCGGTCCACGAAGCCCTGGATTTGTGCCTTTCCTGCAAGGGCTGCGCCACGGACTGTCCGACCGGCGTCGACATGGCGACCTGGAAGTCGGAGGTTCTGCACCAGACCTACCGGCGACGCCTGCGACCGCTCAGTCACTACTCGCTCGGTCGACTGCCCCGATGGGCGAGGATGGCGAGTCGTGCGCCCGCGGTGGTGAACCGCCTCAGCCGTGTGCCCGGGCTCCAGCGGCTCCTGTTCGCGGTCGCAGGTATCGATGCGCATCGGAGCGCGCCCGACTTCCCGGCCGAGACGTTCCGCAGCTGGTTCGAAAACCGTGATCGGAACGGGGGAGCGGCCGAGGTGTTCCTGTATGTCGACAGCTTCACCGACCTGTTCACGCCGGAGGTCGGCAAGGCGATGGTGACGGTTCTGGAGGCCGCGGGGTATCGCGTGGGTCTTACCCCACGCGAAGCGTGTTGCGGCCTGACCTGGATCTCGACCGGACAGCTCGATCAGGCGAAGAAGATCCTGGGTCGCACGATCGACTCGCTCAGTCGGAGCACCGGCGCGCTGCCGATCGTAGGCATCGAACCGTCGTGCACCGCCGCGCTGCGGCACGACGCGGTCCGTCTTGTCCCCGGCGATGTCACGCGCGAGGTCGCCGCACGGGTCGTAACACTCGCCGAACTCTTGGCTGATCACCCGTCATGGACACCTCCGGACATGTCCGACCTGCAAGTGGTGGCACAGCCACACTGCCATCACCACGCGGTGATGGGCTGGGAAGCCGACGCCGCATTACTGGCGCGGGCCGGCGTCCACGTCGAACGGGTGGGAGGGTGCTGCGGGCTCGCCGGAAACTTCGGTATGGAGCGAGGTCATTACGACGTATCGGTGGCCGTTGCGGGACAGCAACTCTTGCCCGCCATCGATCGATCGGGGCCGGGCGCGGTCGTGCTGGCCGATGGTTTCTCGTGCCGCACTCAGGTGCACGACCTGGCACATCGCCCGGCCGTGCACCTGGCGCAGTTCATCGCGCAGCGCTTGGCGGCACCTCAGTAGGTCGGGATGACTCGCTCCGCCTGGAGACGGCGCAGCCAGTACAGGACTGCGTCCTCGGTGTCCATGCAGCCTGGGAATCCTGCCTGGCGCAGTTTGACCGGGCTCATGAGGCGGTCGAAGGGACGCTCTTTGCCGAAGCCGAACGTCAGGTCCGCGGTCTGCCACGAGGAGCCGACCACATCGTGCATGGTCCGCTGTTGCAGGTCGTGTTTGGCCACGATGTCGTCCCAGACGGCGGCTTGGCGTGGCATCTCCTCGGCCAAGCGCATCGGCACGTGCGCACCGGCGGGCATGTCGAAGTGGGCCGCTATCGAGGGCCACAGGTCGCGCCACACGATGGCGTCGCCGTTCACCACGTTGTAGGTCTCGCCCGCCGCCGCGTCCGTTGTCGCGCAGAATTCCACGGCCTGGGCGATGAGGCGGCTGTCACTGCACGCGGTCACGTAGATCCCGCCGCCGGGGAAGTCGAGGGGCCGGCCGATCTCCCGCAGTACGGCGGCGTAGACGCCGATCGCCGAGATGACGTTCATCGGGCTCGACGTCGCGCGGCCCAGGATCAGTTGTGGGCGCAGGATGTTGAACGACCATCGCCCTGCGGCGGCACGCTCGCGGAGCAGGTCCTCCTGCTGCCAGTAGAAGATCCGGTGCGACATCCGGGGCCAGCGCTCTTTGGCCGGCACCGGGACGCGGCCGAGATGTGAGCCGTAGGCCTTCCCGCCCTGGAGGACGGTGACGTGCTCCAAGGCTCCGTGTCGTTCAACGCCGTCGAGCACGTGACGGAGCATTGCCAGGTTGGTCTGCTGTTGTTGATCGCTGCGCCAGCCTGCCTCCAGATCTTCCTCTTCCTGCAGAGCTGCGTACAGCACATGGGTGATCGGCGGTCCATGACGAAACGCCGCTGCGCAGGCGTCCCGGTCGGTGAGATCGACTTGTAGGTGAGCTCCCGTCCAGCCAGTCGGGGGCCGTCGGGACAGTGTCACCACTTCCCAGCCAGGTCGGGCGGCAAAGTGTTCTGTCGCCGCTGCACCGACAAGTCCGGTCGCGCCCACGACCAGGATCCGTCCCTGCATGTTCCTGTCTCCCTCCTCGACGGCTTCGTTGCAGCTCAGAAGCTCGCACCCTCGTCCTCGACGATCGCGACGAGATCGCGAATACGCTCTGGCACGACGTTCGGGTGGCCGACGAGAAGCACCGATTGGAAGAGCACCTCGAGCACCTCTCGCGGTGAGGCTCCCTGACGGATCGCGGTTCGCATGTGATGGCGGGTCTGGACGATCTCACCGATCGCGAGGGTGTTCCCGACCATGCACAACAGACGCGTGCGGTGGTCCAGGACGAGCCGGCCGTACATGTCGTCGTACCCGAGGTCGTAGAACGCTTTGGTGAATCCCTCATCGAGGCTGCCCAGGAACTCCGCGTTGTCGAGAGTGTGCCGCGGTCGCAGCACCAGGGCGCTGCTGATTCCTTGCCAGCCGTACTTCGCGAGGAGCGCGTCGGCTCGTGGGTCAGCAGCGTCCTCGGGGTGCCACCGTGAGCGCTCCTCGTCGAGATCACGCTCGGAGGCGCGCTGTCCGACCTGGAGACCGCGACTGCACAACTCGTCCAGCCGGTCAGCCTTTTCGAGTTCGTCGGTGAAGATCGACAACGCTTCGTCGACCAGCGGCTCGCCGCCGTAGATCGCGCACTGGAAGATGACCTCGAGAACCTCCTTGAGGTCGACGGACTCGGCGATCGCGGCCTGGACCGTCTCCCGGAGGCGTTCGTACCGGCGCGACATCGTGAACTGCCCGGTCATCACCAGTAGCCGGGTTCGCGGATCCAGGGTTGGACGGCCGAGAAGCCGGGCCGCATAGCGGAGCCAGGCATGTGCGAAGGCCGGATCGAGGCGAGCACGCTGCTCGAATCGGGCCCGGATTCCGGGCTGGTACCGGGCGACGACTGCCAGTTGGGCCGAGCACTCCTCGGCGGACTCGTCCGTCACCTGTGCTGGTTGCGTCATCGGGCAGTTCCTCTCTGATGGATCTCTTGACGCCTTCGAAGGGCCTGCAACACACTGGGACAGTGTCCCACTAATCGGGACGGAACTCTACAGCATGTCGGTCCAGTCGAGAGCAGGAGTGACGATGGCGAACCAGGTGACGACAATCCGCGGGGGTCTGGTGATTTCGGCCGGCACAGCAGCGGCGACGGTTGATCACCTGGATGTCCGCTTCAGTTCCGGGGGCTGGATCACCGAGGTCGGTCACGACCTGGAGCCCGTGGGGGACGAGGTCGTCATCGATGCCAGTTCGATGGTGGTGATGCCGGGCATGGTCGACTCGCACCGGCACCCGTGGCAGGCGCTGATGCGGTGTGTCAGCACCGATCAGACCGTGGTCGAGTATCGCTCCTTGGCCAGAGGACGCCTCGCGGCGCGCTACCGCCCGGAAGACGTCTACGCCGCGATCCTGCTGTCGGATCTGGAGGCCATCAACGGCGGCGTGACCGCGATCTCCGACCTCGCCCACATCATGAACTCACCTGAGCATGCCGACGCGGCGATCCAGGCTCATGTGGACAGCGGACTGCGGGTCCTGTTCTGCCATGGAGAGCCGAACGACCTCGAGGTCGACGCCTGGTATCACAACAGCAGCCGCAAGCACCCCGACGACGTCCGTCGGCTGCGAGACGATGTCCTGCGCGACGATGATGCCCGCGTGACGTTGGGCATGAAGGTGCGACCGCCGTTCCTGGTCACGCCGGACGTGCTGCGCTACGACTTCGAACTCGCGCGGGAACTCGATCTGCAGGTCGCGATGGACGGCGGCCTCGGGGGTGGCTGCTGGACCGGTGCCCGCTGGGGCGACGACGGACTTGTCCCGATCGAGGACATCCAGAAGATCGGGCAGCTCGGGCCACACCTGACGCTTGTCCACTGCAACAATCTGACCGATTCCGATTTCGCTCTGATCGCCGAGACCGGGACGCATGTCTCCATCTCTCCCGACCATGAGATGCTCTGCGGTCACGGCCTCCCAGCCACGATCAGGATGCGGCATCACGACCTCGAGCCGGCGCTGTCGACCGACAGCCTGGTGGCGGTCAGCGGCGACATGTTCGGTGCGATGCGCAGCCTGCTCGCCGCGACACGGGGCGGCATCTCCGATGCCGCGTACCGCTCGGGCGAGGCCGTCTGGTCCTGGGACATCACGTCGGAGGATGTCTTCCGATCGGCAACGCAGTCGAGCGCTGCGGCCTGCGGCCTCGGCGACACGATCGGATCGCTCGAACCGGGCAAGCGGGCCGACATCGTCCTGCTGAAGTCCGACCCGTTCAACCTCACGCTTCTCAACAACCCGATCGCCAACGTCGTGACGTCGGCTCATCCGGGCAACGTGGACACAGTCATCATCAACGGCGAGGTGGTGAAGTCCGGAGGAGCTCTCGAGTTCCCGGATGTGAACGCCGTTGTCGAAGCCGCCGAACGGAGCCGCGCTCATATCCTTGCCGAGACCGATCTGTCCACACTCAAGAAGCCGCACGTCGACAAGTGGGCCATGTTCGCCTGAGGGCCTAGCGCCTGGCACCGCCGTGCCGGTCGGCTATCCGCAGACGTCGGCAACGAGCGAGCGGAACCACTGGTGAGCGGGGTGCACATGCAGCCGCTCATGCCAGACGAGCTTGTAGATCAGCTTCTCGGTCTCGAAGGGCAGGTCGCGGGCCACCAAGTCGTGCTGCTCGACGAGCGTCCGGCCCGGCCCCTCGAGGAAGCCGCTCGGCACACAGGTCAGCAAGTCGCTCTCCCCGACGATCCGCAACGCGTGAGCGAAGTGATTGACGACTGCGACGATCGTCCTGGTGCGACCACCTAGGTTGAGCCACCCGTCGACCACGCCCAGTTCCGTGCCTGACGGGGTCGCCAGCACGTGGGAAGCCGCCGCGAACTGCTCCAAGGTCAGCTCTCGCGACAGCGTGTGTCCGCGTCGCATCACGCACACGAACTGATCTGTGCGAAGGCCCCGCACATGGATGGCACGAGGAAGCGCCGGAAACATGCCGACCGCGCAGTCCAGTGTGCCCCGTTCGATCCCGTCCAGGGAGCTGGCATTGGTGTGGAACGAGAACGCGATGCGGGCATAGGGCGAGCTAGCCCTCAGCCTTGACGTGATGCCGCAGACCGCTTCCGTCGCCAGGCTGTCGGTGACCGCGATTCGGAAACTGGTGGGATGCGTGTGCGGATCGAACTGCTGGGGTGCGATCGAGGCGCGGATCACCGCCAGTGAACGATGGAGCTCGGGCCAGATCGCGAGCATCCGCGCTGTCGGCTGCACGCCGTCGGCGGGTCGTCCGGGTCGCGACGTACGACGACGGGCTGGAGCTCATCAACGCCAACCCCTACGGCAACGGCACCGCGATCTTCACCAACGACGGAGGAGCCGCGCGCCGCTTCCAGAACGAGGTCGAGGTCGGGATGGTCGGCGTCAACGTGCCGATCCCGGTGCCGGTGTCCTACTACTCGTTCGGCGGCTGGAAGAACAGCCTCTTCGGTGACAGCCACGCCCACGGGGCCGAGGGCGTGCAGTTCTTCACACGTGGCAAGGTCGTCACCTCGCGGTGGCTCGACCCAAGCCACGGAGGTCTGAATCTCGGCTTCCCCCAGAACGACTAGCACAGCGACCCGCGGAGACCGAAAGCGAAGGAACTGATGCCCAACCGCAGGGGAGTGCCGACGATCAAGCGGCAGTGGCGCCCGGGGCGATGAAGCCCCTCACTCCGCCCGGGCGGAGTGAGGCCGCGGGCCACCGGGCTGTCAGTCGCGGTCCATTCGTAGCCGCCGCCGACGTTGTTGCCGAGTACGCGCCGTACGTCGGACAGCCGGGCCGGTCTGTGGGGCTCGTCGCCGAGACACCGATGTCCTGCGATCGCCCGATGTGGCGATCATGCTGCTCTCCAACAGCGGGGAGCGCTCGGCTCAGCCGCTTCTCGAGCGCACCGGTTCGGACGGCCATGCTCTTGGTCGTGCACCATGCGATTGCCGATGGCAACGGAGTCGGTGCGCAGTTGGCTCGCCCGGGCGGTTGAGCAGTTGCCAGGCGAGCACGGTTTGCCGGGGCGGAGCTCGTTACGAGGTGAAGTGGGGCGGTCACATTCACTGAACCCGCGACTACCTTCGCGGGCCGACTGGTCTATCGACGGGTCACGGTGCCGTGTCGGCAACCGCTCTCGGAGTGCGGTCGTCGGGAACGGCGTTCCTGCCGCCGTGGTCGTCGAGCCAGGTGAGAATCACCTGCAGGGCAAGTCCGAGATTGCCGACCTGGCAATGGTTCTGGGCCTGTTCGTCCCGGGTGAAGACCCGGGCGGTCAGCGAACGGGCGTTGGTCAGGGTGCGGAGCTGATCGCCGAGTTGCGTGATCGGCACGTAATGGTCCTCGGCTCCAGCCATGAGCAGCACGTCTTGAGCGATCATTGGCGAGACGTCCGCAGTGCGGAGGCGCCGTACCGCAGCAAGCGCCTTTGACGGGGTGTCGACGCCGAAGACGCGCTCGGTGTTCCCGATGCCCCAGTCCACCAGCATGCTGCCGGCGCGAGCTCGGTTGATCATCTGGTCGACCAGTCGCGCCGGGAGGCGTCCGGCGTTGGCGACGAGGGCTCTCCTGACACCGGAAAGCTGGCGCGTGTAGCAGGCGTTGAACTCCGTGAGGATGTCGTCGGCGATGACCCTTCGTACGCGCGGCTCATGGGCTGCGGCGCGCATGACCAGGCAGCCGCCGAGGGAGAAGCCGAGCAGCGTCACGTCGCCGAGGGCGAAGTGGTCCAGGACCGCCGCGACCGGGCGGTGCCAGTCGGCAGTCATCGGCATCCCGGCATCCAAGGCCGCTCCCTGCCCTGGCCCGTCAAACCCAACCACGTCGAGACTGGCGTCGTGTAAGGCCAGCAACATCGGGAGCCATTCCTCGATGTAGCTGTCGAAGCCGCCGAAGACCACGATGGCGCCGCGTGGTGACGCAGGGGTGAACCGGTAGGCCGACAGGAACGCGCCGTCGTAGGGAACGTCGTGATGCTGGTCGGTGGTCACGCCGTGTGCGGTGAGAACGGCGCGCAGGAACGTCCGCCTCGCCGTCGGCTGGCGAGGGTCGTCGGCGGACATGAAGAACTCGCCCGTGCGAACCAGGTAGGCCCCCGCCAACGTCCGGTCCCGCTCGAGGGCCTGCTCCCCGAGGGCGAGCAGTTGCTCTATCCACGCGTCGTACGAGGTCAGCCCGGGGGCGATCCGACGCAGGTCCTCCAGCATGACGGGATCACCTACCCAGTTCCAGAATCGATTGAGCTGGAAGTTCAGCGCGCGGTCCTGGTGAAGCTCGTGATAGCCGACGGGGAATCTGGTCGCGGGGTGCATATGTCTTCTCCAACCCGGGCGGGGAAGGGCAGCGCCGATCACTGGGCTTCCGCTGTCCGCATCTCCAGGTTAACGCGAAGAATTGTGCGTTAAAGGTGATCCGTGGCACATTGTCCTGTGTGCCCGACGACGACACGCAAGCGCTGGCTCGACGGTCGCGCCCGGGGGGTCGCAGCGCCCGAGTGCGCGACGCGGTGCTCGAGGCGACGCTTGAGTTATTGACCGCCGACGGTTACGCGGCAGTGACCGTGCCCAGGGTCGCCGACCTCGCCGACGTGCATTCCAGCACGGTGTACCGGCGCTGGGGAGGACGGGCGCAACTGGTGGCCGATGCGGTCAGGCAGCTGTCGGAGTCGACGATCGCGACGCCCGACACCGGGAATCTCGCCGGGGATCTGCGCGCGCTCCTCGGCGACGTCGTAGGCCTGTTGAGCCATCCACCGTCACTGGCCGTGATTCGCGCTCTCGCGGGCATTCCACCGGAGTTTGACCAAGAAATCTCCGCGATCAAGGTCCAATTCTGGCGGGGCAGGTTCGACGCCGGCACCGCGATCGTCGAACGAGCGATCAGCCGCGGTGAACTCGCCACCGGCACCGATCCGCAGCAGGTCTTCGAGCTGTTGGTGGGCCCCGCATATCTCCGGGCGCTGCTCTCGGGCTTCCCCCTCGACAACGCCTTCACCACCGCCACCGCGAACCACGTCCTGCGCGCGTTCCGCCGACCCGATCCACGCATCCGCGACAGCGGGCAGGCAAGCAGCGAAAACGACACACGCTCACGCCGCTGATGTGCACCCTCGTGCCGATGTGCATGAGTGCGGAGCACCAGGTAGCCGGGGGCTGGCCCCTCCTGGCGAGGCCCTCCGGAGCCGACGCTGCACACTTGATGTATGGGCCGGGAAGGCCGGGTCCGCCGACGTGCCGGGCGCCGTACCAACGTCGCCCTGCTGGTGCTGCTCGTGCTCGCGTTCGCCACCGGCTGGGCCGCGTTCGGCACAGGTACCGCAACGCCCGGCTGGATCGTGACGGTGCTGCACGGCGCGGCGGGTCTGGCGCTGGTGCTGCTCGTCCCGTGGAAGTCGCTGATCGTGCGGCGGAGCAGGGCGTTCCGGTCGGATTCCTGGCGTGCGGCCGAGGGCCTGGTCCTTGGGGTTCTCGTCGCCGTATCGCTTCTCGCGGGCGTCGTGCATGTCCTCGGCGGCTTCCGGACCTACGCAGGTCTCACCCCGATGCAGGTGCATGTAGGTGCCGCGGTGCTTGCGGTGCCGTTCGTTGTCCTGCACGTGCTTCGGCACCCGCAGCGGCCGCGGCGTACTGACCTGTCCCGGCGCACCCTGCTCCGCGCGCTCTGGCTCGGCGGAGGTGCGGCGGCGGCGTACGTCGCGGTGGAAGGGGTCGCCCGTGGGCTCTCGTTGCCGGGGCAGGACCGCCGGGTGACCGGCTCGTTCGAGGTCGGCTCGGATCGTCCGGAGGCGATGCCGGTGACGCAGTGGGCCCTGGATGCGGTGCCCAGGGTGGACGTGGCCACCTGGCGGCTGCGTGTCGGGGTGGCGGGGCGGCAGGTGGCCGGGCTCGACCGCGATGCGTTGCTGGCCATCGCCACCGACGAAATGGAGGTGGTGCTCGACTGCACCGGCGGCTGGTACGCCGACCAGCGCTGGCGCGGGGTGCGGCTCGACCGGTTGCTGCCGGCATCGCTGCCGCCGGACGCACGCAGCGTCGTCGTGGTCTCGGTCACCGGGTACGCACGGCGCCTGCCGTTGCGGGACGTACCGTTCCTGCTCGTCGCGACGCATGTCGGCGACCGGCCGCTGTCGGTCGGGCATGGTGCGCCGGCACGGCTCGTCGCGCCGGGTCGACGGGGCTTCTGGTGGGTCAAGTGGTTGGAACGCGTGGTCGTCGACACCCAGCCGTGGTGGTGGCAGCCGCCGTTCCCGTTGCAGTGACTCGGCCGATTGATCAGTCAGTCTCCTCCGCGTAGCCGAGGTGCATGATGAATTGGTCAGCCTCGCCCCTGACGGATGCCGTCCGAATCGCCGCCAGACGGCGCACTCATCTCCTCGAAGTCAACACGTAGCCGCTGTCCGAGCCGTAGCCGGTCAACGCACCCGTCCTCGGTCTGGGAGGATGACCAACGTGGCCGAGCGTGTCTGGTTCCCGAGCACGAGCGGGCCGAAGCTGGCTGGTCTGGTAGACCACCCGGCGGCCCCGATCCGTGGCTGGGGCGTGTTCTCACATGGCTTCACCCTTGGCAAGGAGTGCCCCGCCGCCAGCCGGATCTGCAAGCAGCTGGCCAGCGAGGGCATCGGGATGCTCCGCTTCGACAATCTCGGGCTCGGCGATTCCGAGGGCGACTGGGGCGACGGGTCCTTTTCCCACAAGGTCGCCGACACCGCCCAGGCGGTGCGATTCATGAATGAGTCGGGTCGCGAGGTGCGGCTGGTCGTGGGACACTCCTTCGGCGGCGCGGCAGTCATCGCCGCGGCCCACCACGTCGACTCGGTGCGCGCGGTGGTGAGCATAGGCGCGCCCTACCAACCCGGCCACGTCGAGCACAACTACGACGCGCTCGCGGAACGGATCCTCGCCGACGGTGAGGCACCATTCCTGATCGGCGGCAAGGCGCTCACCCTCCGCCGACACTTCATCGAGGACGTGCGCGCGGCGGACCTGCACGAGCAGATCCGGACGCTGCACCGGGCGCTGCTGGTGATGCATTCACCGACCGACAACACCGTCGGCATCGCGAATGCGAGCGAGATCTTCCGGGCGGCCCGGCACCCGCGCAATTTCGTGTCGCTGGAGGGCGCCGATCACCTGCTGACCGGGCGCAACCAGGCAAAGCGCGCGGCTCTCATCATCAGCGCCTGGGCCGATCCCTACCTGGCCGGGCAGTGACAGTCAGCCGCGCTACCTCTCGCGACCTCGATGCCCTCACGCTCGCGCTGCAGAACGAGTCCACACGATGACAGGGAGATCACTACCCATGCGCAAAAGCTACCTGGCCTCGGGTGTCAGGCACGACCGCGGATGATGTCGTAGACGACGGAGTCGTCTTTGCGGCCGAGGCCCTTGCGGCGACCGGTGAGGTAGAGCTGTTCGGCTGTGGCGGCAAGTGGAGTGGGCTGCTCGACCGACTTCGCGGTGGCGGTGACGATGCCCATGTCCTTGACGAAGATGTCAAGGGCGCTGCGGACGTCGTCGAAGGCGCCGGCGACCATCCGGCCACCGCGGTCGGTGAACATGAAGGAGCCGGCGGCCCCGGACTTCAGCACCTCCCAGGTCGACTCGACGTCGAGGCCCATCGAGTCGGCCAGGGCCAGTGCCTCGCCGGCCGCGGCGATGTGGACGCCGCAGAGCAGTTGGTTGACCACCTTGACCTTCTGGCCGTCGCCGGGGTTCGGGCCGACCACTGGAGCGGTCGCGGCCAGCGCGTCGATGATCGGCCGGGATATGGCCAGGTCCTGCGCGGATCCCGACACCATCACCAGCAGTTCTCCCTTGGCAGCCCGGGCCACGCCGCCCGAGACCGGTGCGTCGACGAGGCCCACGCCGAGTTCGCCGAGGCGCCGGGCCCAGTCCTCCAGAGGGCCTGGACCGACGGTCGCCATCACGACGACGACTGTTCCGGGCTCGAGGTGATGGGCCGCGCCGCCATCGCCGAAGAGGACCGCCTCGACCTGGTCGGGGGTCGCCACCATCAGGACGAGGACTTTCCCAGCCGTCGCGGCTGCCCGGATCGAGTCGACGGCCGTCAGGCCCTCGCCGGCGAGTGATCGAGCCCGGTCCGGCGAGACGTCGTACGCCGTGACGAGGTGACCGGCCGCGGCGACGCACTGGGCCATCGGGCCGCCCATGGCGCCCAGGCCGATCCATCCGATGGTGGTCATGTCGGTTGCTCCTCGCGGGAAAGGGTGGTGATCTTCTCGGCGGCGACCGTCGTCATCGCCGCGACGGCGGTGCGCTGGATCCTCAGCAGGTCGTCGCCGTCCTGACTCAGTGCCTCTGCCAGCGCTGCTCGGTGGGCGTTGCGCAGCTCGGCGTTGACGTTGACCTTGACCACACCGGCCCCGACCGCAGCCGTCAGATTGTTGTCAGGTAGGCCCGACGCGCCGTGCAGTACGAGTGGGGTGCTGGTGCCGGCGGCGATCGCGGCCAACCGGTTGAGGTCGACGAGCATCGGTACGGCGCTGAGGCCGTGCACTGTGCCGACGGCGACGGCCATCGCGTCGACACCGGTCCGGAGCGCGAATTCGGCAGCCTGCAGGGGATTGGTCATCTCCCTGGCGGCGACGCCGGTGGATGTGTCCTCGTCGCCGGCAAGCGCGCCCAGCTCTCCTTCGACCCAGACGCCTTCGGCGTGGGCTCGTGCCACGACTGCGGCGGTCCGCTCCACGTTTTCGTCGAAGGGGAGGGCCGAGCCGTCGTACATCACCGAGCTGTAGCCGAGCTCAACAGCTCGGGTGATCTCGGCTTCGTCGGTGCAGTGGTCCAGATGGACGCCTACTTGCACCGACGCGCTCTCCGCGGCGGCCAGTGCCGCGGCGGCGAGCTCGCGGGCGCCGGTGACGCGGTACGAGCTGGCTCCAACACTCATCAGCACTGGTCGCTCGCAGCTCTCGGCGGCGTCGACCACCGCGCGGATCGACTCGAGGGTGTACACGGTGAAGGCGGCGATCGCGGTGCCCGCGGCCTGTTCGGCGGCGAGCAGATCGGTGCCACGGGCAAGCATCACTGGACTCCCTCGGTCGCGGCCCGGAGCCGGTCGAGGACCTGCGCCAGCGCGTCGACTCCACCCACATTGCCGGGAAAGACGACGTACGGACAGCCGACGACATCGGCCGGGGCCTCGTCCGGGGTGAACAGCGAGATCTGGCCCGGCAGGAACTGCCCGGCGACGGTGGCTCGCCGGATCCCCAGACCACGGACGGCGAGGTCGTGGGAGGTGATGCCGCCCTTGGCGATGACCCAGGCGGGGCGGGCCGCGCGGGCCCTCTCGACCACGGTGACGAGCGCCGTCGACACCGTGCGGGCGATGTCCAGACTCGCTTCCGGGTCGTTGTCCACGGCCACCAGATCGCGGCTGGTGCAGATCAGCACGTCCGATCGGGCGAGGGCGGCGACGATCCGCGCCGCGGTCTCGTCGATGTGGGTCGCCGCGACCGACGGGTCGAGCAAGGCCGGAACCTGGAGTTCGACCTCGACGAGGCCGCCGCGCTGCCGGGCCTCGTGCACCTGCCGGGTGGTCAGCCCGACGTGGCTGCCGACCGCGATGAGGCCGTGCCGGGTCCGGGCGGCGTCGATGGCAATGTCTGCCGGGCCGAGCACATCCTTCGCCTCGATACCGGCCAGCGCCCTGACGAACGAGGGCCCGGACCGGGTCAGGAAGGTCTTGCCGGCGTCCTGGGCAAGTTGCCGTCCGAGGGCGACCACTTCGAGATCGGCGTACGACGCGCAGTTGACGACCACCCAGCCGAGCCCGGACACCTCGGTGAGGATCTCGGCGACCCGCTCCGGGCCGCCGATCCGGATGTCGTCGAGCGACAGACTTCGGACGTCCGTCGCCGCGATTGTTCCGCCGGACCGTTCGGCGATGAAGTCCCGAAGGTTCGACGAGGTGTACCCGAAGGTCTTGTCCCGGGCGAACTCGGTGTCCCCGACCGGTGTCGGCACACCGTCGACGACAGCGAAATGGACGTCGTCCACGGTGAAGCGTCCTGCCTCGATCATGGCCGGGCAGAACAGCACGCCGTCCACCGGGCGGCCGCTGACGGTCAGGTGCTCGGCAGCGATCGCCTCGATCTCGGCGTGCACATGACCGCGCAGCGTGCTGTCGCTGCGAGACATGATGTCGACGGTTGCCCCGGACCCGGCGGCGAGGGTGTACAGGTCGGACGCGACGGTGCGGTTGAGGTCGACGGCGTGGCCTTCGTCCAGTGCCCGGGTGTTGGTGAGGATGAAGCAGGTGTCTCCGGCGGCGGCCAGGCCGGCGGCGTACTCGGATGGCTCGAGCACCGTCACGACGGAGACGCCGTGGACGGCCTGGGACCCGGTCGGGTCGTCGTCCAGGACGGCGAGTCTGTGGCCGGTCCGCCGGTTGTGCTCCCGGATCCGGGCGGCGGCGCCGGGGATCTCGAGCACGGCCGGCAGCGTCGGGGAGGTCGTCATGCCAAGGCCTTCTCGGACGAGGTGGAGATGGAACTGGGCGTGACCTTCAGTTTGCGGCCGACCGGCTCGATCTTGCCCTGGTAGCCCACGAAGGTGATGCAGGCGAACAGGACCATCCCGATCACGCCCACCCCGGCGATGGTGTACGTCGCCATGTCCTGGGCGTGAGCGTTGACGGCCAGTTGGGCGGCGTCGAGGGTGCCGGTCTTCGGCGGTGAGACGAAGCCGTAGGCGTTCAGGACGGCGGCCCGGATGTTCGGCGCGAAGAAGCCGCCGAGGTTGCCCAGCGAGTTGATCAGGCCGATGCCGGCGGCCGCGGCGGCGCCGGTCAGGATCGAGGCGGGGAAGGTCCACATGATCGGCTGGACCGAGACCAGCGAGCCTGCGACGAGGCAGAGGAAGGCGATCGCGACGACTGGTTCGGCCTTGAACAGCACCGATCCGGCGAGGCCGATCACGGCCAGCGAGTAGGCGAAGACGGCCGTCCACCGGCGCTGGCCGGTCTTGTCGGAGAACAGGGTGGTGTAGCGGGTGATCACCAGCGCGACCACCCAGGGGATGGCGGTGATGACACCGACCAGGAAGCCGACCTTCTGGCCGGTGAGTGCCTGGACCTGGCTCGGCAGGTAGAACGTGAAGCCGTACATGCAGATCTGGACGGAGAAGGAACACAGCGCGATGTACACCAGCCGGGGGTTGGTCAACGGCTTGTACCAGGGCTCGTGGTGGCCGCGGCCGGCGGCGGCCCGCTCCTCGTTGTCGAGCGCGATGGCAGAGTTCAGGACCTTCTTCTCCTCGGCGTTCAGCCACTTCGCGTCGTCCGGCTTGGAGTCCAGATAGAAGTAGACCCACACTCCGAAGATCACGGTGAGCAGACCCTCGAGACCGAACATCCACTGCCAGCCGGCCAGGCCGAGGACGCCGTGCAGGTCGAGGAAGGCGCCGGAGACGGGTCCTCCGAGGACATAGGCCAGCGGGATGCCCATCATGAACAACCCGGTGAATCGCGAGCGATACTCGGCCACTGCCCAGTAGGTGATGTAGAGGATGACGCCCGGGAACAGGCCGGCCTCCGCGACACCGAGCAGCACGCGGACGCCGTAGAAGATCCACTCGTTGTGCGCGAACGCCATCAGTGCGGAGATGACGCCCCAGGTCACCATGATCCGGGCCAGCCAGAACTTGGCGCCGACCCTGTGCAGGAGCAGGTTCGACGGAACCTCGAAGAAGGCGTAGGCGACGAAGAAGATGCCGGCCCCGAGGGCGTACGCCGCCTCGGTCAGGCCGGTGTCGGCCATGTACTCGGTCTTGGCGAAACCGATGTTCACCCGATCCAGGAAGGCCAGGGTGTACATCAGCAGCAGGACCGGCACCAGGCGCCACTGCACCTTGCGCATGATCGAGCCCAGCGTGGCCGCTGCGGCGTCGCCGGTGAGTGCGGCTGTACCGGTACGTGGGGATGGCATGGTCGGACCTCGATTCGTCAGAGCCCTGGGCGTCGGACTCAGCAGGCTCAGCGGGTGAGGCGAAAATCTATATAAAATAGATTTTGAGGTCCAGAGCGAGGTTTGTGTGACCTGCGTCACACGGAATTACCGGGGTTGGGCGGCCAGATCCTTCAGGGAGCGCTGGCGGATCTGGTTCATGTGGATGCGCATGGCGCCGATCGCGCCCGGCAGATCGCCCTGCTGGAACGCAGCCAGAATCGCGGCGTGCTCACGGACCGCGAACTGCGAGTCGTTCACGCCGACCACGACCCCCTGGCGCCGCCGATGCAGGTGCCCGCCCAGTCCCTCGGCCATCTGTACGACGTACCGGTTGCTCGACCGGTGGAGGATCGCCAGGTGGAAAGACCAGTCGGCCTCGAAGTACTCCCGTTGCCGAGCCGTCACCGACGGATCGCCGGCCGGTAGCTCGGCCAGGCGCTGAGCCGCTGCCGCATGCTTCTCCTGAGCGGCCTCGAGCTGGCGAACCAAGTTGTCCAGCTCGCCGGAGATCAACTCCATCGCCCCGAGCTCCAGCAGCTCCCTCGCGTCGACGAGCTCCGACATCTGAGCTTCGGCCAACAGCGGGGCCACCCGATAGCCCTTCTGCGCGACGCGGGTCACCAGGCCGGTCGTCTCGATCCTGGCCAACGCCTCACGGACCGGTGTGGGGGACACGTTCAGCAAGCTGGCGAGATGCTCGATCCGCAGCGCCTGTCCCGGCTCGACCCTGCCGCTGATCAGCAGGTCGATGAGCGCCTCGTAGACCCGGTCGCTGAGGACGAGCCGGTCACTCTCGTCCAGCGGGCTCACCGGCAAGGACACGGCTGCCCCCTTCCACGAAATGTGCACCGATACTCGATCCGTAGCCTAACCTGCCGCCGCCCGGCTCGAGGTGCAGTTGCATCGCTCGGTGGGGACGGGCCGCAGGACACGGCCGGCGTGCTGGTTACGCGGGTGGGTGGCGTGAGGGGGACTGGGGGCGGGACTTCGCCAAGCCGTCCCTGATGGTGGTGAGCAGGGTGAGGGTGGCATCGAGGTGCGTGTCGTCGCCGCCGGCCGCAGTGCTGACGGCGGTCGCCCATTCGTGCCTCACCAGGGCGGAGTTGGCGCGGCCGTGTTCTGTCGGGCTGACGGTGACGCCGCGGCCGTCGGCCGGGCTGGCCTGCCGCTGGATCATGCCCTTGTGCTCCAGGGTGCGCAGCGTCGTGGAGAGGTTGGTGCGCTGGAGTCCGGTGGCGGCGGCGATCTGGCTGGGCGCAGCTGCTGCTTCGTCCTGGAGCAGGTAGCGCATCACCATGCCTTCGGACTGGGTCAGGCCGACCGCCTCCGGGTCGGTGTAGCCGCGGTACTGGATCTCCCGGCTGATGACCAACGCCAGGTCGGCGAGGTCGGCCCAGCCCTTCCCGGCTGATCTGCGGGCTCTCCGGGGGCTTCGTCGCGGCGATGGGTTCTTCGTCACACCGGCAGCATAGTTGATTGCCTGGCCATAGTTATGGGGACATACTAATTCTGTTCAGATAGTTATCTCCTCATAGTTAGTTGGAGAAGCGATGGCCGTCACTCTTTCCCCCCGGCAGGCCGGGGGCGCCTCGCCCCGTGCTGTTGCGCTGGCCGGCGGGCTGCACCCCGTCGGCGTGTTGTTCCTGCTCGCGGGCGCGTTCCTGCCGATCATGGATTTCTTCATCACCAACGTCGCCTTGCCGAGCATCGATGCGTCGCTGAACGCGTCGGCGTCAGAGCTCGAGCTGGTGATCGCCGGGTACGGCGTCGCCTACGCCGCCCTCCTGGTCCTCGGCGGCCGGCTGGGCGACCGCTTCGGCCGCCACCGTGTCTTCCTCGGCGCACTCGTCGGCTTCATCGTGGCTTCGGCGGTCTGCGGTTTCGCTCCGACTGTCGCCGTACTGATCGCCGCCCGCATCGTGCAGGGCGCGACCGCCGCGCTGCTCGTCCCGCAGGTGCTTGCGACCTTCCATCACACGCTCGAGCACGAGCGCAAGGCACGGGCTCTTGCCCTGTATGGCGCGACGTCCGGTATCGCGGCCGTGGTCGGTCAGTTGGTCGGCGGCTTGCTGGTCAGCGCGGACATCGCCGGGGCATCGTGGCGGCCGATCTTTCTGGTCAACGTGCCGATCGGGCTGGTGGTGCTGGTCGTTGCCGCCCGCATCGTGCCCGACACCCGTTCGGATCACCCGGTCGGGGTCGACCTGCCTGGCACGGTGTTGTTCGCCGCCACGCTCACCGCTCTGCTGGTTCCGCTCACCGAGGGCCATTCGCTGGGATGGCCATGGTGGACGTGGACGATGATTGCCCTCGCCGTCGTCCTCGGAGTCATCACTGCCATGGTCGAGCGCCGCGCGGAGCGGAGCGGCCGGATTCCGTTGCTACCGCCGTCGCTGCTCAAACTTCCGTCGATGTCGCGTGGCCTCGTGATGCTATTCGCGTTCAGCATCGGGTTCGGCGCGTTCATGTTCGTCTTCGCGCTCACCGTCCAGGACGGTCTCCACCAAGACGCACTGCATGGCGGCCTGGCGATCCTGCCGATGGCGTCGATGTTCTTCCTCGGCTCGGTGTTCGCGCCGCGGCTGATCGGCCGCTTCGGGCGGGCCGCGCTGTCGGCCGGTGCGGTCATCCAGCTCGCCGGCCTCGCGTCACTGGTTGCGGTCGTTGTCGATCGCTGGCCGCACGTCGAGCTGTGGGATCTGGCGGTCCCGCTGGCGCTGTCCGGTGCCGGTGGGTCGATGCTGTTCGCGGGACTGTTCCGCAGCGTGCTCGCCGACGTACCGACTCACCTCGGTGGTGTGGGCAGCGGCGTACTGATCACCTTGCAGCAAAGCGGCCTGGCCCTCGGCGTGGCCACCCTCGGCACCCTCTACCTGGTGCGCGCTGAGCAAAACACACCACAGGCTTTCGCCGTGGTGGAGTGTGTGCAGATGGTCATCATCGCTCTGCTGGCCATCGGCGCTGCCGCGCTGCCGCGCTTCACGAAGGTCGCGGCCGACATGCCTGTCATCGATGCCTGAGCGGAGTTGAGATGAGTCTGCTCGATCTGTCCCGGTGGCAGTTCGCCATCACGGTGATGTTCCACATGACGTTTCCGGCCATCACGGTCGGGCTGTCGATCCTGCTCTGCGTCCTGTACGGGATGTACTGGAAGTCCGGCAAAGCCGTGTACCTGCAGATGTTCCGGTTCTGGCGGCGCGTGTTCGCGGTCGGCTTCGCGATCGGTGTCGTGGCCGGCATCGTGATCACCTTCGAGATGGGGCTGAACTGGGGCGGGTACGCGGCCAGGACCGGCCCGATCATCGGCCCGATCATCGGTATGGAGGTCGTCACCGCGTTCTTCGTCGAGGCCGGTTTCATCGGCGTCCTGCTGTACGGCGACGGCCGGGTGCGGCAGGCAACGATGTTCGTCTCGACGGTGATGGTGTCGCTCGGCACGCTCTTGTCGTCGACCTGGATCATCGCCGCGAACTCGTGGATGCAGACGCCGGCCGGGTTCGTCGTACGCAACGGCCGGTTCGAACCCACCGACTGGGTGGACGCGATCTTCAACCACTCGTTCGTCTGGCGGTGGCCGCACATGGTGCTCGCCGTACTGATCTCGGCCGCGTTCTTCGTGGCCGGGATCGGCGCCTACTACCTGGTCAAGGGACGAGCGTCAGCGTTCGCTCGACGATCGGTGTCGATCGCTCTCGGGGTGGCGACATTGCTGGTGCCGGTGCAGGTCTTCGTCGGGGATCACACTGCCGGCGCGGTGCTGCCGTCCCAGTTGTCGAAGCTGGAGGCGTTGGAGGGCAACTGGACGGAAGGCAACACCGGATTCGTTCTGTTCGCGATCCCCGACCAGCAGGCTCAGCGCAACCTCGTCGAACTGAACATCCCGTGTCTTGGAAGTGCGGTCAATCGGGACCTTACCTGCAAGACCGCGATCCCAGGGCTTGATCTGACACCGCAGGCCGATCGGCCGGACATGGCGCCGGTCTTCTGGGGCTTCCGGGTGATGTTCCTCGCGGCGCTGCTGATGTTCGGCACCGTCTGCTACGCCACGATCCTGCGCTTCCGCCGGAGACTGTGGACCTCCAGACGATTCCACCAGTTCCTGCTCTGGACGACACCGGCAGGCATCCTCGCGATCCTCGGCGGATGGGCAACCGCGGAGACCGGTCGTCAGCCCTGGGTGGTGTTCGGCCAGCTCCGCACCTCCGATGCCGTCTCGCACCTGGCGCCTGGTGAGCTCGTGTTCTCGGTGGTCGGCTTCTCCGTGCTGTATGTCGTGATGCTGGTCGCGTACATCGCCTACATCGTGCACACGGTGCGGATCGGTCCCGACCATGCCGACCCCGGCGAACGTCACCCGATCCTCGACCCGGCACTCACGGCCGGCCTGGCCGGCGGGAGGGCGAACTGATGGCCACGATCTGGTTCTTGCTCATCCTGCTGTGTGTGGTGATGTACGTCGTGCTGGACGGCTACGACCTGGGGATCGGCATAGCCTCCTTGATCGAACCGGACGCCAGCTGCCGGCACGAGATGCTCGAACAGGTCGCCCAGGCCTGGGACGGCAACGAGACCTGGCTGGTTCTGCTCGGTGTGAGTCTGTGGGCCGGGTTCCCGGCAGCCTTCGGCGTCATGCTGCCGCACGCCTACGTGCCGGTGATCGTCATGTTGTTCGGGCTGATCGTCCGCGGAGTGAGTGTGGAGATGGCGTCGCAGACTCATCCCGCGCCTCGCTGGGAGCGAGCTTTCGGCGCTGCCTCGCTGGTCGCGGCGCTCGCACAGGGCGTCGCCGTTGCGACCCTGACAGCTGACCTGACCGTAGGTTCGGCGTTCGGCGGGATCGGTTGGTTCTCCGGACTGTCCGCAGTGACCGTCGTCTGTGGCTATCTGGCGCTCGGATACGCCTACATGAAGTGGAAGGCAACCGGGGAACTCCGTGTCCGAGCAGGACGGCGCGGAACGGTCAGCGCAGGACTGGCATCAGTGCTGCTTGTTGCGTGCCTCCTGGCGGTCGGCGGCACGGCAACCCCGCTCAGGCTGGACAGCCCGGCGCGGAGCATCGCGTTCGCCGGGCTCCTGCTGTTCGCCGCGGGCGGCATGGTGACGAGTCTGCTGACGCTGCGCTCCGCTTCGCCGTACGACGGAATCCCTCTCGCGGGCCTGGTCACCGCCGTGGTGGCGCTGGTCATCGCTCTGGTGGTGGCCCGCTATCCGGTCCTCGCGTCACCTGATCTGACGCTCACGAACACAGCGGCTCCGTCCGGCACGCTGGCGTTTCTTGCGGTCGGAGTCGGGCTCAATGTGCCGCTGATCCTGTTCTACAACTGGTTCGCTCACCATGCCTTTCGCGACAAGCTCGCCGCCAACCACCTCTCCAACGGAATGACAGGAGTCGACCGATGAGCAGGGGATCCCAGGTCGCAGGCAGGGTGAGCCGGCTGCTCGCTCGTACGGTGCTGACCGTCGTCTTCGTCGTCGTTGCCTGGCTGCTCTACTGCGTCTGCCAGGGCATGTTCTCCGGCTATCCGAAGTACCACAGTCATCTGCTCAGCATCGTCGGCATGATTCTCATCGTCCTGACCGGCGGGATCGCATGGATCATCGACGAACACCGGATGCAAGATGACGACTGACCAGCCCGGGGCAACTGTCGAGGCGCGCAGGTGGCTCGCGGCGGCTGCGTCGCCGGGCCGTCGGTCGCTGCTGTCCGCCGCCGGCTGCCAGGCACTCGAGACGACGTTCACCGTCGTCCAGTGGACGGGCCTGGCGTGGGTCGCGCAGTACGTGCTCGACGGCGCACTGCCGAGCTGGCAGAGTGCGGGCGCTCTCTTCGGCGGTGGCCTCCTGGCGGCGGGAGCCGCCTGGAATACGGCGCGATTCCAGGCAGCCGGCCGCCGACGAATCGCTCACGTCCTTCGGTGGCGTCTGGTCGCCGGGCTGCTGCCGGCCGGACGGCGGCACGCAGAGCCAGACGCCGCGACGGCTGCAGTCGCAACGGTGGAGTTGACCGACGACATCGCGGACTTTCACGCGCAGAGCTTTCCGCAGCGACTGTCTGCTCCCGTGTCGATCGCGCTGATCCTCGTCGTCACAACGCTCGTGGAGTGGCCGGCTGCCGTGATCCTGCTGCTGGCCAGTCTGCTCATCCCGCTGAACATGCGGCTCGTTGGCTTGTTCGCCAAAGAGGGCGCCGACGCACAGGCAGCGGCCGGCGCAAGGCTCGCAGCCGTCGTACTCGACAGCTTCCGGGGCCTGCCGACGCTGCGGAACATCGGGGCGCTGGAACGTCGCCGTGCCGAGCTGGCCCGCGCGGGCGGCGATCTGAACGCGACCACCATCGCCGTGGTCCGGCGGGCCTCGCTCTCCGGCGCGGTGATGGACGTGGTCATCACCTTCTCCATCGCGGCCAATGCGACGTACGTCGGTCTGTCCCTGCTCGGCTACGTGCGGATCGGTGCCGCGCCCGGCATGACGCTGTTCCGTGGTCTGCTCGCTCTGCTGATCTGCCCGATGTACTTCCAGCCGATGCGGGCCATGGCGGCCGCCTTCCACAGCAGGGAACGGGCGCTGGCGGCGGTACCGGCGGTCAGGCGGTTGCTGGTCGAGCCCGCGTCGAATTCTGAACGTGTCCCGCCCTCGGGCGACCGTCCGACCGTGGTCGTGGACAACGTCTCGCTCCGCTTCCCGGCAGCCGACGAACCGACGTTGAACGGCGTGAATCTGACAGTTCATGCGGGTCGGTGGACAGCCGTGGCCGGGCCGTCCGGCGCCGGCAAGACCACATTGTTGTCGCTGATCGCCGGAGTACGCGAGCCGAGTGGAGGGTCCGTCCGGTGGCTGACGCCGACTGGAGCTTCGGCGCCGCGGCTCGGCGGCTGCGCCTGGATCGGTCAGCAGACCGTCCTGCTTCCGGGGTCGATCGGTGACAACATCCGGATCGGGCGACCGGATGCCGGCCGGGCAGACGTCGAGCGGGCGGTCGCCGCGGCCGGGCTGGCGGAGCTCGTCGAAGGACTTCCGCGGGGACTGGACACGCCGCTGGGGGAGGACGGCTGGGGCCTGTCGACCGGCGAGGCGCGACGTATCGCGATCGCCCGGGCGTTCCTGAGCGACGCGGGTCTGTGGGTCCTGGACGAGCCGACCGCGCACCTCGACGCGGACGCGGAGGCTCAGATCATCGTTGCGCTACGCAACGCCACGCGGGGTCGCACGGTAGTGGTGGCCACGCACTCGACGGCCCTTGCCGGGTCGGCCGACATCCTCCTCGGTGTTGCGGACGGGGCCGTCCACACCGTGCGGGAGGCGACGCGAGTATGACCGCAAAGAAGCTCGCAGGTATCGGCCTCCTGCTGGCAGTTCTGGCAGAGGCCTGCTCCGTCGGGCTGCTCGGACTTTCCGGATGGTTCATCGCCTCGTCGGCCATGGCCGGCGCCTACAGTGCGTTCTCCTACCTCGCGCCCAGCGGTGGGGTGCGCGCGTTCGCCCTGGGCAGGATCGCGGCCGGCTATGCCAACCGGGTCGTCCTGCATGCCGCGGCGCTACGCCGGATCGGCGTTGCCAGGCTCGCTGTGTACGACCGGGCCGCCAGATCCGAAGGCGCCGGGTGGTCCGGACAATCGCTGGACCGCGTCATGGCCGACGCGGACACAACCGGCATGGCGGTCATGCAGGCCACGACACCGGTGGTCGTCGCCGGTGTGACGACCGCGGGCGGCTGCGTCGTACTCGTCCTCGCCGGCTGTCCGCTCGCGGCGCTGACACTGGCGGCAGGCGTGATCGCCTGCGCCGTCCTCGCGGTGTCTTCCGCGCGACGAATGGATGACACGACCCGAACCCGTGGTCTGCTGCGGACCGAACTGGTGGCTGCGGTCGAGGCATGGCCCGAGATGGCGTCTCTGGGCGTCACCGACCAGTTGGTGCGGCGCACCCTGCAACGCCTGGAAACCTTCGAGGACAGGCGGAACCGCCACGCGGCAACGACTGCGCGTGCCCTGGGCGGCACGCGAGCATTGACGGCTGCCGCGCTGCTCCTCGCCGTGCTGCACACAGCGCGGTCCGGTGCCACGACTGCGACGGTGGTCTTCGTCGGTCTGCTCACCGCCGGTGTCATGGCCAACGCCGAGCGCCTGGTGACAGCCGCGGCCGCGTGGGTCCAATCTCGCCACGCCGAGGCTCAGCTCGCGTCGGTGGGCGAGGACGAGGCCCGCCGATCCGAGGCCGACAGGACCTTCCGGGCCACGTACGACGGTCGCTGCCTCACAGTCTCCGGATACCGACTGCACGACACACCCACGCGGGACGCGCGCGAGATCGCATTCGCTGTCGACGCCGGCCAAACGCTGCTCATCACCGGCCCGTCCGGCAGTGGAAAGACCACGCTCGTCAACGCAATCGCGACGACACTGCGGCGACAACCCGGTCCCGTCGTCACCGCCGTACTGGCCGACGACTATCTGTTCACCGGCACGATTGCAGACAATCTCCGCCTCGCCAACCCCTCCGCAAACGACGCCGACTTCGCCGAACTGCTTGCAGCGATGGCCCTGGACCGCGCCGGAGTGGAACCGCAGACCAGCCTCGGCGTCGGCGGTCGCAACCTGTCCGGCGGCGAACAGCGCCGACTCCACCTCGCCCGTGCCCTCGCCACCCAGCCCGACGTTCTCCTCATCGACGAGCCGACGACCGGGCTTGACGCCGACACAGCCGGACAAGTCCTCCACGCCGTACGTCGTCGGCTGCCGCAAGCGGTCCTCATCCTGGCGATGCACCATCAGCCGGCGGATACGCAACTCCTCGGCCCCAACTGGACCACGGTGTCACTCGGGTATCGCTAGTGGTCGGGCTCTGGCGCTCGAGGCTGCGGTCCAGTGCGGCGGTCGCCTGGGCGTCGACCGCGTGTTGAGCCTCCTCCTGCGCCACCCGCTCGGCATCCCGCCCGCTCAACTCGTCCTCGACCAGCACGACGACGTCGTACATCAAGACCACCTACTTTGCGCGAAGCGTCGGTCGCCGCACCGAGCCGTGGGCCTTGGGCAACCGGCGCCAGAGTTCCAAGCGGAGGGCTCGGCGTCCGTTGTGACAAATCGGGGACCAGTCCGACGAAGTTGGCCACTAGGCGTGAATTTGTGTCCGCGAAGAGTGATCATGGAGGTGAAGTAGGGATGTGAGGTCGTGGCGACGGATCTGCGGCCCGGTGTTCGGGCCGGTCTCGGAGTCGGCGGGCTGGTGCTCGTCGCGGTAGGGGTCCTGCTCGCCTTCCGAGGTGCCAGCGACCTGACGTCGCTCGGAGCGTTGATCGTCGGCGCCGTGCTCGGTGTGGCTGCGATCAGTGGTCGCCTTCCGAACGAGGTCGGCCTGCAGCGTGTGACCTTCGGGGCTCAGGATCGCAGTGCTCAGACCTATCGAGAGGCGTTGTACGGCGCTGTCCGCGAAGCGCTGCCGGAACTGAGCCCACCGAGCCGCGACAAGGACTGGCATCCCCGACGACCGACGTACTGGGTCGACGAGCTCCAGCTTCGTGTGGTGATCCGCTGGGCGCCGGACCGGTCGGTTCACCTGGACGTGTCCACAGTCGAGTCGGACGTAGTGGGCACGCGGGATGCCGTCGCGGTACTGCTTGTCACGAACGTCGACGAGGTCGATGACTTGCAATCCGCCGTACGGTCCACCATCGGAGAGCGTGCTGCAGTAGTGCGCTGGCGCTCGACCGACGACAATGCGGCCCTTCGCCGTGTCGCGCGCGGCCTCGGAGCCCCGAAGGGCCCACCGCAATAGGTGCGTTCACTCCTTCACGCTTGTGGCGGCGGTCGTCCGCCTGACCCCGTGTCCTTGTCGGCGCAGATGTGTGCGTCGACGTCGGGCGGGGCTGTGGTGTGGAGTGTCAGCGAGCCGTGCTTCGCCGACGCCGCCGTCGTCCTAGGCCTGGCAGCAGGTGCGCTCACCTTCGACGAGGCCTCCATCGACGTCGAAGGGGACAGATCTGCCGTGCGAGCGCTATTCGACCGTCGACGTACTGCGCCCGGCGGCCGCTCCGCACGGGCCTAGCCGGTGATCAGACCGGGGCCGCTTCGCCGGCGGCTGTGACGGCGAGCCAGAGGCCGCCGAAGCCGGGGATGTTGTGGCATTTGACCTCGTTCTTGTCCTCGTGGGCGTAGAAGTACAGCGGGTGTCCGCCGTACGTGACCTGGGTGGTGCCGTCAGTTCTCCTGGTTGTGCCGAGCAAGGACTGCTCGACCCGGCCGAGTGCCTTCGGCATCGCCTTTGTCAGAACCGGCGGCCACGCCTCGGCGCAGGCGTCGTAGCACTCCGAGGTCGCTGTCTTCTCCTTGTCGAACAGGTAGATGGCCTGTCCGGTGCTGTCGAACAGAACCTCGCCGAAGTTGCTAGCGGCAACCTGGATGCCGGTCCCGGTTGGGGTAGCTGTCCCAGGTGGCGTCGAGCGGTCCGTTGGTGTCGGTTGTGGTGGCGAGCTCTGGGCGGGAGCAGGGGTTGTGGTCGGCTCCGGTCCCGCCTCGGTGCCGCCTCCGCAGCCGGCCAGCGCGAGCCCGCAAACTGTCAGCACGGCCACTATCCGCATCTGGATCAGCTCCGATGTACGACGTACCCGGTGGTTTCGACTGTACTGCGCACGCAGCCGACCCGACCGATTCCGTCAGCGGACCGTAAGCGATGTCCGCCTCGTTGGTGTCACGCGTCGACGCTGGTGTCCGGGCCTGGGTCGCCGCCGGTGGCGCGGGTGGTGAGGCGATCCAGGTAGTGGTCCCAGCCGCTGCGGTGGGCGTCGAGGGCCGGGAAGGGCAGGCCGGTGTGCACGAGCGTCAGCAAGGTACTGTCGTTGCTGTCGGCAACCAAGGTGATCTCGACGGTGCTCGACCCGGGTGGGACCGGCGATCCGTCGCCTTCCCAACCCCAGGTGAACACGAGCCGGTGGTGCGGTTCGACGACGACGAACCGTCCGGACGCGAATCCGTCGCCGCGGACGTTCATCCGGAACACGCCGCCGGGCCGGGCGTCGATCTCGGCGGTGATGCCCTGCCAGGACAGCCAGCGGTCGCGGTCGGTGAAGAAGCTGAACACAGTGTCCGGGCGGGCGCGGATGGTTCGCCGGACGATGACAGCTGCGGGGTCGTCGTTCACTGGTCATCACCCGCTTCGGCGGCTTCGGCCTCTTCGGCGAGGGTGGCGAGGTCGTCGAGTTGGGTCGCCCACTGTGCTTCCAGGTAGGCGGACAGCGGCCCGAGGGCTGCGCGGTCGGCTTGGTAGAAGCGTCGGGTCCCCGACGGGCGCACTGTGACGAGTCCCGCCTCGCGCAGGATCCGCAGATGTTGCGAGACGGCCCCGAACGTGACATCGAAGGCGTCGGCGAGCTCACCGGCGGTCCGTTCCTGGGTCCAGCACAGGCGCAGGATCGCCTGGCGGCGCGGCTCGGCGATCACGGCCAGCACTCCGGTGTTTGCCACGGAAGAAGTTTAGCAGTGACTAAAGCTTGTCAGAGTTCGCTCGCGCAGGTAATTTTAGTGACTACTAAAGAAGTTGGAGGGGCAGGACATGGCCGACATGCATCACCTCGTCGCTGTCGAGAAGGCTGACGCCGCGGCGGCGTACTCGGCGTTGACCACGCAGGACGGCATCACGGCTTGGTGGACCAGCCGGGCCGACGTGCCCGGGGCGGCGGTCGGAGACATGCTGAAGATGAGCTTCCCGGATGCGCCGATCACCTGGGACATGCGGATCGAACAGGTCGACGAGCCGCTCCGGCTTGAGTGGTTGTGTGCCGGCGGCCCACCCGGGTGGGAAACGACTCGGGTCCGGTGGGATGTCGAGGCGAATGAGACGGGCGTCGTCGTCCGGCTCGATCACGAGGGATTCGCCGCCGTCGACGACATGTTCCGCATTGTGACGGTCGGGTGGGCGCAGATGCTGCTGTCGCTCAAGGCGTACCTGGAGACCGGCGTCCGGAAGCCCTTCTTCAACTTCTGATCCGTGGCATAGGGGAACGCTGATGTCTGTCGATGTCGAGACGGCTGTGGTGATCGATCGTGCCGTCGGCGAGGTGGCGGCGTACGCGGCGGATCCGTCGAACGCGCCGGAGTGGTACGCGAACATCGAGTCGGTGACCTGGCAGACGCCGCCGCCGGTCGGGGTCGGGTCGCGGATGGACTTCGTCGCGCACTTCCTCGGGCGGCGGCTTGCGTACCAGTACGAGGTCGTGGACCTGGTGCCGGGTCGTCGATTGGTGATGCGTACGGCGCAGGGTCCGTTCCCGATGGAGACGACGTACGGCTGGGAGGCGCTGGGCGAGTCGAGCACCCGGATGACGCTGCGCAACCGCGGTGAACCGGCCGGCTTCGCCCGGGTCGCGGCGCCTGCCATGGTCGCGGCGATGCGCCGGGCCAACACCAAGGATCTGGCGGCGATCAAGCGCATCCTCGAAGCTCGGCCGTCCGACCGTCAGGAGTGACTGCCGGGCACACTGGGTCGGTCGTCAAACTGCCTCGAGACCGGGTGGCCGAGCTTGTCGCCGGCGGCAGGTGGCTGGGCCCTGTCAGCGCAGTGCGCGGTCCAGGGTGATCCGCGCGTAGTCGTCGGGATGTGTCATGTGAGGTACATGCCCTGCGCCGACGTATACATGGCGCTCGGCGTGCGGCAACGCCGTCGCGATGCGATCGAGGATCGGTGCGAACATCGGTGGGCTCTGGTCGCCCCGGGTGAGCAGCACCGGCTTCGTGTACGTCGCCAGGGCATTGCGGTCGATCGTGAGGCAGTCGGGATCGCGGAGTTCATCGAGGTACGTCGGTGCGTTCGCGATGAATGTACGGCGTACCGGTTCCGGGAGCTGCGCCCACTGCCCTGGACCGAGCGCGATGGTTTCGACGAACAGTTCCGCGGCGGCGGCATCGTCCGCAGCCTCGAGCAGCCTGCGCACCGGCGCGATGCGTTGCCCGAAGGCTTCCACGACGGCTGCGAACGCGGGATCGCCGGACAGCAGCGGCACGCCGGGCGGCTCATGTACGGCGATGCCCCGAATCAGATCGGGCTGCGCGACAGCCAGTCGGAGCGTGATCAGCGCGCCGTACGAGTTGCCGCAGACATAGGCCGGGGCCAGGTCGAGCGCCTCGATCAGCGCTGCGAGATCGGAGACGTGATCGTGCACCGAGCCCGCTGTGGGCGGGCGTTCACTGCGGCTGTGACCCCGCCGGTCGTAGGAGACGACTGTGCAATGTCTGGCCAGCATCGGTACGACAGGCAGCCAGTTGCCCGCGTCACCCCACGAGCCATGAACCAGGACGACACTGGGGCCCGATCCCACAGCCGTGTGGTGGAGTCCGAGCCCGTTGACTGTGGCCGTAACCATCCCCAAGCTCCTGTCGAGTGCAGGCCGTCTGACGCGGCCGGTGGATTCCACCGTCACTCGACGTCCAGGCAACGCACATCGGTAGGACTACCCATCAACCGGCCGACCCGCCGGTATCAGCGGAATCCGCGCGCTCCTCAGTGAGCCGACGTAGGCGCCTTGCGCGGCGAATTGTGATGGCCGCGATGAGCAGTAGGACTACGAAGAGGACAGCAATCGTCGGCACGCCGAGGTTGCCGAGGGTGTCGGCGATGCGGGTCTGCAGTTTGCCGGCAGCATCGATGACGGGGTCGGTGGTGGTCGTTCCGCGGAAGACGCGGATCTCGTACCAGCCGTAGTAGGCCACATAGGCGCCGGCGAGGAGCAGCAATCCGCCGCCGGCGCGTGCTGCAATGGCGCCGAGTCGGCGGATTCGGCCGATCGTCTCCCGACGTGCCAGGGCCACAGCCAGGGCGGCGACGCCTACGATCAGGCCCATCCCGGCGGAGTAGGCGCCGAACAGGGCAACTCCGGCTGCGGTCGAGTCGGTGCGGAAGGCCGAGACGACGATGGCGAGGAACGGTCCGATCGTGCACCCGAGCGAGGCGATGGCGTAGGCGCCGCCGAACAGTGCCATCGAGGAGGCCGACCGGGTGACCGCCGGACCGCGACGTAGCTTCGGGATCAGCGCGGGGAGTTCGCGGCCTGCCAGTAGCCAGCCGCCGGCGGCGGCCAGCAGGAGCCCGAGGACGATGGTGACCCAGGGCAAGTGCTGCTGAATCTGGCTGGCGGCGGGTGCGACGACCAGGCCGAAGACACCGAAGACCGCGGCGAACCCGGCCGTCATCGCGGCGGTCGCCGCCAGGGCGCGGCCGATCGCGACGCCCCGGGACGGAGAGTCGTCGCCGACCACCAGCAGCGTCAGGTAGGCGGGAAGCATGGCGAATCCGCACGGGTTGACTGCTGCGAGCATCCCCGCCGCGAGTGCCAACGCCAGGGGTACGTCGCTCATCCGGTCGTGGACCCCTCAGCCGACCAACTCGGCGAGCTTGTCGGACAGGCCCTTGCCGGCCGGCAGGTTCCCGGCGAAGACCTTGTTGCCGGCAGCATCCAGAACGACGTACGTGCTCTGCTCGGTCACCGCGAACCGCTCCCAGACGTCGCCGGCCTCGTCGGACAGGTGCGCGAAGCCGCCCACGTTCTGATCGACGACGAATCCCCGCATGGCCTCGGGGTCGTCAAGTCCGGCGACGCCGACGATGGTGGCCTTTCCCTGGTATTCCTGCGCGACCTTGGCGGTCTCAGCGGCCTGAGCGCGGCACTTGGGACACCACGGCGCCCAGAACCACAAGACGGCCGGCTTCCCCGCCAACGTCGCTCCGTCGAACGTCATGCCGTCCAACGTCGTACCGCTGAATCTCAGCGCTTCTGGTACGGCGGCCGACGCCGACGCCGACGCCGACCCGGCGGGGGAGCGCGGCACGGAGGCGGTCGCCACTGCTGACGGAGTGGTCGCAGACGCCTGCCCGGCCCGGCTCGGGCTGGTGGCGGCCGGCTGTCCCGCCTGGCCGGACGGTTCCGCGGCGTCGGCTCCACAGGCGGTCAGGGGGAGGAGAGCGACAAGGGCGGTGGCCGACGTGAGTCGTCGTACGGGCATCGAGTACTCCAGGAGGCGGGGATTCTCACCCTAGTTCGCCGCTCCCCGGGTGGATCCCCAACAGCCTTACGGTGCGCTAACCTTTTCGCCGGACTGAGCGATCCCCGCCATCCATGGCCGCCTGCGCCAGACCGTCACAGAGCCTCAAAGCGCGGTCGATCCGCCGTGCACGCCACCGGATGCGGTGCCGCGTCGCTCTACCGGTCGTGAACCGGTGGGCCACACCAGTCGATGACCGTGCGAGCGTACTCGGCGGGGACTTCGAACGGCGGGGCGTGGCCAACGTGGTCGAGGACCACCAGGTTCCAGTCTGGCCGCCGCGCCATCCAGTCATCGATCGACGCACGGGGAGTGAGGCGATCCTCGTCGCCGCAGACAAAGAGAGTCGGCGATGCGACCTGGCGCATCGCGTCGAGCACGGGTCGCCGCCGGACGAACATCAGCGATATCAGCGAGGCATACACCGTGACCGCGCTGCCCAAACGCGTCGACTCGACCGCCGACATCTCGTCCCGCAGCAGACCGGCGAGTTCCGGCGACATTCTTGTCAGGTCACCGCCGAAGTTCCACTTGCTGCCCGCAACCGACGCGGGATCGCCCAGGGCCCGCAGCTTCGCAGCAACGATGCGCCGCCCCGAAACTCGGAACAGCACGCGGGCGACCGGTGCGACGATGGCCAACCCCGCCCTGCCGAGGGTTCGCCACCTGCGCGCCTCACCGTCGCTCAGCGGGGGAGGAAGCGCCGGCGCCACCAACACGAGCCTGTCAACGCGTTCGGGTGCCTGGTCGGCGAACAGCAACGCAATCGTCCCGCCCGCCGACCAGCCGTGAACCGTGACCCGATCGAGCTCGAGCGCGTCAGCGAAATCGCGCAGGCACAGCGCGTTCGCTTCGATGCTTGCCGCGCGCCGGTTCGGCAACGCGGTGTGCCCGGCGATCGTGCCCGGCAGGTCTACCGCGATCGCGTGCGCGTATGGTCGCAGTTCCGCGAGCACGTCGAGCCAGTTCGAGGCGCTGTTGGCCGGGTTGGGAACGAGCAGGTGAACCGGCACTTCCGACGTGCGCTTCTGATCAGTTGCCAGGTAGTGCACCTTCGTGCCGTGCACATCCACTGTCTCGCTGCGAATTCCCGACCAGCGAGCGGCGCGCTCACCCCAGTCGGTGTATTGCACCACCCCAGGCTATGCCCGTCGGCAGGGGCTTTGCCCGAAGCCCATGGCTGGTCAGGTTCCGGACTTGGTGGCGCCGAGGGCGTCTTGGGCTTTCTCGACCGCGGTGGCGGTGGCGCCGTCGATGTCTTCGGGGAGGCCGTTGATCACTGTGATGGCGAGGACGACGTCGTCGACGCCGGTGGTGATCATGGTGACCTCGAAGCCCTCTAGGGGCCCGGCGGTGGCGGTGAAGCGTACGGCGACGGGGTCGGTGCCGGCGTCGGGGGCTGCAACCTCGCGGACGCTGATCGGCGAGCTGCCCTCGCCGGGGACCTTCAGGGTCATCGTGCGGCAGGCGGTGACGGCTTGCTTGAAGGATTTCTGCAGTGCCAGGACGGCTGCGGGCGACCCCATCGCGTCGATGCTCTCGTCGATCCACGGGCCCTGTGCGCCGCCGGAGTACGACTGGCCGGCCGACGCCTTCGAGCCGGGCGGGTTGTCCGCGTTGGAGAAGGCGACGAGCTTCGCGCAGCGGGCGTCCTTCGACGAGACCGTGACATCGGAGTCGTCACCGCCCTCGTCCTTTTCGACGGAGAATCCCGGCGGCAGATCGGCCAGCGCGAGCAGCGCCTTGGCGAGCTGCGCCGCCGTCCGCGCCGGCTTGGCAGGCGGCGCCGATGGTACGGCGCTCGGTGTGGTCGCCGACGGGGTCGTGGTGGTCGGAGCCGGCGTCGACGAGGCCGCGGTCGAGGGTGCCGATGTCGCAGTGTCAGAGCCGCCGGAGCAGGCGCTGAGCACGAGCATCACGACAGCAACGCAAGCGGCGGCACGGAGGGACTTGGTCATGCGATTCTCCTGGTGTGCGGGCATGGGTCAGGCGTTGCCGACCAGACTTCCCGGCACACCAGAACAACGGATCGCTGACGCGAGGATGCCGAGCCATCAGGCACTGCACCTCCACAACACGCGATCCAGGCGGCTCGGGGACCGCCAGGATCGCATGCATTGACTACATCGTCCCGGCGACGCGGGTGTTACGGCGGATGCAGCCCACGCGCGAGCGTGGTCAGGTGACCCTCGTGCCCGGTTCGGCTACCGCGCTGGCACACCCACCCCAGGTCTACCTCCGTGAGGACCTCGTTACGTCGGCGGTGAACCGGTGGATCGGCCAACTCTTCGACCCGATCAATCGGGACGAGACCGTGACGACCCTGCTCGCCGCCGACGACAGCGGTTATGAGCACCTCAAGCACTCGGCCGTGCAGCGCGATCGCATCGCTGCGGCGGAAGTTGCAATGGATCGACTGCGGCGAGCGCTCGATGCCGGTTGGGATCCGGTGGAACTGCGTGATCAGTACAACGCGGCAGCGGCTGATAAGCGATCGGCTGAAAGGCGTTGGCGGCAACACAGAACGACCAAGGGACGAGTCGGGAGGAACTCGAGTCGCACATCGGTCGGCTGGGAGACATGTCCCAGGCCCTGGATCGGGCACACGGGGAACAGCTCACTGAGTTGTACGCCGCTTTGCGACTGACGCTCAGATATGACCACATCGAGAAGACTGTCGATGTGGAGGTCGATCCTATGGCCGACCGTGTGGCTAAGTTGCGTGTCCGAGGAGGAACACGCACCTTAACCACATGCCTCAGGCTCAACGCCTGAGCGGGACGAAGTGGCAGGCTTGAACGCCGGGCAGGCGCAGCTCGCTTGCAACCCCGGGCTAAGGAACTACTTCTTCACCAGGAAGCCGCTGTCGCGCCTGCACAGCGAACCGTGTCCTCTCGGCGCCGATCGTGGTGTCGGCGCCGTGGCCGGTGTGCACGACCGTCTCGTCGGGTAGCACGAACAGCTTCGTCCGGATCGACCGCTCAATCTGGTCGGCGTCGGAATACGACCGGCCGGTCGCGCCGGGCCCGCCCTGGAAGAGCGTGTCGCCGGTGAACAGGCAGCCGAGGTCGGGTGCGTACAGGCACACGGCGCCGGGCGCGTGGCCGGGCGTGTGCAGCACCTGGAGCGTCGTACCGCCGACCTCGATGGCGAGGCCGTCCTCGAGGTCGAGGTCCCAGAGGTGACCTTCGGCGTCCGTTAAGTGGGTCAGTTCCCACAGCGGCCTGTCGGCGGGGTGCAACATGATCGGCGCGACCACTCGCTCACGCAGTTCCGGTGCAACGCGGACGTGGTCGTCGTGCGCGTGGGTGCACACGATCGCCCTGACCCTGCGGTCGCCGATGACGGCGAGGATGGCGTCGACGTCGTGCGGCGTGTCGATCACCACGCACTCGGTGTCGTCGCCGATCACCCAGATGTTGTTGTCGACGTCGAAGGTCTGGCCGTCGAGGCTGAAGGTGCCCACCGCGGCGCCATGGTCGGCCCGCACCGGTGCCATCAGAGGAGGACCACCGAGCGGAGCACGTCGCCGTGGTGCATGCGTTCGAACGCCGCGTCCACGTCGTCGATTCCGATCTCCTCGGAGACGAACGCGTCGAGGTCGAGTCGGCCCTGCTGGTAGAGATCGACGAGCATCGGGAAGTCCCGGGTCGGCAGGCAGTCGCCGTACCAGCTGGACTTGAGGGCACCGCCACGGCCGAAGACGTCGATGAGTGGCAGGCCGGGAAGCGTCATGTCCGGCGTCGGCACGCCGACGAGGACGAGTACGCCGGCCAGGTCGCGGGCGTAGAAGGCCAGCTTCCAGGTCTCGGGCCGGCCGACCGCTTCGATGACGACGTCGGCGCCTTGGGCACCCTCGTGGTAGCCGGCGGCGATCTCCTTGATCCGCTCGAGCGGGTCCTCCAGCGAGGAGTCGATGGTGTGGGTCGCGCCCAGCTTCGCTGCGGTGTCCAGCTTCTTGGCGTCGATGTCGACGGCTATGATCGGCGACGCGCCGGCCAGGGCCGAGCCCGCGATCGCGGCAGCGCCCACGCCACCGCAGCCGATCACCGCGACGGACTTGCCGCGGGTGACGGCGCCGGTGTTGATCGCCGCGCCGAGGCCCGCCATCACGCCGCAGCCGAGCAGGCCGACGGCGGCGGCGCGGGCCGATGGGTCGACCTTCGTGCACTGGCCGGCGGCGACCAACGTCTTCTCGGCGAACGCGCCGATGCCGAGCGCAGGCGATAGTTCGGTGCTGTCCTCGAGGGTCATCTTCTGAGTCGCGTTGTGGGTGTTGAAGCAGTAATGGAGGTCGCCACGCTTGCAGGCCCGGCATTCGCCGCACACGGCGCGCCAATTGAGGATCACGAAGTCGCCGGGCGCCACACCGGTCACGTCCGGCCCGACGGCCTCCACGACGCCGGCGGCCTCGTGGCCGAGCAGGAACGGGAAGTCGTCAGTGATCCCGCCCTCGCGGTAGTGGAGGTCTGTGTGGCAGACTCCGCAAGCCTGCACCTTCACCACCGCCTCTCCCGGGCCCGGGCCTGGAACGTTGATGGCCGTGACCTCCACCGGCTGTCCCTTGCCGCGGGCGACCACGGCCTTCACCTGTTGCATCTGTCTCCTTTGTTGATTCGACGGCCGATACGGTCACCGGGCCATCTGCCCGGCCAGCCGCAGGCGAGTTCGGGTCCGGACGACCGATGACCTGCAGCACAGGTCGGCTGGTCAGTCCGGACGAGGTCAGGCTGCGGTCCGCTGGAGCCGTCGGTGGGCGAGGAGCCGGTCCACCGCCCATGCTCCGCCCCCGGAGAAGCCGAGCGCGAGCGCCGCCGCCGCGAGCACCATCACGAATTCGTAGCCACCCTCGGCTCCCCAGAAACCCTGCTCGGCGTGGACGAACCAGATGGCTCCCAGCATGTCGGCAGACAGGAGCATCCCCGCCACCGGCAGCACCGCACCTACGATCATCGCGAGTCCCCCCGCCAGCTCCACTACTGCGGCGGCGACGGCTGCAGTATGCGCGGCAGGCACTCCTACCTGCTCGAAGAACGCTGCCGTGCTGTCGAGGCCCATCCCCGAGAACTTCTGCCAGCCGTGTGCGACAAAGACGACCCCCACGGCCACACGGCCCAGGAGAAAGGCGAATGGCTGCACCTTCATGGTCACGAACGCCTCCTTGATGTGAATGATCGATGGTTCGGCGGCGCCGATGTCCGGCGGCCGTACGGTCTCGCGTGCGGTCTGCGGGCTCTGCGCACGTCGTGCCGTCCCCAGGGGGACTCCTCAGCGGTTGTCCTGCTAGCTGAACGCCACGGCGAGGAGGCCCCCCACGAGTCCGAGGTTCTTGAGGAACTGGATACGACCGGCCTTGCGTGCCTGAGGATCGTCCTCCTGCCAGAACGCGTGGCCCGCGAGCGTTGTGGGAATCATCGAAGCCACCAGAGCAAGTGCCGCGACCGTCGGATAGACGTGAGCGACGAGTACGACGCCGCCTGCGACCATCACGGCGCCATTCAGGCGGACGGCCCACTCCGGACGCGGGATGCCGAGCTTGGCCGCCATGGCGACACGCCCGCCCGGTGCGGAAGCCGCCTCGTAGCCGAGCCAGAGGAACGGGATGCCGAGCGCGGCGCTCGCGATCCACTGAGCGATTTCAGCGATTTCCATGGATGACCTCCTGGGTCGGAAGAGTGAGAACAAGCCTCAGATCTCGACGAGGTAGCTGGTGAATCCTCCATCGCCACTGGCCACGCCGGAGATCGCCTCGTTGATCTCGTCGAGCGGCCAGCTCTTCGGCTGGAGCACCGAGATGTCGACAGTGCCGCTGCGCAGCAGATCGGCAAGCTCGATCGCCTCGGAGACGGTGAACCAGACCGAGCCGATGAGTTCCATCTGCTCGTCCATCCACCACTTCACGTCGACGCCGAGCTCGCCGGCCGTACCGCCGATGTTGACGATCCGCCCGCCGCGTCGTACGCCGTACATCGCATCCTTGAGCGAGTCGAGAGAGGCGACCGCGCCGAGCGTGTCGATCATCGAGTCCGCTCCGATGCCACGGGTGCGCGACTTCACCCAGGACGCTGTGCCGCCGTGGAGGTTCGAGAAGATCTCGATGCGGCCGGGAGCCAGTGCCTGCAGTCGTTCCAGCAAGGGCAAGCCGCGCGCGACGGCGAAGATCCGTGCGGCGCCCAGCGCCAAGGCCAACAGGGTGACGCCGACTCCCAGGGTTCCCGTCGCACCGTTGATGATCAACGTCTTGCCTGCGAGTGGCGCCAGCTTCTTGACCGCCGCGTACGACGTCCCGAGGTAGCCGAGCCGGGTCGCCTGCCGGAACTCGAGGTTGTCCGGGAGCTTCACGAGGGCGCTTTGCGGCGCCCTCATGTACTCGCAGAAACCCCCGTGGGGATAACGTTCGAACATCTTGAGGCTGTTGGCGTTGTACCCGAAGTAGCCATTCAGCGTCCAGTAGCCGCAGTGCTGCTGCCGACCGTCCGCACAGGCGTGGCAGGCTCCGCAGGACCGCCCCGGGTTCACGTAGACCCGGTCGCCCGGCTTGACGTTCACGACGCCTTCGCCGACTTCGTGGACGACGCCGACCGGGTCGAGACCGAAGATCGCCGGGCGCGGGGGGAGCGGCATCTGGGGATACCAGGTCTCCCAGTTCGCCAGGACGTTCGCCAGGTTGGGCACCATGCCGCAACCCTTCACCGCCACGACGACGTCCGTGCCGGTGGCGTGGGGGCGCTCGACGTACTCGACCACCATTTCTTTGCCCACGGCATGCAACCGTGCGGCGCGCATCAGTTCGCTCATCGTTGTCTCCTCGACCGATTGGTCAGCACGGGGTCAGTCCTCGGGTGCGATCGTCACCCGGATGCCGTCCAGCGTCGGTCCGAAGACGAGCTGGCACGCGAGCCGGGAACTGGGCTCGAGATGATCGGACGCGTCCAGGAGGTCCTCCTCGTCCCGGGACTTGGTCGGTAGGTCCGCGACATCGGGCACGCCGTCGACGTAGACGTGACAGGTCGCACACGACAGGCAGCCGCCGCAGATGGCCTGCAACTCGTCGATGCCTGCGTTGCGGATGTTCTGCATGAGCGAAAGCCCTTCGCGGCCTTCGACGTCGTGACGCACACCATCTCGGGTCGTGACGAAGAACTGCATGACGTGATTCCTTCTGTGGAGGGGGTACGGCGTACCTACGCCGAGATGGCCAGTGCCTTGAGCGGCTGACGCTCGTCCGCGAGCAGGTCCGGAGGGACCCGCGTGCCGGCCTCAACGAGCTTGCGTCCCTGGATGTAGTCGCGGGCCGCGTTGATGCAGTCCAGCGCGATGACCACACCGTTCTTCAAGTAGACAAGGGAGAAGCTCCGGCTCCCGGGATGGCCACGAAGGACGACCTGGTCGTGCCCGGCACTCAGGCCGACGGTCTGCAGCCGTACGTCGTACTGGTTGGACCAGAACCATGGGACGAGACGCAAGGGTTCCGGCCGGCCGCTGATCGCCTTCGCGGCGGCATGGGCCTGCTCGTACGCGTTCTGCCGCGACTCGATGCGGATCCCGGGTCCGTTGCGCAGGATCGAGCAGTCGCCCACGCAGTAGATGTCCGGGATCGTGGTTCGGCAGACATCGTCGACCAGTACGCCGCTGCGGTTGCTCGTAGATTCCGCACCCGCGTCGAGGAGCGGCTGGATCGCCGGTTCCACGCCGATGCCTACGATCACCTGCTCGGCGTCGATCACCGTGCCGTCCGTGAGCCGTACGCCGATCACGGCGCCGTCGCGACCGAGGATCTCGGCGACTCCCATCCCGAGGTGCAGCCGTACGCCTTGGGACCGGTGCTCTGTCTCGTAGAAGCGCGACACAGGTTCCCCGGTGACGCGGGCGAGGACCCGGTCGAGTGCCTCGACGACGTCGACCTGCTTGCCCAGCTCGCGCAGCACGGCGGCCGCCTCCAGCCCGACGTAGCCCCCGCCGATCACGACGACGCGCTCGGTCCGGGGGAGGACCGCGATGAGCTGATCGCAGTCCGCCTTGGTGCGGATCGAACGAACACCGACCAGGTCGTGTCCGGGGCAGTCGAGGGCGCGCGGCACACCGCCCGCGGCCCAGACCAGGGTGTGATAGGAGATCACACTGCCGTCGTCACAGGTGACCAGGTGAGCATCGGCATCGACGGTGGTCACCCGTCGGCCGAGGCGGAGGGCGATGTGATGCGTCGCCCAGTAGTCCGCGGGACGAAGCAGGAGTTGGTCGAAGTCGTTCTTCCCGGCGAGGTACTCCTTCGACATGGCCGGGCGCTCGTACGGCGGCACCGGTTCAGCTCCGACCAGGCCGACGCTCGCGTCGTAGCCGGACTGCCGAAGGGAGATCGCGGTCTCGGCGCCGGCGTGACCTGCTCCGACGATCAGGCAGTCGAAGTGGTCCGTCTGGTCGGTCATCGCGGTGTACCGCCGATCAGGACGAAGCACATCGTCGCGGAGCGGCCGCGCTTGTTTCGCCAGGCGTGCCGGGTACCGCACTGGATCACCACGTCGCCGGTGCGCAGGTGCGTCGTCGCGCCGTCGTCCAGCTCCAGCCAGATCTCGCCGTCGAGGACGATGTCGTAGTCGACCGTGTCGGTCTGGTGCATCCCCGGCGCGTCGGGCTCGAAACGCTCGGCCAGCCCGGGAATGTACTCACGCTGCTCCGCGTCCGCGGCTGCCGGGTCGAACGTGGGGCACTCGAACGACGAGTCCGGCGGGAAGGTGACGATCATCAGCCGGGTCTCACCGGGGGCCGGGGAAACGTGCAGTCCTGGCGGTGCGGTCTCGCGCTCGTGCTGGGGCAGCTGCGGGACTGCCGCGGTCGCGTAGACGACCGAGGTCATCATGCCCGGGATCGAGGCGTAGTGGTGAGCGTTCGGGACCGGTCCATCGCTGAGGATGTCGGCCTTGCCCTCGCGGACCGCGGTCACCACGCGGCGTGGGACGTTCGGGTGCTCGAACCTATTCATACTTCAACCCCTTCGCTTCCAGACGGGAACGCATGGCGTTCACGTCGAGGCTGAGCCGGCCGCTCGCGTAGAGCTCTCTCTTGGTTGCCTCCATCGCGACGCGTTCCCGGGCCCGGTCGAGCACCGCGGCCGCCGTGTCCTGGGGGACCACGCAGACGCCGTCGTCGTCCGCGACGACGACATCGCCCGGCGCGATCAGGGCGCCGGCGCAGACAAGGGGAACTTGTACGTCGGCCAGGGTCTCCTTGACGGTGCCCTGGGCGCTGACTGTCTTGCTCCACACCGGGAAGCCCATCGCCCGCAGCTCAGCGACGTCGCGTACGCCGGCGTCGATGACCAATCCGCGTATTCCTCGGGCCATTGCCGAAGTGGCGAGGAGATCGCCGAAGTATCCGTCGTCGCACGGCGAGGTGGGGCTTACGACCAGGATGTCGCCTGGTTGTGCTTGCTCGAGCGCGACATGGATCATCCAGTTGTCACCGGGTGGCACCTCGCAGGTCAACGCCGGCCCCGCGACGGTCGTCCCGGATTGCAACGGACGCAGGCGCGAACTCAGCAGCCCTGTCCGGTTCTGCGCCTCATGAGCGGTCGCCACGCCCAACGCGGCGAAGCCGGCGCAGATGTCCGCATCGGTGCGCCCGACCTTTGTCACGACTCGCGCCATGGTCAGCCGGCCGGAACGAACGTCGGGTCGAGGACGCCGGCCGCGCTGTCGCGCTCGTCCGGGTCGAGCAGTCCGGCGCTGATCATCAGCTCGATCGAGACCTGCAGCGCCGACTGTGCGACCACGAGATCGGCCGGCCACATGCCCATCTCCCGCGTGTACGCCAAGCCCTCGGCCGCCAGTCCCGGATCATCGGGCGTCGTGATCCGCTGGTAGATCGGCAAGGTGGCGTCGTCCTCACGCGGATTGTTGACGGCCTGGTGGGCTTCGAGCAGCGCAGCCACGAGCTGCTCGACCGTGGCGCGGTTGCCCGACGTCCAGCGGGCGTTGGCGATGAGCGCGGCGAAGACGATCTCCGGGATGACGTCGTTCACCTCGCCGATGAGGCTGTAGCCCGTCCGCTCGGCGAGGAAGTTCCAGGGTGCGGGCTGGGGTGCGCAGTCGATCTCACCGTTGCGGAGCGCGGTCCATCTCGTGGTGTGCACGCCGGCCAGGACGAAGTCGTAGTCGCCCGGGTACGAGAGTCCTTCCCGCTGGAGCATCAGCTGCGTGTAGATCGCCGTACCTTCTGTGAGAGAGGACGTGCCGATCCGCTTCCCGCGGAGGTCGGCGATGCTCTTGATGCCGGGTCGCGCGACAAGGGACATCGGAAGCCTCAGGGCGTTGGCCGCGATGATGCGCAGGTCGCCGCCGGCGATGTAGTCGGCGATCGCGCCCTCGGGTGGCGTGATCGCGAGGTCGGCAGAGCCATCGCGAACGGCTGCGGTCGCCTTGTCCACCGAGCCGAGGCGCTGGTACTCGATCTTCAGGCCGTGCTGCTCGAAAAGGCCTTCGCCCTCGGCGTAAAAGACCGGTAGCCAGTTGAAACCCTGCGCGCCACCGGCGAGGCGCACAAGAGTGAGGTCAGTCGTCATCGTGGTACTCCAGTTCTTCGGATGCGGGCGGTTTTCAGCGCCGTTGTGCGGTGAGCAGCGCGTCGAGTCGGGGGTAGACCCGTCGGGCGTTGCCCTCGAAGACGGCATGACGCGTCTGTTCGTCCAGCCCGAGGGCGTCGATGTAGCGCGAGGTGTCGTCGAAGTCGTGCCCGGTTTCCGGATCCGTGGCGCGGACCGCGCCGAGCAGCTCCGAACCGAACAGGATGTTGCCCGGGTCGATGACACCGAAGAGGAGGTCGATACCTGCCTGGTGGTAGACGCAGGTGTCGAAGTAGAGGTTCTGCATCAGGTGTTCGGGCAACGAAGACTTGCCGAGCATCATCGCCAGGCCCCGGTAGCGGCCCCAGTGGTAGGGAGCAGCTCCGCCCCCGTGCGGGATGACGAGTCGCAGTGCCGGATGCCGTTGGAACAGGTCCCCCTCGACCAGCTGCATGAAGACCACGGTGTCGGCCGCGAGGTAATGGCCGCCGGTCGTGTGCAGGGCGCGCGTACACGAACCGGAGACGTGGATCATCGCGGGCACGTCCAGCCTGGTCATCGTCTCCCACAGCGGATCCCACCACGGGTCGTGGATCGGGGGAGCCGACCAGCGTCCGCCGGAGGGATCGGGATTGAGGTTGCATCCGACGAAGCCGGCCGCGACACAGCGCTCGAGCTCCTCGATCACGGGAACCAGGTCGCCGTCGACCGTCTGCGGCAGCTGACAGACGCCGGCGAAGTTGCGCGGGAAGAGTTCGCAGATCCGCTGGATCACGTTGTTGGACAGCTGGGCCCACTGGGTCGCGACGTCCTGCCCCGGCACGTGATGACCCATGCCTGACGCCCGCGGCGACAGGATGGTGAGATCCGATCCGCGCTCCTGCTGCAACCGCAACTGGTTGCTCGCGATAATGCCGCGCAAGGTGTCGTCGTCGACTTCGGAGTACTCCGGGCGCTCGTCCGATCGCCCTTCGGCGAAGGCGATCTGCGCCCTGCGGAAGGCAAGGAAGTCGGGTGGCTCCGTGGTGAAGTGGCCATGGCAGTCGATGGCCAACCCGCTCATGCGTCCCATGTCGCCGGAAGGTCCGAGACGCCACGGAAGCGCCAGCCCTTGGCCTGGACTTCACGGGTCCCGTCCAGCCGCAGGTTGGGCAGCTGGGTGAAGACTTCCTCGAGCGCGATCTCGCCCATCGCCCGCGACAACGCATGGCCCGAGCAGAAATGTGGCCGGAAGCCGAAGGACAGGTGTGGGCGCTTCCTGCGGAACAGGTCGAACCGGTCGGGATCCTCGAACCGGCTCTCGTCCCGGTTGGCAGAGGCCATCACGATCGCTACCGAGGAGCCGGCGGGGATGTGGGTATCCGCCACCACGACGTCCTCGACCGTGACCCGAGGAGTGACGCCGATGGGGGAGATCCATCGCAACCCTTCGTCGAAGGCGCGCAGGGCGTGCTCTTTCGGGGCGTTCGCGACGACCTGCGCCTGCTCTGGGTTCAGCAGTAGGCCCGCGCACGCGTTCGCCGCGGCGTGGCCAGGCTCTTGCAGGCCGCCGAGGATGATCACCTTCATAGTCGGTACGACGTCGTCGAAACCGCGGACCTGACCGTCAGGCATGCCGCCGTACATCACATGGCTCATCAATGTGTGGTCCGGCTTGGCCAGTGCTCGCTCGTAGAGAGACCCGAGTTGTCCGTCGATCTCGGCGAGCGCCCGGTCCAGGCGGTCCCACACGGACTGGTCGTCGTTCACGTTCTGCAGGCCGGCACTCATCGCGTGGAACCACTCGACGAGCGTCTCGTTCGGTGTCTCGGTCAAGCCGATGACGTTGCCGATGCAGCGAACCGAGATCGGCTCGAAGAGCTCGGTCGTGAGGTTGGCCTCGCCCTGAGGCTTCACCCCGGTGAGGAACTGTCGCACGACCGGGCGGGTCAACGCCTCGACGTACCCGCGGACCGCCTCGGCCGTGAGGTTCTCGTCGATGCCTTCGCGGAGCAGCGTGTGGTCCGCGCCGCTCATGCTCAGCACGTTCGGCATCCCCATCACGCGTGCCTCGGGGCGGTCCGGACTGCCGGACGGGCCGAAGACGCGGTCGTTCGAGCCCACCGCACGGCAGTCCTCGAAACGAGTCACGAGGTACTCCTTGGTGCCCTCGAAATAGGCGATCTCACGCTCCTGCCGGAGCCGTGCGTAGATCGGATAGGGGTCCCGGTACAGGTTCTCGCCGGTCAGTTCCGATGCAGACATTCAGACCCTCCTTGGGTCGGCCCCGTCGCGTTGGCAACGGTCAGCCCACCGGCCGCCGGCCTGGTGCGGGCTTGTCAACTGAGATACCAGATTGACTTTGGATACCGGACCGTATGTCACACCGATGTGACCGTCAAGACCCCGCGGCAATTGCGGTTTGGTGACGACGAGGCCGACGACATACGGCGGAAACTTCCCGGATTCGAACCGTTGACATGGGTTTCGGCCACAGATACCTTCCAGTATCTGAAGTCTGTGCGGTATGTCACAGGCGGAACCGATGCCTGCTCGCCCCCCGGCGCAGAGCACCCGCCGGCTCGGCTCGCACGTTCCTGCACCCCAAGAAGTGGGTTGATCCGATGAGCGACATGACCGTGACCGCCGTACCCGAGCCGACACTGCGGGTCGAGGCCCTCGGCGTGAACTTCCGAGGTGTTCAGGCGTTGCAGGACGTGACCTTCTCGATTCCCGCCGACGGTGTCTCGGCGGTGATCGGGCCCAATGGCGCCGGCAAGACCACCTTGTTCAACTGCATCAGTGGTGTCGCCCGCCACGTCGGCAAGGTCGAGCTCGACGGCCGTGACCTGAGCCGCGTTCGAGCCGACCGACGGGCGGCGCTCGGGATCGCGCGGACCTTCCAGACGCCGCTGCTGATCTCTGAGCTCCCCGCTCGCGACAACGTCCTGCTGGGTGCGCACGCCCGGATGCGGGCGGGTCTGCTCGGGTCGATCATGCGGCTGCCCGCCGTCACGTCAGAGGAGACAGCACTGCGTGCGCGCGCCTCCGAGCTGCTCGAGCTGTTCGGTCTCCCACCGGCAGATCGCCGTCCGGTCGACAGTCTCGCGCACGGCGATCGACGCAGGGTCGAGGTAGCCAGGGCCTTGCTGGCCGAGCCCCGTCTTCTGTTGCTCGACGAGCCGGCCGCCGGCCTCGGTGCTGAAGAGGCTTCCGAGCTGCTTGCCGAGGTCGAGGCCCTCGCCGCAACCGTCGGTACGACGTGCGTCCTGGTGGAGCACGATGTCGGGCTGGTCATGCGAGTCTCACGACACGTGGTCGTCCTGGACGCCGGCCGACTGCTCGTCGCCGGTTCCCCGGCCGACGTAGCCGCCGATCAACGGGTGATCGCGGCGTACCTGGGCGACGACTGGTCGGAGGTCGAAGCATGACCTCAACACTGCTGCAGACGCGGGACCTCGTGGCGCGGTACGGAGCCGTCGAAGTGCTGCACGGTATCGACCTCACGATCTCTGACAGTGAGATCGTGGTCGTGCTGGGGCCCAATGGGGCCGGCAAGACGACGCTGCTGCGAGCGATCTCACGCGTCGTGTCCACCCGCGGCGAGATCGAACTGGCCGGAACGAACGTGGCCGGCTGGACGGGCGCACGGATGGCGCGTGCCGGTGTCGGACACGTGCCGGAAGGCCGGGGAACCTTTGCCGATCTGACCGTGGAGGAGAACCTCCGCCTCGGCAGTCTGGCCCGCCCGCGCAGGCTGCGGTCGTCGACCCAGGCCGACCTCGCGCACGTCTACGAGACGTTCCCGGTCCTCGCGAACCAGAAGCGGTGTGTGGCCGGCGTGATGTCGGGCGGGCAACAACAAATGCTGGCGGTGGGTCGGGCGCTCATGGCACGTCCGCGACTGCTGCTCATCGACGAGCCGTCCCTGGGGCTGGCGCCCATTCCGACCCGGGAGCTCTTCGAGGTGCTCGCCCGGCTCAGAACCGACTGGTCGACATCGCTGGTGATCGTCGAGCAGAACGCGCGGTTGTCGCTGGCGGTCGCCGATCAGGTGGTCGTCCTCGCAGGCGGTCAGGTCGCGGCAGCCGGACCGGCAGCAGAACTCAGCGATGGCGACGCCATCAAGCGTGCGTACCTGGGCGAGCCCGCCGGGACGGAAGGGATCGGTGCCTCGACATGACCGAACTACTGCAACAGATCCTGGACGGACTCAGCTCCGGCCTGGTGTACGGCGTTCTCGCTCTGGCGCTGAGCGTCGTCTTTCAGGGAGCAGGCCTGCTCAACTTCTCTCAGGGAGCGATGGCGACCCTGTCCGCCTACGTGATGCTGATCCTGTTGCAAGCAGGGTTGAGCTTCTGGCCGGCCCTTCCCGTCACCGTCGCTGTCTCAGCGGCGGGCGGGGCGCTCGTCGAGCGAACGCTGGTACGGCGCCTCGAAGGGACCGGCGAACTTCCCCTGCTCACCCTGAGCGTCGCCTTGTTGCTGGGCCTCAACGCCACCATGGCAGTGATCTGGACGACCGATCCGCGGACGTTCCCCAGTCCGTTCGGCGAGGGACTGATCGAGTTCGCGGGGCTGCGTCTCACGGTGCAGCAACTCGGGTCGCTCATCACGTTGCTCCTCGTCACGGCGGCGACGGCGTTCCTGTTCAATCGCACCACGATCGGGTTGCGGCTGCGCGCCGTCGCGCAGAACCCCTCCTCTGCGACGCTGCTGGGCCAGCACCAAGGACTTTGGCTCATGGTCGGCTGGGCGATCGCGGCGGCGGTAGGCGCATTCGCCGCGGTCGTCGCGGCGCCGGTCCTCACTGTGTCCCCGGGGATGATGAGCTTTCCCTTGCTGCTGGCGCTCGCAGCGGGAACGCTCGGTGGGTTGTCGAGCCGCGTGGGAGCGTTTGTCGGCGGCGTTCTGATCGGCATCGTCAACAACCTCGCCGGTAGGTACGCGCCCGGCCTGCAGGGAGACCTGGCCATCGTCGCACCACTCGCTCTCACAGCAGTGGTGGTCGCGATTCGCCCGGCCGGGCTGTTCGGCAAGACGAGGACGGTGCGGGTATGAGCGCGGAAACCGGCTGGGCGGGCCGAGTCGGCTGGACCGCCGGTGCAGCGATTGCAGTGGTCACGCCATTCGTCATCTCGGACTACGACCTCCTCGACCTGACCCGGGTGCTCACGATCGCCATGGCCGTTGCGGGGCTCAACCTGCTCCTGGGGCACTCGGGCCAGATCAGTGTCGGCCATGGCGCAATCTTCGGGCTCGGCGGCTACTCGGCCCTCATTCCGGTTGCCACCTACGGATGGCCGTGGTGGGCCGGTGTTCTCCTCGCCGGCGTCCTGTGCCTTGCCTTCGGTCTGTTGCTCGGCATTCCCGCTCTGAGGATGGGCGGCGCCAATCTCGGGCTGCTCACCATCGCCGTCGCAGCGATCTTCCCGCTCCTCCTGATCCGGCTCAAAGCCCTTACCGGCGGGACGTTCGGCGTCTTCCTGGCGGGATCGCCGATCAAGCCGCCGCCGTGGACCGGTCTCACGACCGCCCAGTTCGGCTTCCTCGTCTGCCTGGCGTTTCTCGGCGTCACTCTGCTAGTGCTGCGTAACCTGGTCGCCGGCCGGATCGGCCGGGCTCTGGCAGCGGTTCGAACCAGCCCTCTGCTGGCGACGGCGAACGGCGTCGATGTCAACCGCACCAGGCTGATGGCCTTCGCCGTCAGCTCAACGGTCGCGGGAACAGGGGGCGCATTGTCGGCGCTGGTCCTGGCCATCGCCGTACCCGACAGCTATCTCCTCGACTTCTCCATCACGTTGCTCGCGGCAAGCGTCGTCGGCGGCAGCCGTACCTGGGCGGGATCCGTCATCGGTGCTGCCGTCGTCGTCTACCTGGCCACCTTTACCGACAGCGTCGTCGGCGGTGAAGCCGCCGGCAACTGGTCCCAGCTCCTGTATGCCCTCGCACTCGTGGTGAGCCTCACCGTCGCTCCCACAGGCCTCGCAGGTGCCGCCGTACGCGTCGCTCGGCGTCTCGCCGATCGGGCGACGGGGGAACCCCAGCCAGCCACACCCCGACCTGAAAGGATTCTCAATGAGCAGAGTTAGAAGCGTGGCGGTCGCAGTAGCGATGGCAGTCGTCCTGGCGGCCTGCTCCGGCCGAGGCAACAGCGACTCCGGACAGAGCGGGACTGCGGGCGGAGACATCGTGGTCCGTGCCAGCTATCCCCTCAGCGGCCCGCTGTCGTCGGCAGGGGCGTCCGCGGCCGGTGCGAAGGCCTACTTCGCCGCGGTGAACGATGCCGGCGGCATCAAGGGACGCAAGATCGACTTCGACGTGTCCGACGACGCCTTCGATCCTGCCCGCCTGGTGTCGAACAACAAGGAGTTCGTCCAGCGCGACAAAGCGATGATCGTGTTGAACTTCGGTGGTATCTCGGTCGCGGCGCGACCGGCGCTCGGCTCCGCCAAGGTCGCCCAGATCGTGCAGGGCGGAGAGAAGGAGCTCAGCGACGTCGGCAAGTTCCCTTACACGCGCGCCTTCGTCCCCGACATCGCGTGGGAGGGAGAGCTCCAGGGCCGATACATCGCACAGCAGATGCCCGGCGCCAAAGTCGGCTTCATCGGGTTCAACAACGCCTTCGCCGACAGCCAGCTCGCCGGGCTCGCTGCGGCCGGTATCAAACCCGTCAAGGCCATCCGGCTCCCACCCGGCCAGAGTGATGTCGCCTCGCAGGTGACCGAGCTGAAGGCGGCAGGGGTCGACGTACTGGTCGTGACGCTCGGTCCACCGACGATGGGTGCGCTGCTGTCCTACCTCGGCCAGATCAACTACAAGCCGAAGACCTTCATCGGCAGCCCGTATGCCGACTTCGCGAGTACCGTCAAACCAGCAGGCGCCAAGAACGTCGTCGGCGCGCTCTCCTACCAGTGGCTCAAGGATCCGCAGAATCCCGCGGTCCACGAAGGCAAGACACTGGTCGAGTACCGGGACCGGATGGCGAAGTACGCACCGGACGGGGACCCGAACTCGTCCTTCACCCTGACCGGGTACGGCTTGGCGGCTGCCGTCGTCTCGGCCCTCCGTGAGGCGAAGGAGGTCAGCGGCGACGGCTTCCTCGCCGCCTGGGACTCGCTGTCCGGTGTCGAGGACCCATTGCTGATCGACGGAGCGAAGCTGACCGGCGAAGCCGATGGCCGCCTCGTGCACCAGTACCGGCTGCACGAGTTCAACGGGACGAGCTGGGTGCCTCGTGGCGATATTGTGAATGTAGTCCAGGCCGGGATAGCCGGCTGATCGCGCGCTCGACGCCGGAGGCCCGCGGCCTCCAGCAGGCAACTCACGGACACTGCAGGAGGATTGATGGCGAGGCTGACACGAGAACAGAGTCAGGCACTCACGCGGGAGAAGCTTCTCCGCTCGGCGGCGCATGTCGTGGGACGTGACGGCTATGAGGGAGCCTCGGTCGAGCGTATTGCCGAGGAGGCGGGCTTCTCCAAGGGCGCCTTCTACTCGAACTTCTCGTCGAAGGAGGATGTTCTCCTGCAGCTGCTCGAAGGGCACGCCGGAAACGACGTGAAGGAGCTGTCGGAGCTCCTGAGCGACGTCACCGATCCTGCCGACGTGATCGAGGTCGTCGCCCAGTGGTCCGACGCGCGCGCCGCAGACCAGAAGTGGGGCATCATCGCCATCGAGTTCCTGCGCCGGGCGCGTCGCGATCGCACGCTGACGAAACGCAAGCGGCAACTCTTCGTCAGCCAGTGGAAAGACGTCGGTCACCTGCTGCTCGGCAAACTGGGCCTGGACCAGGACCCACCGATCACCGCCGTGGACCTCGGCGGCATCGTGATGGACCTGACGTACGGCGGCATCTCGAGCTATCTGGGCGTCAACACCTCGGGTCAGATGATTCGGCATGTGCTGGAGGCCTTCTACAACTCAACCCGATTGGCACACGCCGACTAGCGCTGCTCTGTTCCTGCGGCCGCCGATGCGTGGCCGGTGGTCGACGAGCGCTCGTACGACATGAAGCCGGCACCTCGGTGCCCACGGCAACGATCGCCATCGACGGTCAGATTCGTCACCCCACCGTGCCGCGCCCCAGCTACCGGCTGCTGTCACCGCAGCTATCGTCGAGCGCCGGCCATTCCCTGAATCCCGAGCGTTCCCTGCCATGCCGAGTGGGGCGCCGTCAGACCTTTCGCTTCAGCGCCAGTACTACTGAGATGGGCGCGAAGACCCCTGCAGCAGGTCGTCGCCACTTCCGTGGCCCGCCCAGCGTCCGGTCGGAGCAGTGTCGTCAGCACGCGGGCCGCAGTGGTCTGAGCCCATGCAGTTCGGGCCGAGCAGGACGAGGACACAGCCACGCGGTACCGCGAGATCGGCGCCGACCAGGGCCTGGCCTGCGTCTTGCCGGCTGGGAACGCTCGAGGCCTATTCACGTAGAGTGATCAAATCGCCACTAATAGTGTCCAGGAAGGAACACCTGCCTTAACCACACGCCTGGATCTGAGCGCCTGACGCCTGAGCCGAAACCCGGGTAGCTGCTGACCGGTGCGAATCGGTACGGACCACGCGCCGGCTCTGATTGAGCCCCTTCCCACCGCTGATTCCGGTCAGCCGCACCTCGACTGCCGCGACGACGCGAAGAACCCAGCCACCGATCTCACGGCACCCGTAGTTCTGGAGACAACGCTGCGCCGCCGTTGTCCACGATGGTTCACCGCGTTCTCGCCCGGCATCCTGGTGCTCCTGACTGGCCAGGAGATCGGCGGCACCTGATCCAAGCATTCGGACAGGCCGCCGGCTGCCCCTTCGCGGCCTGCAAGGATGGGCCCGTCCCCTTTGTCCCAGCGAATGAGCCAGTGATGGAGTACAGGGAACTCGGCCGGACTGGCCTGCGCGTGCCGAAGATCGGGTACGGCTCCTGGGGCGTCGGTGAGTCGAACTGGGTCGGCGCGACCGAGGCCGAGTCGGTCCGCGCACTGCACCGCGCGATCGACCTCGGGATCACCTTCATCGACACCGCACGCGGGTACGGCGAGAGCGAACGCATTGTCGGCACTGTCGTACGGGACCGGCTCGGCGACGACATCCACGTGGCGACGAAGGTGTCACCGAAGAACGGCCGGTGGCCGGCGCCGCAGGGTCTCGATCAGTTGGAGACGTTCCCCGGCGATCACATCCGGTCCAGCATCGAGGAAAAGTCTGCGGGTCTCCGGACTGGACGCCTTCGACGTGGTGCAGTTCCACGTCTGGAGCGACGACGACTGGTCGGCCGTGGCGACTGGCTGGAGACGGACGCGGCACTCAAGGACGTGGGCAAGTTCCGGCTCTTCGGGGTGTCGATCAACGACTACCAACCCGGAGAACGCGCTCGCCCTCATCGATACCTGCGCTGTCGACACGGTGCAGGTCATCTACAACGTCTTCTCCCAGCAGCCGGAGAGGCTGTTACCTGCCTGTCAGGAGCACGGCGTCGGCGTGATCGTCCGGGTAGCACTCGACGAGGGTGGGTTGACCGGCCGGATCACCGCGGGTTCGACGTTCCCCGACGGCGACTTCCGCAACGCCTACTTCCGGGGAGATCGCCCCGCGCAAGTCGAGGAGCACGTCAACGCTCTCGTCGCCGACCTCGGCATCGAGACCGACCAGTTGCCGGACATCGCACTGCGCTACGTCCTGGACAATCCAGCCGTCTCGACCGTCATCGCCGGCATGCGCAGTGTCCGCAATGTCGAACGCAACGCCGCCACCAGCGACGGCTGACCGCCGAACAGCACGCGATCATCAAGCGCCACCGCTGGGAACGCAATTTCTACGAGGCCGACTGAGCCGTCTCGGTGACTCACTCGCCGCGCGGGTGACGGAGTACGCGCGTACCGTCATGCCTACGAGTACTCAATGCCCAGCAGGCGGTGCCGACCAGTTTCGGCGCGACGCTGAACTGTTATCCCTCCATTGCATCGCTCCCATCCAGGCTGTCACTGACTTGATCCCGCAAGCCGTGAGCAATGATCAGAACCTGTGGATGGCCCTCGGCGGGGTGACATGAAGGAGCGCACCTTCCCGAGGAAGATCTGAAGCCCATGCAGTTCTGATC
>NZ_JBITJU010000028.1:0-114743 GCF_044460355.1 Kribbella sp. NPDC050124
TGTCGCAAGTCCCAATCTCCCAGCACGCAAGGGCATTCTCGCGCTACGGCGCGCCCACTCCAGCCAACTCACCCCAGACCATCGGTGGATCGAGGCTTAGCCGGTTTCGGTACACCTCGGTGCCCGAACGCAGGCTCCTTCCGACAGCATGGTCGCGCATTTGTACCAGCACCCCAATGCCCCATCTGGGCATGAGCGTGCGGTATGCGGGATGTGAGGACGTTGCGGCGAGCGGACGAGGATGGTGTCGGCATTCCGCCTGTACCTGCACAGGCCTGGCAGGTCGGGGAGCAGTTCAGTCGTCCCGGGGCTGGAGCCGGGACGAGCAGCTCGGTGGCGATGGCGGCAGCGATTTCGTTGAGAGCACTGGGCAGCTCAGGCGTGTTGTCGTATCCGGCGCAGTACGGGAATCGCCCCGCCGTCGGTCGGCTCGTGCAGGTGTTGCGAGTTCTATGTGTCACATGGCTGCACGCCTGGCCAGTCCATGAGCTGCAGCGAAGCATCGCTCTTCTTCACCATGATCACGATCCCCCGGTCCTTGGTCCAGGTCACCGGAACGAGAAAGTAGGAGTCTTCGGATGTGGCGAGGAGACGTAGGTTGATGTACCGGTAGGGGTAATCCTTGGAGTCGATCTTGCTTTCGCAAAGAACGTCCGGGGGGTCCAGTCCCTGCGCCTCCACGACCAGTTGACTGCGGGTGTGCAGGATGACCTCAGGCTGGTCGGTCAGACCCTTTTGAGTGTCCTGGCCGATCCCGCGTCCGTAGGCGCTCGCGAAACTGTTGACCAGCCAGAACAGGCTGGCGATCACGATGCACCAGCCGATGACCCAGGCCACCGTTGAGATCGGAATCGAAGTCTGTCCCGGCCCTGAGGTGGGTTGTTTCGCCGGTCGGAACCGGAAGCTGTACAGCGCGAGGAGGGTACCCAGTCCCAGTGCTGTGGGGGTCGTTCCGATCAGCTCGTGGGCGGAGACGTTCCCGTCAACGATGCCAAGGGCCGCTCGGAACAAGAGAGCGGCGGCTCCGACGATGGCCGCCCAGAAGACGACCCTGGCTCGGCGTGGATGCGTGGTCTGCAGATCCCAGCCCGCGAGGCTCAGATGCGCCCAGTAACCCAACCCGATGAGAATCAAGAGCACCAGCAGCGGTACGAACAAGGACGCCGGACTCCGCAGAACGTAGTCAGCGCTCGAGTAGTCGAGAAGCTCGACATTCACGCCGAAGTAGGCGTACTCCGCATACGTGGTGACGTAGCCGTAGTAGTACAGAAGTGCCGTCACGATGGTGATCGGCCCCAAGACGGTGACTGCGAGCCGCAACCGGCTCAACCCTGCGGCAGCCGGGTCAGACGGGTTGCTTGTGCCCGGACCCGCACTCGTTGTCGCTGCTGGCTGGCCATTCGCCGCCGTCGTGGTGGCGGGCACTGGTTGTTCTGCGGAGTGGTCCGGCCGAGGCGCCGGGGGCGGACGCCGGCTGGTCGATCGGCTCACGACGACGGGGCCTTGTCGGGGCATTTCCCTTGTGCCGCAATAGGCTCGATATCGTGCTGGTAGCCAGGGCCACAGGCCGCGACGTAGAAGGGGCTGGGGCGCCATTGGACAGTCACGGGGTGGTCCGCCGTCGGCGGCTCAGTCAGGCGGTCGCACGGAGCGACGACGCGGTCGACACACTGCGTCTGGAGGACGAAGGTGAAGTGGCCGGTCCTGTCGACGTCACTGTCCGGGGCCGGAACATTCAGCCGAAGCACGCATCCTGGACTTTCGAATAGGCTCCTGGTGATTGGCTGCAAGGTCGGCAAGGTCTCTCCCTTGCAAGTGGGGGCGCGGACACTCGAAGGGGCGGCATAGGCGTGGAGCCAGCCGCAGTTCTGGTCGGTGTTGTGATCGGCGAACTGCAACGGGCCCGCAGTGCCGGACCCGGCCAGGTCGACCTGAAAACTGACGCTCACGATCGTGAGCTCCTTGAGCGGGCTCAAGTTGTTGATCAGGATGCAGTGTGGGCTGGTGCTGGGGACGAAATGCCCGGTCGACTGATTCGGGTGCTTACTGTCGACCGTGGGACCGCCGATGTTTCCGAGCGAGATAACCCCGCTGGGGGATCGTGGAGGTTTGGCGGTCGGCGAGACAGTGCCTGGCTTGTACGTCCGAAGCGTTGAGGGCGGCCGCGATGAAGGAGCAGTCGACCCGGTTCCCCTTGAGGTCGGCCGCGATGGGGGAGCCGTCGACCCGGTTGCCCTTGTGGGCGTCGGCGATGGAGGAGCCGTCGACCTTGTTGCCGTTGTGGGCGTCGTTACCGGAGAGCCTGATTCGGTCGGACCTCCCGAGGATGGTGTTTCCGTGGGCGGCGAGTCAGCGGAGTTGTTGGCCGCGTCGGACGAGCAGGCCGTGATTAATGAAGCGCACAGGATCGCGGTCAAGGCTGCCACGCGGAGATCCAGGCGCTTGTGGGCGCGTCGCACCATCGGTGGCACAGGGGGCGTGCATGCCGGACGGGTGCTTTCCCTTGGCGCAGGAACCTGATCGATGCCTGTTGTCCCCATCGTGTCTCTCCCCCTTTTCCCGTCGCAAACGGCCACGCGCGCCCGACGGGATGAAGACCCTTGTGCCAGTGTCCTGCCGGGGCAACTGGGCTGCAAGGGACCAACTCACGCTAAAAAAACCTCGAGGTCGAATTGGGCCGCAACCGCTCGCCTGACAACGAACGCAAAGCACCCAGCGATGGTTTCCGCGAAAACAGCCAGGGCGGTAATGACAGCGGCGCTGTCTCCCACTGTGCGCATTTCAACGACGTACTCGTGAGTCGATCCGTTGATCCGGCAGTTGTGCCCTGGTGGTCCTCGGCTTCGGCGTCAACCGCGTCTCGTTCATTTACCTGTTCGGAGCGGCCCAGCGCCCGCCTGATACAAAGCCGATGGTCCTGCATCCTCGTCTGTGTCGTCCGTCGCAAGGGCCGTGACCACTTCCCGCCGCGAATCCTTCGAGGTCGACCGTGACCGGACACGGCAACGGCGGCTGCTGTCGGCGGTGCCGACGTACGTCGAGTTGCAAGACGGTGAGGGACGGCCCTACCCGACCCCCTTGGGCGGGACATTCGACGCCGCGCGGTGACTTCGATCGGTTCTTCGACGACTCGCAGTCTGGCCACGCAGTAGGCGTGGCCGTGCGGGATCTCAGCAGGTCGGTCCTCAAGTCGACAAGACGATTGGTGCCGCCCGCATGACCGGACTGATGGACGACATCGCCGACGTGCGTCCGATCGCCGATCCGAGACCGGAGTTTCGCAGGATCCCGGCTGCTCAGGCGTCCGGATCCAGGCCCGCCAACTTGAGTGCCTTGCGCCATTCTCGGCTCGAGGGATCTGGCCCGATGCTGGCGTAGAGCGCGCGCCGAGCCTCCCGTTTGTCGAAGTAGATCTTGCTGTCCACTCGCCACGCCGTCAGGGGCTCCTCGGTGGAGCCGTGGGGAACCTCGACGACGAAATAGTCCATACCGAGTCGAGACGCGATGCCCAGTGGACTCGGCTTGGTGTGTCTCGTGGCCAACTCGCCGGCGCACGCCCGGTGGTCATGGTCGGCCGGAATGACATCAATGGCTGGCAGGAGCTTGCCTGCAGAGCGCACGTAAAAGGCCGGCGACTCGCTGCCGTCTTGCATGACCGCGAACAGTCGCACGTCGGAGGTCTCGTCTTGGTTCACGATTCGACTCATCGATGCGATAGCGCTCTTCTCGAAGATTCTATGGGTTGGACCTTCGAGGCGCCCGCTCATCGGCATGTGTGTGCGTTGGCCGGCGGTCGAGGTGGTCGGCAGGCTTCCGGTATGTCGCGGATCTGCTGGCGGATCGCAGCCCGCGCGGGAGGACCGCACAACGCGGGACGCGGCGATAGCAGCAAGGGGGAGTTGGGTGGGTGGCGTGTGGGGAGGACTAGAGGCGGCCGGCTTTCTTGAGGGATAGGTAGGTGTCGGCCAACGCGGGGGCGATTTGGGCGGGGGGCTCGTCTACTACGGTGACGCCGGCTCGAGTGAGGATGGCGGTTACTCGTTCGCGGTCGAGGCGGGTGCGGGCGGCTGAGGCGGCGCCGTAGACCTCGATGAGGTCGGAGCGGGTGGACTCGAGTTCGGTGAGGCGTGGGTCGGCGACTGAGGCCAGGACGATGACGTGGCGGCGTAGGAGGGGACCGATCACCGGGAGCAGGGATTCCTCGATCACGGCGGGGTCCAGGCCGGTCAGGAGTACGACGAGGGAGCGCTGGCCCAGCCGCTCGAGTACCTGCGACACCACGACCCGGAAGTCCGTCTGCACGAGCTCGGCCTCGACGTTCGCCAGTGCGTTCACGAACGACGGCAGCACGTCCTCCGGCGCCGGTCGCCGTACGTCGGCACGCACCGCCGAATCGCAAGCCAGCAAGGAAACCCGGTCGCCGGCACGAGTAGCCAACGCAGCCAGCAGCAACGCCGCATCCATCGCATGGTCGAGCCGAGGCGCATCCCCAACCCGCCCGGCCGACATCCGGCCGGAGTCGATCACGATGGCGACCTGACGATCGCGTTCCGGTCGCCAGGTTCGCAGTACGACGTTGCCGCGCCGAGCCGTCGCCCGCCAGTCGATGCTCCGGACGTCGTCCCCAGGCACGTAGTCCCGCAGCGAGTCGAACTCGGTCCCCTGCCCACGCACCAGCAAGGCAGTCCGCCCGTCCAGCTCCCGCAACCGCGCCAGCCGCGACGGCAGGTGTTTGCGGCTCGTGAACGGCGGCAAGGCCCGCACCGTCCACGGCACCGAGTGCGACCCCTGCCGTCCAGCAAACCCCAGCGGACCGACAGACCGGATCGTCACCCGATGCGCTTGCCGGTCACCCCGCCTGGTGGGCAGCAGATGCGTCGTCAGCCGCCGCCGCTCACCATGCGGCAGGTCCAGCTTGTGCGGTGGATCCTGTACGCCGGCCGACGGCGGCCACGCGTCGCGCAGCAGCCCCTTGACCCGTCGACCCGGGTTGGCGACCAGCAACTGCACCACAGCCGGCTCACCCAGCCGTACGGCGTTGTCGCCCTCACGGCTGAGCTGCAACCGCCGGGGCGAACCGGCCAGCAGGATGTCGACCAGGCAGACCACCAGCACGACCGCGACCACCACGCCGACGCCGCCCCAGCTCGGCATGAGCAGAGCAACGAAGACCACGCCCGCGCCAGCGAGCAGCCCAGCCCTGCCAGTGAGAACCATCAGCGTGGCACCGGCACCGTAGCCAGGACGCTCTCGAGTACGGCGTCAGCGCTGACGCCCTCGAGCTCCGCCTCCGGCCGCACCTGTACTCGATGCCGAAGGCAAGGACGCGCCATCGCCTTCACATCATCCGGAATCACGTAGTCACGCCCCGACAACCACGCCCACGCCCGCGACACCGCCAGCAACGCGGTGGCCCCACGCGGCGACACACCGAGCTGCAGCGACGGCGACTGCCGAGTGGCCCGGCAGAGATCCACCACGTACGCCAACACGTCCTCCCGGACCGCAACCCGCCGTACGGCGTTCTGCCCGGCCAGCAGGTCCTCCGGGCCGGCCACCGGCCGCAGTCCGGCCCCAACGAGGTCCCGCGGGTCGAAGCCCTGCGCATGCCGAGCCAGTACGGCGATCTCCGCATCGCGCGGCGGGATGTCGAGCGTCACCTTCAGCAGGAACCGGTCGAGTTGGGCTTCCGGCAACGGATAGGTGCCTTCGTACTCGATCGGGTTCTGCGTAGCGGCGACGACGAACGGCACCGGCAGCTTGCGCGGCTCACCGTCGACAGTGACCTGCCGCTCCTCCATTGCCTCCAGCAGTGCGGCCTGCGTCTTCGGCGGCGTCCGGTTGATCTCGTCGGCCAGCATGATGTTGGTGAAGACGGGACCCGGCCGGAACTCGAACTCACTGCTCTTCGCGTCGTACACCAGCGAACCGGTGACGTCACCCGGCATCAGGTCCGGGGTGAACTGCACCCGCTTGGTGTCCAGCCGCATGGCCATCGACAACGCCCGCACCATCAGGGTTTTCGCCGTACCCGGGACGCCTTCCAGCAGCACGTGCCCGCGGCAGAGCAGCGCGAGCACGAGCGCCGTCACCGCGGTGTCCTGGCCGACCACCGCCTTGCCGATCTCGGTCCGCAAGGCGACCAGGGCCTGCCTGGCCTGCTCGGCGGTGACCTCGGTAGTCGTCACGGGTGTCGTACCTCCTGCGTCAGTACGTCGAGTTCGTAGGACAAGGACATCAGGGCGGCGTCGCTCAGTGGTGGAAGGCCGTAGAGCAGTTCGTACAGCATGGCCGGGTCCCGGCCGGTGCGCGCGGCAACAGTCGCGACCACAGCAGATGGGTCGGCGCGCCGCGGGATCCCGTGCGCCTGGTGCAGCTTCCCGAGGGCTGACTCACGCAGAGCGGCCGCGGCACGGTCGCGGGCGCGTGAGCGTCGGTAGAGCCGAGCCCTGCCCTCAGTGGTCTCCGCAGCGTGCACGATGACCGGCAGCCGCTCGGCAACCACCGGACCGAGCCGCCGACCACGCCAGATCGCTACGACGAGTACGGCGAAGGCCAGAGCCCACCCGATGTACCGGACATCCGGCGGGACAAGTGGTGGCGCGTCCTCGTCGGGCCCGTCGTACCCGCTCGACTCCCACTGCGGCAAATACCAGGTCAGGTCCTCGTGGGTGCCGATCAGGTTGAGTGCGAGCGCCGCGTTGCCGTCGTCAGCGAGCTGGTCGTTGGTGAACGAGCGCTGCGACCCCACCACGTCGACGATCTGGTCGTCGGTCTCCAAGCGGACGACCGTGTTCGTGATGCCGTCGCCGTAGCAAGCCTGGGCTGTGGAGGGCGCGGAGTACGTGGATCCGCTGACGTTCACCGTGCCGGCCTTGACCGCGGCAGGCAGGTCGCAGTCCGGATCCCGGCTGCCCGAGGCCAGGTACTGACCGGAGTCCCGCACACCAGGCGCCAGCGCCTCCAGAGCACGAGAGCCGGGTCGGATGAGGACGATGTGGCTCCAGCCTGCGTGGGCGATCCGCTCCCAGTCAGAGCGATCCAGCTGACCCATCGGCCCGATCAGCAAGGTCTGACCGGCTCCTGGAGCCAGTGCGTCGTTCAGGTCCTCGGTGCCCTGCACGTTGACGCCGTGCTTCTCCAGCAGCGCCGCGAGAGCACGTGCTCCGTTCTGCTCGGTGGAGTCCGGGCTGAACGGTCCGGAAGTCCGTGCGGCGGTCGCGATCAGGATGACGATCGCCGCCAGCACGATCAGGCCAGTGACGAGCAGTGGCACCCGCAAGAACCGCCAGCTCTCACCAGCACTTCGTCCGACCGCCGTATTCACGCTTGCACCAACGCCTTGGCCGTCCGGGCTGCGTTGTCAGCTGCGACGACGACTGCGTACCGCTCCGGCGTACCAGGACGGTTGCCATAGACAACCTCGGTGAACGCCAGCGCCGCGGGCTGCAACGGGTCTCGCAGGGACGGTACGGCGCGGCCCGCGTCGGCCACCACCTCGTACGCAGTCCGGCCCGCCCGCTCGTCCAGAATGGTCCGCTCGGTCAGCTCCGCCACACAGGCACGGAACCGGCTGCGAACAGCGAGCGCATAGTCGCCACCGGCGGCCTCCCGCTCGGCCTGCGCCCGGTACTCCGCCGCACGACGCGGCCTGGCCGTGTCGAAGACCGCCTGACCCTTGATGCGCTGGCTGGTCCGCAGCACACCGGCCCGCCAGAGCACCACGATCGCGATGAGGATGATCAGCCCGATCAGCATGTACAGGCCGGCGTGGCCGCCCGGCGACGTCCCGGACAGGCTGCCCATCAGGTCGGCTATCCACTCGATCACCTTGCTCAACGCCCGCTCGATCAGCGAGTCGCCGGACTGCCGGTACGCCGACTTGGACAGCTCCTCGGCCGCCTCGGCGGCAGCCTGGTCCCGGCCGATGTCGATCGGGGGCTCCAGGATGATCACGGCGTACCTTCAGGTCCCTGAGTCGGGCCCTGAATCGGACGCAGCACCGGCCGCATCCACAGATCGAGGCCCTCCCGCCGTACCCGGAGGTCCAGGTAGATCAGGGCCTGGACGGCGGACATGAAGGCCAAGGTGGCGATCAGCGTGATCGCGGTGGCCAGCCCGGCGGCGACACCGAGCACGACCGCGGCGATCGTCGCGCTGCTGCTCTCGCTGCCGTCGGCCCAGGAACCGACCGTCATCACCAGCGTGGTGACGCCGAACTGCAGGGCGTAGCTGACGATGTTCACCACCAGCCCACCGAACAGCAGGATGCCGAACACTCGCCAGAACTTGCCCTTCACCAGCTGCCAGGACCGCTTCAGCGAACCCCAGACGCCCACCCGGGCCGGGATGTGGAGCCCGATGTCCGGCGCGTGCCGGCCCTCCATCAGTACGACGGTCCCGGCGAGCAGCAACCGGATGCCGAAGATCAGCACGAACACCGCGCCGAGCAGCATCATCACGATCGCCACCGCACCGGCCACGTCGGACGACACCGCGGACTCGGCCCCGGAACCGATGCCGACCACGGCCAGACCCCAGCCGCCGATCAGCAAGATGAACGACAGCGACTGCACCAGCCCGACCGCGGCCAGTGCGGGCAGCGCGGGCCGGACCAGCCGCAGCAGCTCCAGTGGCCCGACCCCGTGGGCCAGTTGGCTCCGTACTGCGGCCAGCGCGATGATGCCGGCCAGCATGCTCGACACGACGGTGAACAGCACCAGCTGGACGCCGTACGTGAGCAGCAGCGCCGCACCGGCCTGCTGGAACGGGTCCTCGGCTCCGAAGAACCCACTGATCCCACCCGGTACGGCGATCTCGGTCAGCACGGCCTGGACCGCGAGCAGGGCGACGGCCGACAGCACCGGGAGGCCCAGCATGATCGTCTTGTTGTCGGAGATGGTCCGGGCGGCGTTGTCGAGCAGGTCCGCGGGCAGCCACGGCCGCAGCGGCTCCGCCGCCGGGTCCTCGTGCAGGCTGATGTCCGTCACCCGTCACCTCCCTCCGTCGAACCGCGGGCCCGGCTGGACCGTGTAGTCCATAAGTTGTCCCGGGCCAGGGCTGTGCACCATGATCACAGCCCAAACCGGGGTCACTCGGCGATCCGGCGCGTGCATTACCCGGGGAATGGGACACTATCCGTAGTGCGTACGGTCAGCATCCGCTGGGCGCACAACGATCGGACGGCAAGGAGCAGGGCGTGGCAGACGGTAACCGGACGATGCGAGGTCGCATCCTCATCGTCGACGACGACACGGCGTTGTCGGAAATGCTCAGCATCGTGCTGCGCAACGAGGGCTACGACACCTATCTGTGCGCGACCGGTGACAAAGCGGTACCGGCGTTCCGGGAGTTCAAACCGGACCTGTTGCTGCTCGACCTGATGCTGCCCGGGATGGACGGGATCGACGTCTGCCGGGCGATCCGGGCCGAGTCCGGCGTCCCGATCGTGATGCTGACCGCGAAGAGCGACACCGTGGACGTGGTGCTGGGTCTGGAGTCCGGCGCGGACGACTACGTGGTGAAGCCGTTCAAGCCGAAGGAGCTGGTGGCCCGGATCCGGGCCCGGCTGCGCCGGATGGACGAACCCGGTCCGGAGTCGCTGACCATCGGCGACCTGACCATCGACGTGGCCGGGCACTCGGTGAAGCGGGCCGGTGAGACGATCCAGCTGACCCCGCTGGAATTCGACCTGCTCGTCTGCCTGGCCTCCAAGCCCTGGCAGGTGTTCACCCGCGAGGTGCTGCTGGAGCAGGTCTGGGGCTACCGGCACGCGGCCGACACCCGGCTGGTCAACGTGCACGTCCAGCGACTGCGTTCCAAGATCGAGAAGGACCCCGAGCACCCCGAGATCGTGGTGACGGTCCGCGGTGTCGGCTACAAGGCGGGTGCGGACTGATCGAGTACGGACGCGACCAAGAGTCGCAGGCGGCCGCCGACGCCCCGGCCGCCACGGTCGGGCCGGAGCAGCAGCCACCGGCCCCGGCCGAGCAGGAGACGGCGGAGACCCGCGGGACGGAGCTCGAGCTCACCGCCGCCGTGGCCGATTGGCCTGCCTACCCGCAGCCGCTGTGGCGCACGCACCCGAAGCACTGGCCGGACATCTGGCGCCGGTCCATCCAGGCCCGGATCGTCACCGGCACCCTGCTGATGTCGACCGTCGTGCTGATCCTGGTCGGCTGGGTGATGATGAGCCAGGTCACCGACGGCGTGCTGGAGTCTCGCCGTACCAGCGCCCAGGCGGAGGCGATCGCGCAGCTCGCCTCGCTGTCCAACACGATCGACGCCGCCGCCGCCGACCCGAACACCATCAACCAGCGACTGTCCGAGCTCGTGCTCGGCACCAACCGCCCGGGTCTGTACGACGTCCTGCTGGTGCCGGGCGACTCGTCGTCGACCAACGCGATCCGCTACACCGGCCTCGTCGACAGCGACTCGATCCCGACCGAGCTGGCGTCGTCGGTGATGAGCGACGACACCAAGCTGTGGGACACCTACACGGTCATCAACTACCGCGACGGGCCCAGCGTGCCCGGCCTGGTGATCGGCTCCCAGCTCCGGGTCCCGACCGCACCCACCGAGCGGTACGCGGTCTACTTCCTCTTCCCGCTCACCCCGCAGCAGGAGACGCTCGACGTCGTCCAGCGCGCGCTGGTCACCGCCGGCCTGCTGCTGGTCGTCCTGCTCGGTGCCGTCGCCTGGCTGGTCACCCGCCAGGTGGTCACCCCGGTCCGGATGGCGCGGCGGATCGCGGAGCGGCTGGCGGCCGGCAAGCTCGAGGAGCGGATGCAGGTCCGTGGCACCGACGACCTGGCCCGGCTGGCGGTCTCCTTCAACAAGATGGCCGGCAACCTGCAGCGGCAGATCCGCCGGCTCGAGGAGCTGTCCCGGCTGCAGCGCCGGTTCGTCTCCGACGTCTCGCACGAGCTGCGCACGCCACTGACCACGGTCCGGATGGCCGCCGACCTGCTGCACGAGAGCAGGGACCAGTTCGACCCGATCAGCCGGCGCTCGGTCGAGCTGCTGCAGAACGAGCTCAACCGCTTCGAGGAGCTGCTCGCCGACCTGCTCGAGATCAGCCGCTTCGACGCCGGTGCGGCCGCCCTCGACCTGGAGGACGTGGACCTGCGCGACATCGTCAACCGGGTGCTGGAGAACCACGAGGCCCTGCTGGAACGCAAGGGCTGCGAGGTCCAGTTGGACATGCCGGAGCCGTGCCGGGCCCAGGTCGACTCGCGCCGGATCGAGCGGATCCTGCGCAACCTGATCGGCAACGCGATCGAGCACAGCGAAGGCCTGCCGATCCGAATCAGTACGGCGTGCGACGACGACGCGGCCGCCGTCGCGGTCCGCGACCACGGCGTCGGCTTCCGGCCCGAGGAGGCCGAGATGGTGTTCAGCCGGTTCTGGCGGGCCGACCCGGCCCGGGCCCGGACCACCGGCGGCACCGGGCTCGGCCTGTCCATCGCGCTGGAGGACGCTCGGCTGCACGGCGGACGCCTGGACGCTTGGGGCTCGCCCGGCGACGGGGCGTACTTCCGGCTGACGCTGCCGCGGCGGCCAGATGTCACGCTGTCCGGGTCGCCGCTGCCCGCGCGCCCGGCCGACGCCAGCCGCGTGGTGACGGAGAAGTCCCTCGTCGACGTGGGAGCGCCGTACCAGAAGCTGACCGGGGGTGAGGACCGGTGAGGCGGAAGCTGCTTGCGGCAGTGCTGGCGGTCCTGCTGCTGGCCACCGGCTGCGCGACGGTGCCGACCAAGGGCACCATCCGCAACGCCGGCCGGGAGGGCCTGGCGCCGGACTTCGGCGGCGTCGGCGTGGAGGCCAAGCCGCCGCGAGCGGATGCCCAGCCGCTGCAACTGGTGAACGGCTTCCTGGAGGCGATGTCGGACTCCCGGGCCTTTGACGTGGCCCGGCAGTACCTGACCCCGGAGGCTGCGGCCGCCTGGAAGCCGGAGTCGCAGACTGTGGTGTACCAGCAGGCGCGGGACGCAGTCAGCAGCGTGCGCGCCGACCAGGTCCGGTTGCGGGCAGGCATGATCGCCGCCATCGACGACCGCGGCTCCTGGACCCCGGCGAAGGTCGATGCCCGGGTCGACTTCACCTTCAAGCTGGTCAAGGTGGACGGCCAGTGGCGGGTCGCGACTCCGCCACCGGGGGTCTACCTGAGCAGCAACCAGCTCGACCCGAAGCTTGCCCCGCGCAACCTTTACTTCTTCAACCCGGGCAAGGACATGCTCGTCCCCGACCCGGTCTACCTGCCGGTGAACCTGTCGGCCGGCCAGGCCGCCACCCAGCTCGTCCAGGAGCTGCTGAAGGGCCCGACCAGGCGGCTCGGCAACGGCGCGATCTCGCTGGCCCCGCCGGGAACAGCGGTCCAGGTGTCGGTGCCGGTGGAGGTGGGCGTCGCGACGGTGGCCCTGAACGAAGCGGCGGCTCCGCTGCGAGACACCGAACGGCGCCTGCTCGCGGCCCAGATCGTCTGGACCCTCAACCAGATCAACCTGCGGGTCAAGATCACGGTCAGCGGCGCCCCGCTGCTGCCCGACGAGCCGGACGTGCTGCCGTTCTCCAACTTCGGAAACTACGACCCGCAGGTGCCCGACGGCGCGATGACCGAGCTGTTCGGCGTCCGCTCCGGCCGGATCCAGCGGATCGAGGGGCTGGACGGAGCGTCCGACATCGCCGCCCGCCCGCTGAACAGCAGCAGGCTGTACGACTACCAGGCCGAGTCGTTCGCAGTGAGCCTGCGCGGCGACTCCGGCGCCATCGTGACCACCGAGGACGGCGACAAGGTGGTGGCGTACGCCCGGCTGGAGAGCACCGAGGACGACAAGTCCGAGCAGGTCCGGAAGATCCAGACCGAGGGCCGGGTGCTGCGGCCGAGCTTCGACAACCAGGACAACCTCTGGGTCCTGGACCGCGCGGACGGCCCCGTGCCGCGACTGCGGGTCCGCAACCGCGACGGCACCGCACTCGCCGACGTGACCACCAGCTTCCACGGCGACGCACCGGTGGCGCTGCGGATGGCTCCGGACGGCGTCCGGGCGCTGCTGGTGATGCGGTCCAAGACCACCGGCGAGAACTACGTGCAGACCGGGACGATCCAGACCGCCAGCGGCGGCAAGCTGGTGCTCGGGCAGCTCCGCCAGCTCCAGCTGCCGCTCACTGCCATCACCGACGCAGCCTGGAACAAGCTAGGCATCCTGGTCGCCGGGACGTCGCCCGACGTCGGCAACATGCGGCAGCCCTGGCTGGTGAACACCGACGGCTCCGGTCGACAGTTGCTGCCGGGCGCGTCGTCCGGGTTCGAGACCGCGCTGCTGGCGTCGAACCTGAACAAGGACACCCTGCCGGTGGTCGAGGACGTGAAGGGTCAGCTGCACTGGCAGACCCGCGACCTCACCTGGGTCGACATGGACAACGATGCCAACGCGGCCCCGATCGTGCCGACCTACCCGGGCTGAGTTGTCCACAGGCGGTGACTGACCAGGTTGCGCATGGCGGTCCGGTCGCGGATCGTTGAGCGGTGCCGGTGCGGGACGCGTTCGTGGATCTCGTCCTGGGTGGACGCTGCGCGGGCTGCGATCGGCCCGGTGTCACTCTGTGTGGTCGTTGCCGGGAGCTACTGACCTCGGTGACTCCGTTCCGTGCTTGGCCGGACCCGCGACCGTCCGGACTGCCTCCACCCATCGCGAGTGCGCCGTACGCCGATGAGTTGCGCAAGCTGATCATCGCCCACAAGGAGGAGGCCCGGTATGCGCTGGCCCGGCCACTCGGGGCGGTGCTGGCAGCCGCCGTACGTGCTGCTCTTGGAGAGCGGCGGGCGGTGTGGTTGTGCCCGGTGCCGTCCGCGCGATCGACGGTCCGGCAGCGCGGGCACGACCCGTTGCGCCGGATCACCCGAGCGGCCGCGCGATCCCTGCGGCGACAGGGAATCGACGCCCGTCCCGCGGCCGCGCTGACCGTCGTACGGCGTCCCGACGACCAGGCCGGGTTGTCCGCGCAACGCCGTACCGCCAACCTGGACGGGGCTTTCGCGGCTCGTTCGCGCTGGGCTGAAACGCTGACGGATCAGCCGGTCCTGCTGGTCGACGACGTGATCACCACCGGTTCCACGCTGGCCGAGGCGGGCCGGGCCTTGGAATCGACCGGAATCCGGGTGCTCGGCTGCGCGGTGCTGGCCGCGACCCGGCGGCGCCGGCCGTCTGGTTCATGAGAACTTCCCTACCGGTTTTCGCCGAAGCCGACTAGCGTTGGCCTATGACACCCGCTAGGGACTGTCGGGCAGGGATGTGGTGCAGGGCCGGATCAGCCGGAATCCTCACCGCGGAGTCCGATCGGTCCGCTCGCGGGTGTTCTCGTTTCGGGCGCCCCAACCGCAACCGACACAAGGCAAACGGGGGTCCGGAGACGTAACAAGAAGTCGCCGATCGATGGAGGTTTCCGTGGACGTCGTTGTCAAGGGTCATCACTGCGAGGTCAGTGACCGCTTCCGGCAGTACGTCGAGGAAAAACTCGAGCGGATCGAGAAGGTCGATCACCGGGTACTGCGGTGCGAGGTAGAAGTCAGCCAGGAGAAGAACCCGCGACAGCACGATCGGGCGATGCGTGTCGAGCTCACCATGTACACGAAGGGACCGGTGGTCCGCGCCGAAGCGACCGGCGAGACCAAGTCGGCAGCGTTCGACGTCTGCCTGGACCGGCTGCGGGCGCAGGTCCGCAAGGCGGCCGACCGCCGCCGGGTACACCGTGGTGAGCGGGCGCCGGAGGGCCTTCGGCACGTGAACGCGAAGCAGCCACTCAATGAGACAGCTCCAGTGGAGGAACCAGCCGCCGAGGACGAGGTGGCGACGTACAAGTTCGGATCGCTGACGGTGACCGGTGACGGTCCGTTGGTGATGCGCGAGAAGACCCACACCGCCAAGCCGATGTCCCTGGACCAGGCGCTCTACGAGCTCGAACTGGTCGGACACGACTTCTACCTGTTCGTCGACGCCGACGAGAACCAGCCCAGCGTCGTGTACCGCCGCCGCGGCTACGACTACGGCGTCATCCGCCTGGCCGTCTGACACCAGGCCGCGAACTGCGGGAGGAGCACAGTTACGAGGGGCCGGGCACCCGCCCGGCCCCTCATCCTTCCCCTGAAGGTCTCTCGGCGCCGCGAGCCTGCGCCGAGCGTTTCTAGCTGTCGATCTGGGCCTGGAGAGCGGTCGCGTAGGTGGCTACCTCTGCGTAGACGCCCGGGTTGCCGGCGTCGGCGCAGCCCACGCCCCAGGAGACGACGCCGAACAGGCGGCCGTTGAGGACGAGCGGGCCGCCGGAGTCACCCTGGCAGGAGTCCTTGCCGCCTTCCTCGAACCCGGCGCAGATCTCGCCGTCCGCGGTGTACCCCTCGCTGGCGTACGCCTTCTCGCAGTACGCGTCACCCAGCACCGGCACGTCGACCTTCTGGAAGGTGTCCGCCGGCCCGGTGGCCTCGGTCTCACCCCAGCCGTACACGACCGACGCCGCACCGGCCGCGTCCGCCGCCTTGTCGGTCTCCAGCGCCAGCGTCGGCACGCCGTCGAACGGCGTGGCCAGCGTCATCACTGCAACGTCGTGACCGGGCTCCTTGCCGTACGCCGGGTCCACCCAGATGCTGCTGATCTTGGACTCCTTGCCGCCGGACGCGGTCAGCACGTCCCGGCCCTGGATCGCCGTGTAGGTGCTTGCCGCCTCCTGGGCGCAGTGCGCGGCGGTGACGATCTTGTTCGCGGCGACCAGCGTCGAACCGCAGTACTGACCGCTCGGGGACGGTGAGCCGCTGTTGTTGAGGGCAATCGCCCAGGGGGTGTCCGCGGTCTTGGCGACCGTGCCGCCGACGATCCGGGTCTTCGGCCCGTCGGGCGACTGCGCGGCCGACGCGGAGCCGGCTACGGCCACCGCACCGAGGGACGCCACGGCCAGCACACCGGCCGCCAGGGCGGCCCGGACCAACTGCACTCTTCCTGTCATGCCTCACTCCAGGTTGATAGGGGCCACGCGGGCGGCGCGGCCTCCTGGGAGCGTCTCCCGAACACCGTGCGTAGCGCACCTCCCACTTGCGGTAACTCCCGAGTTATGGCCGCCGGCCGGTGCCCCGTGCCGGCCGGCGGCCCGATCACCGGCCCAGTCACAGCCCAGTCACAGCCCGATCGTTTTGCCGTCGAGCACCTGGCTCTTCGCGGGAGCCTTCGGCGTCCGCGCCTTGCCGTAGGCGCTGAAGCTGAACCGGTTCTTGCCATCGGACATACGGACCAGCCGGGCGGTCTCGGTGTCGATCCACATCTCGGCGCCGGAGTCGGTGAGCCCGACGCACCGGACGCCGTCGACCGTCCGCGCCGCGACCTTGCGCGGCGGGGCGGCCGTGTCCGTGTCGTCCTCGCCGAAGACCGCCGTGAAGAACCGGCCGGGGGTGACCAGGTCGACCATGTCCTGGGTGCCCTTGTCGACCTTCGACAGCTTGATCCACTTGTTCTTCAGCAGTCGGACGGTCCGCGCGGTCTCGGCCGGGCTGCTCTTCTCGGCCTTCGCCTGTGCGCGGATCGCCGACTCGGACAACTGCAGATAGACGGCCTTGCCGATCGCGCGGACGGAGTACGACGCGCCCGCGAGGGTGAAGGTGCCCTCGCCGCCACCCTTGGTCAGGGTGATGTCGAAGGTCATCAGACCGTCGGTGTCGTCGATGGTGCCGCGCATCCGCAGGTTGGTCGCCGCCAGGGACGCCGCCCGGGTCTTCTTCATGATCGTCCGGACCGGCAGGTTCTCCAGCCCTGCGTTGGCCGGCGACGAGGTCGGAGTACTGCGAGGCGCTGTCGCCGAGGTGGTGACAGCCGGTTTGCCGTCGCCGGCGGAGTCGGCGTCGGGGCCGCAACTGGTCGTGACCAGCGCGATCGTGGCAACCGCCGCGGCGGTGCGGATCCAGGGGAAGGACATGTCTCGGACTCACCTTTCGGTACGCCGGCATCCGGCCGGTGCTCGTTCTCGTTTCGTCCAAGAGCGTGGATCCGCGCACTGCCTTCCCGCCGCCGTCCGACTGCGCGCGACTGCGGTCCGCCTGCCGACCCGCTGCTGGATAGACTGCCGTCGGGCTGAGGGCAGCTCGGTCTGAGCGGATCGGGAGGGTGCTGACCAGTGCCAGGGGCGGTCGACGACTCTGTCCGGTTCTCCTTGCTCGGACCGGTGCGGGCCCGTCGTGGGTCGCGCGAGCTGGATCTCGGTCCGGCCAAGCAGCGCGCCGTACTGGCGAGTCTCCTGCTCTCCGCCAACCGGCCGGTCCCGCCGAGCCGGATCATCGACCTCGTCTGGGGCGACGACCCGCCGGAGAACGGCCCGAACGTCGTACAGAAGTACGTCGCCGGACTGCGCCGGGTGCTGGAGCCGGAGCGGGCACCGAGATCGTCCGGTCGGCTGCTGACCCTGACCGACGGCGGCTACCAGCTAGCCGTCGCCCCTGGGGACACCGACGTCGACCTGTTCAGCGAGCACGTCCGTACGGCGGGTCGGCTGCATGCCGAGGGTCGCCTGGCTGAGGCCGCTGCGGAGCTTCGGACGGCACTGTCGTTGTGGCAGGCGGAGCCGCTGGCCGGTCTGACCGGCGCGTACTTCGAGGCCGCCCGCGCTCGGCTCGCCGACGAACGCGCCGCGGCTGTGGAGGAGTGGGCCGAGGTTGAGCTCGAGCTGGGGCACCAGCAGAGCCTGCTGCCGGAGCTGTCCCGCCTGGTTGCCGAGTTCCCGCTGCGCGAGCGGCTGCGCGGCGTACAGATGCTTGCCCTGTACCGCGCCGGCCGCCAGGCAGAAGCGCTGGCCGCCTACCGCGAGATTCGCACCCTGCTGGTCAACACCCACGGCGTGGACCCGAGCCGCCACCTCCAAGACCTCCACCAACGGATCCTGCAAGACGATCCCACCCTCGCCGCCTCCACGCCACCACCGCCCATGCCAGCCGCTGCCCCACCCGTAGCCGACCCCGCGCCGTGGTCGCACACTCCCGCAGCGCCCTTCGTTCCGCCGGCGGCGCACGGGGAGCGGTTGCGTTTGCGGGACTGGGCACTGAAGTTCCTTGTCGCGGCGGTCCCGGTTCTGTCGATCGGGATGCTGGGCGGTCCGGCGATGGGCGTCGTGGCGGTACGGCGACGCAGTACCCGCCTCGGGTTGGCAGCCGCGGGGTATCTGGCCGCGACGATCGTCGGCGCCGTGATGATCGACTCGAGCAGCGACGAGATCACCAGCACCAAGGACGGTCTCGGCGTCACGCTGGTGATCGCCTCCGCACTGGTCTGTGCCGTGCACCTGGCGGTGATCGTGCCGAGGCAGCCCCGGCAGGCTCCGGAAGACGAGACGCGCCGGCAGTACGGGCGCCAACTCGCGGCCGAGCACCCGCAGATCGCCCGCCAGCTCGGGATCGGGCGCCCCGACCTGCCGAACCAGTTCGAGGACGGCGGGTTGATCGACATCAACGATGCGCCCGAGGCGGTCCTGCGGACGCTGCCCGGCGTCTCCGCCGAGCACGCCGCGCTGATCGCCGCCGATCGGACCCACCGCGGTCCGTTCCGCTCCCTGGAGGATCTGGCCGCGCGCGGTCTGTTCCCGTGGCCGATCCCGCCGCAGGTGGCCGAGCTCGTGCTGATCATCCGGGTCCAGGACACCGTCGACGGCGACCGCCGGTGATGGTCGCCGGTAATTGTCGGTGGGTCCCGGCAGAATCCCTGCTGTGACTAGCCAGGTGTTGTCGACGGCTCAGGCGCGGCGCGTGGCGCTGGCGGCGCAGGGTTTCATGGATCCGCGGCCGAAGGGTGTGCCGGACATGCGGGCGCTGGCCCGGGTGCTCGGCCGGATCGGCCTGATCCAGATCGACTCCGTCAACGTGGTGAGCCGCGCGCAGTACCTGCCGCTGTACTCCCGCCTGGGTCCGTATCCGCGGGAGCTGCTCGACCGTGCCGCCGGGAAGGCGCCCCGCCGCCTGGTGGAGTACTGGGCACACGAGGCGTCGCTGGTCCCGGTCGAGACCCACCCGCTGATGCGCTGGCGGATGGCCAATGCCGCAACCGAGGCCTGGGGTGGTCCGCGGTCGATCGCCCGTGAGCGGCCGGATCTCCTCAAGCAGGTGATGGCGGACGTCCGTGACCACGGTCCGCTGACCGCGCGCGAAATCGACGACGACGTCGAGCGGTCGAAGGAGAACTGGGGCTGGAACTGGTCCGATGTGAAGCGGGCGCTGGAGTTCCTCTTCTTCGCCGGCGAGATCACGGTGGCCCGGCGCAACCAGCAGTTCGAGCGGATGTACGACGTACCCGAGCGGGTGCTGCCGAGCGCCGTGCTGGCGACACCGACGCCGTCGCTCGACGAGGCGCACCGTGGGCTGGTGTCGATCGCGGCGCGGGCGCACGGAGTGTCGACGGCGCAGTGCCTGAAGGACTACTTCCGGACGGCGCCCGGGCCGACTGCGCAGGCGATCCAGGAGCTCGTCGAGGCAGGTGAGCTGATTCCGGTCCAGATCGACGGCTGGAAGCGGCAGGCGTACCTGCACCGGGACGCGCGGCTGCCGCGGCGGGTGAACGCGCGGGCGCTGGTCAGCCCGTTCGACTCGCTGGTGTTCGAGCGGACCCGGACCGAGGTGCTGTTCGACTTCCGGTACCGGATCGAGATCTACGTGCCGGCCGAGAAACGGATCTACGGGTACTACGTGCTCCCCTTCCTGCTCGGGGACCGGCTGGTCGCGCGGGTGGACCTCAAGTCGGACCGGGCTGCCGGGGTGCTGCTGGTCCAATCGGCGCACGCCGAGCCGAAGGCGCCGGTCGAGACCGCGGACGAGTTGGCCGCGGAGCTGATCCAGCTGGCCGGGTTCCTCGGGCTGGACCAGGTCCGGGTGGCCGGTGGTGGTGACCTGTCGCCAGCGCTGAGTGACGCTCTGCGAGGATCCTGAGGCGACGCCGGGAACTTTCCGGCGCGGCTGAGCGTGGGTCCGTTGGGGCCCGGGGCACGCTGCGGGCGTGGCTTGGCACACCCGGCCCCGTACGATGGGGGACGCACGCCCTTCCCGTCAGGTCGGCCGTGCCCTGTCGGCGTCGGCCGCAACCAGGCTTCAGCAGCAAGGAGAGAACTCCCCACCATGAAGGTGATCGACAAGGTCCTGCGGATCGGCGAGGGCAAGATCCTGCGTCAGCTCCAGGGCATCGCGAAGATGGTCAACTCGATCGAGGACGACTTCGTCGGGATGTCCGACGAGGAGTTGCGCGGTCAGACCGCGGAGTTCAAGCAGCGGCACGAGAACGGGGAGTCGCTCGACGCGCTGCTGCCGGAGGCGTTCGCGGTCGTCCGGGAGGCGGCCAAGCGGACTCTGCACCAGCGGCACTACGACGTCCAGATCATGGGCGGCGCCGCGCTGCACCTGGGCAACATCGCCGAGATGAAGACCGGTGAGGGCAAGACGCTGGTCGGCACCCTGCCGACGTACCTGAACGCCCTGTCCGGCAAGGGCGTGCACGTGGTCACGGTGAACGACTACCTGGCCAAGTACCAGGCCGAGTGGATGGGCCGGGTGTACCACTTCCTCGGCCTCGACTACGGCGTGATCCTGCCGCAGATGACGCCGGCCGAGCGCCGGGTCGCCTACGGCAAGGACATCACCTACGGCACCAACAACGAGTTCGGCTTCGACTACCTGCGCGACAACATGGCGCAGAGCATCGACGACTGCGTCCAGCGCGAGCACAACTACGCGATCGTGGACGAGGTGGACTCGATCCTGGTCGACGAGGCCCGGACCCCGCTGATCATCTCCGGCCCGGCCGAGGACTCCCAGCGCTGGTACGTCGAGATGGCCCGGATCGCGGGCACGCTGAAGCCCCGGATCGCCGACGACAAGGTGCCGGAGGAGCAGCGCCCGGTCGCCGACTACGAGGTGGACGAGAAGAAGCGCACCGTCGCGATCCTTGAGCGCGGGATCGAGAAGGTCGAGGACCGGCTCGGCATCGACAACCTGTACGAGTCGGCCAACACCCCGCTGATCAGCTACCTGAACAACGCGCTGAAGGCGAAGGACCTGTTCCGCAAGGACAAGGACTACGTGGTCGTCGACAACGAGGTGCTGATCGTCGACGAGCACACCGGCCGGACCCTGCACGGCCGTCGCTACAACGAGGGACTCCACCAGGCGATCGAGGCCAAGGAAGGCGTCGAGATCAAGGAGGAGTACCAGACGCTGGCGACGATCACGCTGCAGAACTACTTCCGCCTCTACGAGAAGCTGGCCGGCATGACCGGTACGGCGATGACCGAGGCGGCCGAGTTCCAGAAGATCTACGGCCTCGGCGTGGTGCCGATCCCGACCAACAAGCCGATGATCCGCGCCGACGAGCGGGACCTGATCTTCCGCACCGAGGACGCCAAGTTCGACGCGGTGGTCAAGGACATCGTCGAGGTGCACGGGACCGGCCAGCCGATCCTGGTCGGCACCACCAGCGTGGAGAAGTCCGAGCGGCTGTCCGCCCAGCTGCGCAAGGAGAACATCGCGCACGAGGTGCTGAACGCGAAGCAGCACGCGCGCGAGGCCGCGATCGTCGCCGAGGCCGGCCGCAAGGGCGCGGTCACGGTGGCCACCAACATGGCCGGCCGCGGTACCGACATCATCCTCGGCGGCAACCCCGAGTTCCTGGCCGACAAGGAGCTCCGCGCCCGCGGCATCGACCCGGCCGAGTCGATCGAGGAGTACGAGACCGAGTACCCGACGGTTCTCGAGCAGTTCGAGAAGCAGGTCAAGGACGAGCAGGAAGAGGTCCGCGACGCCGGCGGTCTGTACGTGCTCGGCACCGAGCGACACGAGTCCCGCCGGATCGACAACCAGCTGCGCGGCCGGTCCGGCCGGCAGGGCGACCCGGGCAAGTCCCGGTTCTACCTGTCGCTGGAGGACGACCTGATGCGACTGTTCAAGCGCGAGATGGTCGACTGGGCGATGGCCCGCAACAACGACGACAGCCAGCCGCTGGAGAACAAGGTCGTCACCAAGGCGATCGCGTCGGCACAGTCCCAGGTCGAGGCGCAGAACTTCGAGACCCGGAAGAACATCCTCAAGTACGACGACGTGATGAACCGCCAGCGGCACGTCGTGTACGACGAGCGCCGCCGGGTGCTCGAGGGCGCCGACCTGCGTGACCAGGTGCAGGACATGCTCGAGGAGACCGTCACCGGCTACGTGCAGGGCGCGACCGCGGACGGGTTCGCCGAGGACTGGGACCTGGACGCGCTGTTCACCGCGATGAAGACGCTGTACTCGACCGAGCTGACCGAGGACCAGCTGGTCGAGGATGCCGGTGGTGACAAGGCCGGCCTGACCCAGGACTACCTGATCGAGGCGTTCGTCGCCGACGCCAAGGCGGCGTACGACCGGCGCGAGGAGTCGCTCAGCTCGGAGGCGATGCGCGAGCTGGAGCGTCAGGTCGTGCTGAGCGTGCTGGACCGCAAGTGGCGTGAGCACCTGTACGAGATGGACTACCTGCGCGAGGGCATCGGCCTGCGCGCGATGGCGCAGCGCGACCCGCTGGTCGAGTACCAGCGCGAGGGCTACGACATGTTCGCCGCGATGATGGAGTCGATCAAGGAAGAGTCGGTCGCCTTCATCTTCAACGTCGAGGTGAACGTCGAGGCGATGCAGGCCGAAGCGGCGCTGGCCACCGAGGCCGCGGAGGCCGAGAGCCTCGAGGGCCGCCGGATCGAGGACATCCTGACCCCCGGTGCGCCGGTGGCGGAGTTCCCCGGCCGGGACCAGGGCGAGGACCGGCCACAGGACACGCCGCGTCCGCGCGACACCCCGCGGCTGCGTGCCAAGGGTCTGACCGGCGACAGCCGCCCGCAGCGGCTGTCCTACTCGGCGCCGACGATCGACGGCGACGAGGAGGTCGCGGTGCACCAGGACGGCGCCGACGAGGGCGGCCTGATGTACGCCGGCACCCCGCGCAACGTGGCTTGCCCGTGCGGCTCCGGCAAGAAGTACAAGCGCTGCCACGGCGACCCGCAGTCGGACGTCTACAAGTTCTGAGACTGCACCCACCATGTGGCTGACGGAGAAGTTCGGGCTGTCGGTCCCACTGGTGGGTGCACCGATGGCGAACGTGAGCGGCGGCCGCCTGGCCGCCGCCATCTCGGCCGCCGGGGGGCTGGGGATGCTCGGCGCCGGCTCCGCGGTGAGCGCCGACTGGATCCGGACCGAGGGCGCGGTCGCCGCGGACGGCGGGAACCCGTACGGCGTCGGCCTGATGGCGTGGTCCGTCAAGGATCACCCGGAGCACCTCGACGCGGTGCTCGAGCTCAAGCCCGCCCTCGTATCACTCAGCTTCGGCGACTACGCGCCGTACGTCGGGCTGCTGCAGGAGGAAGGCATCGTCGTCGCCATGCAGGCAGGGACGGTGGCCGACGCGCGGGAGGCGATCGACGCCGGCGTGGACGCGATCGTCGCGCGCGGCGCCGAGGCGGGCGGGCACGGCCGCAACGCGGTCGCCACACTTCCTTTGCTACAAGCGATTCTGGACCTCACCGACCTCCCGGTGCTCGCGGCCGGCGGCATCTCAGGTCCGCGCGGGCTGGCCGCCGTACTGGCCGCAGGCGCTGCCGGCGGTTGGGTCGGTACGGCGTTCCTCACCTGCGCCGAGGCGTTGACGCCAGACACGGTGCGGGCGCGGGTGATCGAGGCGGACGAGACCGACACGGTCTATGGCACCGTCTTCGACGCGGCCTCACGGGCCGGGTGGCCGGACGAGTTCGGTGGCCGGGCGCTCCGGAACGCCTACTTCGACACGTGGGAAGGCCGCGAGGCGGAACTCAAGGCCGACGACGCCGGTCACGGCGACTACGTGGCCGGGGTCCGCGCCGCCGACCCGACCCGCACGTCCATCTACGCAGGCCAGGGCGTCGGCGCACTCACTGGGCAGACGACCGCCGCCGAGGTCATCACCTCCTTCGCCCGCTACCGCACGTACCTCCAGGCCGCTCAGCAGACCTGACGGACGTAGCCGGGCTCGCCGGGAGCTGAGACGTCCCGGTCGCGCTGCACGATGCTGACTGTGTCGCCGAAGCCGGCGCAGGCGGTCCGCAGACCGGCCTCGGTGTACTCGATCACGATCACGTTGTCGCCGAACGCTTCGACGTACTCACCGCACTCGTCCCACTCGCCGCATTCCTCTGCGACCGCGAAGTCCAGGCCGACCGCCTCGCGGTCACCGGCCAGCTCGACGGTGTTCTTCTGGCCGATGGCCAGGTTCTTCGAGTGCGCGTGTGCGGCCAGCGCGGTCAGGTAGGCCTTGGCGTGCTCGGCGGTGAGCAGGTCCTTCGAGCGGGTGTAGCTGTCGTAGTTGTCCGGCTCCACCGCCTGGTACCCGCTCGTCGCGCAGCCGTCGATCCACCCGTTCACCTTCGCGGCGATCCGGTCCCGCTTGTCCTCGGTCCGAAGGTCGAGAAGTGGCTCATCCCACTCCTCGTCGATGACGAGGTTGCCGGCGGCGTCGCGGAGCAGCAGGTCGGCGTCCCACTGCCCCTGCTCACCGGGCTGCACCTGGAACGCGTTCACGTAGCAGATGTTGTACAGCCCGTCGGCGGCGTCCGCGGCCCGGTCGCGGCTGACGACCTGCACGCCGTCCGGCGGGGTGTAGGGGCTGCCGATCTGGTAGTCGAAGCTCGCGTGCGCCGGCGGCGGGGTGACGGCCGCTTCGGCGTCCCGCCGGTTGAGCACTGTGACCAGCGCGGCACCGGCCACGGCTGCGGCCAGCCCGGCCAGGAGCAGACGGCGCATGGCCGAAGCGTAGGGGATCACAAGGGCTGAGATCTTGACGTACGGCGTTTTAACCGGTTTAAATGCCGTCTAAACCGGTTTAAACCGTGTCAAGCGAGGTGCGATGAGCAAGCAGCGGCCGACGATCGCCGATGTGGCGAGCAGGGCGGGTGTGTCCAAGGCTGCGGTGTCCTTCGCGCTGAACGGACGGCCCGGTCTGGCGCAGGCGACCGTCGACAAGATCCTCGCCGCGGCCGACGAGCTGGGCTGGCGGCCGAGCAACCGGGCCCGGTCGCTGTCGGTCTCGAAGGCGTTCGCGCTCGGCCTGGTGATCACCCGGGACCCGGACGTGCTGTCCTCGGACCCGTTCTTCTCCGCCTTCATCGCCGGTGTCGAGAGCGTGCTGTCCACCCGCGGGCAGGCCCTGGTCCTGCAGGTCGTCACAGCCGGCGAGGAAGAGGAGGCCGGCTACCGGCGACTCTCCCGGGACGCCCGCGTCGACGGCGTCTTCCTGTCCGACCTCCGGCACGACGACCCCCGGATCGACCTGCTGGTCGAGCTCGGCATGCCCGCCGTGACCCTGAACCGGCCGGACGGCACGTCGCCGTTCCCGGCCGTCGTCCTGGACGACCGCCCAGGCACTCGCGCGGTCGTCGAGCACCTCGTCGAGCTCGGTCACACCCGGATCGCGCACGTCGCGGGCCCGCCCGCCTTCGTGCACGCGACCGCACGGTCGACGGCCTTCGTGGCGGCCCTGGCCGACGCCGGGCTGGAGCCGGTCGCGATCGAGACCGGTGACTTCACCGCCGCGGCCGGGATCGAGGCCACCCGGCGGCTGCTCGCGCTGCCCGAGCCGCCGACCGCGATCGTCTACGCGAACGACCGGATGGCGATCGCCGGCCTCGGCGCCGCCCAGGCGGCCGGGCTGACCGTCCCGGACGACCTGAGCATCGCGGGCTTCGACGACAGCGAACTGGCCGAGTACGTCCACCCGGGCCTGACCACCGTGCGCGCCGACCCGTTCCGCTTCGGCGAGGCGGCCGCCCAGACCCTCAACCAGGTCGTCGACGGCGAGTCCGACGTACCTGATGCCGAGCTGGCACCCGCCGAGCTCGTCGTACGGCGCTCCACTGCCGCGCCCCCTGCGTAGCTCTCCCCTGGAGGAACCATGAAATTGCAAGCTGGACTGCTGGCCCTGGTACTGGCCGGCTCGCTCGCCGCGTGTGGCGACAGCGGGGGCGGCGCTGGTGACGCCGACGCCGCGGCCAAGGCCACCGGCCCGATCACCATCTGGTACTCGAACAACAAGGAAGAAGTTGCTTGGGGCAAGCAGATGGTCGCGGCCTGGAACACCGCGCACCCGGACCAGAAGGTGACCGCCCAGGAGATCCCGACCGGGAAGAGCTCCGAGGAGGTGATCGGGGCCGCGATCACCGCTGGCAACGCGCCGTGCTTGATTTTCAACACCTCGCCGGCGTCGGTCTCGCAGTTCCAGAAGCAGGGCGGTTTGGTGCCGCTGGACAGCTTCAGCGACGGCAAGTCGTACATCGAGGACCGCTCGGGTGACGTGGCCGAGCAGTACAAGTCGTCCGACGGCAAGTACTACCAGCTGCCGTGGAAGTCGAACCCGGTGATGATCTTCTACAACAAGTCGGCGTTCGCCAAGGCCGGGATCGACACTGCGAAGCCGCCGCTGGCGACGTACGACGAGTTCCTCGACACCTCCCGCAAGCTGGTCGCCGCGAAGGCCGCGAAGTTCGCCATCTACCCGGCGCCGAGCAACGAGTTCTTCCAGTCCTGGTTCGACTTCTACCCGTTGTACGCGGCCGAGAGCGGTGGCAAGCAGCTGGTGGCCGACGGCAAGGCGACGTTCAACTCCGACGAGGGCAAGAAGGTCGCGCAGTTCTGGCGGACGATGTACGCCGACAAGCTGGCGTCGCAGGAGAAGTACACCGGTGACGCGTTCGTCGACGGCACCGCCGCGATGGCGGTCGTGGGTCCGTGGGCGATCGCGACGTACAAGGGCAAGGTCGACTGGGGCGTCGTCCCGGTGCCGACCTCGGCCGGCAAGCCGGGAGGAGAGATCCACACCTTCTCCGACGCGAAGAACGTCGCGATGTACTCGGCGTGCAAGAACCGCGGCACCGCGTGGGAGGTGCTGAAGTTCGCCACCAGCCAGGAGCAGGACGGCAAGTTCCTCGAGACGACCGGGCAGATGCCGCTGCGCAAGGACGTGGCGTCGGCGTACGCGGACTACTTCGCGAAGAACCCGGACTACAAGACGTTCGCGGACCAGGCGGCCCGCACTGTCGAGGTGCCGAACGTGCCGAACTCGATCACCATCTGGCAGACCTTCCGGGACGCCTACTCCAAGTCCGTCATCTTCGGCCAGGAGGACCCGGGCGCGGCGCTGGACGGCGCGGCGCAGAAGGTCGATCAGCTCGCCGCGCAGTCATGACCCGACTGGCCTCGAGCCGAACCCGCCGGCGGCACGGCGTGCGGCCTGGTGTCCGGCCTGGTGCCCGGCGTGGTGTTGTCGGCCGGATCCTCGGTGAGCATCCGGCCAGCACCGCCTTCGTCACGCCGTACGTCGTGTTCCTGGCGGCCGTGTTCGCCTACCCGCTCGGGTTCGCGGCGTACATGTCGTTCCACGACTACTTCTTCACCGCGCCGGGCGCGATCGTGGAAAGGCCGTTCGTGGGTCTCGACAACTACGTGACGGTGCTGTCGGATCCCGCCGTACGGCGGTCCTTCGTCAACGTGGCCATCTTCCTGGTGATCAACGTGCCGCTGACCGTCGTACTGGCGCTCGGACTGGCGACCGCTCTGAACGCCGCGATCCGCTGGCGGACGTTCTTCCGGGTCTCGTACTACGTGCCGTACGTGACCGCGAGTGTCGCGGTGGTCGGGGTCTGGCTGTTCCTGTTCAACTCGAACGGGCTGGTGAACTCGATCCTCGGCCCGCTCGCGCCGGACCCGTCGTGGCTGGTGAACTCGGCGCTGGCGATGCCGACGATCGCGGTCTACGTGACCTGGAAACAGCTCGGGTTCTTCATCCTGCTGTACCTGGCGGCGTTGCAGAACGTGTCGAAAGACCTGTACGAGGCGGCCTCGATGGATGGGGCCGGACGCTGGAAGTCGTTCCTGAACGTGACCGTGCCCGGCGTGCGGCCGGCGACGACTCTCGTCGTCCTGCTGGCGACGGTGACCGGGGCGAACCTGTTCACCGAGCCGTACCTGCTGACCGGCGGGGGCGGTCCGGACGGGGCGTCGGCGTCACCGGTGCTGGTGATGTACCAGAAGGGCATCGAGCAGGGGAACCCGGACATCGGGTCCGCGATCGGGGTGCTGCTGGTGATCGGCGTACTGATCCTGGCGCTCGTCGAACGGCGCTTCGTCGGGAAGGAGGACTGATGCGGCTACGGTTCGTCGCGCTGCTCGCCGGCGCCTTCGTGTTCCTGTTCCCCTTCTACTACATGCTGATCGGGTCGCTGCAGACCGAGCCGGATCCCTCGGTGAGCGGGGCGTTCCCGGCACCGGGGAACCTGACCGGGCACAACTACGTGGAGATCAACAACGCGATCAACCTCGGCCGGTCGCTGATCAACTCGGGGATCTTCACCGGTGGTGTCATCCTCGGGACGCTGGTGTTCGGCGTGCTCGCCGGGTACGCGCTCGCGCGGTTGCACTTCCGCGGTCGCGGGCTGGTGTTCAACCTGATGCTGCTGGTCCAGGTCGTGCCGTTCCAGTTGCTGACGATCCCGCTGTACGTGCTGATCGTGCGCAGCTACGGGCTGGCCGACTCCTACCTCGGCATGATCCTGCCGTTCGCGATCAACTCGACCGCGGTGTTCGTGTTCCGGCAGTACTTCCTCCAGCTACCGCAGGAGTTGTTCGACGCGGCCCGGATCGACGGCGCCGGCGAGCTGGGCATCCTGTGGCGGGTGGCCATCCCGCTGGTCAAGCCAGCGCTGCTGACCGGCGTGCTGCTGACCTTCATCGGGCCGTGGAACGAGTTCCTCTGGCCGTTCCTGATCACCAAGCAGCAGGACCTGCAACCGCTCGCGGTCTCGCTGTCGAACTACCTGACCACGGTGTCGTCGCGGGCCGCGAACCCGTTCGGCGCGGTGCTCGCCGGGGCGTGCGTGCTGGCCGCGCCCGCGGTGACGTTGTTCCTGATCTTCCAGCGCCGCTTCATCTCGACGAACATCTCGTCCGGCGTCAAAGGCTAATCCTGAAAGGCTTCTTGTTGTGACTGTTCCTTACACCCTTACTCGTGTCGGCGTGCTGATGACGCCCGAGCCGGGCAACGACCTCGAGGCCGAGGGGGTGCTGAACCCGGCCACCGGCCACACCCCGGACGGCCGGCTGTACCTGCTGCCGCGGCTGGTTGCTTCAGGCAACGTGTCCCGGGTCGGCCTGGCCGAGGTAGAGCTGAAGGATGGTGTTCCGGTCGGCGTACGGCGCGAAGGCGTCGTACTGGCTCCCGACGAGGGCTGGGAGCGCGGCCTGAACAACGCCGGTGTCGAGGACCCGCGAGTGACCTGGATCCCGTCGCTCGGCACCCACGTGATGACGTACGTCGCCTACGGCCCGCTCGGCCCCAAACCCGCGCTGGCCACGTCGGTCGACCTGCGCTCCTGGGAACGGCTCGGACCACTGCACTTCGAGTACCAGCCCTCGTTGGACACCGACCTGAATCTCTTCCCGAACAAGGACACCGTGTTCTTCCCCGAACCGGTCACCGGCCCGGACGGCGAACCGTCGTACGCGATGCTCCATCGGCCGATGTGGGACCTCGGCTGGTTCCGCGAAGGCGAAGGAGTGCACCTGCCCGCTGGTGTGAAGGACGACCGCCCGGGGATCTGGGTCTCGTTCGTGCCGGTCGCGGACGTCGAGCGCGATGTGCGGAACCTCGTGCACCTGCGCAACCACCGGCTCGTCGCGATGTCGGAGTACCCCTTCGAGGAGCTCAAGATCGGCGCCGGACCGGCGCCGCTGCGGGTGCCGGAGGGCTGGCTGGTGATTCATCACGGTGTGACCGGCGAGCAGCCACAAGGCTTCGATCCGACCACGCAGAAGGTCAGCTACGCGGTCGGCGCGCTGCTGCTGGACGCGTCCGACGTGACCAAGGTGATCGCCCGGACCGAGGAGCCGATGCTGGTGCCGGAGACCGACGAGGAGCGGATCGGAACCGTCGGGAACGTGGTGTTCCCGACCGCCATCGAGGAGGTCGACGGAGTGCAGTACGTCTTCTACGGAATGGCCGACGCGGCCATCGGCGTCGCCAGATTGGATCGGGTGTCATGAGGATCCGCCGCCGAGCCGTCCTCGGCGGCGCCCTCGCACTGGGCGCTGCGTCTGCAGTCACCACGCCTGCCTCGGCGACGGGCCGGCTGACCAACCTCGCGCATCTCGACTACCTGCGTACGACGGTCACGCCACCGGCCACGCCTGGGCACAGCACCTACGGCTCCGGGCCTTTGGGGGTGCTGTGGACCTACGCGGATCGACAGGCCGACGGCTCGTACAAGCGGATCGGCGGCCGCACGTACGACCCGGCGACCGACACCTACGGGCAGGGTGCCTTCAACGCGGACGATATCTCGCGTGCGGCTGTCGTGTACCTGCGCAGTCGGCGGCTGGACGTTGCCCGGGACCTGCTGCGCGGGCTCACCTATCTGCAGTCGCCGAACGGCAACGTGGTCCTGTGGATGCAGCCGGACGGCGCACTCAACCCGAGCGCCGATCCTGTCGAGCTCCCCGATCCGTCCGACTCCGGGCCGTCGTACTGGCTCGCTCGTACGGTCTGGGCGCTGGGGGAGGGGTACGCCGCTTTCCGTCGGGTGGACCGTGGGTTTGCCGAGTTCCTTCGCGACCGGCTCGAGTTGGCGCTGGCTGCGTTGGAGCGGCAGGTGCTGGTTCGGTACGGCGAGTGGAACATCGTCGACGGTCGCCGGGTCCCTGCATGGCTCATCGTGAACGGTGCTGACGCGACGTCGGAGGCTGTGCTCGGGTTGGCAGCCTACGTCCGTGCTGGTGGGTCTGCTCGGGCTCGGCGTGCGTTGACGCAGTTCGCTGAGGGCATTGCTGCTCTGAGTGCTGGGTCGTCGCGCGAGTGGCCGTTCCGTGCGCTGCTGCCGTGGGGTGAGTCCATCTCGGTCTGGCATGCGTGGGGCGCGCAGATGCCGTCCGCGCTGGCTGCCGCTGCGTCCGTTGTTGGCACTCCGGTTGGGCCTGCGGTTGGGGACACGGCTGGGTTCACTCCGCTGCTGTTGACCGCGGGCGGGCCCGACAACGGCTGGCTGCCGGCGCCGATCGACCGTACTCAGATCGCCTATGGCGTCGACGCCCGGCTGCAAGGCTTGCTGGCTGTCGAGCTGCCCGGACCCCGACAGGTCGCTGCGTTTGTCGCCGCTTGGTACTTCGGCGCGAACCGGGCCGGCGAAGCGATGTACGACGCGGCGACCGGCCGCACGTACGACGGCATCTCGGGCGACGGCGTGATCAACCGCAACTCCGGTGCCGAGTCCACCATCCACGGCCAGCTCTCGATGCTCACCCTCGACGCCAACCCAGCTCTCGCCCACCTCGCCCAGCAGCTGGGTGCGGGCCCGCTCACCCGCTCGGGCCTGCAGGTCGTCGAAGGTGAGTCCGCCTTCGGTGGCACAGTCGTCACGCCTCCGTCCGCGTGGACCGGGGAATCCCAGTGGAGCAACGGATCCTACGTCTCGCTGACCGCCGGCTCGTCTACTGTCTGGACGCTGGAGCCGTCGTCGCAGCCGCGTCTTGTGCTTCCCGTCGTCAACCTGCTCGACCCCGGCACCACGAGTTGGTTCTCCGGCTCCTCGTCGCTGGGCACGATCGACCACAGTGCTCCCGGTCCGCAAGGCATCTCCGCGGCCCCGGGCGTGCTCCAGCCGATCACGTTGGGTCAGCCGCTTCCGCCGTACGCGACGAGCCTCAAAGCGGCGTCCACCACGGGCACGGCGCAGATCGACGCCCTGCTTCTCATCCCCAGCACCAGCACACTGCGGCTCGGCTCGGCCGTGCTGCTCTCCAGCGTCGACCCGCATCCGCGAACCTTCTCGCTGCGCAGCAAGCCAGGCGCCATCGCCTACACCTACACGGCCCAGGGCACCCTGCACTCGCGACGCCAACTCACTGGCGGGACCTCCAGCGTCCTCGTCCAGCCAGGCGGCTTCACGGTGGTGCTTTAGGGACGCTCAGCCGAGGAGCACGCGGGGCGGCAGGCCAGTGAGGGCCTTGACGTCTCGGGTGAAGTGGGCTTGGTCGGCGTACCCGGTCAGTACGGCGACGTCCGCGAGTGCGAGCCCGGTTCGCGCGTGGTCGAGGGCGACGTTCATCCGCAGCACGCGGTCGAGCATCTTCGGGCCATAGCCGAACGCATGCAGGCACCGCCGGTGCAGTTGACGCTCGCTCAATCCGACGCTCCCAGCCAGCGACAGCACGCCGGCCCCTCCGCGGAGCATCCCGCTCCGGACAGCTCGCAGCACCTGCGTGATCAGCCCGTCCGGTGGCTCCTCGATCAGGTCCGCCACCGCCTGCTCCAACGCCAACGCCGGGGCCTCCGCCAGTCGCACCTGGTCCGCCAGCCGCCGACTCCGCGCCGGCGACCAGAGATCCGCCAGCGCCACCCGCTCGTTGAGCAGATCCTTCGCCGGTACGCCGAGGAACCGCGGCGCCGTCCCCGGTGCGAACCGAATCCCGGCGTACCGCGTCCCCGCTGCCGCCGAGCCGACCCACGCGCGGCTGTCCGGGCCCGCGATGACCAGCTCGTCGTCCATCAGGAGCAAGTCCATACAGCCGTCCGGCAGAACGCGGTAGTCGCCGCCTTCCGCCGTCCGCGTCCACAAGACCGCACCCGGCACCCGCGCAGGACGCTCCCGGTACGGCTCGAACTCAGTCACGTCCCCAGTCTGTAACCCCGCGCCGACAATTCCACACCTGCACGCCGTTCAGCTAGCTTCGGATCATGCAGTTCGACCGGTACACCGTGATCCTGCTGACGCTGCGGCCGGACGCCCCCGAGATGACCGACGCCGAGGCCACCGCTCTCCAGAACCGCCACCTGGCGCACGGTGCCGAAATGCAGGACCGCGGTCTGGTCCTGGCCCGCGGCCCCCTCACCGACCAGGACGACGAACGCTACCGAGGCTTCTCGATCTGGTCCGTCGACCACGAAACCGCCCGAACCCACGCCGAAGCCGACCCCGCGGTCCGAGCCGGGCGCCTCGCGGTCACCGTCATGACCTGGATGATGCCCGCCGGCAACCTCCACTTCTCGAAAGTCCACCCACCCCGCTCCGTCGCCGAAGCCACCACCGACTGACCACAGCAATCCGATCGTGCAACCCAGCCACCGATGGCTGGGGCGCAACCCGAGGCGAGGTCAGCCGAGTTCCAGGGCGGTGCAGACCCAGCGGTTGCGGCGGATCTCGAGGCGGAGGGCGATCGCCCGGGACCGATGACCGTGCCGAACGTGGGCAGCCACCTCGGCGACGTCCTTGGCCGGGCAACAGACGCGAACCGAGCGGAGCGCACTCCGCTCCTTGGCCCCGCGCCCGGTCGCCGTGGTCGTCAGCCCGAGCAGCCGAACTCTGCGAGTCAGCTCGGCAAACACCACATCGTCCGTGAACCGCACCAGCTGAGAAATCGGCCGATCCCCGGCCAGCACCTCGGAAACCGCCTGCGCCAGCCGCCCACCCCACACCCGAGCATCCGGCACTCCCGGCGTTGCGGCCGCAGGCGTACCGCTCGGGTCCGGAGACGCCTCTGCCGGATCGGGGGTGACGCCAAGGCGCTTGAGCGCTTGGTGGCGGCGGGCGAGGGTGTTGGCGGGCATGGCGCCGGCGTGCCGGACGGTCGGCGGTACGGCGTGCTGCGCCGAGTCGACCGTGATCGCGCGCAGCTGTGGGGTTTCCACCTCGGACAGGTCGACGTGGGACTCGGCGGCCTCGGTGAGGGGTGGCACCGGGGTCAAGGTCGGGCGGGCCTGATCGGGGCGCTCGGTGGGGGCCGCGGGCAGGTTCTGCTGGCTCATGTCACTTCTCCTGGTGGGTGGGCGGCACGGGGTTGCCGGTCGCGGGCGGCGGGATGCGCAGCACCTGGCCGGGACGAATCAGGTCGGGGTCGGGCCCGATCAGCCGGCGGTTGGCGGCGTACCAGGCCGGCCAGCGAGAGGCGACGTCCTGCGGGGTGGCGTGCCCGCCGAGCTCGGTCGCGGCGATGCTCCAGAGCGTGTCGCCGGGTTTGACGACGACACGGCGAGGCACCCGCACCGGCTGCCCCGACCGCAGATCGGTGTAGCGCGTCGCAGCCCCCGCAGTAGGCCGATCCGGCACCCCGATCCGCACCCGGGCCCCACCCGGCTGCGATGCAGTCCGCTGTGGCTCGGCCGGTACGACGCGGTGGGCTCGAGCATCCCGTCGTACGTCGACCTGCGTGCGGGGGGACGCGTCCGATCCAGTCAGGCGGACGGTGGACGGCGGCTCGGTGGTGCGCCAGGTGCTCGCGTTGGCCGTGGTGGCGGCGGGCTGGAGTGAGGACCGGGGCTCCAGCCACGGGTCGTTGGTGGTGCCGTCACCTGGTGCGGCGTGGGCGGCTCCGATGGTCAGCGGCGTGACCGCGGCCAGGCCGAGCGTGGAGCGCAGGAGGGTGCGGGCGGTGTGAGACGTGATCCGGGTGGCGACGGCGGATGCGGCGGTGCCGATCGCGCCCGGGAGTTGCTCGAGGACGGTCGTCGTCACGGCCAGCGCGAGCCAGCCGTAGGCCATCCAGGCGACTGTCGCGACCGCGAGCACCGTCAGCGAGTCGAGGTCGTGGCTGCTGGCTTCGCCGTACGTGCTGGCCGTCATCCAGCGCAATGCCAGGCCGAGCCCGGCCAGCGCGGTCAGGGCGGCCAGCCCTTTCAGTCCCCGGATCATCGCGTTCACCCCGCTTGATCTCTGATCTATGAGTTTGCTTGAGTTTGCGTCTGCTTGACCACTATAGACCGGTACTCAGGCCAGTTTGCAAGTCGGAATGTCACGCAGCGTCGGCTCGACGCACGGAAGGTGAGCGGGATCGGGTAGGTTCACCGCTATGCGGTGGGATGCGTTGTTCGCGGATCTGGAGTCGCAGTTCGACGCGCTCCAGGCGGAGGATCTCTACGGCGAGGTCGCGGATCGGATCCGCGCCGAGGTCGGCAAGATCACCGTCCTCGACCGCCTGCGGGGCGCCGTCGACACCGTCGTCCGCGTGGAACTGGCGAACGCCGAGCCCGTCCAGGGGGAGCTCACCCGCGTCGGGAAGGACTGCCTGCTGATCGAGACCGAGCGCGCCGAGGAGTGGCTGATCCCGGTCGCTGCGCTGGTCGCCGTACATCGGCTGGGGCCGTGGGCCGAGCCGGCCGTCGGGGCGGTGGCGGGCAAGCTCGGCCTGGCTCACCTGCTGCGTGGGATCGCGCGCGATCGCTCACCGGTGACGCTGTTCTGCGGTGGAGCGCCGGTCACCGGGACGATCGACCGGGTCGGGGCGGACTTCCTGGAGATCGCAGAGCATCCGCTGGATACGCCGCGCAGGCGGACCGAGGTCTACAACGTGCGCCTGGTGCCGACCCAGGCGCTGTGTGCAGTCCGGCGCCGCTAGTTGTGAACGTCCTCCGGCTGCTCGGCGTCCTCGCCGAACGGGTGGGCGTCGATGAACTCGCGTGTCTCGGTGTAGAGGCGCTCGATGTACTTCTCCAGCTCGGTCGCCTCGACCCGCCACTGCCCGCGCCCGCCGATCTTCACCGCGGGGATGTCACCGCGGCGGACCAGGGCGTACACCTGGTTCGCGGAGATGTTGAGCACCTCGGCGACGTCGGCGAGCTGGAGGAAGCGCGGAGTCGGCATCCGGTCTGCTCCTTCACGTAGTGGCTGGTTCCTTCAGTTTGCCATGGTTCGCGATCGGACGATCCCGTTTGTCCCCAGGCTGACAGCCTGTGGATAGCCGTTCACGGTGTGATGCCCGGACACGGCAGAATGTCGGCTCCGATGGCGATCGATTGACTGGGGAGTTCGACGTGGTCGACACAGCAGTGCGCGGGACCGGGTTCGGGGCGCCGTCCGTCCCGGCGCAGCGCAACCGGCGGGCGCGATGGAAGGACGGCCGGCTGGTGCTCGGCGTGCTGCTCGTCGCGATCACCGCACTCGCCGGCGCCAAGCTGCTCTCGGCCGCCGACGACACCACGACGATCTGGGCGGCCAAGCGCGACCTGCCGGCCGGGACCACGCTGACCGGTGACGACCTGACGACTGCGCGGGTGCGGTTCACCAACGGTGCGGACGCCGGGAGGTACGTCGCTGCCGACGCGGATCTCAAGGGTCTCATCGTCACCCGTGCGGTGGACGCGGGTGAGTTCGTGCCGCGGGAAGCGGCCGTCTCCGAGGCGGAGAACGACCGCACCGAGCTCCCGCTGTCGGTCGCGACCGGCCGACTGCCGTCGGACATCGCCGCGGGTGACGACGTCGACATCTGGGTCGTGCCGAAGGACGCATCGCAGGCCAAGTTGCTCTGGGCAAAGGTCCGGGTGCTCCAGGCCGACGCGGTCAAAGGTGTCGCGGGTGGATCCGCTCGACGGCAAGTCCTGGTCGGGCTGGCGCCCAACGACCTGCAACGACTACCGGCCGCGTTGTCTGCGATGAGCACGGGAGAGCCGGTCCTCGTCAGGCGAGGCAACTGATGTCGGTGCCAGTCCTCCTGGCCGTGACCGGGGCTCCTTGGGAGGCGGACGTCGTACGGCGGGCCGAGCGTGCGCCGGGGATTCGAGTGGTACGGCGCTGTGTCGACATCGCCGACGTGATGGCCGCAGCCGCGAGTGGGCAGGCACGGGCGGTCCTGCTCGCCGACGATCTGCCCAGACTCACCTCCGACGCGGTCGCCGCGCTGCATGCTCGCCGGATCGCGGTGGTCGCGCTCGTCGACCCGTCCGAGACCGGTGAACCCTTCGGCACCGAGGACAGGCTGAGCCGGATGGGGATCGAGCGCATCCTGCCCGCCGACGTCAGTCCGGAGGATCTCGGCCGGGCGATCACCGACGCGGTCGAGTCCGGTCCGCCGATGTCGGTGTCGCACTTCGCCGGCGGGTTCGTGCCGACGACACCCGACCTGCCGGGTCAGCCGCCGCCCGTCTTCAACCAGGGCAGCGGCCGGATGATCGCGGTGTGGGGCCCGACGGGCGCCCCCGGGCGGACGACGGTCGCCATCGGCCTCGCGTGTGAGCTCGCGGTGAAGGGCGTGCCGACGTTGCTCGCCGATGCCGACGTGTACGGCGGGACGGTCGCGCAGCAACTCGGGATGCTCGACGAGACGTCGGGGCTGGCGGCAGCGGCGCGGTCGGCGGCGAGTGGCGCGCTGGACATGGCGATGCTGGCGAAGCATGCGAGGCAGGTCGAGCCGCATCTGCTGGTGCTGACGGGGCTCAGCCGGGCGGACCGCTGGACCGAGCTGCGGCCGGCGGCGATCGAGTCGGTCTGGTCGACCGCGCGGATGCTCGCGCCGTGCACCGTGGTGGATGTCGGGTTCTGCATCGAAACCGACGAGGAGATCTCGTTCGACTCGCTGGCGCCGCGGCGCAACGGCGCAACCGTGGCGACGCTCGAGGAGGCCGACGAGGTGGTCGTCGTCGGTACGGCGGACCCGGTCGGCCTCACGCGGTTGATCCGGGCGATCCACGAGCTGCGGTCCGTCGTACCGTCGGTCAGCACCCGGGTCGTGGTGAACCGGGTCCGCCCGGGATCACTCGGCAGCTCACCGTCCGACGCGATCAGCGAGGCGCTCGGCCGGTACGCCGGGGTCGAGGCCGCCGCCCTGCTCCCGTTCGACCAGCCCGCCGTGGACGCGGCGATCTCCCACGGTCGCAGCCTCGCCGAGTCCGCCAAGTCCAGCAAACTCCGCAAGTCCCTCCAGCAACTGGCCACCACCGTCAGCAAGGACCTCTGAATCCGCGGTGTGAGGTCAGGGTTGGGTCGGTGGGGAATCGGGGGGAAACCCCACCGACAGCTCAGTGGCGATGTGCCAGGGTTGGGGAGTAGTCGACGCACCCTAGGGGAACGTATGTCCGAGGTTCAGGGCCGGCCGGCCGGCACGATGAGTACGGAGCGGCGGTTCGGTATCGCCATCTCCGTGGCACTCATTCTGGGTGGGGCGTACTGGGCGCTGACCGGGCTGACCGAGGAGAGCAAGACGACCCAGGACAGCTACCCGGTCGAGGGGGACTCGCTGACGATCCAGACGACCTCGGTGGATGTCGAAGTACGGTCCGGAGACGGTCCGGAGGTGCAGGTCGAGCGGAAGTTCGAGCGCAACGTGTTCGGGTCGGACCCGAAGGAGGACTACGAGGACGGGAAGTTGCAGCTGCGGGACAGCGGCTGCGGATTCCTGTCGTTCGGTTGCGACACGCACTACATCCTGACCGTGCCCAAGGACGTCAAGCTCACGGTCGAGAGCTCCAGCGGCGACATCAAGGTGTCCGGGCTGCCGGAGGGCGCGAACCTGAAGTCGAGCTCGGGCAGCATCGAGGCGGTCGACGTCGGCGGGTCGCTGTGGCTGGAGTCGAGCTCGGGTGATCTCGAGGCGCGCGGGCTGAGCGCGACGACGGTGAGCACGCAGAGCAGTTCGGGGAGCACCGAGCTGGACTTCACCTCCGCGCCGCAGTCGGTGGACGCCGAGGCGAGCTCGGGTGACGTGACGATCCGGATCCCGTCCGGGACCGAGACGTACAGGCTGAACACCGACACCTCCTCGGGCGAGGAGTCCGCCGACGTCCGCAGCGACCCCGCCGCCACCCGCACCATCGACGCCAAAACCTCCTCAGGTGACGTGACGATCGAGTACAACCACTGACCACGAGAGAGGCTGCTGACGCTTCGCGGTAGGTGGGGGAGTGGTGCTCCGGCGATGTGACGATCGAGTACAACCACTGATCGATTCGGGGTGAACGGTGGTCACGGGGAGTTAGGGGGAGGGCCGTGAGGGTTAGCTTGGCTATGTTCTGAGTAGGCTTGCGGGCATGTTGGTGGAGGCGGGTGTGCCGCGTGGGTTGCTGGTGGACTGGGGCGGTGTGCTGACCTCCGGGCTGGAGGATGCGCTGCGGCGCTGGGCCGAGCTGGACGGTTTCGACTTCGACTCCTACGTGCAGGCCGTGATGGCCTGGTTGCCCGCCGAGAGCCCTGCCGACGCGGTGGCGGAGGCCGAGTTGAACCCGGTCCACGCGCTCGAGCGCGGCCAGATCGCGGTCCCCGACTTCGAGCGAAAGCTCGCCTCGGTCCTGGTCCGCAACGACGGCACACCGGTCCCCGCGGAGGGCCTGATCGAGCGGATGTTCGCGCACTTCGAGCACCAGCCGGCGATGTCCGCGCTGGTCCGGCGGGCCCGTCAGCACGGGATCCGGACCGCGCTGCTGTCGAACTCCTGGGGCAACACCTACCCCCGCGACACCTGGGACGGCATGTTCGACGACATCGTCATCTCCGGTGAGGTCGGGCTGCGTAAACCCGAGCCGGAGATCTTCCTGCTGACCGCCCGCCGGCTGGACCTGAAGCCCGAGCACTGCGTCTTCGTCGACGACCTCGAGCTCAACGTCGAGGCCGCGAAGGCGCTCGGCATGACCGGCGTCCTGCACACCTCGTACGACGACACCCTGAGTGCGCTGCAATCCCTGTTCGGAGTCGACCTGACGTGACCGTGATGTCCACCTCCTCCCCTGCGTCCCGCCCGCTCGTCTCCCGCCGGATCGTCCTCGGAGTCGTCGCCTGCGCCGCGCTGGTGACGCTCGGCGCCTGGGCGTACGGCCTGTTCGGCGGCATGATCGACCTCCGCGTGTACCGGATGGGCGGCTCGGTGCTGCTCGACGGCGGTTCGCTGTACGACGCCAAGCTGCCGGGCTCCGGCCTCCCGTTCACCTACCCGCCGTTCGCCGCGATCGCGATGGTGCCGTTGGCCGCCGTCCCGTGGGGCGTCGCGCTGGTCGTGTGGACGACGCTGTCGGTGCTGTGCATCACCGCGCTCTGGCGGACCAGCCTGCCGAAGACGGCCTGGTCGTTCTTCTCGCAGCGCAAGCGCACCGCCGTGCTCGTCGCTCTCACCGTGCTGTCGCTGCTGCTCGAACCGGTCTGGCAGACGATCCAGTTCGGCCAGATCAACCTGTTGCTGACCGCAATGATTCTGCTGGACCTGGTCCGGCCGCAGGATGCGCGGCTGCGTGGTTTCTGGCTGGGCGTGGCGATCGGCGTCAAGCTGACCCCGCTGCCGTTCCTGGCGCTGCTCGTGGTCACGAAGCAGTGGCGGGCGCTGCGGAACGCCGTACTGGGGCTGCTGGCGACGATGGCGGTCGGGTTCGTGATCGTGCCGAACCAGTCCTGGCGGTATTGGACCGAGGTGATCCTCGACGCCAACCGGGTCGGCGGTCTCGCCTACAGCGGCAACCAGTCGTTCAATGGCTTCCTGCACCGGCTGGGGAACGACGCGGGCTGGGTGCAGCCGACGTGGTTCCTGCTGTCGGCCGTGTTCGGCCTGCTGGTGCTGTGGATGGCCCGGCGGTACTGGCTGGCCGACGAGCGGGTCACCGCGATCGCCGTGATGGCGCTGGCCGTCCTGTACGCGTCGCCGGTCACCTGGAGCCACCACTGGGTGTGGATCATCCCGCTGGGCGTGAGCCTGATCCGCGCCGTCAACCGTGTCTGGGGCCTGAACCCGGCGGTGGCGACCGGTGTGCTGTTCTACGGGCTGTTCGTGCTGCGGTCCATCTGGTGGGTGCCGTTCCGTGACGACCGTGAGCTGGACTGGACGTTCTGGCAGTCCATCCCCGGCAACTCGCACCTGATCCTCGGCATGATCGCGTTCATCGTCTTGGCGGTCACCAGCCGAAGCCTCCCTAAGCCGGCTCCAGCAACTCCCGCAACGGCCGATCGAGCCTGACAGCCAACTCGGCGTCGACGTGCGCCGCCTCAATCAGCAGTACGTCGACGCCGGCCCGAAACGCACGCTGCAGTTCAGCAGGCTCCAGCGACCGCGCCAGCGTCCTCTCCACCGGAGCAAGGACGCTGGAGGGCAGCAGGTGAAGGCCGCGGCCCTGTGAGTGCGGAACACCGTGCCGCAGGCAAGCCAGCATGAGCACGTGGTTCCGCACACCGCTGATCATGTACTCCGCTTGCCACACCTTCCCCCGCGCGATGCTGGACCGCGCATGCAACGCATACAGCCACCCCATGCCGACCAGATCCACCGCAGCGGGCTCGCCCCACGCCGGCTGCTCCACCGCCTCACCGAACAGCAGGCGAAAGCTGGGTCCAACCGCGCCGAACGACCCCGCCGGCGCGAAGGCGATGTCCACCTGCAACGTGGAGTCCAGCAGGAACACCCGGTAGACGGTGTCCCGTGACCACACGTCCGTGTGATGCACAGCGCCGTACAACGCATACATCCGGTCAGTCCAGTCAGCCAGTACGGCGCCCTGGTCGGCGTCGGCCGTCAGCCCGAGTGCCAGGTCTACGTCCGACCACTCGTCCTCAGCACCCGTGGCAGCTGAGCCAGTCAGCGCTGCGCCGGTAATGCGGGCGTCTGCTCTTGCCGCTGCTACCAGTGCGTCCCGTAGGGCCTCTCGTTCCGCGACGGTGTACATCACGAAGAGAACAGTAAGAGCAGACCGCCGACGGTGTAGCCGACCATGACGACCAGTAGCGGTACCTGACCAGCCAGGGCTTTCTGGCGTGGGAACAGGGCGACAGCGCGGTCGTGAGCGGAGACGACGCCCAGCAAGTGACCACAGACCACCGCCAGCACCTGCATGACCGCGATCGTCCCGCTGTGATTGGTGATGCCGGTGTTGACCGCGAGCAGGCCGGTGCCGAACACGTTGGCGCCGTTGCTGAGCGGGTCACTCAGGTAGATGAGCGTCCGCTGCCCCTCGAGGATGAACAGGGTCAGGTAGTGCGCGACGACGTACCCGAGGGCGATCGGTACGACGGAGTGCGCGAACAACCCGGGGAGTGCCCGGCGCGAGCTGTGCGACAGCCGGCCGGCCAGCAGCGTGGCGCCGGAGTACGTCACCAGCACGAACAGGATGAACCCGAGCAACGCCAACGTGCCGAGCAGTGTCATCGAGTAGTCGGTGTTCTGCGCCCAGCCGATCCACGCCGACGAGTTCGAGAAGCCGTCGTACGCCGTGGAGCCGAGCAGGGCCGACACCATGCCGACGAGACCGGGCAGCGGCTTCAGGCCGTCCAGGTTCTCCAGCGGGCGGCGGACCACCAGCGCTCCGTCGGTCCGGCGGCCCCACGGCGACAGCCGGGCCATCAGGCAGGCGTAGACCTCGAACGGGTCGGCGGTCGAGAACCAGCGGTCGCCGAACAGGACCGCGCCGAACAGCATGATCACGACGTACAGCGCGATCCAGGCCTGCAGCACCGGGATGGTGGCCCGGTCCGGCGCGACGAGCTCGAGCCAGGTGAAGGCGAAGACACCCAGCGTCGCCGGCCAGAGTCCGAGCCCCGGCGGAAGTTTGAGCAGACCCTTCGACGGGGGCTGGCGGAGCGCCTTGCACAGGAGCAAGTGGACGGTCCGCAGCGGGTTCAGGGTCCGCCAGACCGGTCCGAAGAGGAGCGAGATCGGCACCAGGCCGACCCAGACCAGGATGTAGATGAAGCCGAAGATCGGGTTGGTCAGCCGGTCCACGCCGAACAGCAGGGCGACCATCGCGTAGAGGAAGATCGCCAGGCCGACGAGCCGGACGATCCAGCGGAACCAGCCCGCGTCGACGGTCCGCGTGATTGCGGCCGGCAACGGCTTCCCGGAGGCGTCGCCGCGGTACTTCGGGTTCCGCCAGGCCAGCCCGAGGACGACGAACGACAGCGCGATCGCGACCGCGGCGCCGGCGATGGCCAGCGCGAACGGGATCGGCAGGTCCTGCCGGCCACCGATCCCGTGCAGCGGGAGGAGGAGTGGAGTGCTCACGAGACGACGAGCTTGGCGACGAGTTTGCCGCTCTCGTGGGTCTCGATCTCGAAGGTTCCCTTCATGTCCGCGGTGAACTTGACCGACGCGGGCTTGCCCGGGGTCAGGGGCAGTTCCTTGTCGTAGCCGTGGATGTGCAGCTCGTCGGCCGCGTCGCTGACCGCGGTGACCAGCACGGTCTGGCCGGCCTTCACCTTGATGCTCGCGCCGCTCGGGTTGACCTTGCCGTTGGCAACGGTGACGTTGATGGTCACGTCGGCCTGCTCACCGGACGGGTCGGCGGTGTTCGACGGGCTGCTCGCGTTCGGCTTGCCCGGGGTCTCGGTCATCGTCGGCAGATCTGACGGAGTGCTGGAGGGAGCGGTCGCCGACGGGGTCGTGCTCGGACTCGCGCCGCTGTCGGATTCGTTCCCGCAGCCGGCCAGGACCAGCATGGCCAGGGCGGGCAGGAGAGCGGTGGCGGTGCCGCGAGTGAGCGTCGAACGCATGGGTCGAGGGGCCTTTCAAGGGTCTTTTCAGTTCTCCGGGGTGCAGGACACACCCCCTTGCCTGACGAACACGAATACCTCAGTGTTCCCGTCGAGCCAGTGTCGCAGCCCACTGTCGGTGGGGCGGGCTAGGGTGACCAGACAAGCTGATCGACTGAGAGGAAGGTGAACCGATGCCGGACCGGCTGACGTCGCTGGACCTCACCTTCCTCAAGGCCGAGTCGCCGGCCACGCCGATGCACGTCGGGACGGTCGACATCTTCGAGCCGCCGGTGCACGGGGACGACGGGTTCGACTACGAGAGCCTGGTCGCCCTGATCCGGGACCGGATCGCCTTCGTGCCGCGGTACCGGCAGCGGGTCCAGCAGGTGCCCGGCCGGTTCGCCGGCCCGGTCTGGGTGGACGACGAAGAGTTCGACATCACCTTCCACGTACGGCGCTCCGCCCTGCCGCGACCGGGGACGCACGCGCAGCTGCTCGAGCTGGTCGCCCGGATCATGTCCCGCCGGCTGGACCGGGCCCGCCCGCTGTGGGAGATGTACCTGGTCGAAGGCCTGCAGGGCGACCGGTTCGCGATCATCTCCAAGTCCCACCAGGCCCTTGTCGACGGCAACAGTACGGTCGACATCGGCCAGGTCGTGCTGGACGCGACCGCCCACCCGCGGGAGACCCCGACCGACACCTGGCAGCCGGCCCACCCGCCGTCCGCGCTGGAGCTGCTGGCCGGCGTGTTCGCGGACGCCACCCGGCACCCGACCGCCGTCCTGGAGTTGGCGCGGGCCGAGATGGCCAGCCTGACCGGGTCCACTTCGGTCCGCGAGGTGCTCGGCGGCGTCGTCGGCTCGCTGGCTGCGCAGCGCCACGCGCAGGAGAGCTCACTGCACGTGAAGACCTCAGGCCAGCGCCGGTTCACCACCGTGCAGACCGACCTGGAGGACTACCGAACCGTGCGCGCGATGCACGGCGGGACGGTGAACGACGTGGTCCTGGCCGTGGTCGCGGGTGCGTTCCGGGCTTGGATGATGACCCGTGGTGAGGGTGTCGGGCCGACCCGGAGCGTGCGGGCGGTGGTCCCGGTCAGCATCAGGGACGACGAGGACGAGGAGCCGACCTCGCTCGGGTCCAGCGTGATCGCCTCGACCGTGACCCTCCCGGTCGGTGAGAACTCCCCGGTCATGCGGCTGCACCAGATCTCGTACCAGACCAAGGTGCACAAGGACACCGGCCGCGCGGTCAGCGCCCGCTCCCTGGTCGGCATCGCCGGGTTCGCGCCGACCACGCTGCACGCGCTTGCCGCCCGGGTCGCCACGACCACGGTCCGGCCGATCGACGACGTGGTGATCACGAACGTGCCCGGACCGCAGTTCCCGCTGTACGCACAGGGCGCCCCGATGCTGGCGTCGTACCCGGTCGTTCCGCTGATGCCCGGACAGGGGCTGTCGGTCGGCGTCACGTCGTACGACGGGAAGGTGTCGTTCGGGCTGAACGCGGATCGCACCGCGATGCCCGACCTGGCTGTTTTCGCCCAATGTGTGACCGATGCGCTGGACGAGTTGCTCGAGACCACCAAGGGCAGCCGGAGCCGGGCCTCCCGGGGCCGGAAGCGTGGCACGACCAAGAAGGCGGGCTCATGAGGATCTACCTCCCATCCACGCTGCGGCGGCTCGACGACGCCTGCCACGCCGGCGAGTTCGGCCCGCCGCCGCTGACGGCGTACGCGGTGACCCCGGCGCTGCGGGAGTGGTACGCCGAGGGCGACGACGAGGAGCTCGAGTACGCCGCGATGGCGCAGGCGGCCCGCGCTTCGGTGGGACTGCTGGCGGCCGATCCGGCGACGGCCCGGCGACGGGTCGTGATCGCCTGCGAGGTGAGCGCGATCCCGCCGGCGGACGGCAGCGTCGAGCTCGGTGACGCGCGACTGGAGCTGAACGTGGTGATCCCGTGGTCCACGGTGGCCGCGGTGCACGTGGACGCGCCCGAGGCGGTGGCCGTGGTCGGGAAGGCCGCCGACCTGTGGGACGCGGCCCACAGTGTCACCGGAGATAGGGGCGACGACGACGCGATGTTCGCCCTCGATTCGTGCGAGGGTGAAGACTTGCTGTGGTACGCGACGCAGGAGATTCCCGATCTGCTGGCGGCGGAGGGGCCGCGCGGCGGGCTGAACGGCTCGAGCTGACCAAGGGGAGTTGGTGGCGATGCAGGCGATCTGGAAAGGTGCCATCTCGTTCGGGATGGTGACGATCCCCATCAAGGTGTTCTCGGCGACCGAGGAGAAGGACATCTCCTTCCGCCAGGTGCACGTCTCCGACGGTGGCCGGATCAAGTACAAGCGGGTCTGCTCGATCGACGGCGAGGAGGTGCCGTACTCCGACATCGCCAAGGGCTACGAGATGCCGGACGGCCGGATGATCGTGCTGGAGGCGGACGACTTCGCCGACCTGCCGCTGTCCAGCAAGAAGGTCATCGACGTGCTCGAGTTCGTGCCGTCGGACCAGGTCGACCCGCTGTACCTGGGCAAGTCCTACTACCTGGCGGCCGACGGCGGGCCGGGCGCCAAGCCGTACGTGCTGCTCCGGGACGCCCTCGACGGCTCCGAGCTGTACGCGCTGGTGAAGGTCGCGCTGCGGTCGCGGGAGAGCCTGGGGTTGCTGCGGACGGTCGGCGACGTACTGGTGCTGCAGGTGATGCTGTGGCCGGACGAGGTCCGGGACGCGTCCTTCGCGGCGCCGTCCGAGGACGTGGAGATCCGGTCGCAGGAGAAGGCGATGGCGGCGTCGTACATCGACACGCTGCGTGGCGAGTTCGACCCGGAGCAGTACCACGACGAGTACCGGGTGGCGCTGGAGAAGGTGGTCGAGGCGAAGGCGGCCGGGGTGCCGCTGCCGGAGACCGAGGAGGAGGAGCCGGAGGGCGCCGAGGTCGTCGACCTGGTCGCCGCGCTGCGCGCCTCGGTCGAGGCCGCCAAGGCGCGCCGGGCGGGTGGCGGTGAGGCTGAGGCTCCGGCCAAGAAGGCCCCGGCGAAGAAGGCGGCTGCCAAGAAGGCGCCGGCCAAGAAGGCCGCGGCTGCGAAGAAGGCCCCGGCGAAGAAGGCCGCCAAGAAGACCACGAAGAAGTCGGCATGAGCGACCTTCCGCAGCCGCCGCCGACTCAGACCGAGATTCCCAAGGACGCCTCGGAGATTCCGTTCGACCCGACCGCGGTGCCGGTGCTGCCGGGAGCGTTCCTGCTCGAGATGATCCCGGTGCCGGTGACGGACATCGACCGGGCGAAGCGGTTCTACTCCGAGCAGTGCGGGTTCCACGTCGACGTGGACGTCTCCCCGGCGGACGGCGTCCGCGTCGTTCAGTTGACGCCGCCAGGCTCGCACTGCTCGATCAGCCTCCTGCAGGGCCTGCCTGTGGCCGAGATGGAGCCGGGCTCGCTGCGTGCCCTGCACCTGGTCGTCAAGGACATCGAGGCCGCCCGCCAGGAGCTGATCGGCCGCGGCGTCGACGTCGGCGAGACCGAGGACCTCGGCGGCGTCTACTACGCCTGGTTCAAAGACCCCGACGGCAACACCTGGACCCTCCAACACATGCCCTGGCGCGCCTAGCCACCCTCGACGAGCAGTTGTTCTAGTGCAACGTATGCTACAAACGGCTGGGTGGTTGCCGAGTGGACCAGTCGGCGTTGTGGTTCGGTCGACGGTCAGGTTCGTTTCCGGTGGTGAGTCATGGCACCATGCTGGTGAGCACGCCACCCACCCGCACCGGCGTACCCAGCCGATCCACAACCTGATCGAGGAGCACCGCACGATGGATGCCGTCACCGCCGTACCAACTCCCGCCAACGAGCCCGTCAAGGGCTATGCACCCGGATCGTCGGAGCGGGCGAGCCTCGAGGCGAAGCTCAAGGAGTTCACCGCGGCGGGCGCGATCGACCTGACCTGCACCATCGGCGGTGAGCAGCGGGTCGGCGGCGGCGCCCCGATCGAGGTGGTCCAGCCGCACAAGCACCGGCACGTGCTCGGCACGCTGGGTAACGCGACCGAGGCGGACGGCCGGGAGGCCGTGATCGCGGCGCTCGGCGCCGCGAAGTCCTGGCGTGCGATGTCTTTTGACGACCGCGCGGCTATCTTCCTGAAGGCAGCCGACCTGTTGGCCGGCCCGTGGCGGGACACGCTGAACGCGGCGACCATGCTCGGCCAGTCCAAGACGGTGCAGCAGGCCGAGATCGACGCCGCGTGCGAGTTGATCGACTTCCTGCGGTTCAACGTGGCGTTCGCGCGGCAGATCGTCAGCGACCAGCCGATCTCGTCCCCGGGCGTGTGGAACCGGGTCGACTACCGGCCGCTGGAAGGGTTCGTCTACGCGATCACGCCGTTCAACTTCACCGCGATCGCGGGCAACCTGCCGACCGCGCCGGCGCTGATGGGCAACACGGTGGTCTGGAAGCCGTCGCCGACCCAGCAGTTCGCGGCGCACTGGACGATGCGGCTGCTCGAGGCCGCGGGTCTGCCGCCCGGCGTGATCAACCTGGTCACCGGTGACGGCATCGAGGTGTCCAAGGCCGCACTGACCCACCCGGACCTGGCCGGCATCCACTTCACCGGGTCCACCAAGACGTTCCAGTCGCTGTGGACGGCGGTCGGCGCGAACATCGCGTCGTACAAGACCTACCCGCGGATCGTCGGGGAGACCGGCGGCAAGGACTTCATCCTGGCGCACCCGTCGGCGGACCCGGCGGTGCTGAAGACCGCGATGGTGCGGGGCGCGTTCGAGTACCAGGGCCAGAAGTGCTCGGCGGCCAGCCGCTCGTACGTCGCGCGCAGCCTCTGGAACCAGATCCGCGACGACATCGTCGCCGAGACCGAGTCGCTCACCATGGGTGACGTCTCCAACCTGTCGAACTTCATCGGCGCGGTGATCGACGACCGCGCGTTCGCCAAGCACAAGGCGGCCCTGGACCGGGCCCGGAAGACCGACGCGCTCGACGTCGTTGCCGGTGGCACCTATGACGACAGCGAGGGGTACTTCGTCCGGCCGACGCTGATCGTGTCCGACGACCCGACCGACGAGATCTTCACCACCGAGTACTTCGGCCCGATCCTCGGCGTGCACGTGTACGACGACGCCGACTACGACACCGTGCTCCAGCAGATGGAAAGCGCTGCGCCGTACGGGCTGACGGGTGCTGTGATCGCGCAGGACCGGCACGCGGTGGCTGCGGCGAGTGACTACCTGCGGTTCGCGGCCGGGAACTTCTACGTGAACGACAAGCCGACCGGCGCGGTGGTCGGGCAGCAGCCGTTCGGTGGGTCGCGGGCCTCGGGGACGAACGACAAGGCCGGCTCGATGTGGAACCTGATCCGCTGGGTCAGCCCGCGCTCGATGAAGGAGACCTTCGCCCCGCCGACCGACTACCGCTACCCGCACCAGGGCTGAGCACCAGGGCCGGCCATCAGGGACGGTCGGGGTTTACCCGGGAATCGGCGAGATCGGGAGTAGGCAGGCCGGCTACGTCGTTTCCCGGGTATGCATGAAACCGATCTGCACCTGGAGCCCAACGAAGCGTCCGACCTCTGCCGCGTGTTCGGCCCGGAGGTTCTGGACCGCCACGGGTGGGACCGCGCCTTTGTGACCGTGCTGGACGAGGCGACCGCCGAGGACGCGCTGGCGCTGCTCTTCCACACCGCCGGCGCGCCGCTCGACGACGAGTGGTCGGCGATGCGCGTGTTCGCGGACGCCGGGGTGCACGCGGGCAAGACCGAAGACGCCGAGGCGTGCGCCTCCCGGGACGGCTACGTGTACGTCGTCGGGTCGCAGTTCGGGAAGAAGGCGGGACCGCTCGCGGCCAAGCGTTCCTGGATCGCCCGGGTCAGCGAGCAGTCGCTCGCGGAGGCGGTCGACACCGGCGGACGCGCGACGCTGGAGGTCGTGCGGCTGCGGTTCACGCTGCACCGGGCGATCAACGACGCCCTCGCCGACGTCGAGCTGCTGTCGATGGGCGAGCTGGAGCGGCAGGCGTACGTCGATGCCACCATCGCGATCGGTGAGCAGAAGGCCAAGCGCTGGGCCGGAACCGTCCTCCCGACGGACCGCCCGGTCAACATCGAGGCCGCCGAGTTCCGCGCCGACGGCAAGCTGCTGCTCGGCCTGCGGTACCCGGTGACCGCCGACGGTCACCCGATCCTGGTCGAGCTCGAGAACGTCGACGAGCTGTTCGACGACCCCAACGCCGTACCGCGGTGTGGCAAGGTCTGGGTGCTCGGCGACGTCGGCAGCGTCGAGGCGCCGGCCGGGTTCCGCGGTCTCGACACCCACGGCGGCGACCGCTTCGACGCGGTGGTCGGCGACCTGGACGCCTCCGGCAAGTCGGCCACAGTCCTCGAGGACCACCCGGAAGGCTCCAACGCCGCCTCCGAGCACGTCCGCTTCGAGCTTCCGGGCGCCACCTCCGGCGGCGTCGTCAGCGCCAAGGTCGTCCACCACTTCGGCGACATCCGCCGGGTGGAAGGCGTGGCGGTCGACCACGAGGGCCACGCCCACTACGTCATCGACGAGGAAGGCCACGTCGCCCTCCGGACCCTGGTCTTCGACTAGGTGACGAGGCCCGGCTGGCGGGTTGTTCGACCGGTAGCGTGCTGCAACCCGCCAGCCGTGCAACAGCCCGCCACCGGCTGCACCGGACCGCCGGTTCAGGCGGTGTGGGTGAGGGGCTGGAGGGGTGGGTCGATCAGGAGGGCGGATCCGCACTTGACGCAGATCCACTCGTCGGGCTCGTCGACCAGGTGATCGGCGGCCTCGATCCGCTCGAACGGCATCACGGTCGCGCAGAACACGCAGTACTGCGAGTCCTCGCCGGCCGGTTCCGCGGGCTGACGCTTCTTCCGCATGACGGGCTCACCTCCGGAGCAACAACTTCCTCTCAGGTTGCCACCGCAGGTGAGCCCGTCCGCGGAGCGACACACCGCCTCGCTCCGAACGCCGGCGTCAGGCTCAGTGGGTCCAATCCCGGCCGAGCTCGTGCTCCTTCTGCAGGCCGGAGCGGATGGCGTCGACCACGAAGGGCTCGATCTTCTTGCCGATCAGCGGGACCGCGACCTTCACGTCGAGCTCGATCGCCTGCACCGTACTCGCGCCGCTGGGGGTGATCTCGGCCTTGCCCTTCAGGGTGACCGGGGTGTTGCTGATCTCACCGCTGACGTCGGCCTTCCGGGACCCGTCCGCGGCGGCCGGGTGCCAGGTCTCGGTCTGCACGACGGTCAGCGTCTGGCCGACGAACTTCCGGGCGATGTCCGGCACGTCGTCCGACGGCATCTCGCGCTGCACCTTGACGATGGTGTCGCCTCCGGACTCGGTCACCTCGACGGAGTACGACAGCGCCTTCGTCTTCTGGCACGCCTGCTCGCGGAAGGTGGCGTCCGTGACGATCGCGAACACTTCCTCGGGTGTGGCGTCGTACGACGCCGACAGCTTCAGCTCCATGCCGGACATCATGGCATTACCGCTCGGTCACAGCGGAGTGAGCAGCAGGCTGACCGTCCGGTTCTGGTCCGCGGTCCGGAACGGCGGGACCCGCTGATCACCGGACTGCAGGGTGAAGGCGGTGAGCGGCAGCCCGGATGCGCGGCTGAGCTGCTGGGTCGCGGTCTGCGCCCGGAGCAACGCCGTACGCGACCCACCCGACGAGCTGCTCCCCGGTACGACGACCGAGTGGCCGGTGACTGTGATCGCGGCGTCGAGGTCCGCCAGCCGCTTGCCGACGACAACCAAGGCGTCTCGTCCCGCCGGCGTGAGCTCGCCCCCACGCGCGAACAGCCCTTCCTGGAAGAGGACCCGAACGGCACCGGGTTGTCGCTCGACGATCAGACCGTCCCCGGCGACCCTCGCCTCGACCGGACAGCCCGGGTAGCTGACTGGGAAGCGTTTGCCCGTAGGGTGGAGGTGTGAGGTTGGTGGAGCGGTGGGTGGCTGTGGGGGTTGAAGGGCGTGAGCGCGCGGTCGCGGCGGCTCGGGCTCGGTCGGGCGTACCGGACCTCACTCGGCGGGACGTGTGGAGCACCCGCGAGCCGGCTGTCGTGCGGGCGATCCTCGCCGACGCGGAGGTGGATCGGGCTCAGCCCTGGCCGCAGACGTTGTTGTCTGACTACGCGCGCTACTGGCGGGACGGCGTACGCACGGCCTACGAAGGCCCGGCCGGCGAGCTGCGTCGCCGTACGTCGACCGCCGTCCTAGCAGCCGCGCTCACCGCAGACGAGGCGTACGTCGACGCCGCCGCCGACGGACTGATGTTGCTGTGCGAGCAGACCACCTGGTGCTGGGCCGCGCACGAGTCCTTCGCGACAGCCCGGAACGAGGTGGCCGGCGATCCGGACGAGCCGTACCTCGACCTCGGTGCAGCCGAGACCGCCGAGATCCTCGCGTGGGCCGACCTCGTCCTGGGACCGGCGCTGGACGAGCGAGTGCCGGGCCTACGCCGGCGGATGCGGCGGGAGACCCGGCAACGAGTCATCGAGCCGTTCCGCAACGACCGTCGCTGGCATTGGCTCGGCCTCGACGGGCGCCTGCACAACTGGAACCCGTGGATCCACGGCCACGTCCTCGCGGTCGCACTGTTCCTCGAGGACGATCCACAAGGCCAGTTGGAAGTCACCGACCTCGTGGTCGACGGCCTCAGCCGCTACCTCGACGCGATGCCCGCCGACGGCGGTTGCGACGAGGGCTACGCCTACTGGTGGAACGGCCCGGCCCGCCTCGCGCTGGCCCTCGATCTGCTCGACCGCGTCACCGACGGCGCGTTCGCGCCCTGGTCCTGTACGCCGCTCGCCGAGATGGCCCGCTATCCGCAGCGAGTCGCGCTCGGCGAGGGCTGGTACGTCAACGTCGCCGACGGTTCCGCCCGCCCAGACCCGAATCAGCCGTGGCACGTCCTGCATCGCTGGGGGCGCTACCACGAGGACGCTGACGTGATGGCGCAAGCCGCCGCCCACCGCGACCTGCCGATCGCTCCGGTCGCCGGGCTCGGCCGGGCGGTGCTCGGGCTGACCGACGACACCTGGTGGAACGCGGCCAAGACCGAGCTGCCGCTGCCGAAGTCGACGTGGCTTCCGGATGTGCAGCTGTTCGTCGCCCGTGACGAGAGCGGACTGACCCTTGCGATCAAGGGCGGGCACAACGACGAGAACCACAACCACAACGATGTCGGCTCGTTCATCGCGGCGCTCGACTCCACACCGGTTCTGATCGACTTGGGCCAACCGACGTACACGGCACTGTCCTTCTCTGATCGTCGCTACGAGCAGTGGGTCGTCCAGAGCGGTTGGCACAACGTGCCGGTGCTCGACGGCCACGAACAACAGGCTGGACCGGGATACCGAGCGACGGGCGTCGTCGTACAGGAGAACTCGCTGGCGCTCGACCTGACTCAGGCTTATCCGGAGACGCCACATTGCCGCCGCGTAGCGAGCGTGGAGGACGGCGCGATCACGATCGCCGACGAGTGGGAAGGCTCGGCTGCGGAGCACTTCGTCATCGCCGGTACGCCGATCCGCCACGACGCCGGCCGATTGCTGATCGAGACGTTGAATGGCGGCTGCGCGCAACTGACGTGGAACGCGGACCTGGGGGCCGGACACCTTGAAAGGCGGGCAGTCGACGACGCCTTGCTCGAAGGTGTGTGGGGTCCGACCGTGCACCGGCTGGTCATCGACTGCGCCGGCGAATCCTTCCGCCTGACCGTCCGCAGAGGAGAGCGACCGTGACTGACGCGCCGTACACCGGCATGACCCGGGACTCCTGGGCGGCGGCCGCCGACGGGCTGCTGCTGGCGCTGCGTCCATGGGCGTCGCCGGACCACGCGCGCATCGAACTCCCCGGTCAGCCGAGTGCGTACGGGCCTGACAGCGACTCGCTGGAGGCGTTCGCGCGGTCGTTCCTGCTGGCCGCGATCCGGTTGCACGGTGAGCACGGCAACGATCCGCACGGCGTCGCCGAGTGGTACGCCGACGGCCTCCGAGCCGGCACCGATCCGGCCTCGCCGCACGCCTGGCCGCGCCCGGACCAGCTCGGGCAGGCGAAGGTCGAGGCGTGCTCGATCGCCCTCGGCCTGCATCTCAGCCGCCCCTGGCTGTGGGACCGCCTCGACGGTGCCGACCGCGAGCGGATCGTCGACTGGCTGGGGACCGTGGTCGGCGAGGAGTACCCGCCGATCAACTGGGTCTGGTTCCAGATCGTCGTCGAGACGTTCCTCAAGTCGGTCGGCGGCCCATGGTCGAGCACCGACATCGAGAGCGGGCTTGCGGTACACGAGTCGCTGTACCGCGACCACGGCTGGTACGCCGATGGGCCCGAGCGCGCGTTCGACCACTACAACGGGTGGGCGTTGCACGTCTATCCCTTGCTTTGGGCAACCATGGAGCCGTCGGCGGACCCGAAGCTGGTGTCCGCGTGGCGTGAGCGACTCACGCAGTACCTGCAGACCGCTGTTCACTTGATTGGTGGTAATGGTTCGCCGTTGGTCCAGGGACGCAGCCTGACGTACCGGTTCGCGGCGGCTGCTCCCTTGTGGATGGGGGCCATCACGGGTGCGACCGACGTACCTCCTGGGCTGCTGCGGCGTGCGGCGTCCGGGATGCTCGCGCACTTCCTCGACCACGGTGTGCCGGACGATCGTGGTCTGCTGAACCTAGGCTGGTACGGCGAATGGCCGCGGATCGCCCAGTCGTATTCCGGACCGGGATCGCCGTACTGGGCAGTGAAGGGCATGCTCGGCTTGATGCTGCCGGCCGATCATCCGGTGTGGACCGCGACCGAGGAGCCGCTGCCGGCGGAGACTGGCGACTTCACGTTGGAGGTCGCGGAGCCGGGGTGGATCGTCAGCGGTACCAAGGCGGATGGCGTCGTCCGGATTGTCAACCACGGCACGGATCATTCGGTGCCGGGCGATCAGCGGGCCGACTCGCCGCTGTACGCGCGGCTCGGGTACTCGACTCACACGATGCCGCCGCTCGACCGGGATGCGTGGTCGGGTGCGATCGAGAACAGCGTTTCCATCGTGCATCCGGAGTTCGGGCCGAGTCATCGCAACGGGTTCACGACTTTGCGCGCCGGTGTCTCGGTGACGTCGGCCCATTGGGTGCGGACCGAGGAGGACCACGGGGCTGAGCACGGATCCGGTCGCGGCGGCAGCGTCGTCGAGGGACCACGGTTGGTGGTCGGCTCGGCTTTGCGTGGAAGTCACGAGGTGCGGGCCGTGGTGGTCGACGGTGAGGTGGATCCGTCGTGGCAGCTCGAGTTCTCCGGCTGGCCGTTGTCCGCTGACGAGCCGCCGGTCGACACGGTCGAGGGCAACAAGGCGAAGGCCGCGTCGAACGGGATGATGTCCTGCGTTGCCAGCAGCAACCTCTTCGAGTACGACGTACGCCGCCTGACCGACGCCAGCCCGACAGGCAACCACACCGCAATCCCCTACGCCAGAACACATCCCACACCCGGCAACCTCTACCTGGCCGTAATCACCCTCGCCAGCTCCCCGGAACCCCCACCAAACGTGTCGGCTGAGGCCCGCACACTCAGGATCGAGTGGGCAGACGGACGATTGGACAAGCTACACCTCCCGTGACGCGCTGCCCGCCGAGCTACAGCTCTCGTGACGTGCTGGTTGTCGTTGTGAGGGGGATTGAGGAGGCTCGGATGAATAGTTCTGGGGTGATGAGGATTCGCTGTGATGGGCGTCGTCGGCCCTCGACCAGCCGGGCGACCATGAGCTCGACCGCGGTGCGGCCGACCATCGGCTTTGGCGGGCGGATCGCGGTCATGGCCGGCTCGGCCAGGCGGGCGACTTCGTCGTCGTAGGCAACGATCGCGAGATCGTCCGGGATCGTGATGCCGCGCTCGGTACAGTACTGCGCGACCGACATCGCGTCCGGATCCGAGTGCACGACGAGGGCCGTCGTACCGGTGGCTCGGCAGCGTTCCAGCAGTTGGGCGATCGTCTCGCGGTAGCCGGGCTCGACCATCCGGACCGACTCGCGGACGATCAGGTCGGGGGAGATGCCGAGGTCCGTGCATACCAGCTCCCAGCCCCGCTCGAGATGCACCGACGTCGGGCTGCCCTTGGACAGCACCAGTCCGATGCTGCGATGCCCGTGCTCATGCAGGTGCCGTACGGCGATCTCCAGCCCGAGCGCGTGGTCGCTGCGAACCCACTCCAGTTGACTCTTCGTCGGAGTCCACCGAGGCGGCTGCCGCTCGACCAGGACCACCGGCACCGGCAGGTCGCCAATCCACTGCACCATCTCGCCGACGTCATCACCGTCCAGGTTCGGCGCGAGCAGCAGGCCCTGCACCTGCTGGGACTCGATCAGCCGGGTGATTTGCCGCTGATCCTCGGCCCAGTCGTACGTCGACCCGCGCAACTGGATCTGGACGTCCTGAGCCGCGGCCGCCGAGCGTGCACCAGACACGATCGCCGGCCAGTAGTAGTCCAGCGACGGCACCACCATCCCGATCGTGAACCGCGGCGGCCCGGTACCCCGCCGCCGGATCTGCGTCGCCGGCCCGAGGTCGGTAGGCAACGTCGCCCCACCGTGCACCTTGGTCAGCAAATTTTGCGCCGCCAACGCCGCGATGTCCCGCCGCACGGTCAACTCACTCACCCCGAGCAGCACCGCAAACTCCCGCACCCTGATAGACCCATGCCGCCGCAGTTCATCCATCAACCGCTCCTGCCGCTGCGTCCCAAACAACCGCTCGTCACTCACCTCCAACCACCTCCCACCTTCCAAACGACATCCTCGGCGGCGACATGCCGGTCTGGTCGTTGAGTTGTGGATTTTGGCTGATGACGGACGCCGATTCCGACCGAAATCCACGACTCGACGAGGGACTGTGCGCTGAGGCGTGGTGTCGTGAGCGTCGGATCACGGGAGGCGGTCCGAGGGAGGTGATCGGCTGGTGTGGCGGGCGTCGGGTGGCTGGGGTGGGCGGATGGGAGCGAGTGGTTGGGTGGTTCGCCGGTGACAGCTCATCGCTGGGCAACAGCACTCTCCTTACATCCGGGTGACCACAGCACGTTCGGCCGGTCATCGGGTTCGTGTCGCACGGTCGGTGCGCCGACGGAGTCGGCCGAGAGAACAGCCGCCGCCGGAGAAGGGTTCGACCTGTACGAATCTGAACGTTTGGGTTTGTATCTGGACGAGTAGTAGATGAGGTGATCGGTCAGGACATCTCATGTTCACATGACCGCTACGGTAACCGTTTGCCGGGGACTTGTCGTGATGAGCGACGAGTCTTTTCGGGTGCACTTCGATCGGGGGCGCCTGGATCGGCTGGCTGGGCTTGTCGGGCTGCCGGATCCGGTGTGGGTGGACGAGCTCGACTCCCCGGCGGCTCGGGAGCGGCTGGCCGAGGCCGAGGTGCTGATCACGTCGTGGGGCGTGCCGCGGCTGTCGGGGGAGCGGCTGAAAGCGGCGCCACGGCTGCGAGCCGTCTTTCACGCGGCGGGCAGTGTGCGTGGGTTCGCCGCCGACGAGGTGTGGGAGCGCGACCTCGTCGTCACCAGCGCTGCCGACGCCAACGCGGTCCCGGTCGCCGAGTTCACGCTGGCGGCGATCATCTTCGCCGGCAAGAAGGCGCCGTTCCTCGCTGCCGACGCGAGTACGGCGTACCGCGGCTGGGGACACCTGTCCGGGTACGGCGACCTGTCGAACTTCCGGCGTTCGATCGGCATCGTCGGCTTCTCCCGGACCGGGCGCCGGGTGGTGGAGATGCTGCGCACCCTGGACGGCCCGACCGTCCTGGTCGCCGACCCGTACGCCGACCCGGCTGCGGTCGCGGACGCGGGCGCCAAGCTCGTCGGCCTGGACGAGTTGCTGCCGCGGGTCGACGTACTGTCGCTGCACGCGCCGGAGCTGCCCAGCACCTACCGGATGATCGGCGCCGCCGAGCTCGCGCAGCTGCCCGCTCACGCGACAGTCATCAACACGGCCCGGGGCAGCCTGATCGACTCCGACGCGCTCGCCGCCGAGTGCGAGAACGGACGGCTGTTCGCGATCCTCGACGTCACCGACCCCGAGCCGCTGCCCGCCGACTCGGTCCTCCGGCGCGTCCCGAACGTCATGATCACGCCCCACATCGCCGGTTCGCTCGGCTCCGAGATCCACCGGCTCACCGACCACGCCCTGGACGAGCTCGCCCGCTGGCTGGCGGGCGAACCCCTCCTGGGCCGCATCACCGCAGAAACCTTTCCGCTCACAGCATGAGGAGAACCGTCGTGAAGCGACGCCTTGTAGCAACCATCGCCGCGACCGCCGCGGCGCTCGCCCTGACCGCGTGCGGCGGGGGTTCGTCCGACCAGCCCGCCGCCGGCGGCAAGACCACGCTGAAGCTCGCGCTCTGGAACTACGCCACCACGCCGGAGTTCAAGGCGCTGATCGACGGCTTCGAGAAGGCCAACCCGGACATCGACGTCGAGCCGGTCGACATCCTGTCCGATGACTACAACGAGAAGCTCACCACCATGCTGGCCGGCGGCGACAGCACTGACGTCCTGACCATGAAGAACGTCATCGGCTACGCCCAGTACGCCAACCGCGGCCAGCTGCTAGCGCTCACCGACGAGGCGGGCAAGCTCGACGCGGCGAAGCAGTCCGGTCTCGACGCCTACAAGATCGAGGACAAGTACTTCGCGCTCCCGTACCGCCAGGACTTCTGGGTGCTCTACTACAACAAGGGCCTGCTCAAGCAGGCCGGCGTACCGGAGACGAAGCTCGAGAACCTGACCTGGCCCGACTACGCGACCCTCGCCAAGACCCTGACAGCGTCCTTGTCACGGGGAGACGGCGGGACCAAGGTGTACGGCGCCTACCAGCACATCTGGAGGTCCGTCGTCCAGGCCACCGCCGCAGCTCAGAGCGGCGGGGACCTGCTCGGCGGCGACTACGGCTTCTTCAAGGATCAGTACGCGATGACGCTCGACCTGCAGCAGTCCGGCGCACTGTTGCCGTGGGCAACCGCGTCGAGCCAGAAGGTCACCTACAACTCGATGTTCTCCACCGGCAAGGCCGCCCTGATGCCGATGGGGACCTGGTACGCCGCCCAGTTGCTGGCCGACACCAAGTCCGGCAAGACCAAGGTCGACTGGGGTGTCGCGCCGTTGCCGCAGCGCGAGACCGGCAAGGTGACGACCTTCGGTTCGCCGACCGCCTTTGCGGTCAACAAGAACTCCAAGCACGCCGACGCCGCGAAGAAGTTCGTCACCTGGGCCGCCGGTGAAGAAGGCGCCACCGCGATCGCCAAGGCCGGCGTCACGCCGTCGCTGCAGAGCCAGGCGATCCTCGACACGTACTTCGCGCTGCCCGGTGTGCCGCAGGACGCGATCGCGAAGAAGGCGTTCAAGCCCGACCAGGTCGTGCTCGAGATGCCGGTGACCGACAAGACCGCCGACGTCGACACCATCCTGACCGAGGAGCACGAGCTGATCATGACCGGTGAGAAGTCGCTCGACGACGGCCTGGCCGAGATGGCCAAGCGGGTCAAGAACGAGGTCGGCTGATCGCTGTGACCAGCACAATCGTCGCGCCGGCCCAGACAGCGCCGAAGGCACCGGCTCCGGCGCCCTCGCCGGCGAGCCGTCGGTGGCGGAGCATCCGGCTCGGCTGGAGCTTCATCCTGCCGAACTTCCTCGGCTTCGCCACCCTGACCCTGGTCCCGGTCATCGCGTCACTGGCGCTGTCCTTCCTGGACTGGGACTCCTACAGCACGCCGGAGTGGGTGGGCCTGGCCAACTTCGACCGGATGATCCACAACGAGACGTTCTGGACCGCGTTGCGCAACACCGCGTACTACGCGATCGGCCACGTCCCGCTGACGCTGTGCGCGGCGCTCGGCTTCGCCGTACTGCTGAACCAGAGACTGCGCGGGGTCCGGTTCTTCCGGACCGCGCTGTTCTTCCCCTACATCACCTCGCTGGTCGCGGTCGCGGTGGTGTGGAACATGCTGCTCAGCCCGGACCTCGGACCGGTGAACCAGTTCCTGCGGGCGATCGGGATCGACAACCCGCCGGGCTGGACCACGTCGACCACGTGGGCGATGCCGGCGGTGATCCTGGCCAGCGTCTGGCGCGATCTCGGGTACTACATGATCCTCTACCTGGCCGGGTTGCAGACCATCCCGGGCGAGCTGTACGAGGCGGCGCAGGTGGACGGCGCGAACGCGTGGCAGCGGTTCTGGAGCATCACCGTGCCGTCGTTGCGGCCGACGACGTTCTTCGTGCTGATCATGCTCACGATCTCGAGTTTCAAGGTGTTCGACCTGGTCCAGGTGATGACCGAGGGCGGGCCGGGCCGGTCGACGCTGGTGCTGTCCCAGGTGATCTTCCGCGAGGGCATCACCCAGGGCCGGTTCGGCTACTCGTCGGCGGTGTCGATGGTGCTGTTCGTCATCGTGCTGACGGTCACGCTGGTCCAGTTCCGGCTGCAGCGAAGGAGTGAACGATGACGGTACGACGTGGCCTCGCCTACCTGCTCCTGGTCGTCCTGTCGGTCGCCGTGCTGGTGCCGTTCGCGTGGATGGTGTCGTCGTCGCTGAAGCTGGACAACGAGGTGTTCAGCGTGCCGATCCGGTGGATCCCGGCGGAGTTCCACTGGGACAACTTCACCAAGATCTGGGAGCGCATCCCGCTGCTCACCTACCTGCGCAACTCGGTGTTCCTGAGCCTGGTGATCACCGCGTTGCAGGTGCTGACCGGGAGCTTCGCGGCGTACGGGTTCGCCAAGGTGCGGTTCCCCGGGCGGGACGCGTTGTTCCTGGCCTACATCGCGACGATCGCGGTGCCGTGGCAGGCGTACATGGTGCCGCAATACATCATCATGCAGAAGGCCGGCCTGGTGAACACGCACCTGTCGCTGATCCTGCTGCAGGCGTTCAGCGCGTTCGGGGTGTTCCTGATGCGCCAGTACTACCTGACCATCCCGGACGAGCTGAGCGAGGCCGCCCGGCTGGACGGGCTGAGCGAGTACGGCATCTGGGCGCGGATCATCCTGCCGCTGTCGAAGCCGGCGCTGGCCAGTCTCGCGCTGCTCACGTTCGTGAACACCTGGAACGACTACATGGGCCCGTTCATCTACCTGACCGACAACAAGCTGTGGACGATCCAGCTCGGGCTGCGGTCGTTCATCGGCCTGTACGACGCGGAGTTCGCGATGATCATGACCGGCTCGGTGCTGTCCGTGCTGCCGATCCTGGTGATCTTCCTGCTCGGCCAGAAGTACTTCGTCCGCGGGATCGCCACGAGTGGGCTGAAGTGACGGGCTCGCCGCTGGCCCGCGTCAACGTCGGCGCCGACGCGTGGGACCTGATCTGGTCCTTCGCCCAGCGCGTGCTGGTCGTGAACGCGGGCCTGGCCGTCGCCTCGGCTCCGCTGCTCGTCGCGCTGGCCGTGGTCGGGGACCCGTTGAGCTACCCGGTGTTTTTCGGGTTCCTGGCCCTCTGCCTCGGCCCGGCGCTGGCGGCGTCGTTCGCCTACCTGGACGACCAAGGCACGTTCGTCCAGTGCTACCGGCGCCTCGCCCGTCGCGTCTTGTTGCCGTGGGCGCTCACCCTCGCTGTGCTGAGCATCCTGATGACCGACATCGTCGTCCTGTACGACGATCCGCGCGGCGCAGCGTTGGTCCCGCTCCTCGTCCTGCTCGCGATCGTTGCCGTCAGCACCGGTCTCACACGCTTGGGGTATCCGTCGATTCCGTTCCGCACGGCGCTCTACGCAACCGTCCGCAAACCACATCTCACGGCGCTGAGTCTCGTCGTACTGGCCGTGGCGGCCGTCATCGTGAATCAGTTCCCGCTGGCCGGACTGGCGACCGTGCCGGGATGCGCGGTGTGGGTCGTGCAGCTCAACGCCCGGATCGCACTCGACCGATCAGGCGCTTGACGAGTGGGATGAGCAAGGCGATCCCGATCATCGACAGGCTGACGACGGAGGCGTACTTGTCGACGAGCAGGACGATGTCCACGGCACGCTGACCGCTCCAGTAGCCGAGCGCTGCGATCACGCCGGTCATGAGCACGGCGCCGGCGAGGTCCAGCAGGAGGAAGACGGTCAGCCGCATCCGGGCCCAGCCGGCCATCGCGTACACCACCGCGGTCGGCACACCCGGCAGTACGGCGAGCAGCACAGCGACTCGCAGGACCCAGGGCGGGAGTTCGGTGGCGCGACCGGCGAAGCGCAGTACCCGCTGGCTGGTGGTGAACATCCTGATGATGCCTTCACCCCACTGCCGCCCGGTCCACCAGGTGAGCCAGTCGAACTTCACCATCCCGACCGCGCCCGCGACGATGACCAGCCACAGCGGAGCTTCGCCGATCCGGGCGAACGCCGCCGCGGCGCCGATCGCCACCAGATCACCGGTCAGGAACGCCAGCGCGACCGGATGTGACGCGACCAGGAACGGTTTGAGCGGCCGCAACGCGATCCCGAGTGCGACGACACCGAGGATCGCGCCCATCAACGCAAGGTCGACCCGGGTCGCGCGGCCCTGCCAGGGCACGAAGCGACGCCAGGTAGGGGCTGCTTCCTGCTTGGTTTCGGACACGCCTCATGCCTCCAGTACGCTGTCGTCCGCCCAGTCGACCGTCACGTCGTACGACGACATCGTCTCGGACCGGGCGCCCGCGCAGGCTGACGTCGAGCTGACGGTCGATGTCGTCGGGGTCGGTCGGGCGAATCGTGAGCGGCCGGGCTGGTCCGCGGTCATCGTGAGGTGAATCGCCACCACTGCAGTATGACCAGCCCGGCCCGATCACGAAGCAGATTCGAGGACCTTCGAATCCGGGCAGCCGCCGGGGTCGAGAGGGGCGTCAAGACAACAGCAGGGATGCGAGGACGCTCAGGGTGGTGAGGAGGGTGAAGGTGATGGCCACGCGGCGGCCGCGGGCGGTGCGGTGACGGAGGGTTGTGGGGTCGAGGGTCCGGGCGCACGGGGTGAAGTCGGTCGCGTCGGGCGGCGCGAGCGCGCTGCTCAGGCGGCCCAGCGGCGTACGGCGGGAGGCCTGGCGGGCCGCCTCCTGGATGACGCGCTGCCGCATGACCTCGCGCGGGTACGACGTTTCAGGCGGGAGCGCTCGCTGGACGACGGCATGAGCCGTGGTCACCCGTCGGGGCCGGCTGATCGAAGGCGGGAGGATCAAGTAGGCCAGGTGGACCAGGAAGGCGTAGTCGTCGGGCAGCAACGCCTCGATCTGGGGTTCCTCACGCGTGAGTCCCTGGATGGGCCCCGGCACGAGCGGCGTCTGGACCGTGGCGGACATGAAACTCCTCGAATTGGCGTACCTCACACCCAACGAGCGAATCCCTGACCGGTCACGGACGCGTCAGCTACTCTCGGCCTCATGAGCACTGGTGACGGGGTGGCTGGGCGGTGGGACGGGGTCGACATCCACTTCGGTGAAGAGGGTGGGCGGCTGACGTACGGCAGTTATCTGCGGCTGGCGCAGCTGCTGGACCAGCAGCGGCTGGAGTCGGATCCGCCGGCGCACGACGAGCTGCTGTTCATCACGATCCACCAGGTCTACGAGCTGTGGTTCAAGCAGGTGCTGCACGAGCTGACGGCCTCCCGGGACGCGATGCTGTCCGGGGAGCTCTGGCTGGCCGAGCACCTGCTCCGCCGGGTGCACACGATCGAGCGGACGCTGACCCAGCAGGTCGACATCCTGGAGACGATGACTCCGCAGGATTTCGGGGAGTTCCGGCACCGGTTGTCCCCGGCAAGCGGCTTCCAGTCGGTGCAGTACCGCGAGATCGAGTTCCTGTCCGGGGCCAAGGACCCGTCGTTCGTGAAGCGTTTCCGCGGCCTGACCGACGCCGAGAAGGCCCGGCTCGAGGAACGGCTGGCGGCCCCCACGCTCTGGGACGCGTATCTCGCCGTACTCGAGAAGGCCGGTTTCGCCACCGACTCCGAGGACGCGGTCCGCGACGCCCTCCGCAAGGTCGCCGGGGACCGCGCGCACTACGCCGCCGTCTGGGAGTTGGCCGAGGCCTTGGTCCAGCACGACGAGCTCGCCGCCGCCTGGCGCGCCCGGCACGTCGTCATGGTCGAGCGGATGATCGGCACCAAACCCGGCACCGGCGGCTCCTCCGGCGCCGGCTACCTCCGCAGCCGCCTCGACCTCCGCTACTACCCCCTCCTCTGGGACCTCCGCACCGCGCTCTGACCCACAACGCAAGCGCTGCACGAAGGCATGCTCAGACTGTGGCGCGCCCAGCAGGCGCTCCCGTGAAATCTGGATGAGAATCCCTTCATCGACCGCCCCGCCCCGAGGAGAACTGCTGGTGAAGCTCTATTCCGACGTCGGCGCCCAGCGGTTCGGCCAGGTGGTGGGCGATCTGATGCTGGTCGGGTGGGTCTGGCTGTGCGTGGAGCTCGGTCAGTTGGTCTTCCGGATCACCAACGCGCTCGGTACGCCGGGGCGGAAGGCGGCCGAGGCGGGAGACGGGCTGGCGGGTGACCTGCGGCGGCTGTCGGAGCCGATCGGGAAGGTGCCTGCGGTCGGCGATCAGCTGCGGTCGCCGGTGGATGGAGCCGCTGCGGCGGCCGGGCGGCTCGCGCAGGCTGGGCGGGACCAAGCGCATGCGGTGGAGCAGTTGGCCTATGTCCTGGCCGGTGTGACGATCGGGCTGCCGGTGCTGTTCGCCCTGCTGCTCTGGCTGCCGCGACGCATCCGGTTCTCCAGGCGGGCGACGGCGGCCCAGAAGTTCATCGACAACGCGGCTGACCTGGACCTTTTCGCCCTCCGGGCGATGGCCAACCAGCCGATGCACCGGCTGGCCAAGATCTCCGACGACCCGGTCGCGGCCTGGCGCGAAGGCGACCGCGCCGTCATCGGCCAACTCGCCGACCTGGAACTCCGCAGCACCGGCCTGAAAGCACCGGCCGGCGGCTGACGGGTTCTGTACCGCTGGCGGGTTACACAACCGGCCAGCGGCGACGGAACCCGCTAGTGGCCGCGGTTACCCTCGTCGCATGGCGCGGGTGTTGCTGGTCGAGGACGATGATGCGATCCGGACGTCGTTGGGCAAGTCCCTGACGGCGGCCGGTCATGTCGTCACGGCGGTGGCCGCCGGCGCCGAGGGGGTCGCCGTGGTGGCCCGGGACCGCCCCGACGTACTGCTGCTCGATCTCGGACTGCCTGACCTGGACGGCCGGGACGTGCTCGCGATGGTTCGGGCGGTGAGCGACGTACCGGTGATCGTGGCCACGGCGCGTGATGACGACGCCAGCGTGGTCAAGCTGCTCGACGCGGGCGCGGACGACTACGTGATCAAGCCGTTCAGCTCGGCCCAGATCGATGCCCGGATCCGCGCCGTCCTGCGCCGGCTCGGTCAGGACCAGCAAGGCGAGACGATCGTCGACCTGGGCGCGCTGCGGATCGACCCGCGCAGCCGCGAGGTGACCGTCGACGGCGCGTCGGTCGACCTGACTCGCAAGGAGTTCGATCTGCTGCTCGCGCTGTCCCGCCGGCCCGGCGCGGTGGTCAGCAAGCGTGAGCTGCTCGCCGAGGTGTGGGGCCTGCCGTGGGGTGGTGGCGACCGTACTGTCGACGTCCACCTGTCCTGGCTGCGCCGCAAGCTGGGGGAGACGGCGGCCGCACCGCGGTTCCTGCACTCCGTTCGCGGTGTCGGCGTGAAGCTGTCGGGCGGCTGACGATGCGCCGCCGGATCCTGCTGTTGTCGGTCGGCATGACCACGCTGGTCGTGCTGGCGTTCGCCGTACCGCTGATCATCCTGCTGCGGAGCACGACCGCGTCGGAGTCGAAGGAGCAAGCGCGGTACCGGGCCGAGTCGGTGGCGTACTACGTCGGCGACAAGGACCACACGGCCGACGACATCACGGCGTACATCGAAGGCCTCGAGCAGGAGGGACCGGGCAACATCTCGGTCCGGCTGGCCGACGGTACGACGCTGGGCACTCCACCACCCGGTGGAGTCTCGGCCCCGAAGCCGCTGCCGAGCGACTACGACGACGGCGACGCCGACGACCGGAAGGGCCCGCCGAAGATCGGTGACGCCGACTACCGCGAGGTCGGCGGCGGGATGGCGGTCGAGGTCGGCGTCGGCACCGAACGCGGGCCCGCGTCCGTCTGCCTGTTCCTGACCGCGGACGAGCTGTACGACGGCCTGGTGCCGCGCGTCCTGATCCTGATCGGCGGCAGCCTGCTCGTCCTGCTGCTCAGCATCGTCGGCGCCGAGCTCGTCTCCCGCCGCCTCGCCCGCCCATTGGAAGAAACAGCAAGTACGGCGGAACGCCTGGCCCGTGGTGACATGGATGCCCGCGCCCCGACGACCGGCCCGGCCGAGGTCGCCAAGGTCGGCGCCGCGCTCAACGGACTGGCCGACCGGATCGACGAGGTGATCGCGGTCGAACGCGAGGCCGTCGCCGACCTGTCCCACCGCCTCCGGACACCACTCACCGCACTCCGGTTACAGGTCGAGGCGCTACCGGATCGCGAGCGCGCCGAGGAGCTCAACACCCAGGTGAACAGCCTGGAGCGGACGCTGACCGCGGTGATCAGCGCGGCCCGGCGACCGCAGCGGGAAGGCCGCGTGCCGCACTGCGACGCCGTCGAGGTGACGCGGAGCCGGGCCGCCTTCTGGGAACCGCTGTTCGAGGATCAGGGTCGCGAGCTCGCACTTGACCTCCCGAACCCTCCGGCCATGGTTCGCTCGTCCGCCGAGGACCTCGGCGCCGCGTTGGATGCGCTGGTGGAGAACGTGGTCGCGCACACGCCCGACGGCACGCCGGCTCGGATCACGCTGACGCGCGAGACGCACGGCGTACGCATCGTCGTCGCCGACCAGGGCCCGGGGATCCCGCTGGGCGCCGGTGAACGTGGGCGCAGCGACCGCGGCTCCACCGGTCTCGGCCTCGACATCGCCCGCCGCTGCGCGGAAGCGGCCGGCGGGCAGATGACCATCGGCCGCAACGAGGTCGTGCTCACGCTCGCGACTCCGTGAGGGATCGCTCGACCAGGGTGACGAGGACGTCCGCCGCGGCTGAGGTGTCGTAGCCGGGGTCGTTGAGGCGTTCCATCACGATCGAGTCGATGCCGCCGCCGATGATGATCGCGAGTGTCCGGACGTCCGGACCGGCTCCGCGGCCCTCGCGGGCAGCAGTGAGGAGGTCGGCGAGCGGGCGCCAGCGGTCAGCCGTGTTCGCCAGGTCGCCGGCATCGGTCATCGCCTCGATGATCACCCGGGTGTGCCGCGGGTGCTCGCGCAGGTGGCCGATCATCGAGCGGATGTAGGCCGCGGGCCGATCGGCCGGTACGGCGGCCTCGACGGCGGCGGTGACCGTCCCGACCAGGGAGTCGAGGACGTACTTGTGTGCTTCCCGGAGCACCGCGTCCTTGGACGGGAAGTGGTACAGCACCGCCGCCTTGGTGATCTCCGCACCCTCCGCGATCCGGGCCAGCGACGTCCCGGCGTACCCGTGCTCGGCGACGAGGCCGATGGTCACGTCGATCAGCTGGGCTCGCCGCGCCTGCTCGGTCAGGGTCAGGCGGCGCTCGCCGGAGGGCGTGGTTCGTGACTTGGGCATGACCTCAACTTACCGTACGATCAAATTACTTACCAAGCGGTTAGGAGAGGACAATCGTGACGGAGAAGCCGAAGCGCCGGTGGCGGCGGCGAGGCCTGATCACGCTCGGGGTGCTGGTGACGATCGTCGTCGGGTTCGCGCTGGTGCTGCGGACGCCGTCGCCGGTCGGCCACTGGAACAGTGCCGAGGGATATGACCGGTTCGTGCGGATCTACGACCAGGTGAAGGAGGAGTTGCCCGAGCCGGCTGTCACCCGGGACATCCGGACGGACTTCGGCTACGTGCGGGTCTACCGGTTCGACGGGCCGAGTCAGCGGGCTGAGCCGCTGGTGCTGCTGCCCGGGCGGTCCTCGGCCTCGCCGGTCTGGGCCGGCAACATGCCGTCGCTGCTGCGGGTGGCCGACGTCTACACCATCGACCTGCTCGGTGAGCCGGGCCTGAGCGTGCAGAACAAGCCGATCACCTCTGCGGCCGATCAGGCCGCCTGGTTGAACCAGGTGCTGGAGGCCTTGCCCGAGGAGAAGTTCCACCTCGTCGGGCTGTCGATCGGCGGCTGGACCGCGACAAACCTTGCGGTGCGTCAGCCCGCGCACGTGGCCGGCCTGACCACGATCGACCCGGTCTACGTGTACGACGGCATGCCGGTCGAGACGATGATCCGGGCGATCCCCGCGGGCATCAAGTGGCTGCCGAAGTCCTGGCGGGACAGCTTCAACTCCTACACGGCCGGCGGCGCACCGGTCGAGGACGAGCCGATCGCGGACATGATCGAGGCCGGGATGAGCGGCTACACGCTGCGGCTCCCGCAACCGCAGCGGATCACCGAGGACGAGTTGTCCAAGCTCACCGTGCCGGTGCTCGCGATCATCGCCGGACGGTCGGTGATGCACGACCCGAAGACCGCGACCGCGACGGCGGAGCGTGCCTTGCGCAACAAGACCGTTCGGGTCTACCCGGAGGCGTCGCACGCGATCAACGGCGAGTACCCGGACGAACTCGCGGCCGACCTGGAGACGTTCCTGGCCAAGGTCAGCTGAGGATGCCGTAGTCGCGGATCTTGCGGTAGATGGTGGCGCGGGACATTCCGAGGGCGGTGGCCGCGGCGGTCTTGTCGCCGTTGTGGGAGGCGAGGGCGCCGACGATGGCGTCGCGTTCGAGCGCTTCCATCCGGGTCAGGTGCCGGCGGGTGGTGGCGTGGCACTCGGCGGGTAGGTCGTCGAGCTCGACGACTCCGGAACGACGCCGACGGGCCACGTCGGTGAGGACAGTCCGCAGATGAGACACGTTGCCGGACCACGGGAGCCGCATGAGCTGGTTCATCGCGCCGGCGGACAGGGTCACCCCGGTGATGCCGGCTCGGCTCAGCAGGTTGCGGACCAAGGCCGGGACGTCCTCCAAGTGATGCCGCAGCGGCGGTACGGCGACAGTCCGCGGGAAGAAGCTGAGCAGTTGAGTCCCGAGCGCGTCCTCGTCGGAGCGACCGGTCAGCCTGGTCAGCGCGATCCACGGATCCCGGCCGATCGCGCCGTCCCGGGCGGTCTGGAGCAGATCGGCCAAGCCGTGGATCACGTCGTCGGAGAGCACCTCGGCATGGCGGATGATCAGGTCGGCCCCGGACTCCAGCTCACTCGCGGCGGTGGCCACGATGTCGGGATCATCGGCGTCCACGACTGCCAGCCGCTGCGTCGGCGTGCTGTAGTCGTGGACCGCGCGGAGCAGGGTCGTCTTGCCGGCGCCGGGTTCGCCCTCGGCCACCAGCCATTCCGAGCGGCCGCAGGCGTCCAGTACCTCGTGTGTCGTGTGCCGCCACAACGCGCTGGTCCCGGCCATCCCGGGCACCGCGGGGACCCGCGTCCCGGCGCGGGGCGCTGACCGCTGCTCCCGGATCTGGATGATGCCACCGGCCAGGGTGTCGCCGAGGAACGTCGGCTGGTAGGCCAGCCGGGCGCTGATCCCGCTGGGCAGGTCGGCGATGAACGTCAGCGGCCTGGTGCCGCCGCGGGCGTCCCGGGTGCGGTCGATGAGCGCCGCCTGGTCGGTGGAGTCGAAGTGCTGCTGGGCGTGCGCGTTGATCATGAACACCTCGTCGCCGAGCGCGATCACCGAGCCGCCGGTGTGCCGGCAGACCGCGTAGTACTCGCTCAGCAGCGCCTGGTCCAGCGCGTTCGCCTCTTCGATGATGCGCTCCTGGATCCGCCGGGCGCCGAGCTTGGCCACCGACAGCAGCACGGCGTTGGAGTTCCGCGCCTGGGTGGTGATGTCCAGTACGCCGAGCAGGCCACCGGTGATCGGGTGCGTGATCGGCGCCCCGGCGCACGCGAAGTTGCGTAGTACACCGGTGTAGTGCTCGGCGCCGAGGACCAGGATGGGTCCGCCGACCTCGAGCGCCGTACCGATGCCGTTGGTGCCGACCTCGGACTCGGCGTACCGGAATCCGGGGGCCAGGTCGACCGCGTCGAGGCGCCGGATCAGGGACCGATCGCCGCCACGGCGGTCCAGCACGATTCCCTTGGCATCGGTCAGGATGATGCACACCGGCTCGTCGGTCAGCTCCGACGACAGCGCGTCGATGACCGGACGCGCGGCCCGGCTCAGAGTGGTGTCGAAGTCGAGGCCGGCAAAGTACGCCGGGGCCGGCTGGTCGGTGTCGACCGCAGACGCTTGAGAGCGTTGCCACGACATCCTGATCGAGTTCCGGACCGGCAGGTCGGTGGCCATCCCGGCTCCCTCCGCTCGGCGGCGCTGTTCGACAGCGGAACACGAACAACGGTACTGCGCAAGCCTGTGACCGCCGTCTCACATTGAGACAGAGCTTGTGTCTGCGCACCGCTTTCATTCCTGCAACGCGCTCAGCCGTACCGCTGGAGCCGGCCGAGACCGGCTCCCGACCCTGGAGGCAGACATTGAGCAGGCAGAGTCTCACCAAGGCGCATGCCAAGATCACCGAGCTCTCGTGGGAGCCCACGTTCGCGACGCCGGCCACCCGGTTCGGCACCGACTACACCTTCGAGAAGGCTCCGAAGAAGGACCCGCTGAAGCAGATCATGCGGTCGTACTTCCCGATGGAGGAGGAGAAGGACAACCGGGTGTACGGCGCCATGGACGGCGCCATCCGGGGGAACATGTTCCGCCAGGTCCAGCAGCGCTGGCTGGAGTGGCAGAAGCTGTTCCTGTCGATCATCCCGTTCCCGGAGATCTCCGCCGCCCGGGCGATGCCGATGGCGATCGACGCCGTACCGAACCCGGAGATCCACAACGGGCTGGCGGTGCAGATGATCGACGAGGTCCGGCACTCGACGATCCAGATGAACCTCAAGCGGCTGTACATGAACAACTACATCGACCCGGCCGGTTTCGACATGACCGAGAAGGCGTTCGCGAACAACTACGCGGGCACCATCGGCCGGCAGTTCGGTGAGGGGTTCATCACCGGCGACGCGATCACCGCGGCGAACATCTACCTGACCGTGGTGGCCGAGACCGCCTTCACCAACACGCTGTTCGTGGCGATGCCGGACGAGGCCGCGGCGAACGGCGACTACCTGCTGCCGACGGTCTTCCACTCGGTGCAGTCCGACGAGTCGCGGCACATCAGCAACGGCTACTCGATCCTGCTGATGGCGCTGGCCGACGAGCGGAACCGGCCGTTGCTCGAGCGCGACCTGCGCTACGCCTGGTGGAACAACCACTGTGTCGTGGACGCGGCGATCGGCACCTTCATCGAGTACGGCACCAAGGACCGGCGCAAGGACCGGGAGAGCTATGCGGAGATGTGGCGCCGCTGGATCTACGACGACTACTACCGCAGCTACCTGCTGCCGCTGGAGAAGTACGGGCTCGTCATCCCGCACGACCTGGTCGAGGAGGCCTGGCGGCGGATCGTGGACAAGGGCTACGTGCACGAGGTGGCCCGGTTCTTCGCCACCGGCTGGCCGGTCAACTACTGGCGGATCGACGCCATGACCGACAAGGACTTCGAGTGGTTCGAGGAGAAGTACCCCGGCTGGTACTCGAAGTACGGCAAGTGGTGGGAGAACTACAACCGGCTGGCCTACCCGGGCCGGAACAAGCCGATCGCCTTCGAGGACGTCGGCTACCAGTACCCGCACCGCTGCTGGACCTGCATGGTGCCGGCCCTGATCCACGAGGACATCGTGGTCGAGAAGGTCGACGACCAGTGGCGGACGTACTGCTCGGAGACCTGCTACTGGACCGACGCGGTGGCGTTCCGCGGCGAGTACGACGGTCGCCCGACGCCGAACATGGGCCGGCTGACCGGGTTCCGCGAGTGGGAGACCCTGCACCACGGCAAGGACCTGGCCGACATCGTGTCCGACCTCGGCTACGTCCGCGACGACGGCAAGACGCTGATCGGCCAGCCGCACCTGGACCTGGACGACCCGAAGAAGATGTGGACCCTCGACGACGTCCGCGGCAACACCTTCAACAGCCCGAACGTGCTGCTGAACGAGATGTCCGACGCCGAGCGCGAGGCCCACATCGCCGCGTACCGCGCCAACGGCACGAAAGTCGCCTGACCCCCGAACAGGCTGGTGGCGCCGCCCGGGATGAGCGCCGCCACCAGCCGCCGCACCCATCGTGAGGAGGCCCGACGTGGCCGACATCCACCGGATCCGGTTCGAACCGGTCGACATCGAGATGGACGTCACCGAGGACGACAAGATTCTCGACGCGGCGTTCCGGCAGGGCATCCACCTGATGCACGGCTGCAAGGAGGGGCAGTGCTCCGCGTGCAAGTCGTACGTGCTGGAGGGTGACCTGCAGATGGAGCGCTACTCCACCTTCGCGTGCAACGACGCCGAGGTGGCCGAGGGCTACGTCCTGCTGTGCCGGGCCCACGCGTTCAGCGACTGCACGATCGAGTTGCTCAACTTCGATGAGGAGGAGCTGCTCGGCGGCGTCCCGATCCAGACCGTGAGCTCGCGAATCGTCGCGATCGAACCGGTCACCCGGGACATCGTCGCGCTCCGGCTGCAGACCGAGCGGGCGTTCGAGTTCCGGCCGGGCCAGTACGCCGACATCACCATCCCCGGCACCGACGAGCACCGGTCGTTCTCGATGGCGACCACCCCGTCGACGCCGGACCAGCTCGAGTTCCTGATCAAGAAGTACCCGGGCGGCCGGTTCTCCGCACTGCTCGACGGCGAGCTCGCGGTCGGCGACGAGTTGTCGCTGACCGGGCCGTACGGCTCGTCCACGCTGAAGGACGGTCACGTCCTGCCGGTCGTCTGCGTGGCCGGCGGGGCCGGGATGGCTCCCATCCTGTCCATCCTCCGGCACCTGCGGGAGACCGGCAGCACCCGTCCGGTCCGGTTCTACTACGGCGCCCGGACCGCGGCCGACCTGTTCTACCTCGACGCGATCCAGGAGCTCGGTGCGGACCTCGCCGGCTTCGAGTTCGTGGCCTGCCTGTCCGAGTCGGCCGACGGCGCGGGCGACCTGCAGGTCGAGGAGGGCAACGTCACCGACATCGTCGAGCGGCGGGAGGGCGAGCTGCACCGCAACGAGGTCTACCTGTGCGGCCCGCCCCCGATGGTCGACGCGGCCTTGGCGTTGCTGGAGGCAAGCAACGTCCCGAAGGACCAGGTCTTCTACGACAAGTTCACCAGCCCAGCGACTACCGATGGAGTCTGAGATGGCGCAAACGAAGCAACGCAGTTTCCCGCGGATCGAGTTCACCGACTCGGAGGCCGGGGCGCTGGAGTTCCCGAGCTCGAAGAGCCGGACCTACAACTACTACCGGCCGGCCAAGCTGCGGGCGACGATGTACGAGGACGTCACCGTCGACGTGCAGCCCGATCCCGACCGGCACCTGACCCAGGGCTGGATCTACGGGTTCGGCGACGGGCCGGGCGGCTACCCGAAGGAGTGGACGAAGGCGCAGTCGTCCAACTGGCACGCGTTCCTCGACCCGAACGAGGAGTGGGACCAGACCATCTACCGGAACAACTCCGCGGTGGTCCGCCAGGTCGACCTGTGCCTGCAGAACGCCAAGCGGGCCCGGGCGTACGACGGCTGGAACCCGGCCTGGCTGAAGTTCATCGAGCGCAACCTCGGCGCCTGGATGCACGCCGAGAACGGCCTCGGCCTGCACGTCTTCACCGCGGTGCAGCGGTCCGGCCCGACCAACATGATCAACACTGCGGTCGCGGTGAACGCGGCGCACAAGCTGCGGTTCGCCCAGGACCTCGCACTGTTCAACCTCGACCTGTCCGAGGCCGACGTACCGTTCGACGGTGCGGCGCACAAGGAGGTCTGGAAGGACGCGCCGGAGTGGCAGCCGACCCGTGAGCTGGTCGAGCGGCTGACCGCGGTCGGTGACTGGTGCGAGCTGCTGTTCGCGACCAACGTCGTGTTCGAGCAGTTGGTCGGATCGCTGTTCCGCAGCGAGCTGGTGATGCAGATCTCGGCCCGCAACGGCGATTACATCACGCCGACCATCGTCGGCACCGGTGAGCACGACTACGACCGCGACCTGGCCTACACCCGGAACCTGTTCCGTCTGCTGACCCGCGACGAGCAATACGGCGAGAGCAACAAGCAACTGTTCGGCGAATGGCTCGGGACCTGGGTGCCGCGCGCCCTCGCCGCCGCGCAGGCGCTGCAGCCGATCTGGTCGCAGCCGGCCGACAAGGCGATCACGTTCGCGGCGAGTTTCGACGCCGCCAAGCAGAAGTTCCGTTCGCTGCTCGACGAGCTCGGGCTCGACTCTCCGAAGGAGCTGGACCAGTGACGATGCAGTTCGGATCCGAGACCGCGTTCTCGAACAAGTGCGGTGTGACCCTGATGAACACGCCGGTCGGCCGGGTGGTCGCGGACGTGATGGGCGCCAAGGACGGCGTCGAGCTGACCGAGTACCCGTCGATGATCCGGGTCGACGGCGTCGGCCTGCTCGACTTCGACTACGCCGAGCTGACCGACGCGCTCGGCTCGGAGTTCGACGGCTCGGTGTTCGAGGAGATCAGCTCCACCCACTACGGCCGGATGGTCCACCTCGACGACAAGACGATCCTGTTCGCCAGCCCCGAGGACGCCGCCGAGTACATCGGCTTCGACCTCACCGTGCACTGAGAGGAGGCGCCATGTACTCCAAGGACGGCGAGGACTACTACGTGGTGGACGCCCACGTGCACATCTGGGACGGCCGCGAGTCGAACCTGAAGAACGTGCACGGCAAGCAGTTCATCGACTGCTTCTACGACTACCACAAGAACCTCAGCCCCGAAGAGGTCGTCTGGGACTACGACACCTACACCTACTACGGCGGCCAGCGGTTGATGAAGGACCTGTTCGAGGACGGGTACGTCGACCACGCGATCTTCCAGGCCACCCTGCTCAGCGACTTCTACAAGACCGGGTTCGGCCAGACCGAGGAGGCGTTCGGCCTGGCCGTGGAGCACCCGGACAAGCTGACCTACAACCACGCCTACGACCCGCGCAACGGCGAAGCGGGCCTCGAGCAACTCCGCCGGGACGCCGACCGGATGGGCCTGAAGGGCGTCAAGCTCTACACCGCCGAGTGGCACGGCGACTCCCGCGGCTACAAGCTCGACGACCCGTGGTCGCGCCGGTACCTGGAGGAGTGCCTGAAGCTCGGCATCAAGAACATCCACGTGCACAAGGGCCCGACGATCCGGCCGCTGGACCGGGACGCCTTCGACGTCGCGGACATAGACAAGGTAGCCACCGACTACCTCGACCTGAACTTCGTCGTCGAGCACGTCGGCCTGCCCCGGCTGGAGGACTTCTGCTGGATCGCCACCCAGGAGTCCAACGTGTACGGCGGCCTGGCGGTGGCGATGCCGTTCATCCACACCCGGCCGAAGTACTTCGCGCAGATCATCGGCGAGCTGATCTACTGGCTGGGCGAGGACAAGATCTTCTTCGCCAGCGACTACGCGCTGTGGACGCCGAAGTGGCTGATCGAGCAGTTCGTCGACTTCCAGATCCCGGCCGACATGACCGAGTACGCGCCGCTGACGACCGAGGCGAAGAAGAAGATCCTCGGACTCAACGCGGCCGCCCTGTACGGCCTCGACGTACCGGCCGAGCTGCGGCTGCCGACCGACGCCGGTGACACACCGGTCGAGGTGGCCGCCGGCGCACGATCATGAGCGCGGTAGCGACGTCGCTGGTGCACGAGGTGCTGGCGGCGTTGGCGACGGTGATGGATCCGGAGCTCGACGAGCCGATCACCGACCTCGGGTTCGTCCGGTCGGTGAGTATCGACGACGCCGGGGTGACCGTGCGGTTGCGGCTGCCGACGTCGTTCTGCTCGCCGAACTTCGCCTACCTGATGGCCTCGGACGCGCAGGACGCGTTACGCCGGATCGACGGTCTGGGCCGGGTCGTGGTGCAGCTCGACGACCACCACGACTCGGAGAAGATCAACGCCGGGCTGGCCGCCGACGCCGGCTACGTCGGCACCTTCGGCGTCGAGGCCGAGACCAGCCTGGACGAACTGCGCGCGATCTTCCTCCGCAAGGCGCACACCGCGGCGATGGAGCGCTGTGCTGCCGCACTGCTCCGGGACACCGACCTGCAGGTCGACGAGCTGCACCGCATAACGCTCGCCGACCTGCCGGAAGGCCACTTCAAGGAGGCTCTGGTACGGCGCCGGCTCGCCATCGGACTCGGCGCCGATCCCGGTGATCCCGTGGTGGTCGACGAGTACGGCGGGCCGCTCGAGCCGGACGCCGTCCCGCTGCGACTGCGGTTCGCCAAGGCCGTGCGGATCTCGATCGAAGGCAACTCGCACTTCTGCCGCGGACTGCTCGCCACCCGATACGCCGACACCGGCACGTCCACCCGCATCACGAACCTGAGGAGCACGGCATGAGAGCGGTCCAAGTCGTCGGCTACCACACGAAGTTGCAGCTGACCGACGTACCGGAGCCCACCATCGAGGGCCCGCTCGACGTCATCGTCCGGATCGGCGGGGCAGGTGTCTGCCGGACGGACCTGCACATCCTGGAAGGGCAGTGGGCGGAGAAGTCCGGCGTAGCCCTGCCGTACACGATCGGCCACGAGAACGCGGGCTGGGTGCACGCGGTCGGATCCGCGGTCACGAACGTTGCCGTCGGCGACAAGGTGATCCTGCACCCGTTGATCACCTGCGGTCTGTGCCGGGCCTGCCGGTTCGGCGACGATGTGCACTGTGAGAACAGCCGGTTCCCGGGGATCGACACCGACGGCGGGTACGCCGAGTACCTGCGGACAACCGCCCGCAGCGTGGTCAAGATCGACGACAACCTGGAACCCGCCGACGTCGCGGCACTCGCGGACGCCGGGCTGACGGCGTACCACGCGGCCGCCAAAGCCGCCCGCGCCACCCGGCCCGGGGACGTCTGCGTGATGATCGGCGCCGGCGGTCTCGGCCACATCGGCATCCAGGTGCTCAAGGCGATCTCGGCCGCGACCGTGGTCGTGGTCGACCGCAACCCGGACGCGGTCCGGCTCGCCGTCGAGATCGGCGCCGACCACGGCATCGTTGCCCGCGGCACCCAGGTCCAGGACGTCCTGGACCTGACCGGCGGCCGCGGCGCCGAGGCCGTGATCGACTTCGTCGGCGAGGGCGGCGCGACCGCCGAGGGCGTGGCGATGCTGCGCCGGGCCGGCAACTACTACGTCGTCGGCTACGGCGAGAACATCGACGTGCCGACGATCGACATCATCTCCACCGAGATCAACTTCATCGGCAACCTGGTCGGGTCCTACACCGACCTGCAGGAGCTGATGGTGCTCGCCGCGCAGGGCAAGGTCACCCTGCACACCACCAAGTACCCGCTCGCCGACTTCCAGCAGGCGATCGACGACCTCGACGCGGGCAAGGTCCGCGGCCGGGCGATTCTCATCCCGTGACCCGAAAGGTAGTCCCACCATGGCAAAGGAACTGAGGTTCAACGAAGAAGCACGACGGTTGCTCGAGTCCGGGGTGAACGCCCTCGCCGACGCGATCAAGGTGACCCTGGGTCCGAAAGGGCGCAACGCCGTACTCGAGAAGCTGACCGGCCCGCCGACCATCACCAACGACGGGGTCACGATCGCCCGGGAGATCCAGCTCCGCGAGCCGTTCGCGAACATGGGCGCGCAGTTGGTCAAGGAAGTCGCGATGAAGACCAACGGCGTGGTCGGCGACGGGACCACGACCGCGACCGTGCTCGCCCAGGCCATGGTCCGCGAAGGCCTGCGGGCGGTCGACGCCGGCGCGAACCCGATGCGGGTACGGCGGGGCATCGAGCAGACTGTCCCGGTCGTGGTCGAGACGCTGCGCTCGTGGGCCGCCGAGGTCGGCGGCAAGCAGGATCTGCGGCACATCGCGACGCTGGCGGCCAGCGACGACGAGTCGATCGGCGAGGTGATCGCCGAGGCGGTCGAGCGGGTCGGCCGCAACGGTGTGGTCACCACCGAGGAGTCGGACTCGATCGGGCTGTCGGTCGAGGTGGTTGACGGGATCGAGTTCGACCACGGCTACATCTCGATGTACATGGTCACCGACAAGGAGCGGATGGAGACCGTCTACGAGAACCCGATCATCCTGCTCACCAACAAGAAGATCACGCAGGTGCAGGACGTCATGCCGGCGGTCGAGGTGGCCAAGCGCGCGGACCGGCCGCTGGTGGTGCTCGCCGAGGAGGTCGCCGGACCCGCACTCCAACTGCTCGTCGGCGGGAACATGCACAACACGATGCGGTCGGTCGTCGTCCGGGCGCCCGGCTTCGGTCATCGCCGGGTGGCCGAGCTGGAGGATCTCGCGGTGGCGCTCGGCGGGCACGTGATCGCCAGCGATACCGGCCTCGAGCTGCATGAGGTCGCGTTGGAGCACCTCGGGTCGTGCGACCGGATCACGATCACCGAGAACAGTACGACGATCGTCGGCGGGCACGGCGACGCCCGAGCGGTCGAGGCCCGGCTGGGCCAGTTGGAGACCCAGTTCGAGCGGGCTCGGATCGAGGCGGACCAGGACAACCTGCAGCTCCGGATGGCCCGGCTGTCCGGGCGGGTGGCCGTCATCCGGGTCGGCGGCGCGACGAGCGTCGAGCTCAAGGAGCGGATGCTGCGGGTCGAGGACTCGCTCGCCGCGACGCAGGCCGCGCTCGAGGAGGGCGTGGTGGCCGGCGGCGGTACGGCGCTCGTGCAGGCGCAGGACGCGGTGTCGCGGGTCGAGCTGCTCGACGACGACGCGGTCGGTCGCGAGGTGGTCCGCCGGGCGCTGCCCGAGCCGCTGCGCTGGATCGCGATCAACGCCGGGTACGACGGCGACGAGGTGGTCGCGCGAGTCGCCGACCTCCCGTTGGGACACGGGTTCAACGCGTTGACCGGCCACTACGCCGACATGTTCGACGAAGGCGTGATGGATCCGCTCAAGGTCACCCGGGCGGCCCTGGAGAGCGCGGCGTCGATCGCGGCGCTGGTGATCACCACCGAGACCGCGGTGGTGGAGGAGGTCGTCGGCCACCCCGGCGCGATCCTCGCCCCCGGCTTCGGCGACCTGGCCGAAGGCATGGTCCGTCCCTCGAACATCTACTGAGCCCATGACCCTCGACCAGCTCCCACGCGGCTCCGGTGCGGTCGTCACCGCACTGGACAGCCGCGGCGCCGAACGCCACCGCCTGATGGACCTCGGCCTCCTCCCCGGCGCCGAAGTCCGGGCCGACCTGACCAGTCCCCTCGGCGACCCCACGGCGTACCTGATCTGCGACAGCCTGATCGTCCTCCGCCGCACCCAAGCCCGCGAAATCCATGTCGAACTGGTGACGGCATGAGTCACGACTGTGGGAGTTGTGGGTTGAATCCGCAGCGGTTGCAGGTGGTTGCTGGCGGCCACGACTTTGTGGTCGCGGTCGCCGGCAACCCGAATACCGGGAAGAGCACGGTGTTCAACGCGCTGACCGGGTTGCGGCAGCGGTCGGGCAACTGGCCGGGTACGACGGTCACGCGGGCGGAAGGCCTTTACGGGTACGACGACCACAGGTACAAGGTGATCGACTTGCCTGGGGTGTACTCGCTGCGGTCGGCCGGTGGTGAGGAGGAGGTCGCCCGGGAGTACCTGGAGCACGGTGCGCCGGATGTGACCGTCGTGGTCGTCGATGCGACCCGGTTGGAACGCAACCTTACGCTGGTGTTGCAGATCCTGCAGGTGACCAACCGTGTGGTGGTTGCGGTCAACCTGATCGACGAGGCCGAACGGCACGGGCTCTCGGTCGACACCCGTCACCTTGCGCGCGAGCTCGGCGTACCGGTGGTGGCGATGGCTGCTCGGCGGGGACGGGGGATCGCGGAGCTGAAGGAGTCGATCGACCTGGTGGCCCAGGGGGCCGTGGCTCCGCGGCGCCGGTTTCGGTCGGACGAGCTGGCGGCTGACGATGCGGTGGCGGCTTTGTTCGCCGAGGCCTCCCGGATCGCGCGACGGACAGTGGACGGGCAGTCGCGGTTGACGTTCGATCGGTTGCTCGATCGGGCGCTGACCCATCGGGTCTGGGGTTTCGCGGTGATGGGGCTGCTGTTCTTCGGTGTCTTCTGGTTCACCATCACCGGGGCCGCCGTACCGTCGGACTTCCTCTACCGGGTGCTGGTTTCGGACGGGCACGCCGTCGTACGCGAGGTGCTCGGTGGTGCGCCGTGGTGGGTCACGGGGCTCGTTGCGGATGGCATCTACCTGGGTACGGCGTGGGTGATCGCGGTGATGCTGCCGCCGATGGCGATCTTCTTCCCGTTGTTCACGCTGCTGGAGGACTTCGGGTACCTGCCGCGGGTGGCGTTCAACCTGGACCGGTTGTTCGCCGCGGCCGGCGCCCATGGCAAGCAGTCGTTGTCGATGATGATGGGGTACGGCTGCAACGCGGCCGGGGTGACCGCGACCCGGATCATCGACAGTCCACGGGAACGCATGATCGCGATCGTCACCAACAACTTCAGCATCTGCAACGGGCGCTGGCCGACGCTGATCCTGATGGGCACGGTGTTCATCGGGACTCTGGTGCCACCCGCCGCGGCCGGCCTGGTGGCGGCGGGCAGTGTGGTGCTGGTCGCCGTACTCGGGATCGTCACGACGCTCGTGGTCTCGTGGGGGCTGTCGAAGACGGTGTTGCGCGGCACGACGTCGGTGTACTCGCTGGAGCTTCCGCCGTACCGGCCGCCGCAGGTCCTGCGCACGATCTACACGAGCGTCATCGATCGCACGCTCAAGGTGCTGTGGCGGGCGATCGTGATGGCGGCGCCCGCCGGCGCGGTGATCTGGCTGATCGGCAACGTCTCCCTCGGCGACGCGACCATCGCCGGCCACCTCGCCCACGGCCTCGATCCGCTCGGGCTCGCGCTCGGCCTCAACGGCATCATCCTGCTGGCCTACGTCGTCGCGATCCCCGCCAACGAGATCATCATCCCGACCATCCTGATGCTGACGATGACGCTCGGGCCCCTCGAGTACGGCGCCGCGAACGGCGTGATGCTCGAACTCGGCGACGCCGAGGCCGGCGCGGTCCTGGTCGCCGGCGGCTGGACGGTGCTGACCGCGATCAACCTGATGCTGTTCACCCTGCTGCACAACCCGTGCAGTACGACGATCCTGACGATCTGGAAGGAGACGAGGAGCCTGAAGTGGACCGCCACGGCCACTCTGCTGCCGTTGTCGCTGGCGTTCCTGGTCACCTTCTCGACGACCCGCCTGGCGCACGGGATCCAGTGATGACCGAGCCGACCCGACCACAACTCGACGCCGCGGCCCGCACCCTGGCCCTCCTGGTCGCGCCGGTCCGCCTGCACCTGCTCTGGCTCGCGATCGACGGCGAGTACGACGTCGGCACCCTGGCCGACCGGGCCGGCGTCAGCATCACCACCGCCAGCCAGCACCTGGCCAAACTCCGCCTGGCCGGCCTGATCACCGCCCGCCGCGAAGGCCGCCGCCACATCTACACCGTCGACGATCCCCACATCCTGACCCTGGTCGACCAGATCCTCGCCCACATCACCCCCTCCGGCACCCTCGCCCCCAACCCACCGCTGCGCGATCGGGAGCGGGTTACTCGGCGGCTGACTGGAGTGAGAGGCTGAAGCCGGTGGGCTCTTCGTGCAGGTAGACGTCGAGGCGCATGCCGTCGTGGATGGCGACGCTGCCGCGGCCGGTGGCGTTGGTCACGTGCTCGGTGCCGGTGGCGTCGTACCACCTGATCGAGGCGTCGACGACGTAGCTGTAGTTGCCGGCCTTCGTCGCCTTGATCCGCTTGGTGACGATCGGCTGCTCGCGGGTCGCATGCAGCCTGGCGACCTGCTTTCCCTCCAGGCTGATCACGATGATCTCCTCTTCCGCGCCTTCGGTGAGCTGGTCGGAGACGGTCAGGCTGATCTGCCGCCGCTGGGTCGGAGCCACGGGTTGCAGCGTCTGCCGCGGGGTCTGTTGCGGGGCGGTGGTGACGATCCGGGTCTGCGGCGGTGTCGTGTCGTCGTCGGTCCGTCCTGGGAGTCCGGTCTTGACCAGGATCGGTACCAGGGCGGCGATCAACCCGACCACGGCGGTCAGCGCCTGGCCCATGGTGCCGATGCGGGTCCACCAGTTCTCTTTCTCCGGGGGAGTGGGGTTCGGTGTGCTCATTGCGCCCTCCCTTTCCATCCGAGCAGACGGCCGGAGCGGGCCGGAAATACCACCGGAACTCAGATCGCTCAAACGCATGTTTTTGACGGAACCGGTATCAGAAAGAGCGTCTCGGCCTCTTGTCGGCAACTCGGCGATCGCTTGGAGGTTCGAGATGGCCAGACCGACGTGCGGCACCGCCGTCACCGCCCGGCACCGACGGAACTGCGGGCGAAGTGCGTCCTGTGGACGGCCCTGTTCTTCTCGGCGAGAATGCCGAAGGGGGCGAATGGCAGCCGACCGTCCGGGGGCCACTGCAATGGACCAGAAACGGCAGCTCGACAACCTTGCGCTGGTTGCGGGCGTGCGATCCGACGACCCTGCCGCCTGGGCGGCGTTGACGGATCGCTACACGAATCTGCTCTGGTTCATCGCGCGCGGAATGCGACTGAATTCCGACGATGCGGCCGACGCGATCCAGACCACCTGGCTCCGTCTGGTCGAACGGATCGACACGGTCCGGCAGCCGGAGAGCATCGGCAGTTGGCTGGCCACCACGATGCGGCGCGAATGCCTCGCGGCGTTGCGACGCCGGTCCAGAGTGGTCGTCTCGGAGACCTGGGAAGACTTCGCCGATGACGCCGACCCGTTGGACGACGGGCTGCTGCGGCGCGAGCAGGACTCGGCGCTGTGGCGGGCGTTCCGGTCACTGAAACCGCGCTGCCAAACGCTGTTGCGGGTCCTGCTGGCTGACCCGCCACCCAGCTACACCGAAGTCGCGGCCGCGCTGGACATGCCGCTCGGAAGTGTCGGCCCGACCCGGCAGCGGTGTCTGACAGCCCTCCGCGACGTCATGGCGGCGGGCGCGTACCCGTTCGACGCCGGCATGACCGAGGCCGGCGGTGACCGCCGATGAACGCCGACCGCGAGGACGAGGCACTGCTGGCGTGGTTGCGCCAGGTCGCCAACGAGGCCGACCCGGTGCCCGAGGTGATCAGCGCCGCCGCGCGCGAAGCGATCAGGACGCACGACCTCGACGGTGAGCTCGCCGAGCTGATCGCCGACTCCGCCGGGACCACGCCGGATCTGGAGTACGACGTCGTACGACGTGCAACGCCGGACGCGACCGCGGACCGACTGCTGTCGTTCGAGGGTGGTGGGGTCCGCGCCGAGCTCGAGGTCCTGCCCGGCGACGACGGGCTGACGGTGATCGGCCAGCTCGTCGGCGCAGCGCCGGACGGCGGTGAGCTCGAGTACGGCGACGGCAGCCGCGAACCGCTGGAGCTGGACGAACTCGGGCGGTTCCTGCTCGATCGGTCGCGGGGTGGCCCGGTGCGAATCAGGTGCCGATCCGTCCGCGGGAGTCCGGTCACCACCTCCTGGGTCAACCTGTGACGGCCGTCTGGGACGCCCCCTCACCGGCCGAGTGCCACGAACGACAAGGCCGTCGCGACCGCGACCGGGTCGTCGCCGACGTTGCTGCGAGCCTCGTGCAGCGCGACGCCGAACGAGGCGCGATCACGCAACTGCTGGTGGAAGTCGACCATCAGCGCGGCGGTCGTCTTGTCGTTGACCGGGACGACGCTGGCCAGCAGGCTGGCGGTCCCGAGCGGGACCAGTGCGGACACCGCGCCAAGGAGCTCGTCTGCTCCGATCGGCGCCGCGACGCCGGACTCGCAGCTGGACAGCACGAGTCGCAGCGGCGCTCGCCGGAGCCTGCCGAGGTCGTAAAGGGTCAGCGGACCGTCGTCCAACGCGATCGCGGAGAACAGTGGGTTGTCGCGTCGGAAGAGCCCGTGGGCAGCGATGTGTGCGGTCCAGGCACCGTCGAGTGCGGTGAGGGTGTTGTCGGCAGTGGCCTGCCCGTCGGTGAGAACGACCGACCCCGGGTACTCGCGCCCGATCTCCTTCATCTCGCTGCGACCCCCGTCGAGGCCAGGGCCGACGACGAGCGCGACCCGGCGGTGCCGGGGGACCGGCAGCTGACCGGCCCGCAACCAGACCGACGCCGAGGGCGCGACCACGACCGGACTCGATCGCAAAGCGGGCAACATTGCCCAGGGCACTGCGTGCAAAGCGGCCGGTGGCACGACCAGGACGGGCCCGTCGTCGAGATCATCAGCAGCCGGTCCCAAGAGCACCTGCTGCAGCCGCAGCCCCGCGATGTCCAGTCTTTCGAGAGCGCCGGGTGGCACGCGACCATGGGCGAGCCTGCGCAGCATGAAGAGTGTGAGCTCGAGTTCCCGTACGGCGGTGTCGACCGGGCCGACCGAATGCATCCGTACCCGCCGCCCGACGACCGTGATCGCGTAGAGCCGGCCGTCGACGGCGGCGAGTTCGACGAGCCGGTGGTCACCCAGTCCGTCGACCACCGCACCGACGTCGGCTGTGGTGTCCCGGCGACGCGCATCGGACTCGCGAGTGCCCAGGCGTCTGGTCCGGGCCCGAATGGACGACTCCAGCCGGCTGCGTTCGAGCCGGAGGCGATCGGTGTCGCCGTCCGCGTCGAGGCGTCGCGCCACATCGCGCAGCGCCGCGAGATCCGCCGCCAGTTCGGGATCGTCCGGCGGCCGGACCGGCGGCAAGGCCAGCGCACTGGCCCGCCACTGCTCGCTCCAGCGCAGCAGCATCCGGGCGTCGTTCCGTCGTACGGCGTGCCGTTGCGCCAGGGCGGCGAGCTCGATGCCGTAGCCCGCGGCGTGGGCGCGCAACTCCGGCGCGGCCAGGGATCGCTGGTGATCGGCGGCCGCTTCGAGCCCGTGCCGACAGGCGATCAGGGTCGCCGCCGTGGCTCCGCGGCCCTCGGCCCGCAGCGCCTGGGCGAGCCAGCCGGCCGCATGGCCGAACGTGGGGCCCCGATGGCGGAACCGTGCCGCGCGGGCAAGGTGTCGGTCGGCGTCGTCCGGTTGGCCGTCGGCGGCAGCGAGGCGGCCGGCGAGCAGGTGAGCCGCGGGAGCTTCCGACGCGTTCAACTCGTCGAGCTGGTCCGCGAGTCGCCCGGCCTTGGTACTGAGGCGAGCACTGTGCTGGCCGGCGTCGTACTGCGCTTGGAGCATGACGAACGTGGCACGGGCGAGCCATCCCTGCCTGTCCTGTCGCCGGAAGAGTTCGGCGGCGGCCACCGCGCGTTCCGCGGCCAAGTCGAGCCGGCCGGCGGCCAGCGCGGCCCGCGCCGCGGCGAACATCAACTCGGCCGTCTCGGCCCCCTTGCTGCGCCGACGCAGGTGGTCTTGCAGGACGTGCTCGGTCGCCGAGACCGCCTCGGTCGCGAGACCTGCGGCGAGGAGTACAGTGCAGCGGTCGATCTCGAGACTCGTCCACTCGGTCTGCAGCGCGGCGTAGCGAGCCGCTGCCGCATCGAGGAAGCCGAGCGCCGCCGGCAGGTCACCAGCCTGGAAGGCCACGTCCGCGCGGTTGTGCACGAGCATCGCCGACTCCAGCTCCTGTCCGGTCGCCGCCGACAGCCGTTCCGCCACGACCAGGTCACGGTCGGCATGGGCCGCCTGCCCCATTGCGGCGTACACAAGGAACCGGTGAGTGCGGGCGCGCGCCTCCCACACCTGATCCCCGCCACGCCGCAACAACGTGATCGCCTGGCGCAGATCACCAAGCGCTTCGTCGTACCGCCCAACAACCCGAAGCAAGTACCCCCGCCGAGTCAAACCCCGCCCAGCGGCAACCCCTCGGCTCTTGGCGATCGCCTGATCCAGCGCGGCCAGCCCCTCCTTGGGCTTACCGCCGAGCCCAAGAGTGAGACCAAGCGTGGCCTGGACGTCTGCGACGCGCTCCGGCTCTTCGGATCTCTTGGCCAGCCGCAGCGCGAGACGAAGCTCGGCGACGGCTTCGTCCTGCCGTCCGTTGTCCCGCGACACGATCGCCCGAGCCTGATGCGCGATCGAGGCGCTCCTCGGATCAGGCGTCCCTTCGAGGACCGTACCGGCCGCCGCCACCGCCTCAGCCGGCCGCGAAACCGCCAACGGCAGCAGGTAGTCGGCAGCTACCTGAACACCACCGGCGGACATCCAAGGAGTCTATGTAACTCATTGCAGAACTGGGAGGGGCAATGACAACAGACGACGCGACGAACAACGGCACCCCGGCGGAGGCACCCGAAGTCCCCGCGACACCCCAAGAGGCTCAGCGCGATCTCATCCTCAGTTACTACGGTCCGGAGGGCCAGGAGGAGCTGAAGGTAGGACTCGGGCGGACGGTCGGATCCAAGTCCGAGGTGGACTTCCTCTACGAGAAGGACGTCATCCTCGTCCGCGAGGAGTACTACGAGCACGTTCGCGGGATCCTCGGCCAACTGCGGCTGCTGTACGGCGACGACCGGCCACGGTCCGAGCCGGTCGTCGCCGGCGTCCGGCTCATTCGGCTCAACCAGGGCCCCGACCCGCAGTTCGACACGCTCGCGGCGCTGAGAATCATCCGCGAGGGCGGCCTGGTCACCGTCAACCTTCCGGACGGCGTCAGGCAGGAGGAGGTCGTGACCGCGGCCGGTCCGGACGCGGCCGCACCGAACCACGTCCTCGTTGTGGCCGGCAACGGCGCGGGCTGCCCGGCCGAGGAACCCGAGCCGATGCCGGCCGGCAGTGCGCCGTACCCCGGCTACACCGTGAACCGCGCCGCCGGCGAGGGGGTTCGGGTGGTCGTCGTGGACAGCGGCCTCGACGCGACAGCGACGCAACGCAGCAGCTGGCTGAAGGGCGTGACCGGGGACCCCGACACCTCGATCCAAGGCACGCAGCTCAAGGACTACGCGGGCCACGGCACCTTCATCGCCGGGGTCATCAGGTGTGTCGCCCCGCTGGCCGAAGTGATCGTGCGCCGCGGCTTCGGTGCCGGCGGTGCTGTCACCGAGGCGAAGTTGGTCAGGACGCTCGACCGCGTGCTCGAGAACGACTATCCGGACATCATCAGCATGTCGGCCGGCACGTACACCTTCGACGCGAGCCGGCTGCTCAGCTTCACGGTGTTCAACGAGCGGCGGCTCCGGCATCACAAGGGTGTCGTCCTGGTTGTTGCCGCTGGCAATGAGAGTGCCCGCGAACCGTTCTGGCCGGCGGCGGCGCCGTACACGGTGTCGGTCGGTGCGCTGGGCACGCACTGGCAGGGCAAGGCCGGCTTCAGCAACCACGGTGGCTGGGTGGACGTCTACGCGCCCGGCCAGGGCCTGGTCAACGCCTTCCCCAAGGGGACGTACAAGTACCGCGAGCCACCCCACGTCTGGACCGGCAGGGTCGAGCGGTTCTACGGGATGGCGAAGTGGAGTGGCACGTCGTTCAGTACGCCGCTTGTCGCGGGACTGATCGCGGCGCGGATGTCGCGGACCGGGGAGAACGGGCGGGACGCGGCGGCGGCGCTCATCGCTGAGGCCCAGGCGGCGGCACAACCGGGCGTCGGGGCCGTGCTGCTGCCGGAGTAGCTCGCGAGCCAGTCAGCGCCGGTCGGTGCTCGGGTTCGACTCGTCGTCGGGGACCTGTGTCTCCTCTGGTGGGGTCGCGCCCAGCATCGGCCGGAGGCGGCGCATTGCCTGGTCGGTGAACAGGCCGGCCAGGCAGCCCATCATCACCAGGACCGTGACCCCGGCAGTGGAGGTCGTCTCGTCGCCGATGCTGATCAGTCCGGTGTTGACGGCAACGACGACGACCGCGCCGAGCAGGGCGGACCAGACCGGGCGGAGCAGGTACCACCACACGAACCCGCGTTCGAGGGTCTCCAGACCGGCTCGCTGCGCGAAGACCATGCTCTGGTGGATGACGCTGCCGACGGCGCCGGCGGCTGCGCCGACGATCAGCAGGGACATGTTCAGCGTGGTGGTGAAGTCGGGTCCCCACCAGTGGACGGTCCGGGTCGCGACATCGCCCGGTCCGGCGAGCTCTTGGGCGGACACCAGCCGCTCGGCGATCCCGTACGCCGCGACGAGCCCGACCAGGGTCAGGACGGCCTCGGCGAAGTTGATCGTCCCGATCATCCGCCGGGTGAACGGTTTCATCGCCGGTCCTCGTCGGGGCCGCGGTCCGGCGGGCTGTGCTGAGGTGGTCACGTCGATCCTTCTTTCCTGGTTCCCCGACGCGGTGCGGGGTCGCCTCCCCCTGGTGTGTGACCAGGCGGCCCGCGCACCGCGTCAGCCCTCCCCCCGGACTCGGTAGTCGGAGTCGCGAACCGGCCGCCAAATACATCGGCCGGACCATGTATTTCAAACGGTGGTCCCGCCTCCGGTCCGCGAAGGCTGTCTTCGGGGGGACGAACCATGGATCCGCAGCTGAACCGCCGGCCGCTCAGCCGGCAGATCAAGGACACGCACTGCTTCAGCGGCAAGTCGCTCTTCTTCGCCATCGTCGCGTCGGTCGCGTGCGCGGCGGTCCTTCCGGCACTCGGCGCGGGGCGGACCGCGACGGTGCTGGGCGCCGTTCTGAGCCCGTTGGTTGTGGCCGTCGTCTCCACGCGGGGACGAGGGCCGGCCCGCACCCTCGGCATCGGTTCACTGAGTGCGGTCGCGCTCCTGATCACGATCAGCGGGTTCACCATTCCGGAGGCGATCGCCGGCAACGGATCCCTGACCGCAACCGGCTCCGGCACCTTCGTGACCACCAAACGCGGCCCGACACCGACACCGCCGCAAGCCCAGGCGCTACCCGTCGGGAAACCGACGACGATCCGCCAACCAGCTGCTCAGCCGAGCTCTCAGCCTTCGCCGACCTCTGCGACCTCGGAGCCGACCTCTGCGCCGACCTCTGTCCCGACCGGGACGCCGTCTCAGACCACCTCGCCGGGAGGGTTGCCGGTCGATCTGCCGCTCAACCGCCAGTGTCCCGAGATCCCGGCCGGCGAGGCCAAGGCCTGCAAGCAGATCGGCATCCGCAACACCGGCAGCACCAGCGTCGAGATCGCCACCATCATCCTCGCCGGCGACCAGGCGTCCGCCTTCACTCTCACCAAGGTGTGCAACGGCACCCTGAAACCGGGTACAACCTGCTCGATCCGGCTGCGCTTCGAGCCGATGGGAGTCGGCGCCCACGAAGCCGTCCTCGTCGTACGCCTGAATCCCGGGAACGTCGAACGCCGCGTCACGATCACCGGCAACGCCACCGGCTCCGAGACCGGCACCTGCCTGGACGGTTTCCTCTTCCGCCGCGCGACCCCGGACGACACGGTCTGCGTGACGCCGGACGAGCGAGTCACCATCCAGCAGCAGAACGCCGCCCACGTCCGAGCCCACCTCGCCACCGCCAACGGCACCTGCGTCAACGGCTACGTCTGGCGCGAAGCAGTCCCCGGCGACCGTATCTGCGTCACCCCGGCCGAGCGCACCGCCGCCCAACGCCTCAACGAACTCCACTCCGACCGAGTAGGCCACTAAAACCTGCGGGCGGATCGGGTGGTGGGGGCCCGATCCGCCCGACAGTCCACTCGAACCGAATCCCGGGGCTATGCGTAATCACTCCTGGGCGCCCCAGCCGGTGGAACGTCGAGGACCTCGACCGGGCCTGCTGACCGGATCAATCCTGGTCAAGCTCCCGGTCGGTGCGGGTGAGCGTGCCGAGGGCTGTGCTCAACGCGCGTGCCATGTACTGGTAGCCCTCGGCGTCGGGATGGATCCCATCGTGCAGCAAGTGGGCGCGGTCGGAGCCGAGGACGGTTCGGCCGTCGACCACGTGCAGGGCCGTGTCGCCGTAATCACGGAGGATGTGGACGGCCCGGTGCACCTCGGCCCGGATAGCGGCGAGAGTGAGGTCCGCGCCGCCGACCGTGTCCTCCCGGGACGGTGACACGATGGGGGACACGGCGACGATCGGCACACCTGGATGTCCGTCGCGCAGCGTGCTGAGAAAGCCCAGTACGGCCGGCAGGAACGAGCGACTGTTGAACGAGCCGTTGCCGTACACGTTGACGCCCAGGCAGGCGATGATGAGGTCGGCGGGCCGGTCGCGCAGGACCCTTGCGACCATGGGGTCCAGATGGCATTGTCCGGCGAAGCCGAGACAGGTGAGGTCCGCGCCGAGTTCCGCGGCCACCAGCGCAGGCCAGGTCCGGGTCGGCGACGTCGCGTCGCGGCAGTGCGTGATCGAACTGCCGTAGACCAGCAGACGCGGACGGTACGGCCGGGCCGTGCGCCAGACCTGTGAGCCTTCGTCGACCACGAGCTCCGTCAGCTGGAAGTCGCCGTACTGCGGCAGCCACAACTCCACGGTCTTGCGCGGCTCCGGCAGCCCCGAGAACTGGAACCAGCCGTCGCTGCCGACTCGGATCGAGAACGCCGACCCGCCGTCGACCACCAGGTCGATCGAAGTCAGGTCTGGGTCGACTGGCGCGGCTGCACGGCCCGCGACCGTCGTGCTGTCGGTGTCGAGCACGATGCGCACTCCGGCGCACATTGCGGCCCGCATCCGCAACGCATCGGTGGGGAACAGGCCGATCCGGCTGTACGGCAGTCGCCACGGGCGGGAGCCATCCGGGGTGTGGACCACCTCGATGGCTCCCTCCCAGCTCAGTGCCTCGAGATCGGGGCGGATGCTCTGTGCCACTGCGTCACCTGCCGAGGGCAAGTCTCATCCGGCATCAGCCCCGATGTGCGGCGGGTTGGCGACCGTGGACCCGAAGTAGTCCACGCCGCTGTCACCGGACACTGGCGTCCCCGCACCGAGAGCCGGAGAGCCGGCCTTCAGCGTGTAGGCCTGCGGACAGGGTTGCGGCCCGGTGCCTGTGGGCGGCGACCACGTGCAGGTACCGCCGCCACCGGCTGCGGTGAGGAGCGGGTCGCCCCACACCCCACCCGATTCCAGCCCCGCGGCCTTCCACGCGGCGAAGTCGGCGTAGGTGGTGCCGCCCCACCGCCAGCCGGCCGTGTTCGTCCCGTAGTAGAGGTTGTTCGACAGCGTCATCCCGGTCTGGCCGTACGGGTTGTAGTACAGCTGACCGGTCTTGCCCGAGCTGCCCCGGTTGGCCAGGTAGCAGATGTTGTTCCTGAGCTGCGAGCCGCTGGCCCACGTGCCGGCGCTGTAGCCGAAGTTGAAGCAGGCGCTGGTGCCGGTCTTGACGTTCGTGCTCTGGTCCTTGGTGGTGACGAAGGTGTTGCCGTAGATGGACAGCGCGTTCTTCGGGGCGTTCGGTACGACGTCCATCAGGCCACCCTGGGCCTTCGCCCAGTCGTCGTTCTCCGAGATGTTGTACCGGAAGGTGTTCGGTCCCCAGATCCGTGACCCGACCGTCGAGGTGTAGGCGAGCAGACCGCTGCCGGCGTTGCCGTGGGTGTAGTTGTACTCCACCACGGAGTTCGTGGTACCTCCGTCGAGGTCGATCCCGTCCCAGTCGCAACCGGCCGTGTACCCCGGCGACGGCTGCACCCGGTACACCTCGTTGAAGCGGATCGTCACGTTGCTGGACGTGTACGTCATGATGCCGCTGGTGCCGCCGCACGACGTCACGTTCGCACCGATGTCGCGGACCACGTTGTGCTGGATGACCGCCCCGTTCCAGCCGTTCGCCGTCAGCCCGGCCCCGGTGGTCTTGGCCGCCATGCCGAGGTTGTACACCGTGTTGCCCTCGACTCGGACGTTGGTGATGTTCACCCCGCCGCCCCAGCCGTAGATGCCCGGCCCGGCGTTCGACGTAACGCTGGCGCCGTGCAGCTTGTTGTTGAGGATCTGCACGTCGTCCAGGGGGCCGGTATGCCCGTTCACGGCGTACCCGAGCACCATGATCTGGCCGCCGAACGCGCTGGTGCTGCCGCTCGGTGTGGCGAACCCGGAGATGTCGGAGTTGGTGACCCGCAAGCCCTTCGTCGCCGTCGACGATCTCTGGTTCTGCAGCAGCACACCCGCTGCGGTCGTGCCGCCGTTGACCACCTTGAGGTTGTTCAGCTGGAAACCGCTCACGTCATCCGCAGTGACCGCCGCCGAGTAGGCGCCGGCGCAGTCGGACCTGATCGTGGCCTGCCCGGTGCCGTACGAGTAGACCCTGAACGGTGTCGACGCCGACGACGCCGGGACGTTCGTGGAGTTGAAGACCAGACAGCCGGTGAACGTCTGCCCGCCTTCGAAGTAGATGAGGCTGCCCTGCGGGAAGGTGAAACCGTTGACCTTCCCGATCGTCTTCCACGCCTGACTGGGCGACAGACCACTGTTGGTGTCACTTCCGCTCGGCGACACGTAGTAGGTTCCGGTGGCGGCCTGCGCGGGACCGGTGAGTGCTCCCACCAGGAGGACACCCACGGTCCCGAGCACAGCTGTTGCGGCGAGCAATCGTGTTCTCATGGTTCTCCTCACATGTTGGTTCGGCAGCGGACAGCGAGCGGCTGCCGATCGATGGTTGCCGTGTGGGTGTCGCCGTGTTGCTCGATGGTGCCGACCGTGGCTCGGCCGGTGAGGTCGAGGTGCGGACCCGGGGCCCAACTCCAGGTGACCAGGCCGTCCCGAGAGGCCGACGACACCGGTGCGGCAGGCGCTGCCTCGCCGTCGGGTAGCAGCGAGATCGATCCTCCGGCGAAGGCCGTGCCGAGCGCGGACAGGTCGACCGGCTCCGGCTCGGTGACCGACAACAGTTCGAGGGCGAGGGTCAGTACGCCGTCGGGACCTGAAGTGATCCGGCCGGTCGGGCCGGCGCCTCCCCAGCTGCCTCCGGCTGGGGTGACGAGAACCGTACTGCGGCCTTCGGAGACGGTCACCTGGTCCCGAAGTGCGAACCGGCCTCCACCCGGTAGACCGTTGATGCGGATCACGGGGTCTGTCATGCCGCGGAACTCGAACAGCACCTGGACGGACCGCATCATGACGGGTTGCCCGGCCGGGATGAGGTTGCGGTGGACGTGGTGGTCGCCGCCCGGGCTGGCGAAGCCGATGTGCCACAGCGCATGAGGCCCCTGCTGCACGGAGGAGAAGACGGCAGAGACGAAGTCGACCTCGTCCTTGACGACGCGCAGCCGGACCGATGGAGCCGGATGTCGCCAGGCGTCGTTGGCGCCCCAGTAGCCGAGCAGGTTGCGGCGCTGAAACCAGGAATCGGCGAAGTTGACGGTCCCGAGAGTGTTCGAGCTGTGCAGCCAGGTGCTTCCGATCCGGTCCGGGCGGCCGCGGCTGAACAGTTCGCGTCGCATGCTGGGCGGTCCGGCGGTGCGAAACCGGTGCACCACGTCTTCCGAGGCTTGCGACTGTAGTAGAGCGGTGTGGATCAGGCCGAGAGCCGCCGCCGATCCGTCGTCGACTCGTTCGAGCGCGCGATCGAACGGCGGGTGTCCGCCGACGGCTTTGCAGAGGTGGGCCAGCAGTTGTGGCTCCTCGGCCAGATCGTTGCGATAGGCCCGTGACATCGGTCCGGAGAACTGTCCGGACGGTTGATGCCATCGCCGGACGAGGTGATGCCACAGCTGATCGACGAGGCCGGACGCGATCGTTGCGGATCGGCGATCGGTGATGAGCTGACTGACCGCCGACATCGCTGTGCAGGTGACCAGCCAATAGGTCGGACTGTTGTATTCGGCGAAGCTGCCGGTCTCGCGGACGGACGCCGCCAGCCGTTCGATGCGCTCGCGTCCGTGGCGGGTCAGGTCGGGATCGTCGAGCACCTGGCCGGCACCAAGGACCACAAAGGTGCCTTTGGCGGCGATGTTGGTGTACGACATGGGCACGTCCCGGCGGATGATCGCCTCCGCGGCGGCCGCGATCGCCGCCCGCAGGCGGTCGCGAAGCTGCTCGGGAAGCCGGGCCGCGTGCCGGAGCATGATGAGGACCAGTTCCTGACCGATGAAGTCGGCCCAGTTGGTGTCGGGCCGGACCATCTCGTCCAGGGGCTCCTCGAGGTAGTACGGCCAGATTCCGTACGTCGCCGACGCCGGGTCGAGGTCCTGGCCGGACAGCACCCGGTCCAGGATTCCCAGCGCGTCGTCCGCCGCCGCTGTCTCGAGCAGGATCAGCGCGTACGTCGCGGACTCGCGGTAGGCGTGGACGGGCTGACCCCCGAGCGCGGTGTGGACCGAACTCGGGGAGGCCGACATGCGGATCAGTTGCCGGCTTGCGTCGTACGCGCGTTCTCCGGCCTTGCCGGCCGTCGCGATCAACCAGTTGTCGAGCTCATCGGCCGTGCTCATCCGTGCTGCTTGGCGTACTCGTCGCGGATCTTGTCGCCGACGGCAGTCTTCCAGGTCTTGACCGCGGCGCTGAAGTCGTCGAGCTTCTTGCGTCCCATCACGACGTCGCTGATGGTGTCGCGGACCTTCTGGTCCTCGTCCCCGGAGCGGCTGGCAGTCTCGGAGTAGAGACCGAGGGTCGGATCGGCGAGGCCGTGCGGAGCCGCTGCCTTCTCCCATTGGTACTGGTCCCGGACCCAGTCGGCGAGGCCCGGGCTGTACATCACCCGGAACTCCGATCCGCTGACATAGCCGACGTTGACGACTTCCTTCTTGCCGTTCAGGGTCAACTTCGGCTGACCGTTCTGGAGCTCGTAATCGGCGCCGGCCACCCCGTAGTGGACGAGGACGTACTCCTTGGTGCCGAACGGCGCGGCGTAGAAGTCGAGCAGCCGCAGGCACTCCTGGGCCCGGGCTTCGGAGGCCTTCTTGAGCAGGAGTACGCCGTACACGCCGGTGCCGTAGAAGACGGCCGGCTGCTTGCCCTTGGCACCGAACAGCGGCATCGCGGTCACCTGGGAGGCATCCAGCCCCTCCATGCTGATCAGGTTTCGCCAGGCGCTCAACTGGCCGGCGTAGCAGGCGATCTGCCCGGAGACGAACAGCTTGGTGATCTGTGAGCCGGTGAGGTTCGCGGACTGGGGATGGAAGTAGCCGGTTCGGCGGAGCTTGGCGGTGAATTCGACCGCAGCCTTGTACTCGTCGGTCTCCCAGTCCCGGGTGAACGAGCCGTCGGAGTTCTTTCGCCAGTTGTTGGGCGCGCCGAACGCGGCGGCGAACGCGGGCAGGCTGAACGATCCGTAGGACCCGGTCAGTGCCCAGCGGTTGCGGCGTGGGTCGTTCACCTCGGCGCACATGGCCTCGAAGTCGTCGGTGGTGGCGATGCCGCCCGGGGCCGCCCCGGCCGCGTCCATCAGGTCCGCGCGGGCCATCATCACGTTCCACAGCAGGGGGCGCTCGATCGGCACGCCCCAGAGCCGGCCGAACATGCCGGCGTTGGTCCAGGCCCGGGCCGGGATCGCGGCGAGGTTCGGATACTCCAGGACCTTGTCGCCGGACAGCAGGCCGGAGACGTCGGTGAACTTGTTCTCGAGCAGCTTGTCCAGGCGCGGTTGGCCGAAGTCCTGCACGAGGACCAGATCAGGCAGGTCGTTGCCGGCCAGCAGAGTGTCGATCTTGGTGCCGTACTCGCTGGACGGCGCCGTGCGTACTGTGAACCTGCCGCCGAGTCGGGCATTCATCGCCTGGGCGTAGGTGTTGCTGCTCAACGGGGGTGGCGGGGGAGCGAGCGTAGGCACCATGGCACTGATCTCGCCGCCGCTCATCGGGTTGCCGTCGACCGAATTCTGCAGGTCTGCCGGCATGGTGAAGAACCCGTCTTGGATGCCCTGCGCGGGGTCTCCGGCCAGATCCGGCTTCAACCCGGTCGGCGGGCGGTAGGTGGGCAGGGTGACCTGCTTGCCGGCGGCCGACGTCGGGCCGGCGCCGGTATTGCTGCATGCGGCAAGACTCGGTACGCCGAAGGCGAGAGCCGAGCCGCCGATAGCAGCGGTCCTCAGTGCAGTTCGGCGGGAGAGTTCTCGGTCGATCGGTGACGTGGACACAGGTCCTCCTAAGGGTCAGCCTTTGACGGCGCCGGTGAGGACGCCCTTGGTGAAGTGCCGTTGCAGGAACGGGTAGACCAGCAGGATCGGGACGAGCGCGACCATGACGACGGCGGCCTGGACCGCCTGCTGCGGGGGTGGTACGTCCGCCGAAGCAGCTGCGCTGTCACCGAGCGATTGGCCTTGCAGGACGTAGGTCCTGAGCAGCAGTTGCAGTGGCCAGCGGTGCGAGTCGTTCAGGTAGAGCAATGCGTTGAACCAGGCGTTCCAGAAGCCGACCGCGTAGAACAATCCGATGACCGCGATCACCGCCTTGGACAGCGGCAGGACGATCTGGGCCAGGATCCGGAGCTCGCCGGCGCCGTCGATCCGGGCACTGTCGTAGAGCTCGGCGGGCAGGCCCATGAAGAACCCCCGCATGATGATCACGTTGAAAGCACTGAGTGCCGACGGCAGGATCAATGCGGCGTAACTGTCCAGGAGTCCCAGCGACCGGACGGTCAGGTACTGCGGAATGATGCCCGGGTGAAAGAGGAAGGTCAGCAGTACGACGGTCAGGATCGCGCGGTGACCGAACGACCCTCGGCGGCTCAGACCGTAGGCGAGCAACACGGTGACCGCCGTCGCCAACGCAGTGCCGATCACCGTGACGCCCGCGCTGACCAGCAACGCGCGGCTCACGGCGCCGCCGGCCCAGATCTCCTGATAGGCCGCAAAGGTCGGATCGCGCGGGATCAGTACGTACGATCCCGTCTCGGCCAGCGCCTGCTGGCTGGACAGACTGGTGGACAGCACTCCGGCAAAGGGGAGGAGAAGCAGCACACAGACGACCGCGAGGGCGGTGGCCTTGGTGACCTTTCCGACGGCCGTCGGTTCTTCCATCCAGGGCGGCCGGATGGCGGATCGAGTAACGGTCATCGCTTGTAGACCCCCTGCTCGCCCAAGGCGTGGGCCGCCTTGTTCGCGGTGAGGATCAGCAGGAAGCCGACGACGCCCTTGATCAGGCCGGCCGCGACCGCGACGCCCCAGTTGCTGTCGACCACGCCGTAGAAGTAGACGTAGCTGTCGAGCACCTCAGCCGCATCGGCGCCGACGGATGCTCGCTGCAGGATGATCGGCTCGAATCCCACCGACAGTGCTTCGCCGAGCCGCAGGACCAGCAGCAGCACGATCACCGGGCGGATCCCGGGCAGGGTGACGTGCCACAGTTGCCGCCATCGCCCGGCGCCGTCGACCGCCGCCGACTCGTACAGCTGCACGTCGATCGCAGCCAGGGCGGCCAGGAAGATGATGGTGCCCCAGCCGGCGTCCTTCCAGATCCCCTCGACCGTGACCAGCAACGAGAACAGGTGCGGGTTCGTCATGATGTCGAACGTCGCCAGGCCGTGACTTCTCGCGAAGGAGTTGATCATCCCGGCGCCCCCGAGCGTCTGCTGGAACAGCGCGATCACGATCACCCAGGAGATGAAGTGCGGCAGGTACACGACGTTCTGGATCAGCCGCCGCAGCCACGACCGCAGGATCCCGTGCAGCAGGATCGCGAGGCCGATCGAGGCCGGAAAGAACAGCACCAGCTGGAGAACGGTGATCTCGAGCGTGTTCCACAGCGCGTTCCAGAAGTCCGGGTCGGCAAACAGGTCGGCGAAGTTCCGGAGCCCGACCCAGGGGCTCTCGACGATGCCGACGTACGGCAGATAGTCCTTGAAGGCGACCACGTTGCCGAGCAATGGGACGTAGTGGAAAACCAGCAACAAGGCCAGGCCGGGCATTGTCATGATCAGCAAGGCCAGGTCACGGCGTAGCCGGTCGCGCCGGGACGCGCCGCCCGGCGAGGCAGCGGCCGGTGGGGGTTTGCCCCCGGCAGAGGCAGGTGGCCGGGCCGGTCGCGGCAGCAGCCGTACGCCGCTCATCGCCTGGTCCACTGACTCCGGCCGCTCACCAGGCGGCGGAGACGGGGCGTGCGGCAAGCGTTTGCCGTGGGATGACGACGATGGACGGTCATGTGGTCTCCCGGTGGTCTGTCGGGGTTCGGGGTGCGGGGTGCGGGGGAGCGCTCGGCGCGATTCTGTGGCACCTGTCACGTGATAGTCGTTGAACTATCACGTGATAGTCGACTAGGATCAGCATCATGGCAGCGGAGCAGCAGAGGCGCAAGAGTGCGACCCGGTCGGATGTCGCGAGGCTCGCCGGGGTGGCGCCGACGACGGTTTCGGCGATCCTGAACGGCCGGGCCGCCGAGCTCAAACTGGCCGAAGCGACCGTCCGGCGGGTCGAGGAAGCCGCCCGTGAACTTCGGTACCTCCCGAATGCGGCCGCCCGTGCGTTGCGCCGGCAAGGGTCGCGAACGCTGGGCCTGATGTGGGGTCCCGGTTACCGGGACACCATTACGGCGGCCGCCGTGCACGCGCACGAACTGGGGTACTTCACCGTCCTGCTGAGTGCGGCAGGTGACGCCCGGGACGCGATCATGGCGGTACGCGATGCCGGGATAGCAGGTTTGATGTGCCCGGCCGGTGGTCAGCAGCAGGCGTTCGGGGAGGAGTTGCACGCCGCCGGTGTCCCGGTCGTCTGGATGGATCCGTACTACACCGAGGACCACGGTCTGCCGGGTCCGCTGATCGCCATCGATGCCAGGATCGGCGCCAAGGAGCTCGCGAGTCACCTCGTCGAACGGGGTGCCCGGACTGTGGTCGCCCTGACCGGACCCAACGCCGCGCTGCCGGCGCGGCCCACCTCGCCGACCGCGGCCGGACCGCGGTACCAGCCGCTGATCGAGGTGTTCGGGGACGGCTTCACGTCCCTGTACGCGGATGAGTGGGAGGCGGGCGCAGGCCGGGCGGCGACCGAGAAACTGCTGGCCGGCGGAAACGTCCCCGACGCGCTGTTCGCGGCCAGCGATCGGCTGGCCGCCGGCGCGATGAGTGCCTGTCTGCGGGCCGGCCTGAAGGTCCCCGGCGACATCGCCGTCGCGGGCTTCGGGAACGAAGATGTGAGCGAATGTCTCACGCCCGCGCTGACGACGGTGCACTGGCCGCTTCGTGAGCTTGCCCGGCGTGGCGTGCAGATGCTGGTCCGCACCATCGACGACGCCGACGCAGAAGACCCACGGCAAGTACTCACGACTGAGCTGGTGATCCGCGAGTCAACCTGAACCCTGCCGAGCCAGGCCACCCGAGGGTGACGTCAGTCAGGAGTGCGGGTAGGTCTGGGCCAGGTCGCGGTAGGCGGTGGTCATCGCGTCCAGGTCGGTCTGCGTGGGCGCGGGAGCGTCGCTGAAGTCACCGGCGTAGTAGCCGTTGTGCGGGTGGATCGAACCAGTCCAGGTCCCGGTCTCCACCTCGACGATCAACGATCCTGCCATGTCGTCCACCTCCTTCAGGTTCCGATGGTCACGACGCTAGGCGGCCGGCCCCCTGCGGCGCGTCGTCGGAAGGCCGTGTTCACGCGGGCACCAAGCGATGAACCGCAGTACGACCTTGGTAGGACGCAGACAACGTTGTGTTGTCGTACGTTGACGAGGTGAGCCGAGCGCGGCTGTTCTTCTCGAAGTACGGTCTCGACCTGCTGATTGTGATCGCGGCGGTCGAGAGCGCGATCGCTACGGCGCTGACCGACGACCCGGGTCACCCGACCGGCGTGTGGCTGTGGCTCGAGGTGCTCGCGGTCACCGGGATCGTTCTGACCCTGCTCACACGCCGCCGTTTCCCGTTCGCCGCGCCGGCGGTCACCTGGTTGTTCAGTGCGGCGCTCTCCTTCGCGGACGGCCGGCTCATCGTCGACAAGGCCGGGCTCTTCCTCGCCGGGATGGGCGCCGCCGTGCTGCTCGGCAACTCCCGCAGCGACCGGCAGGCACGGATCGGCCTGGCGATCGTGCTCGCCGGCGCGGCGATCGTCGTCTACAACGACCCGTTCCACCAGCCCGGCGAAATGGTCTTCACGCCGGTGCTGTTCGCGATCGGCTGGCTCCTCGGCTTCGCGTTGCGGCAGCGCACCGAGCGGACCGAGGCCGCCGAGGAACGCGCGACGCGCGCCGAGCGGGAACGGGAGGCGGCGGCTCGCGTTGCGGTCGCCGAGGAGCGCGGTCGGATCGCGCGAGAACTCCACGACGTCGTCGCACACGCCGTCAGCGTGATGGTTCTCCAGGTGGGGGCCGTCCGGCACCGGATGCCCGTCACCGACACGGAGGATCGGGAGACCCTCAGCAACGTCGAGCATGCCGGACGTACGGCGCTCGCAGAGATGCGCCGTCTGCTCAGCGCGATGCGGCAAGACGGCGAGGAGTTGGAGCTCCTGCCACACCCAGGACTCGACAACCTCGACTCTCTCGTGGACGACGTACGGGCTGCTGGGCTACCCGTGAAGCTCGAGATCCGGGGTGAACCGTTCCCGCTTCCGCCAGGCCTCGACCTGTCCGCCTACCGCATCGTGCAGGAGGGGCTCACGAACGCCCTCAAGCACTCCCGCGCGAGCCAGGCGGAGGTGGACGTGGACTACACCGACACCGAGCTCCTGCTCGAGGTACGTGACGACGGTCCGGGCGGCCCGTCCACCGAAGCCGGTCTCGGTCACGGGCTGGTCGGCGTCCGCGAGCGGGTCAAGATCTTCGGCGGCGACATGACCGCGGGCGCTGCGCGGACGGGTGGCTTCGTACTGCGCGCACGGCTTCCGTTGGACGGCGGTGGCCGATGACCATCCGTGTTCTCGTGGTCGACGACCAGTCGATGGTCCGGGCGGGATTCCGGCTGCTGCTGGCCGATGAGCCCGACCTCGAGGTGGTGGCCGAGGCGAGCAACGGCCGCGAGGCCGTGGCCCAGGCGGCCCGGTTCCACCCGAACGTCATCCTGATGGACATCCGGATGCCCGAGCTCGACGGGCTCGAGGCGACCCGGCGGATCCTGGCGGCCGATGCCTCCGCGCGGATTCTGATCCTCACCACCTTCGACCTCGACGACTACGTCTACCAGGCGCTGCGAGCGGGCGCGAGCGGCTTCGTCCTCAAGGACGATCCCCCGGAACAGCTGATCGCCGCGGTGCGAACCGTTGCCGGCGGCGACGCGCTGCTGTCGCCGACCATCACCAAGCGGGTGATCCAGCACTTCACCCGCGCGCACCCCCAGGCTCCGCCGAAGGCCGTGGACACCTTGACCACTCGCGAGCTGGAGGTGTTCCGCCTGATCACGCAGGGCCTGTCCAACGCCGAGATCGGGCAGCAGCTCTTCATCAGCGACACGACGGTCAAGACCCACGTCACGCGCCTGCTACAGAAGCTCGACCTGCGCGACCGGGCGCAGGCGATCGTCCTCGCCTACCAGACGGGCCTCTTCGATGCGTCCGACGGACCTACTACTTGAGTAGGACATCCGGCTCGTCGGCTGGTCTGAAGTGATCGCGACCTCGTGACGACGCGCTCAGGCCGTCGCGTTCCTAGCGTTTGAGGTACGGGGGCAACCAATCCCAACCACGCTAGGAGCAAGGCCATGAACCACTACGACGGGTTCAGGGCACGAGGGGGAGATCGCCGATGATCACCATCGACTCGCTGTCCAAGAAGTACGGCGCCACCACGGCCGTCGACACCATCAGCTTCGTCGCTCCGCCCGGCCGGGTCACAGGTTTCCTGGGTCCGAACGGCGCCGGCAAGTCGACCTCGATGCGGATGATGGTCGGCCTCACCACACCGACCTCGGGCCGGGCCACGATCGGCGGCCGCCGGTTCGCGGATCTCCCGAACCCGGGGCGTGAGGTCGGCGTGATGCTCGACGCTTCCGCCCAGCACGCCGGCCGCACCGGCCGGGAGACGCTCACCATCGCGCAGCGGATGATGGGGCTGCCCGGAAGCAGGGTCGACGAGATTCTCGAACTGGTCAGCCTCGCCGAGACCGAGGCGGACCGGCGGGTGGGCACCTACTCGCTCGGGATGCGCCAGCGGCTCGGCATCGCCACCGCGCTGCTCGGCGACCCGGCCGTGCTGATCCTGGACGAGCCGGCCAACGGGCTCGATCCGGCCGGCATCCGCTGGATGCGCGACCTGCTCCGCGACTACGCGGACCAGGGCGGGACCGTCCTGCTGTCCTCGCACCTGCTGCGCGAGATCGAGGTCGTCGCCGACGACATCGTGATGATCGGCAAGGGCAAGATCGTCAGCCAGGGCTCCAAGGCCGAGCTCCTACAGTCCACGGGCACCGTCGCCCGGGCCGCGGACGTGTACGCACTCAAGCGGGCTCTCGACATCTCCGGTGTCCAGACCACCGTCTCCGATGACGGCGCCCTGCGCACCGACGCGCCTCCGACGCGGGTCGGACGAGTGGCTCAGGAGGCAGGTGTGGCTCTCGTCGAGTTGCGCACTGCCGACGGCGGACTGGAGGAGATGTTCCTTCAACTCACCGCAGACACCCAACGAGAAAGGAAAGCAGCATGACCGCCATCGCCGTCCGTCCCGTGACCGAGCGGCGCGCCGACGTCGGCGCCGTACCGTTCGGACGCGTTGTCAGCGTCGAACTGCGCAAGATGTTCGACACCCGTTCCGGCTTCTGGCTGATGGCGAGCATCGTCATCACCGCCCTGCTGACCACGGTCGGAACGATCGCGTTCGCCCCCGACGCGAGCCTCACGTACTACACCTTCGCCAAGGCGATCGGATTCCCGATGACGGTGGTGCTGCCGATGATCGCGATCCTGTCGATCACCGGTGAGTGGAGCCAGCGCAGCGGTCTGACGACGTTCACGCTGGTCCCACACCGTACCCGGATCGTCGCGGCCAAGGTCGTCTCGTCGGTCGCCGTGGCCGTCGTCTCGATGCTGTTCGCCTTCGCGATCGGTGCCGTCGGCAACGTGGTCGGAACCGCGATCGCCGGGACAGACCTGGTCTGGGACGTGTCGTTCGCCGAGGCGCTGAACATCGTGCTGGGCAGCCTGCTCTGCCTGCTGACCGGCACCATGCTGGGCATGCTGATCCGCAGGTCGGCGGGGGCACTGGTGGCGTACTTCGTCTACGCCTTCCTGTTCCCCACCGTCGCCGGAGTACTGGCCGCCAGCCAGCAGTGGTTCCGGGACCTGCAGCCGTGGGTCGACCTGAACTACGCCCAGGCCGCCCTGTTCGAAGGCACCCTCTCCGCTGAGCAGTGGGCCAACGTCGCCGTCACGGCGTCGGCGTGGATCCTCCTGCCGGCCCTCCTCGGACTCCGCCTGGTCATGAAGTCAGAGGTCAAGTAACACCCCACCCCTCAGACCGCCTCCGGCCCTGTCGCCCCACCCAGCGACAGGGCCGGCCCGACGATGCTCCGCGCGGCGCGGTCTCGACCTTCTGCGCCGAGCACGGCATTTCGCGCAAGTTCTTCTACGAGCTGCGCAAGCGCGCGACGGCCGACGGTCCGGCGGTAGTGCTCGAGCCCAGGTCCAGGCGCCCGAGGACGAGTCCGGCGAAGTTGACCGAGGAGGTCAAAGAACAAGCGGTACAGGTGCGGGCTGCGTTGGAGGCCTCTGGGCTCGACCACGGGCCGATCAGCGTGCACGACAAGATGCGCGCGATGGGGCTGGAGGTGGTGCCCTCGGTCGCGTCCCTGGCCCGGATCTTCCGGCAGGCCGGCGTGGCGCGGTTCGAACCGCGGAAGAAGCCACGCTCGGCCTGGCGCCGGTTCGTCTGTCCAGCCCCGAACGCCTGCTGGCAACTCGACGGCACCGAGTACGTGCTCACCGGTGGGCGTAGGTGTGTGATCCTCCAGCTCATCGACGACCACTCCCGCTATGCGGTCGCCTCCCACGTCGCGTGGGGCGAGACATCAGCCGCGGCGATCGCCGTGTTCGACAAGGCCGTCCCGTGGCGGCCGTGGCCGTCGACGTCGACGAGCCTCATCCGTACCTGCCACCTCCCGCGGGAACGCCCGGGGCTCGATGCTGCCACAGCATCGGGCAGCCAGCTGGTGGTTCCGGGGGTCAGGTGTCGAGGTTGCTGAGTCTTTGCTGCTGCGTGTCGCTGCGGCGCTGAGCGATCGCCGCGTTCCTGGTGGTGCGGGCCAGTTCGACCTGGAGACGCCTGGTGCCGCGGTTGGCGTCGCGCAATGCCTGGCGGGCGTGTTCGAGCTCCTCAGCGAGCCGCTCGATGCGGCCTCCAGATCGGCGATGTGGTGTTCGTGGGCGTCCAGTTGCGCCTCGGCCTCGACCCGTTCGGCCTGTGCCGTGGCGTAGTCGTCCTCGGCCTCCTGCGCGCGGGACTGGAGTTCGGCCCGGCGCCGCTGCAGCGAGTCGTCGACGCTCGCGGCCCGCCGTGGCGGCCTGGCAGTCTTCTTCGCCGCCGGCGGTTTCGGTCGGCTGCGGACGACCCTGGGTTTGATCGGGGCGAGCTCCGCGAGTCCACCGGTCTCGTCGACGACTCCGAATCCGACGTGGCGCAGCGCGCTGGTGAGCTGCCCGGATCGCAGTAGCTGGGCGGCGCCGGGGTCGACCACGGCGGCGTCGAGGGTCTCGGTCAGCCGCTGCGCGATCTGCTGACTCACCGGGCGGCCGTGCTTGCGGGCCTGTGCCCGGGCGGTCTTGACGAGCTGCTGGACCAAGGTGTGGCGGCGTGGGGTCAGCTGGCGAAGACGCGTCCCGTCGCCGGATACCTGTGCCTGACGGAGGTCGTCTCCGAGTTCGGTCAGGTCGTTGACCTGGTCGGGGGAGGCACGGATGAGCTGATTGGCAAGCCACGCGGCCAGGGTCGGTTTCCGCAGCGCCTTGATGGCCTCGCCGGTCCGCGGGTCGCCGGCGTCCTTAGCGGCCCGGGCGAGCTCGTTGCGGGCAGGGGTGAACTGCTCGGGCGCCAACCCGTACAGCTCGATCACTGCCGCGCCGACGTCCATGTGATCCACGATGCGGTGGTCGTCCGGATGGGCGCAACGCCGGTCGCGGTGGGCGTCTGGCCGCTCACGGCGGGATCGCGGGCCGTCGGCAACCATCAGTGACGTTGCGGTCCGGTACGGCGTACGGCGGTCTCGTGACGACTTCGACGCGGCGCTGTGGAAGCGTCGCGGTAGAGCGCATGCTGGCGTCATGGCCCTGTGGCACTGTGGGAAGTGTGAGGGCGCGAACGTCCCGGAGCCAGCCTGTGCGCGAAACGCGATCCGCGCTTGAAGGTGAAGCGGGTCGTGCGAGTGGTGTGGCCACCGTTCGATCGTGCACGCCGAAGCGATGAGCCGGCACGGCGCGCTGACGACGCGGCCGCGGTCCGGCTGCCCCCGGATCTGGTCGGGCCGGTCGAGCTCGCGCTCGCCCGGGCGGTCGACGCCATCCCGGGGGAGACGGCGTTGCCGGGCGGGTCGCGATACGAACCGAGGTGGGACGGCTACCTTCACTGAACCCGTCAAGCCCGCGATGCGATAAGGCCGCCTGTGCGGCGGCTTGACTAGCGGTCTCAGGCCAGGGCGTCGCTGAGTACGACGTGCATGGCGTGGGACCACAGCAGTGGGGTCGCGGTCGCGCCCCATTTCCCGCGCCAGTACTCGAGCATGATGGGGGATTGCACGTTCTCGGCCACCTGCTCGGGCAGGTATCCGTGCTCGTTGGCGGCGGTCTCGATCCACCTGAGCAGCTCGGTGGCCATTTCGCGCTGCCTGGTGGCGGTTGCGCACCATCCGAGGGTCGCTGCCAGCAGCAGCCATTGGCTTCCCCCGTAGAACGAGTCGCCAAGGTAGCGGCGTACTCCGCCGCCGGGAACACCCAGCTCGGACACGATCCGATGCAGCGTTACCTGGAAGACCTCATCGGTGAGCTCGACCAAGTTCAGCGGAACGGCGAGCCACATTAGCGAGCCGTCGACCCGAGTGTCGCCACCGGCGGAGCGCACGAAACCTCCGGCCAGGGTGTGCTCAGGGCCAGAGATGGTGGCGACCAGTCGGGTGGCGTAGTCCTGGGCGGCCTGATCGCCGAGGAGCTTGCCTGCGTCGCGCAGTCCGGCGGCGTTTGCGGCGACGCTGTAGGTGTGCACCAGGCCGGGGTGTTCTTCCCAGCAGTCGAAGCAGGGCACCTCGGCCACGCCCATGAGGTAGCGGATCACGAGGCAGGCGCCTTGCTCCAGTTCGTCGTCAAGGTCGCCGCCGCGGCGCACGTGGTCGGCGAGCGCCCACAGCCAGAACCCATAGCAGTCGGTCTGGAAGTTGGGCCACTCTTCTTCGTCGTTCGGTGTCTCCTCGTGTCCGTCCAAGGTGAAGCGGGCGGGCATCATCACCTGCCCGTTCACCTCCCCCGAGCGGACCGCTGCCAGTGCTTCGTCGACGCGGCGCTCGTGTCGCAGCAGGGTCTTGGCGACCCAGTGGTGCCATCTGGACGCGGCGTCGCGGTGGCCGGCGACGTCCAGGGCGTAGGCGCACCACGAGCCGTCGCGCAGCCAGCCGAACTGATAGATCTCGTGAACAGTGCTGGCGGGGATCGCTCCAGATTCCAGCTGCGAGTCCAGGAGCAGTCGCACGCTGGCGTCGGGACTGATTTTCGGCGTGTGCGGCATGGTTGTTCGGGCCTCCTCGTCGGCGTGGCTGCTCGGTGCGGTGGTGAAGCGGCGGACACTCATGCGATCGGGCTGGTGCTTGCCGCAGGCTGGCGAGCGAGCAGACCAGAGGCGGTCACAGCCGCTGTGCGGCGTACCAGGTCGACGAAGTCCATACGCATGCCGGCCAGCATCGGATCGGAGGCGTAGGCGGCCTGCACCGCCTCCGACGGGCGGCTGCAGGGCCAAGCCGTTGTCGCCATCAGCAAGGTGGTCTCTGTCAGCGCCGCGGCGCCGTCGGTTCCGAGCTCGGGAACGTGCTTCTTCACTAGCTGGACCAAGGCGTCGATCGACCGCCGCGCGGCGTGCTTGTGGCGAATGGCGAGCTCTGTGGAGATGTTGTGCTCCAGCACCGCGGCCTGCGCGCTGAGAAGGTCACACAGCACCGGCCGCTTGGCCATCGTGCCCGCCAGAACCTCAGCCAGCTGGTCGCCGCGCTGCCTCGACGTACCTTGCCCCGGCGGGCAGGAACTCTCGAGCTCGGCGATCCAGTCGTTGACCTCGGAGTCCAGAAGGTCGAGCAGGATCGCCTCACGCGACTCGAAATAGCGCAAGACGTTGGGCTTGGCCAGGCCCGCGCGCCGGCTCAGCTCGTTCAGGCTCAGCTTCGCCACCGGCATCTCGGTCAGCATCGCGGCCGCGGTGTCGAGGATCTGCCTCCGCCGTTCGCTTCGCTGCTCATCGTTACGGGCGCGCTTGAAGGTCATGTCGACATCTTACATACCGCCGGTACTTTGCAAAGCTACCACCGGTACGTTAACCTGATCGAACAAAGATACCGGCAGTACTTTGAAGGAGATCACATGTACAAAGTCCCGGATCAGCACGGCAAGTTCGTCGTTGTGACCGGCGCGAACAGCGGAACCGGCAAGGAAGCCGCCAAGGCCCTGGCCGCGGCCGGCGCGCGGGTGGTACTCGCCGTGCGCACACCGGCGAAGGGCGAGCAGGCCCGCGCTGAGATTCTCGCTCAGCATCCGTCGGCGGACGTGGAGGTGCGGCGCATCGACCTGGCCGATCTGTCGTCCGTCAACGAGTTCGCCGACGGTCTGATCGCCGACGGCCGGCCGCTGGATCTGCTGGTGAACAACGCCGGGGTGATGTTCCCGCCCGTTCGCCACGAGACGGTGGACGGATTCGAGCTGCAGATGGGAAGCAACTTCCTGGGCCCGTTCGCCTTGACCGTCCGGCTCCTGCCGCTGCTGCTCAAGGCCCCGGCGCCACGTGTCGTGACGATGAGCAGCGGGACGGCGCGTCGTGCTCGCATCAACTTCGATGACCTTCAGTGGGAGCGCGAGTACCGGCCCATAGCCGCGTACGCGCAGTCCAAGCTCGCCGACCTCTTGCTGAGCCAGCACCTGGCCAAGCTCGCCAGCCAGCGGGGATGGGACCTGCTGTCCACCGGCGCACATCCCGGCAACGCAGCCACCAACATCGCCGCCTCCGGCCCGACCCTGGGCGGCCGGCCCAGCCTGCTGTTCCGAATCGCGTCGAAGGTCGTACCGCGGCAGAGCGCCGAACAAGGCGCCGAACCCCTGCTGTACGCGGCCACCAGCCCGGACGCGGTGCAGGGCGGCTACTACGGCCCCCGCTGGGCCATGGTCGGGCCCGCTCGGTCGGAGCGCCCGACCCGCAACGCCCTCGACACCGCCGTCGCCGCGCGTCTGTGGACCGAGGCCGAGCGTCTCACAGGCGTCGCCGTTCCCGCCGCGCTCTGATCATCTCTCCCTCCCGTGGAGGGGCATCCGTCGCGCCCCCGACGCAGCGCAAACCACAGCCATTGAAAGGAAGGCACGAATACATGTCAGCTCTGAACGGCAAGGTCGCCATCATCACCGGCGGCAGCAAGGGCACCGGCCTCGGCATCGCGAGGGCCTACGTCAAGGAAGGCGTCGCGGTCACGATCACCGGCCGCGACCAGGCCGCCCTGGACGCGGCAAAGGTCGAGCTCGAGACTCTGGCGCCACACGCTCGTGTGCTCGCGATCCAGGCCGACAACAAGGAACACGCCGCCGCCACATCGGTTGTCTCGCAGACCGTCGAGCAACTCGGACAGTTGGACATCCTCATCAACAACGCCCAGGAGTTCCGCACCGGCGTCGGCTTGGAAGACATCAGCTGGGACGACATGATCTCCAGCTACGAATCGGGAGTGTTCGCGACCTGGCGCTTCATGGTCGCCAGCCTCCCCCACCTGAAGGACACCGGCGGAACCATCATCAACATGGGCTCCGGCGCCGGCACCCAGTCGATCCCGAAACACGGCGCGTACGGGTCCAACAAGGAGGCGATCCGCGGGCTCAGCCGCATCGCCGCCCGCGAATGGGGACCATTCGGGATCACCGTCAACGTCATCAACCCCTACGTCGCCTCCGCCGAATCCATCCGGTACGAGCGCGAGCACCCAGAGATCATCGCCGAAATCATGAAGAACCTGCCGCTTGGGCGCATCGGAGACGCAGAGCTCAATGTCGGCGGTCTCTGCGTCTTCCTGGCCAAGCCCGAGGGAAAGTACATGACTGGGTCAACCTTCGACGTCGAAGGCGGCTCATTCATCCGGCCGTAGGCCTGGCTCCTGCCGCCCCAATCACCCCTGGGCGTCCTCACCCGAACGCGCGCAGGCGACACCGTGCACGGGATATCCACCCTCCGATCGCCGCCGGAAGCAGGAAAGGCCAGCGCACACGACTCACCGCACGACCCTCAACCCACCACCCAAGGAAACCACCATGCCCCTCGACCCGTTCCTGGAACCGCTGCTCAGCACCCTGCCACCGTTGCCCGATCCGATCGACGACTTCGACGCCTGGCGCAAACAATCAACACAGACCGCAGAAGCCGCCACGGCTCAGTTGAGTGAACCCGGACCAGCAGTGGCCGGCATTCAGTACGTCTCTATCCCCGTCCCTGGCGGAACCATCGACCTCAAGGTGTACCAGCCCTCCGGCCAGGGCCCGCACTCCGCGCATCTCTTCATCCATGGCGGAGGCTGGTTCGCCGGGTCCATCCACGACACCCACACCGACAACGTCTGCCGGGAGCGCAGCGCGGGCGCCGGTTGCGTCGTCGTCGCGGTCAACTACCGAAAGGCCCCGGAGCATCCCTTCCCCGTCCCGCTGGACGACTGCCACGCGGCCGTCACCTGGCTGATCGACCACGCAAACGAGCTCGGTGTCCGGCCCGACCGGCTCACCATCGGTGGGCAGTCTGCCGGCGCCAACCTGGCCGCCGCGCTGACACTCAAGCTCCGAGACGAACAGGGCCCCCGATTCGTCCTGCAACTGCTCGAATGCCCTCCGCTCGATCTCACCCTCAGCCAGCCCTCGTATGCCGCACTCGGCACGGGCTATGGACTAGACCTCGATGAGATCCGCCGCATGGTCGCCTGGTACACCGGCGACAACCCCGAGCTCATCCATGACCCCTACCTGTCACCACTCCTGGCCGACGACCTGTCCGATCTGCCCCCCGCCTACGTCATGACCTCGGAGTACGACCCTCTACGCGACGACGGCGAGCTCTACGTGCACCGCCTGCACGAAGCCCACAGACCAGCGACCATCTCCCTGCAACACGGCCACATCCACGGCTCGAGTGCCTTCACCAAGGTGATGCCCACAGCACGACAATGGCGCGACGAAACCCTCGCCGCCCTCCGGAACGCATACCTCGACTGAGCCAATGCCTCGGCGGCCCCAACCCGCAGCTCCGCGATGCACGGGATGCAGGTATCAACGAGCCGGGTCGTCCGCGGTCAGCTGACTCTCGGCCTCGGCGCGGCGCTGCCGTAGATGCTTCAACGACTCCTCCAAGGCTGCGACTTCACCGAGCCAGGCCCTGTCCTGCGCCTCGGCCAAGCGTGCTTCGGCATTGGAGGTCATCTCCTCGATGCGCGGCAGTTGGCGGGGGTCGACTCGCAGGAACCGGCACCGGCTGCAGGCGTGCTCGTGGACGCAGGGCGTGCCGTAGGGACGGTGGCAGTCGCCGAGTGCGACCTTGCGCAGCAGGAAATGCTGCTCGAACTCGTCCCATTCTTCCCCGGACGCTGGTCGCAGCTCCCCGAATGGGCGCAGCCCGCGGCGGCGTTCGATGAAGTGCTGGTGTGCGGCAATCACCTCCTCAGGGAACACAGCGGTGTAGCCGCGGGTGGTGTCGAGGTTGAGATGGCCGAGCAAGGTGGCGGCGATGTGCAGCGGCAGGCCGCTGGAGACCATTTCTGTAGTAAACAATCGGCGGAAGTCGTGCGGAGTGAACCGAATCGGCCTGCCCGGCATCGGACAGGCCGGCGTCGGCGGCGAGTTCGTTCAGAAGCCGCCGAACGACGGCGTAGGAGATGACTTCTTGACGGGTGCCGATCCGGCGGGCGAACAGGTGCGCGAACCCGATCAGCTCGCCGCCATCGCCGCCGACATCGCCCTCAGCCACAGCGTCGTACTGGACCGCATGACCGGCACAGCAATCCTGTCCCGCGACCAGGCCCGCGACATCGGCACGCGTCGGCCACCTCGCCCGGCCCGCCTGCCTGACGTTGAGCAGTGGCACATTCAACGCCGCGACCGGGCCGGGTTCTTCGGGTCGTCTGGCGCCGCCGCGCACTCGTCCTCAACTTCTGCACGAACGGCGCACAGTTGGCTGATATTCACGTGCACGCCAAGGACGCGCGGACTGGTAGCTGGCGGCGAAGACTGACCCGTGAGCACGCGGGCTGGACTCGGTGGGCGGCGCGGAGCACGCTGAGGTTGAGGTGTTCGGAGGTGCGTCGTGACTGGGCGTGATTGTGTCATCGTCTGCGGCATCGACGGGTCGGCTGCCGGGCTGCGAGCGGTGGAGTGGGCGTTCGAGGAGGCTCATCGCCGGGGTTGCCGGCTGCGTGCAGTGACGGTCTGGTCGTGGAACGGTCCGGACTACGGCACGACGATCAACAGCCCGGACGAGGTCCGGAAGCGGGCGGTCAAGACCCAGAACGAGGTCTTGGAGAAGGTCGTCGGCGAACGCCGCGAGCTGGAAGTGGAACGGCTGATACTGGAAGGCCGGCCCAGCGACCAGATCTGCTGGGCTGCTCTCGACGCAGAGCTGATTGTCCTCGGCAGTCATGGGCACGGCGCATTTCATGACGCACTGGTGGGCTCGACCAGCCAGCACGTCATCCGCCATACGTCGTGTCCCGTGGTCGTGGTGCCCGACCCGAGGCGGGTCGAGCAGGAGCACAAGTCGGCGGCGTCTCATCACCGGCAGATTCGCCCCGAGGGCGGCGCTCCGATGTTTTGATGGTGGTCCGGTGGTGGTGATGATGACGCAGCAATACCTTGCCGGCGAGCTTTCGCAGTTGCTGGCCCAGTTGCGAGCGGTGGCAACCGACGACGATTCCAGACGGCGCATCGGCGACTTGCGCCGCGAGGCGGAATCGATGCCGCTGCCGACGTTGGCTTCGGTGGCGGTCCGCGCGCTGCTGGTCGCCGACGCGATGTGCTGGAACTCGATCGAGCGGGGAGACATCACGGCGTTCAGCCGTCAGGCTGCTGCCGGGGCGGCGCTGTACGAGTTCGGGACCTGCGCAGGCTTGCTCGACGAGGAGCTTGGCAGGTCGACGGGGAGGTTGAACACATGACCGCAGGTGAGCAGGACGAGGTCCCCGAGGCGCAGATCGCCGTACATTGGCGTGAAGAGGAGTACTACCGGCCGTCGCCGAGGTTCATTGGCCAGGCGAATGCCGCCGATCCGGCGATCATGGAGCGCTTCAACGAGCAGCACTTCCCAGACTGCTTCAAGGAGTACGCCGATCTGCTCTCCTGGGACGCGTACTGGCACACCATCTTGGACACGAGCAACCCGCCGTTCTGGAAGTGGTTCGTCGGCGGCCGGCTGAACGCCTGCTATAACTGCGTCGACCGGCACCTCGCGACGCGCCGCAACAAGGCTGCATTCATCTGGGTTCCTGAACCGGAATCCGAGGCCACGCAGTCGATCACCTATCAAGAGTTGTATCGGCAGGTGAACGGGTTCGCCGCGGTGTTGCGCGGGTTCTGCGGTGTGCAGGCCGGCGATCGGGTGACCTTCCACCTGCCGATGGTGCCTGAGTTGCCGGTGTCGATGCTGGCCTGTGCGCGGCTGGGAGTCGTCCACTCGGAGGTGTTCGGCGGTTTCAGCGGTACGGCGTGTGGCGGCCGGGTCGCCGACTCCGGCAGCAACGTCCTCGTGACCATGGACGGCTATTACCGCAACGGGGAGCTGGTCGATCACAAGATAAAAGCAGAAGAGGCAGTCGCAGCTGCCCGCGAACTCGGCCACGAGATCGACAAGGTTCTGGTATGGCGGCGCCACCAGGGCGAGTACGCGTCCAGCAGCCCGATGGTCGACGGCCGCGACTTCTTCGTCGACGAACTGCTGGCAGAGTACCGGGGTGCTGTCGTTGATCCCGTGTCGATGCCAGCCGAGGCGCCGCTGTTCTTGATGTATACCAGCGGTACGACGGGTCGGCCAAAGGGCTGCCAGCACTCGACCGGCGGTTACCTGTCGTACGTAGCCGGTACGTCGAAGTACTACCAGGACATCCACCCCGAAGACACCTATTGGTGCGCCGCGGACATCGGCTGGATCACAGGGCACTCCTACATCGTGTACGGCCCGCTGGCGTTGGGGGCGACGAGCGTGATGTACGAGGGAGTGCCGACGTACCCGGATCCGGGCCGGGTCTGGCGGATCGCCGAACGCCTCGGCGTGAACATCTTCCACACCGCGCCCACCACGATCCGCATGCTGCGCAAGCTCGGTCCGGACGAGCCCGCCAAGTACGACTACCACCTGAAGCACATGACCACGGTGGGCGAGCCGATCGAACCCGAGGTGTGGCGCTGGTACTACGAGGTCGTCGGCAAGGGGGAAGCAGCCATTGTCGACACGTGGTGGCAGACCGAGACCGGTGGTTTCCTGGGCAGCACCTTGCCGGCGCTGCAGCCGATGAAGCCCGGCAGTTGCGGGCCGGGTGTCCTGGGTGTCTATCCGGTGATCTACGACGAGAACGGCGACGTCATCGAGGCCGGCAGCGAGCGTGCCGGCAATATCTGCATCCGGAACCCTTGGCCCGGCGTCTTCCAGACGATCTGGGGTCAGCCGGAGCGATTTGTGCAGCTGTATTACGAGAAGTACTGCCGCGATCCCGAGAGCAAAGACTGGCACGACTGGCCGTACTTCGCCGGCGACGGCGCCGTCCAGGCGGCTGACGGCTACTTCCGCATTCTCGGCCGGGTTGACGACGTCATCAACGTGGCCGGGCACCGTCTGGGAACGAAGGAGCTCGAGTCGGCCTGCCTGACCGTGGCCGACGTCGCCGAGGCGGCCGCTGTGCCAGTGTTGGACGAGGTGCGTGGCCGAGCGGTGGAGATGTACGTCGCTCTGAAGCCGGGGGTCGATCCGAGTCCGGACATCGAGGGCCAGGTCGCGCAGGCGATCGTTCGCGAGATCGGGAAGATCGCGCGGCCGAAGAACGTCTGGATCGTGTCCGACATGCCCAAGACCCGCTCGGGCAAGATCATGCGCCGCGTGATCGCCGGCATTTCCAACTTCACCGATGTCGGTGACGTGTCCACGCTGGCGAACCCGGAGATCGTCGACCACATCCGCCACCGGGTCCAGAGCGAGAAACTCGCCCGCGGCGAGCTCCCTCGCGACCTGACCCCACAGGAGGCCGAGGAAGTCAGATCCTTCGGCCAGTCCGAATAGCCTTTGCCAGCTGACGTGTCGGCGACAAGTTGCTCAGCTATCGCGCGTCCTCGCGCGCGTCTCCGGCTCCTCAGCGCGGCCCGGTGCATGCAGGGCGCCCGGCGACCTGTGGCTCAGGGTTTGGCTCGTGCCTTGATGATTGCTGCCAATTCGATGAATGCGATCGCTGAGCTGAGTGCCAAAACCACCAGGAGGGCCTGGGGCAAGCCACTGATCGTGGCGATCACCGCGCCGACACTGACAACGAGCAAACGGTCGCCGAGACAGTGTGAAGGCCAGCGAGACCACGCCAGTGGTTCTCGCGAAAGGACACTTCACACGATGGCTCTGGACCAGTCTGCCCTGCTCGAGGTACTCGAGATGCTCAAGGGTGGTGATGTCGAGGAAGAGGTTCGGCAGGCCGCGACGACGATCTACCAGGCGTTGATCGAGGCCGAGCTGACCGCGGTGATCGGCGCCGGGCCGCCCGCGCGCACCGCGGAGTGGGCCGCGCAGCGCAACGGTCATCGATCCAGGACGCTCACGACGACGGCCGGGTATCTGGAACTGCTGATCCCGAAGCTGCAGTCGGGGTCGTTCTTCCCGCCGTTGCAGGAACGCCGGCGGCAGGTGGATCAGTAGTTGTTCGCGGTGCATGAGGCCTACCTGCACGGCACCTCGACCCGCAAGGTCGACGACCTGGTCAAAGCCTTGAGTGCGGACAGCGGGATCTCGAAGTCGGAGGTGTCGCGGATCTTCGCCGAGCTCGAGTCGAAGTGGCGGCCTTCCTGGCGGTCGCTGGCCGAGCAGCCGTTCCGCTACGTCTTCCTGGACGCGACGTACTGCAAGGCCCGCGTCGACCACCGGGTGGCGTGCCAGGCGGTCGTGGTGGCCACCGGGGTCGCTGCAGACGGGCGCCGCGAAGTCCTCGGATTCGATGCCTCGACTCCGAGGATGGCGCGTTCTGGACGGCGTTCCTCCGGTCTTGAAGACCCGGGGCCTGCATGGGGTTCAGCTGGTCATCTCCGACGCCCACCGCCGGGCTCAAGCAAGCCATCGAGGCCGTGCTGCTCGGCGCGGCCTGGCAGCGCTCATCCGTCAAGATCGTCTGCGGCGAGATGGTCTCGCTGATCTACCTCCATCGCCGGGAGAGGACCTTGGCAGCGTGACCTGACAGGTCTAGCGGCAGACCCGTCCCTCCCGGTGGTGGCTGGTCTCGACTGGCCAGTGAGAGTCGTGCCCCGGCGTGTGGTGGGAGCACCTGGATGAGCGTCCAGTGGGCCAGTGTCGCCTGCCATGAGCATGGGACCGCTCTGAGCGGTTTTCTGCCAGCTTCATGGGACCACCTGGGTTGCCAGTCGTGGGACCACCCGGCGCGG
>NZ_JBITJU010000029.1:0-105827 GCF_044460355.1 Kribbella sp. NPDC050124
CGCGCCGGGTGGTCCCACGACTGGCAACCCAGGTGGTCCCATGAAGCTGGCAGAAAACCGCTCAGAGCGGTCCCATGCTCATGGCAGGCGACATCGTCGAGGCTCGAGAACTGGGTGACGAACCGCTTGTGGAGCCGGGGCGTGTGGATCATCCCCGTGATCGACAACGGCATGCCGGGGTCGACGTAGACACGCCACGACAGGCCAGCGGCATCGAGTCGCTCGAAGATGGTCTCGGCGTCGTTGTGCTTCGGGAAGCTGTCCAGGGCAGGGGCTGCGCCCGGCCGAGCGGCGGCGTTCACCACCAGACCGGACGCGGACCCTGCGTGGTAGAAGGACCGGTTCGTGAGCGTCTGCGAAGGCACCTCGCAGAACCAGTGATCGAAGGTTGCGAACCCCTTGGCGATCGTTGAGATGACCGGTACCTGTTCGGGGTATAGCCGGACATGATCTGCGCGTACTCGTCGTACTCAGGCAGCCGGCCCATCTCGCTGCGGAACGTGTTGACGTAGTCCAGCACGAAGCTGTCCATCGTCGGCGCACGCGCCGGATCGTCTGCGGCATTGAACGGCGGCCGCATCGCCTCGTACGACAGAAAACGGTTCTCGTCCGGGGCCACCGTCCCGAACAGCTGGGTGTTGGTGTGCGGGTGCTCCTCGCCTGCGTCGGGGTTGGGTGCGTCCATCGGCGTCGCCACGTGATGCGGCACCACGCCACGCCCTGCTCCCGGTGCGTAGCTCGGGATCGGATTCGAGAACTCCTTGCCGAGCACGCCCTCGAAGGAGGCCACCTCACTCTGCTACCCAGCAGGCTGCCGGTCGCTCGCGTCACAGGACGCTAAGCCGGTTTCGGCCTGCGCCATCACCCCAGGCGGACTACCTCGATCGCTAACGCGCGTGCCCGGCGTTGAGTGGCGGACCCTCGAGGAAGAAGGTTTGCATGGGGCCTTTTCCTTTGATTTGGATGGTGCCTCGGGGGTGGGTGGTGAAGTCGGGGGGTAGGGCGGTGGCGGCTCGGGTGGTTAGTTGGATTTGGCCGGGTAGGCCGTGGGATTCCATGCGGCTGGCGGTGTTTACGGTGTCGCCCCAGAGGTCGTAGATGAACTTTCGGCGGCCGATCACGCCGGCTACGACGGGGCCCGAGTCGATGCCGATGCGGACTGCTAGCCAGTCCTGCCCGGGTTGGGATGCGATTCGGGCGACCTCGTCGCGTAGGGCTAGCGCCGTACGGGCGACGGCTGCTAGGTGGTCGGGGCGTGGCGTTGGTAGGCCGCCGACCAGCATGTACGCGTCGCCGATGGTCTTGATCTTCTCGACGCCCTGCTCGTCGGCGATCCGGTCGAACGCGGAGAACACCTGGTCCAGCAGCTTCACGACGTCCGCTGCTGCCATCACGGCCGAGCGCGCTGTGAAGCCGACGATGTCCGCGAAGAGCACGCTCACCGAGTCGTAGTCTTCCGCGATCACTCCCGTTTCCGCCTTCAGGCGCTCGGCGATCGGCGCCGGCAGCACGTTGAGCAGGAGCCGCTCCGAACGCTCTCGCTCGGCCTGGAGGTCGCGATGGGCTCGCTCCCGCTGCTCCACGAAGTAGCTGAGCATCACGTACGCGCACACCATGACCCCCGCAACGTTCAGCACCAGGAACGTGACCACGAAGCTGCGCGGCAGCGCCGACGGGGACTGCGCGAGCCGGGAATCGACGAGGCTGAGCACGATCAACTCGACGAAGAACGCCACCAGCCACGGCACGGAACGCCGGATACCGAGCAACGCCAGCGCCACCAGTGGTGTGAACATCGCCCAGAGGATCATCGCGCTCGAGTTCACGAAGCCGCCGAGCGAGACCTGCAGCAACCCTGGCAACACTAGGAACGCCACCAACTGGGTGGTACGGAAGATGGCGAAGTGCCGCGTACGCGCCAGGACGATCAACCCGATCACAGTGATCACCTGGTAGAAGCCCGGGATCGCCGCCGACACCGGGTCGCCGTACGAGAGGTATGTCACCACCCAAATCGTGGACAGCGCCGTGATCAGCAGCGCCGAGAAGATGAGCGTGCCCTGCCGGAGCCGCTCGTCGTGGGTATCCTCCGCCCGGGCGCCGAGATCGGCCAGCCGCTCGAGCCAGCGGACGACAGCCCGGCCCAGGCTCCGCCCGCGGGCACCGGCCTCGAGCGACGACCCGGTCACGAGAGGATCGTATGCGCCGCGATCGGTATGGCGTTATGCTTGCCTCCTCCCGGGTACGGCGAACAGCGTCGTCGTCGTCCGAAACGGAGCGCCGACCGGTCAGCAGATCGTTGCCTCCAGCACCTATTCCGAGACCCTCGTGGTGACCGCCGCTTCGAAATTCGAGACGAAATAGTCCGACTTGGCGGTTTCAGGGGGTTGGCGCGGGTAGGTCGGGAGGCAGACGGAGGACTGGAAACGACTCGGGGGTCTGATCTGGGCGGGGTACACCCTTGTCAATGCAGTACCCGCCGGCGCGCGCCGCCGACAACCGTCAGTACGCGCTGCCCCCTGATGGGCCGTTCGTTTCGTGCGAGGAGCTGCCTCTCCGAGACGGATAGCCCATGGATGCCTACGCCCTCCAGCGCAGTTGGGATCGGGTGACGGAGCACGGCGAGCAGGTGCCGCTGTACTTCTACTCCCATCTCTTCGTGTCCCATCCCGACGTGCGCTCGATGTTCCCGCTCTCGATGTCGAACCAGCGGGACAAGTTCTTCAGCGCGCTCGGCCGGATCGTCAGCCACGCCGACCAGATCGAGAACCGATGCTGAGTTCCTGCAGCACCCTCGGCCGCGACCACCGCAAGTACGCCGTCGTGGAGGAGCATTACAACGCGGTCGGCGCCTCGCTGTGCGCAACCCTGAAGCACTTCCTCGGGCCCGAGTGGGACGAGGACCTCGCCGCGGACTGGACGGCGGCGTCGTACCAGGTGGTCGCGCGGATCATGGTCGAGGCGGCGGAGATGTCCTCGGAGGCCACCCCTGACTGGTGGGACGCCGACGTACTCTCGGTCGAGCGGCGAACCATGGACCTGACCCTGCTGACGATCCGGCCGCGGCGCCCGTACCAGTTCCTCCCCGGCCAGTCGGTGTCCATGGAGATCCCGCGACGCCCGCGGCTGTGGCGGTACTTCAGTCCGGCCAACGCCCCGCGTCAGGACGGCTCGATCGACGTACATGTGCAGCAGATCGACGGCGGCCAGGTGAGCCCCGCCTTGGTGCGGTCCCTCAAGGTCGGCGACTCCGTGAAGCTGGGGGCGCCGGTCGGCGACCGGCTGACCCGGTGGGACGGCGATCCGCGGGACCTGCTGATGGTCGCCGGTGGAACGGGTCTCGCCCCGCTGCTTGCGGTCCTCGAGCAGATCGACCTCGAGTGGCAACGGTCCGGCACCGGGCCCCTGGTCCATCTGCTCCACGGCGTCCGGATGGCGTGGCACCTCTACGACCGCCCGCGGCTGCGGGCGCTAGCCCAGCAGCGGCCATGGTTCGACTACACGGAGGTCGTCTCGGGCGACCCGTCGTACCCCGGTACGCGCGGGACGGTCGGCACGGTCGCGGCGCGGCAGGCGCTGTACGGGCGTACGGCGATGGTCTGCGGCGGCCCACAGATGGTCGCCCACACGCTGGAGCAGCTGGGCACCGCCGGCATGCGGCCGACCAGATCAAGTACGAGCACTTCTATTACGCAGCTGCGGAGAAGCACAACGCCGCGCCGGCGCTACCAGGTCAGGAGACAACGAGTGACGTACAACAGCCACCGCCAGGACTCTCCGGCTCCCTGGGCACGCGGTCCACGAGGTCCTGCTCGAGCATCCTGAGCGTGGTTCGCCGACCTGGGGATGCGGTGGCACGCGGTTCCGGTCATCAGCAACAACCGGCTGGTGATCGGAGGCGTCTCTTACCCGGCTGCGCCCTTCAATGGTTGGTACATGGGCACGGAGATCGGGGCCCGCAACCTGGGCGACAGCGACCGCTACGCCATCGTCCCGGAGGTCGCGGAACGGATGGGGCTGGACACCTCGGACGAGGCGACGCTGTGGCGAGACCGGGCCCTGGTCGAGATCAACCGCGCTGTCCTGCACTCGTTTCGTGCGAACGGCGTGACCATCACCGACCACCACACCGAGACCCGCCGCTTCCTCATCCACCTGGAGCGGGAGGAGCGAGCAGGCCGCGGCTGCCCCGCCGACTGGAGCTGGATCGTCCCACCCATGTCCGGCTCCCAAACCCCGGTCTTCCACCGCTACTACCAAACCGAGGACCTGGTCCCGAACTTCGTAGCCGACCCCGACGCCGTCCACCGAGCCCTCCACGGCACCCCACCCGCCTTCTGACCGGCGGGTTACTGGCCCCAGTGGCTAGAAGGGGCGGGAGTCGACCAAGGGAAGGCCAGCTCGCGGGCCGAGGTATCTGAGGGTGGGGTGTTGGCGGCTGTTTTGGTGGGTTACTCGTTTGGCGGCGGTGGTGAACCAGGTGCGGTAGGTGAGGTCGGGGGCGGGGGTCCAGGTGGCTGCCAGGGCCCAGCTGAGGAGGCCTTGGCGTTGGTTGGCGGGGCCGATTTCCTGGGCGGTCTCGGCGCTGAGGCAGGCGGAGATCGACAGGCGGGACGGGCCGGCGGCAGTGAAAACCTCGTAGTACAAGGGCTCGGGGCGTGCCAGGCCGAGGACGAGTGTGTCCGATCCGCAGGTGTCCACGATCGAGACGACCCGGGCGCCGACCGGGCACTTCGCCCACAGCTCCTGGAAGAAGTCGTCGCGCAACGGGCCGTCCGAGCAGGCGAAGACCTCGTCCTTGAAGTCTTGCTCGGGGTACATGTCGTCATCGCGGACCTGGAAGCCGTGACCGCAGAGCACGAGGACCAACAGGTCGTCGGGCTGCAACTTGGTGACGACTTCCAGGAGACGCTTGCCGATGACATCGACTTTGGTGTCGTACGGCGTAACCCACTCCCGCACGACCGGCTCCGAAGGGATCGCGCTGCACAAGAGCTGCCGATGCTGACGTACGTCGTTCAGCACACCAGGCAATGCCGCGAACCGATACACCTCACCGTCGTACTTGAAGGGACGCGGAGCCGGTACGCCGACCAGCACCACGACCGTACTCGCCATGACGATCAGCCCGTGGGCGAGACCGACGGCGCCACCGGAGTCGATGGACTCACCTGTGGATCCTCGCCCGGCGAAGCTCCGGCGAGACGGATGCCGATGGTCGCCGCCACGACGAGAACGGCGACGCCCGCGACGAGCACCGCGATCGTGCCTCGAAGCAGGCGAGCCTTGTCGAGGACCTCGGGGACGCCATCGAGTGCGCCACGTTCCACGGCCAACTGGGTGCGCAGCCGGCCACGGGCCTCCAGAGCCGCCAGCCACAGCCCGCCGAAGACGAGGACGGCGCCGATCACCGCCAGGACAAGGGCAAGGATGCCGGCGAAACGCTGCGCCCAGGTGCCAGTGACCTGCTGGTCGTCGGCAACGGTCGACACCGGCGCCGGCAGGTCGATCCCGAAGAGCACGACAGCCAGCAGGATCACCGTGAGAAGCGCAGCCCCTGCAGCCGAAAGCCCACTGATCCAGGTGAACCGAGGGTCGTACTCGCCGGGCGCGGTCTCGCTCACCTTGTCGTCGACAGGCTCTGGGGACTCCTTCAGCTCCGTCACGCTGACCGCGACCGGATCCAGCTTGGTGCCATTGACGGTGGCCGCCACTTCGTACTTGCCCCACGTTGCTTCGCTTGCTGTGAAGGTGTGTGGGTTGGACGTGTTCTGCAGTGCAGAACCCTTGTGGCTCCACACGAAAGTCGGAGGCCGGCCGGGATCCGCAGGTTCCACAGCGGCGGTCAGCTTCACCTCGGTATCGGGCGGGACCATCAAGGTCGGACCCAACTCGGCGTCCTCCACCGCGGTCGAACCGCCACCTTCAGCCGACAACTTCACCCGAGCAGGCATCGCAGGCCCCCGTCCCCAACGTTCCCGCGATAGTGACACAGAGTAGCGATGAAGTCCACAGGTGCCGGGGCGACTACGCCGCCGAGGTGTTGAAGACGGCGAGCTTGGCCGGGTTGAGGATCCACAGGACCTGTTCGATGCCGGCGGATGAGGCGGTCACAGTGCACATGGCGTAGGCGACGCCGTCACGGCGCAGGACTGCGACGGCTTGGTCGTTCGCGGTGTCGAACTCGATCTCCGCGCCCTCCCAGAAGTGCGACGCGAAGGCCTTGTGGTACTTCGCCACCCGCTCCAGACCGACCACCGGGAAGCGGGACGCACGCACCGCGCCACCACCGTCGGAGTAGCTGGTGGCGTCGTCGGCGAGCAGTCGCTCGAGCTCCGCCAGGTCGCCACCCCGGGCCGCGGTGACGAACGCGCTCAGCAGTTCGCGCTGCTCCGAGCCGGTCACCGGGTTGTGGCGTTCGGCGACGATGCGTTTACGGGCCCGGCTGACCAGTTGACGCGAGGCCGCCTCGGTGGAGCCGATGATCTCGGCGATCTGGCTGTACGGGTAGTCGAACGCCTCCCGCAGGATGTACGCCGCCCGCTCGGTCGGCGTCAGCCGTTCCAGGATCAGCAGTACGGCGAACTCCAGGGCCTCGTTGCGTTCGGCGCCGAGATGTGGATCCGCGCTGGTGTCGACCGGTTCGGGCAACCACGGGCCGATGTACGTCTCCCGCCGTACCCGGGCCGACTGGGTCGCGTTGATCGCCAGCCGGGTGATCGCGGTCGCCAGGTACGCCGCCGGGTTCGTCACCTTGCTGCGGTCGGTGGTCTGCCAGCGCAACCACACGTCCTGGACGAGGTCCTCGGCCTCGGCGGCGCTGCCGAGCATCCGGTACGCGATGCCGAACAGCCGTCCCCGGACCTCGGCGAACACCGCCGCGGCCTGCTCCAAGTCGGCTGACATCATTCGTGGAACTTGATCTCGCGATGGGTGCCGTCGCACAACGGCTTGTTGGACGAGTGACCGCATCGGCACAACGTCACCCGGTTGCGGGGCTCCTGCAACTGCCCGTCAGCCCGATGAACCGGTAGGCCGCCGGTGACCCACAGCGCGCTGGCCTGGCCGTCCTCCTCCTCGAGCACCGAGATCGCCCGCGGCAGGTCGGGCTCGATCGACTCGCCACCGCGGTGCAACGCGTAGCTGTACGACCCCGACGGGCAATGGTCGATCCGTCCCATGACATCGGAGCGTACGTCGCTGTCCCCGGTGTCGGCGAGCATCTTCGCGATCGGCCGGGTCCGCCCGATGCAGAAGGCGGCGTGGATGCACAGCTCGCCGACCCGCTGCGCGGAGATCCCGACGCCGTCGTGGACGTGCTGCAGCTCGCCGTACGGCGCCATCGGCTCGGCCTCGGTGCCGTCGAAGCCGACCACCGCGTGAGTCCCGTCGCAGAACGGCTTCGAGCCCGACTGGCCACACCGGCAGAGGGCGTAGGTGTCCTCGGTCTCGATGGCCGCCGACGTCTGCCAGGTGAGCGAGTCGTTGTTCTCCGACACGATCTTGAGCTTGCGCCGCAGCGGCACCCGGCCGTAGACGACGTACGGTCCGTTCGGCAGTACGGCGACCCGCTGCGACTCCCCCACCGACCACTGACGCGCCGCCGGTGTGACGTAGTCGAAGGTCGGACCGGCAACGAAGCCGTCGTCGTCAGGCATCTGCATCAGCGCCTCGGCCTGGGCTTTGAGCGCGTACATGGTGCCGGTGGCAACGGACAGCATCCGCGGACTGCCGTTGAACGTCTGCTCGAGCAGGTGCAGCACCGCGCAGTACGTGTGGTTGAACTCCTCCTGGGCGACCCGGATCGGGTGTCCTTCCGGGTGGTCGGTCAGCCGCGGGTTCGGCCGCATCGGGCGTACGCCGTCCTCGTCGAAGCCGATCGGCTCACCGGTCGGGCCGGACTCCGGGGAGTCGCCACGCTGGTACCGCCGGCCGAGCTCGAGCTCCTGGAAGCGGTAGTAGTGCGCGACCTCGTCGCGGTCCGGGTGGAACATGTCCGCGTCCCCGTCCCACACTTCGCCGCGCGCCGTACCCTCGCCCTGCTCGACGATCTCCTCCAGCGCTTCGAGCGCGGACTTCAGACCGTCGACCACGATCAACCGGCCGCCGCTGTGCCGGAAATGCGCGTTGCCGACCTGCCGAGCCGGATCGCCGCAGAAGACCGCGTCCTCGCCGAGCTCGTCGCACAGTTCGATCAGCGCGCGTTCGATCGCGTCGTAGAACTGGCCGATGGTCTCGTAGTCGTCGCCCTCGGCCGGACCGCCGGGCGGGGCCGGCCGTTCGATCCGGAGGAACATCTCGAGTGCTTCCGGCCCGAACGGCGCCAGGGACAGCTGCAGCGAGCGGTCGCCGTGCGGCATCCGGCGCGGATGCGGCGGCAGCATCTCGGGCTTGTCCAGCCGCGGCCGACCGCCGACGGCGTTCAGGATGTTGGCCGCGAGCGCGAGGTGCAGCATCTCCTCGGAGAAGACACTGCCGACGACCTGGACGGCCTCCGGGTTCCGCTGCGGGTCCAGCGAGTACAGCGCGCACAGGTACGGCGGCAGCGACGCGTGCTCGAGCTCGACCGCCCACTGCAGGTGCTCCCGAAGACTCTCCAAGGTCCACGTCATGCTTTTCTCCCGTGAATCAGTTGCATCGACAGTTGTCCGCCGTCGAAGAGATCGGCGAGCCGCCGCCCCTGTCGAGCGGCCAGTGCGTAGGCGGTGTGCGAGCTGTGCCGGGCCTCGACCATCGCGGCGACCTCCGCGGCGCGTAGCGACCACGACCGCGGTACGTCGGCCGGTCGCTCGATCTGCTCCAGGACGTCGAACCCCGCTTCCGCCAGCAGGGCGTCCAGCTCGTGCTGCCCGGGAAAGTGATTGCCGTCCGGCAGCTTCCGCAATTGCTTGCCCTGGGCAATCACGACGAGCAGCCCGAGTGATCCGCCGGGGACGAGCACCCGGTGGATCTCACTGAGCAGAGTCGACTTGTCCTCGACCGTGCACAGCACTCCGAGACACCACGCGACGTCGACCGACGCCGTACGGATCGGAATCCGGCGACCATCCGCGAGTACGACGGGCAGGCCGAACAACGTCGACGCGGCGCGGCAAGCGGCAGGCATCGGCTCGAGCAGGATCGGGCTGACGCCGAAGCGTTCGGCCGCCCAGGCGGACGGTCCGCCGACGCCCGCGCCGACGTCGAGCAGGCGCGTGCCGGCGGACAACTCGCAGGCCTCGGCCAGCCAGGCCAGCGCTGTCGGGCTCGCGCTCCCGCGACAGGCGGCCGGGATGGCATACCGATCCCCCAACTGTCGTACGGCGTCCGCCGTCCACCCGGCCACGTCGTCGAACTCGGCAACCATCGCCGCAGCGGTCATCCGAACCTCTCCAAGAGCACCCCAATTGCTGTCCGTCGCCAGCTAAGACAGGCCAGCCGGGCGACGTGTGACAGCCGTGACACAAGGCCCCGGTCACAAACGCGCAAGCTGCGATGTCTGAGCTGGCGACACCGATTCCCAAAGGGGGTTCCCATGAACGACCAACGTCCTGCCGTGGTGCTCGTACACGGCGCCTTCGCCGACGCCAGCAGCTGGAACGGCGTGGTCGAACGACTACTCGAGCGCGGTCTCGAGGTCGTCGCTGCCGCCAACCCGCTGCGCAGCCTGACCACCGACGCGGCGTACATCCGCGACGTGATCGCCGGCGTCGGCCGGCCGGTGCTGCTCGTCGGCCACTCGTACGGCGGCATGGTCATCACCGAGGCGGCGGCGCAGAACGACAACGTCGTCGGCCTGGTCTACGTCGACGCGTTCGCCCCGGACCACGGCGAGAACGCGTTCCAACTGTCCGTCAAGTTCCCCGGCAGCACCCTCGGTGACGCGCTCAAGGCCTACCCGGTGGCCGGCGGCAACGAGTTCGCGATCCGGCAGGACGTGTTCCAGCAGCAGTTCTGCGCGGATGTCCCGGACGCGCAGGCTGCCGTGATGGCCGCGACCCAACGCCCCGTCACCGAAGCCGCCCTGACCGAGGGCCTGCCGGCCGAGACCCCGGCCTGGAAGTCGCTCCCGTCCTGGTTCGTGTTCAGCGACGGCGACCGCAACATCCCCGTCGAGCTGCACCGCTACCTGGCCGAGCGCGCCGGCGCCAAGGGCCACAAGGAGATCGCCGGCGCCTCCCACGCCCTCAGCGTCTCCCAACCCGCCGCCGTCACCGAGACCATCCTCGAAGCCCTCGGCTCCTGATCTCACCAAACCCCTGCCGGCAACCCCTGGGCAGGCGACCCGGCAGGGGTTTGGTGACCCTCCGCGGCCGAACGCCGTACGGGGAGTTAAAAGGTGTGCTGTGCGCACGCGGTCGGGCGCATGATGGGCTATGGCCGGTTTACTGGTCGGGCGTGGGGGCGAGGCTGCGGTACTGCGGGGGTTGATCACCGAACTGCCGGGGCGGTCGGCCGCTGTGGTGGTGCGTGGCGAGGCCGGGATCGGTAAGACGACGCTCGTCCGGGCGGTGCTCGACGAGTACGCCGGTAGCGGTGTGCGGATCTTTCGCGGCGCGTGCGCCCCGATGTCCGGAGCGATCGCCTACAGCGGGCTCGGTGCCACGTTGGCGGGCGCGCTGAGCCAAGCCGCAGCGACTGACCAGTTCCCATCTGCCGCGGCGGCCCGAGCATGGTCGATGCAAACCCTCGCCGATGTGCTCGACAGCGACGCTTCGCAACGCACCATCTTGCTGGTCGAGGACGTGCACTGGGCTGACTGGTCCACGCTGGACTTCCTCGCGCATGAGACGCGCAGCCTGCCCGAACGAGGGTTGCTCGTGCTGCTGACCTGGCGCGACGAGACGGCCGACCCTGAACTCCTGACCTGGCTCGGCGAAGTGATTCGCAGTCCGGCCGTCGTCGATCTGCCGTTGCGTCGACTCACCGAGCAGGAGACGTCGCAGCAAGTGCTCGATCTCCAACCAGACTGTACGGCGGACACAGTCGCTGCCGTCTACCGGCGCAGCGCAGGTAATCCGTATCTGAATGTCGAACTGGTCCGCGGAGACCTGACCGTCCCGGCTTCGTTGCGCCAACTCCTGCTCGCCCGGCTGCAGGCGCTCACGCCGGCGGCTCGCGTTGCCGTCGCGGCTACCGGCACGTTGGCTCGCGCCCTCGACGACGATGACCTGCTGGCGGCGGTGAGCGGCGCTGCGGACGCCGTACGAGAGGCCTGTGACTCCGGTCTGGTGATCCGCGACCCGGCCGTCGGTTGCACCGCGCGGCACCCAGTGGTCGCCGAGGTGGCATACGGCAATTTACTGTCTGCGGAACGCCGCGACCTGCATGCCCGACTGGCGAACCATTTGGCGGGCCGCCTTCGCAGCAAGGCCACCGCATCGGAGGTCGCCGAGGTCGCTGAGCAGTATCACCGCGCGAGTGACCGGGATGGGGCGTTCACGTGGGCTCTCACGGCGGCCCGTGCCGCCGAGAAGGAGTCCGCGTTTGCGGAGGCCGGCCACTGGTTCTCCGTTGCTTCGTCCCTGTGGCAGCCGTCGGACCTGACTGACGACCGCGTGCCGCCGCGCCTCGTGCTCGCCGAGCGAGCAGCCTCGCTGCTGGGCGGTGTCGGCCGGCATGCCGAGGCTCTCGCCGTGCTCGAGGCGGCGGTGGATGAGTCCGACGCCGAGGCGGGCACTGTTGGAGCCTTGCTGACGCGGGGCATGCAACGCGGGCTGGTCGACGACCTCGCCGGGGCGATGGCGGATCTCGAGCGAGCTCGGCGTCTGGTGCCGGCTGGTGACGATCGACTGCTCGGCCAGGTCTGCGTCTCGCACGCACTGATGCTGCGCGGGTATCCCCGCTCGGCAGTGATGGCCGAGGCAGCCCGGGCAGCGCTGGAGCACGCGACCCGAGCGGGTGACACCCGGACGATCGGCCAGGCTCGGGTGATGCTGGGGGCGGCCGCCGCCGGCGAGGGCCGGCTCGACGAGGCGCTGGAAGAGACGGTGGCTGCGCTCGAGATCGCTCGCGAGCTCGCCGAGCCCGAGGACCTGGCCATGGCAGGCCAGGCGCTGACCTTTGTGCACGGGTTGCGCGGCGACTCCGACCAGGTCGTGGCGGTCGCGGACACCATCCAGGCCGAGCTCCGGCGCCTGATGGTCGACGAGCATTGGACCGAGGGCATCATCGAGGCCAACGCCGTCTTCAACCTCTATGCGCTCGGCCGATGGGATGAGGCGCTGAACCGCGAGGACAGGGGCCGGCCACCGTCCGGACCGGCATTCAAGGACGAGGAGTTCGCGCTGATCCTGATGGCGCGGGGGAACCTACAGCAGGCCGACGAACTAATGCGCGAACAAGAGGTGTTCGCGGTCGATGACCAACCCATGATGAAGCGCGGTTATGCAACAACCACGGCCGAGCTGCGCCTCCTGCAGCAACGTCCGCACGAGGCCCTGGCCCTTGCGCTCGAAGCCGCCGAAATCAGCCACGACACCGAAGACGAGCTGCTGTGCGGCGCGCTGCTCCGTATCGGTCTGGAAGCAGCGGTCGCGTCACAGTCAGTCGACGGCTTCGATCGACTTGTGACACTCCTTCGACGCGGCGTGACCGGGATCGAGGGCCCAGCGCTGGCTGCGATTGTCGAGGGCGAACGATCCCGGATCCAGGGCACGCCCGATCCGACCCCGTGGCTCACCGCCGCACAGGAATGGGCGTCACTCCGCTGGCCGTACTGGGAGGGGCAAGCGCGGCTGCGGGCGGCCGAGGCGCTGTTGTCTCGGCGCGGGCACCCTGGCGCCCGAAGTCAGGCAACCAGCGAGCTGGAAGCGGCGCGGCACATCGCCGAGCAGCTTGGTGCGGCGCCGCTGCTCGACCGGATTCACGAGCTCGCGAAGATCGCGCACATCCAGCTCGACGACGCCGTGACCGAACACTCCGATCAGCCCGCAGCAACGACCGGCCCGCTCCCGCCGTTGACGGATCGAGAGCGTCAGGTGCTTGCCCTGCTCGTGGAAGGAAGGACCAACCGCGAGATCGGCGCCGCGCTGTACATGAGCCCCAAGACCGCCAGCGTGCACGTCACCCACATCCTCGAGAAACTCGGCGTGCAGACCCGGGTCCAAGCCGCCGCCGAAGCCGTCCGGATCGGCCTCGCCGGGCAGCGGTAGCCCGTTCGCGGGTCAGGTTTCGGTGCCCAGGTGGGGCGGGATACTGGCGGGATGGATGCGGAGGAGATGTTCGCCGCGGGGCAGGAACTGGAGGAGCGGGGGCAGGTGGGGGACCTGCCGGCGATCGAGGAGTGGTACCGGAAGGCTGCCGAGGCTGGGTCTGTGCCGGCTATGGGGCGGCTGGGGTTGTTGCTGGAGGGGCGGACGCGGGCGCGGATGGAGGACCGGTTCGTCTACAGCGGGGATTATGCGGAGGCGGCTCGGTGGTATCGGCAGGCCGCGGACGCGGGTGACTCCTGGGCCGCGTTCGCGCTGGGCCGGCTGCACTCCGACAAGCTGGACGACTGGTCCACCGCGAAGGTTTGGTACAAACGGGCCGCGGCCGACGGCCGGTGGCAGGCCAAGAAGCGTCTCGAGGAAGGCAAGGCAGGCGTCGCGCGGCGTCAGCGGGAAGACGCGATGTTCGACAAGGTGGAGGAGCCACCCAGTACGGCGGCCGCCGGCAGCAGCTGCCTGATGCTTGTCGCCCTCATCACACTTCTTCCACTGGCCGCCACGCTGCTCCTGACGACGTGAACGGCCTGACGAGACGCGGGTTGTCTCGGCGGGGTGCGGTGGTTATCGTCGAGGAAGCCGCGGGAGCTCACGCCAGAGTGGGCTGAGAGGGCGACTGACCAGGGTGTCGCCGACCGCTGAACCTGTATCGGGTAATGCCGGCGTAGGGAGGACGCGATGGCGTACGACGTGTGGGTGAACGGCGAGGCGACGACGGTCCCGCCGGATCGATCCGTTGCCGAGCTGGTCCGGGAGTACTCCGACCGCGAGACCGGGATCGCGGTCGCGGTGAACCAGACCGTGCTGACCCGCGACGAGTGGGCCGGTACGACGCTGACGGACGGCGACCGGGTCGAGATCGTCAGTGCCGTCCAGGGTGGTTGAAGACATGGACGATCCACTGGAGCTCGGCGGCCGGACGTACACCTCGCGGTTGATCATGGGGACCGGCGGCGCCGCGAACCTCGAGGTGATGGAAGAGGCTTTGCTTGCCTCAGGCACCCAACTCACCACGGTCGCGATGCGCCGGCTCGGCACCGGCCACGAGGGCTCGATCCTCGACGTACTCAAGCAGCACGGCATCGACGTGCTGCCGAACACGGCCGGCTGCCACACCGCAGCCGAGGCGGTGCTGACCGCGAAGCTCGCCCGGGAGGCGTTGCAGACCGACCTGATCAAGGTGGAGGTGGTCGCCGACGACCACTTGCTGATGCCGGATCCGATCGAACTGCTGGACGCCGTCGACGCGCTGGTCGCGGACGGCTTCACCGTGTTGCCGTACACGAACGACGACCCGATCCTGGCGCGCCGGCTGGAGCAGGCCGGGTGCGCGGCGGTCATGCCGCTGGCCGCACCGATCGGGTCCGCGCTCGGCATCCGGAACCCGCACAACATCGCGCTGATCGCCGAGGCGGCGAGCGTCCCGGTGATCGTCGACGCAGGCATCGGTACGGCGAGTGACGCAGCGCTGGCCATGGAGCTCGGCTGCGCCGCCGTCATGCTCGCCACGCCGGTCACCCGGGCCGAGAAGCCCGCTCTGATGGCCGCCGCGATGCGAGACGCAGTCAACGCAGGCCGAGCCGCCCGCCTGGCAGGCCGAGTCCCCCGCCGCTGGCACTCAGCCCAAGCCTCCTCGCCAGTGACCGGCCTGCCGACCTTCTAAGTCAGTTGGTCCAGCACGACACCACAGAAGGTGGCGTCGTCGGAGTGGGGACCGTGGAACACGGGTGGGTCTTCGACGACCAGCACACCGCCCGGTTGACTGTCACCGAGTGTGTCGAACACGGCTCCGAGCACCACAACGCCTCGGTCCCGGAGCAAGCGATGGCCGGCTGGGTCGGTGATGGTGAAGGTGCCGGCATCGCGGGCTTCGAACCGCCAGATGTTCCCGGACACGTGCGTGGCGTGCTGTTCGAGGAAGACCCCGTTGGCACGGATCACGATTTGCTGGCCGTTCGCCGGGTTGGTGACCGTCTCGACGGTCAGATAGTTGTCGTGGGCCAGGAAAGCCTGACCGTCCGAGCCCTTCACGGTGCGGATCGTCACCACCCCGCTGAACTCGACGTCGAAGTGCGCCGCGAGGCCGCAGATCGTGTCGTCGAACGAGTCCGAGCCGGAGTAGCGCTCATGAGTGTACGGCGGCGCCGCCTGAGCGACACCGGCTGTGAGCAAGCCGATCAGTACGGCGATCAGCGGTAGCAACCAACGACGTGCCATGACATCCCCCTCGCTCTCGTGCTCCCCCAGAGCGATTCACCTCACCGTAGGCCCGCTTCCGACGGCCCAGCAAGGCGCGCGGCCAGTTCCGGGGCTTCGGTGAGGTCGATCGAGCGGTCCAGCAGCAGGGCCGACAGGCTGAGCTGAAGTTCCTGGTCTGGTTGCAAGGCCAGGGCGCTTTGCCAGGCCAGCGCCGGCCCGGCGCCTACGTAGTCGGTGGAGCGGAGGAACCAGGGACGGACGTCGGCGGGTTGGGCGAGGAGCAGAGTGGTGACGGTGTCGCCGCGTTGCTGGACGAAAGCCAGCCAGGGGCTGAGGGATCCGTAGGCGGCGTCGGCGCCTTCACCGGCCTCGCTCAGTACGACGGTGTTCTCGGCGGACGGCAGTCGCCAGAAGATACCGCCGTACCCGGCGCCGGGGCGTCCGGCGGTCGCCGGGCTGTCGATGCGGATCGGGCCGTAGCGGGCGTTGAGGACGCTGTTCCAGTCGAGGCGCCAGCCGCCTTCGGCCAGCGAGCCGCTGAGCTGTCGGCGTTCCACCAGTTGCGGGCGGCCTTGTTCGTCGTACCAGGTGATCTCGTCGGTCAGCGAGTTGCCGGGCCCGTCGTCGACGGTGACTCCGCGGCTGCGCTGCTGGCCGTGGTTCGTCAGGAGTGTCGGCCCACGTCCGGGGAGGAATGTACGGCCGCCCCAGTGTGACGTTCCGTTGACTCCGGCAACTGCCAGCGATACGCCGTAGTGGTGCCGGTGGTCGACCGGACTCACCTCGGTCAGCGGATGACCGCCGAGCGTCCGCACCGGATGCAAATAGGGCCGTGGTGAGTGCACCTGCGGCATCCGCCGGCCGAACTCGTAGTGCGCGAGCAGCCCGGACTCGGACCCGAGCACGAAGATGTCCCCCTGCTGCTGCCAACGCACCGGCCCGACCCGCCCACGAGGCGCGTCCGCCTGCAACCGCGTCGCCTGCGGAACCGGCCCGGTGCTCGCCCGCAACGCCAGCCGCAGGTCCGGTACGCCGTCCAGATCCACCTCGGTCCCGGCGATCTCGGCGTACAACCGCCGCCAGGCCAGCTCCCCCATCCCCTGCTGCGGAACCCGAACCGTCGTCAGCGACGGTACGGCGAACCGCGACAACCCGATGTCGTCCATCCCGGCCACCGACAGGTCCGCGGGTACGGCGACGCCGACCTCGTTGAGCCGGGCCAGCAGACCGAACGCGACCAGGTCGTTGAACGCGACCACCGCCGTGACGTGTGAATCCAGCACCTGTTCGACCGCGCCGTACCCGTCCTCGATCGACGAGCCGCACTCGAACCGGACGATCTCCAGCCCGGGGATCTCGCGTTCGGCGATCTCGAGCGACCGCAGGCGATCCGTGTTCGACGCGCTGCCCACCGGACCGGCCAGGTAGGCGAGCCGCCGATGCCCGAGACCGACGAGATGGTCGACCACGATCCGCACCGCGCGACCGAAGTCGACGCCGACCGAGGCGACGTCGGGCGGCCCTTGGCGGTTGACCAGGATGACCGGCTTCACGTCCGGCAGCAGCTCGAGCAGGCGCTCCTCCGCCAGCCGCGGCGAGACCAGGATCAGCGCGTCGCACCGGCTCCGGGCCTCGATCGCGATGTCCGCCTCGGCCAGCGGGTCCTCGTCCGTCTCGGCGACCAGCACCCGGTACCCGGCCGCCGCCGAGGCGTTCGTGATCCCGCGCATGATCTGCTGGAACAGCGGGTTGCCGAGGTCCGGCACCACCAGCGCGACCATGTTCGTCCGGCCGAGGGACAGGTTCCGGGCGAGGTCACTGGGCCGGTAGTTCAGCCGGTCGGCAGCGGCGCGGACGCGTTCGGCGATGTCCGGCGCGACGGTGAGTCGCCCGTTCATCACCCGGGACACGGTCGCCCGCGACACCTCCGCCGCGCGTGCGACGTCGGCGATCGTGATCGAGTCCTTCGGTGTCCTGCCCATCACGCCGTCTCTCGCTCGGTGACCCGGACGGGGCCGAACACAGCCCCGCCTCCGTCCATCGTGCCTTGCGGCGCCGCCGCGAACAGCCCCACCTCGGCCCCGATCCACCGGCCTTCGACGGCCTGGAAAACGCCGGCGTCGACCCATTCGCCGCCGGTCCGATACGAGAAGCGCACCAGCGCATTGTCATCGACGTCGGCGGCGAGTTCGACGTACGGCGCCTCCAGCTGAACGTGATGCAGGACGTCCTCATCCAGGGTCCCGCGTTGCCGCAGGACGAGGTCGACTCCGGTCGGAGTGCGATGCAGACCGATCCACGCATAGCTCTGGCCGAGTACGACGAGACCCGCGCGAGCCCCCGGACCGCCGCCGTCGAGCCGGACCGAGGTCTCGAACCGGCGCGGGTGACCGGGCAACTGTTGACCGAGCACCTGCGGAAGATTCCGCAGATCGCCGTCGTCGTCCGGGAGCATTGCCAACCGCAGAGAGCCGTCCTTCGGACCGTCGTACCACTCCGGTCGCGGGTTCGCCTGCCAGTGCCAGATCTTCGACAACTCAGGGCCGTCGAAGGCATCGCTCCGCTCGGGCTCACGATGCACACCAGGCTTGGGATGCCGCAGTACCGGCTCACCGTCGTTGCCGATCACCGGCCAGCCGTCGACCCACTTCATCGGCTGCAGGTGGACGACGCGTCCCACGGGACCGCGATCCTGGAAGTGCAGGAACCAGTCGGCACCGTCGGGCGTGTCCACCCACGCCCCCTGATGCGGCCCGTTGACCGGCGTCGACCCCTGCGCCAGTACGACGCGATCCTCGTACGGACCGTACGGCGACCGGGCCCGGAACACCGACTGCCATCCGGTCGCGACGCCACCGGCCGGCGCGAAGATCCAGTAGTACCCGTCCCGCTTGGAGAACTTGGGTCCTTCGAGCGTCGTGTACCCGGGCAGCTCGTCGCCGTCGATCACCGTCCGGGCCGGTCCGATCACCCGGTCGAGGGTTGGTGAGACCTCGCGGACGGTCAGCCGGTTCTTGATCCCGGACCGGCTCTTCGCCCAGCCGTGCACGAGGTAGCAGCGGCCGTCGTCGTCCCACAACGGGCACGGGTCGATCAGCCCGCGGCCGGCCAGCAGCAGTTGCGGCTCCGACCAGGCGCCGGCCGGATCCACGGCGCTGAGCACGAAGATCCCGTGGTCCGGATCGGGGTAGACGATCCAGAACCGCCCGTCGTGGTGCCGGATGCTCGGCGCCCAGACCCCACCTCCGTGCCGCGGGATCCGGAAGTGCTCGACCGGCGGGACCTCGCGCAGGGCATGGTTGACGAGCGTCCACGAGACCAGGTCGCGTGAGTGCAGGACCGGGAGACCGGGAGCCCGGTTGAAGCTCGACGCGATCAGCCAGTAGTCGGCGCCGACCCGGATCGCGTCCGGGTCCGGCCAGTCCGCATCGAGCACCGGGTTCACGTACACAGCTCTCGCCCTCCGATCGGGAAACCGCCTTCCGAACCCTATTGCGAGCCCGGGGCGCTGTGTTACTTTCCCATGAAGAAACCGGTTTCTTCAACTGTTCCGGCGTGGAGAGAAGGACGAGATGAGGCGCACAGGTTGGCTGCGGACGGCGGTCGCAGCGGTGACCGCCCTGGCGATCGTGGGCTGTGCCGGCCCGACGAGCGGCGGCGGCGAGCAGGCCGCGAGCAACCCCGACGACTGGGGCGAGGCCAAGGGAACCGTCCGGTTCTGGGACACCAACGCCAATCCGGCGCTGTCCAAGAAGTGGGAGAAGCTGATCGGCGAGTTCAACGCCGCGAACCCCGACATCAAGGTCGAGTACGTCGGCCTGCCCAACTCGTCGTACCTGCAGAAGGTCGACAACGCGCTGGCCTCCGGCGAGATCCCCGACGTACTCCTGATCGGCAACGACGTCGCGCACCTGATCGCGCAGAACGCGCTGGTCACGCTCGACGACGCGTACGAGAAGTCCGGACTGACCGGCAAGGTCGATGCCACGATGATCAGCAACGAGCGGCGGAACTCGGCCGACTCCAAGCTCTACAAGGCGCCGCTGAGCGCGCTGTCGGACGTGATCTGGTACCGGACCGACTGGCTGAAGCAGAAGGGGATCGCCGAGCCGACGTCGTACGACGAGTTCTTCGCGGTCACGCAGCAGCTGACCGAGAAGGACAAGAACAGGTTCGGGTTCGCGTTCCGCGGCGGTCCGGGGTCGATGCCGCCGATGTTCGCGATGACGTACGGCCAGGCAGGGATCGGGAAGTTCTTCACCGATGACGGGAAGGCGACGTTCAACGACCCGGAGGCGGTGAAGGCGCTCGAGCGGTACGTCGGGCTCTACGGGACCGTCAGCGCGCCGGCCGATCTGTCCAACGACTACGCGAAGATCGTTGCCGCCTTCGACGGCGGGTCCGCGTGGGCGACGCACCACAACCTCGGCTCGACCCAGGATCACTTCAAGGCGCTCGGCCCGGCGAACGTGGCCGGCGTCCAGCCGTTCCCGAACGCGGACGGGGTGACCACGGCAACCGCGCCGGCGATCTCCGGGCTCGGGATCCTCGCGAAGAGCGAGAAGAAGGCGGCGGCGTGGAGGTTCGTCGAGTACATGAGCACGACGGCGAACTCGGAGTGGTGTGAGGCGGTCGGCCAGGTGCCGGCGAACACCGAGGCCGCGAAGGCGCCGTGGGTGCAGCAGTCGCAGCCGCTGCGGGCGATCGTCGAGACGTCGAAGAACCCGAAGACGCAGTACCTGCAGCTGCCGACGTACCTGCCGGACTGGTCGAAGATCCTCAAGACCGAGATGGAGGCCGACTTCCAGAAGGTCCTCCAGAAGCAGCTCACCGCACAGGCGTTCGCCGACAAGTACGCCACCCGCTTCGAGGCCGCGAAACAGGAGTACGACAGCTCCCTCAAAGCCGGCAAGTAAGCCCACAACCTTCAGAAAATGTCAGAAACCGGTTTCTTCACCAAGGAGCCCCGCATGCCGCCCACCCTCCGCACCACCTTTCTGGTCGCCACCACCCTCCTGACCCTCACAACACCGCCTGCGATCGCCCCGGGGGCGATCGCAGGCGGGAACGGAATCAGCAGCACCAACACCACCCAGGCGGCAACAGCCGTCGACAGCGCCGGGGGCACGGCAGCCGCGGAGCAAGCTGCCGGCTCCGGCGACCAGCTCGGCGCCGGCACCCTCGGTGATCCCTCGCGCGAGACCCTCCCCTCTGGTGATGGGTGGGCTTCGGTGGGATCTGGTACTACCGGTGGGGCCGCCGCGCAGCGGGTCGTGCAGGTTCGGACGGCTGCTGAACTGCGGGCGGCTGTGGGTGGGGACGAGCCGAAGATCGTGCAGGTGGTCGGGAAGCTCGACGCGAATACGACTGATGCCGGGCGGGCGATCGGGTGTGCTGAGTACGACGTCGCGCCGTACAGCCTGGCCGACTACCTCCAGACCTACGACCCGGTGCGGTGGAGTGGGCCGGCGAGTGGGCCCATGGAGGAGGCGCGGAGAGCGTCGTCGGCCAGGCAGGCTGAGCGGGTCAAGCTGAACGTCGGCGCCAACACCACGCTGATCGGGTTGAGTGACGCCCAGCTGACCGGGTTCGTCGTCAACATCGAGTCGGTCGCGAACGTGATCGTCCGCAACCTGCGGATCTCGGACGCGTACGACTGCTACCCCGGCTGGAACGGCGAGACCTGGAAGACCGAGTGGGACAACGTGGTGGTCAGCCGCTCGACCAACGTCTGGCTGGACCACCTGACCCTCGACGACGGCGAGACCGTCGACACCGAGCAGCCGAAGTACTTCGGCGAACCGTTCCTCCGCCACGACGGGCTGCTCGACGTGGTCCGCCAGGCCGACCTGGTCACGATCTCCTGGAACAAGCTCAAGGGCCACGACAAGTCACTGCTTTGGGGCAACGGCGACGGCGTCGTCGCCGACCGCGGCAAGCTCCGCGTGACCATGCACCACAACGAGCTCACCGACCTCGTGCAGCGCGGCCCCCGGGTCCGCTTCGGCCAGGCGCACGTCTACAACAACCTCTACAAGGTCACGGACCCCGACCGCTACCAGTACTCCTGGGGCGTCGGCGTCGAGTCCTCGATTATTGCCCGTAGCAACTGGTTCCAGGGCGTCACGCCGGAGCGCATCATCTACGACTGGGGCGGCACCGGTATCACCGAGTCCGGCAACTGGGTCAACGGTCGCGCCACCGCCGTACTCGACGCTTACAACGCCGCGCACCCAGACGACCAGTTGCTGCCGACGGTGTCCGGAAGCTCCGGCCCGCACCTGCGCATCGACCCCGCGCCGAGCGTTCCCGCCCTGGTCGGCGCGTGGGCGGGTGCGGGCCGGCTGGACCAGGACAAGCAGCTCCTCGAGCTGATGAACGCCCCAGCCACGGCAACCGCCGACGGCCCGGTCTGGTCCGCGAAGGCGACCGGCATGGCCTCGATCCCGACCACCGAGCTCCCGAACGGCACCACCGGCGGACTCGGCGGCAAGATCGTGGTCGCCGGCACCGCCGAGGAACTGACCCGGTACGCCGGAGCCGAAGAGCCGCTCGTGATCGTCGTGCGCGGCAGCCTGCGGATCCCCTTCGGCACCCAGATCCCGGTGGCCTCGAACAAGACCATCGTCGGCGCCGGCACCGTGGCCGAGCTCGTCGGCGGCGGTCTGTTCCTGAACGGCACGCACAACGTCGTCGTCCGTAACCTGCGGATCCGCGACTCCTACATCCCTGGCGACTGGGACGGCAAGTCGCCCGAGAACGACAACGACGGGATCCGGCTCGACACCGCGCACCACGTGTGGATCGACCATGTCACGTTCGAGCGGCTCGGTGACGGTCTGGTCGACGTCCGCAAGGACTCCGACTACGTGACGCTGTCGTGGAACGTGTTCAGCGCGCACAACAAGACCGTCGGCGTCGGCTGGACCTCGAACGTGATCACCAAGATCACCATGCACCACAACTGGTTCTCGAACACCTACCAGCGCAACGCGAGTATCGACAACGTCGAGGCCGCGCACGTCTACAACAACTGGTTCCGCGGCTTCGGGCAGTACGGCACGATGTCCCGCGGCGCCGCCAAGGTCGTGGCCGAGAGCAACTACTACTCCGACGGCGAGGACCCGATCGTCGCGAAGGACCCGGCGTCGCAGATTGTCAGCAAAAGTAATGTCTTCAACGCGATCCGCGGCCGCCGCGACAACGTCGGTACGGCGTTCGACCCGGCGACGTACTACGCCTCGACCGCGGACGCCGCGAGCACCGTGCCGAACCTCGTCGGCAAGTACGCCGGTCCGACCACGAAGGACCGCACCTACGGCCGCACGGTCACCGTCGCGCTCGACGGCACCGGCGACTTCGGCAGCATCGGCGCAGCCGTGGCAACCGTGGGCGGCAAGGGCCCGGTCACGATCGTCGTGCAGCCGGGCGTCTACCGCGAGATCGTCCGGATCTGGGCCTTCCAGGACGGCCTGACCATCCGCGGCGCGACCGGCAACCCGGCAGACGTGGTCGTCACCTACGACCTCGCCGCCGGCCAGGAGAAGTTCTACGGCGGCACCTTCGGCCACACCGGGTCGGCCACGCTCGGCATCCTCGGCGACGACGTCACGATCGAGGACCTGACCGTCGAGAACGGCTGGGACGAGCAGGCCAACTTCCCCAGCCAGGCGATCGCGCTGAGCACCGCCGGCGACCGGATCCGCCTGGACAACGTCCGCCTGCTCGGCAACCAGGACACGCTGCTGCTCGACACCCCGAACCGGGAGGCGATCGCCCGGACCTGGATCACCGACTCGCTGATCCAGGGCGACGTCGACTTCATCTACGGTCGCGGTAAGGCGGTCATCACCGACAGCACGATCAGGTCGGTGAACCGGGGCCAACCGGTGAACGGGTACGTCACCGCCGCCGCGACCGTCGACAGCAACCCGCACGGCTACCTCATCGAACACAGCCGCTTCGAGTCCGATGCCGCCGCCGGCACGGTCTTCCTCGGTCGCCCGTGGCATCCCAGCGGCGACCCTGGGGCCGACCCGCGCGTCGTCGTACGCGACTCGTGGCTGGGCGCGCACATCGGCACGCCGGCTTGGACGGACATGAGCGGCTGGTCGTGGCGGGACGCGCGGTTCGCCGAGTACCGCAACACCGGTCCGGGCGCGGCGACCGGTGACGGGCGGCCGCAGCTCACGCCGGAAGAAGCCGCCGCGGCGAACCGGTCCGCCTGGCTGGCCGGGTCCGACGGGTGGCGCCCGGTCGACGGCGACTGAAACCCCGCATCGACAAGGAGATTCCACGATGGCAGTTCTGCAGGCTGATCCGGCGCCGCCGGACAAGCTGGACAAGGCGGTCCGGCGGCGACCGCGAGAGCGCTGGACGCCGTACGCGTTGCTGGCGCCGACGCTGGTGCTCGTCGCGATCTTCCTGCTCTACCCCATCGGCAGTGTCGTGTACTACTCGCTGTTCAAGTACAACGTCACCAAGCCGCGCAGCAACGGCTTCATCGGCTTCGAGAACTACCAGAACATGCTGAACGACGAGATGTTCTGGGACTCGTTGCGCTTCACCACCCAGTGGGTCGTCGTCGAGGTCGGGCTCCAGCTGGTGCTGGGGCTCGGCCTGGCCCTGGTGATCAACGAGACCTTCGTCGGCCGCAGCCTGGCGCGCTCCCTGGTCTTCTCGCCGTGGGCGGTGGCCGGCGTGCTGACGACGACGATCTGGTTGCTGATCTACAGCCCGACCACCGGGTTCTCCCGGTACCTCGCCGACCTCGGCATCGGCAGTTACGGCGAGAGCCCGCTGATCGACGGTACGTCGGCGTTCTGGGCCGCCGTACTCGCGGAGTTGTGGCGCGGGGTGCCGTTCTTCGCGATTCTGCTGCTCGCCGATCTGCAGACGATCTCGCAGGATCTGTACGAGGCCGCGGAGGTCGACGGCGCGGGTCGGCTGCAACGGTTCTGGTCCGTGACGCTGCCGCATCTTCGCAACGCGATCGTCTTGTCGACCTTGCTCCGGGCGGTGTGGGAGTTCAACAACGTCGACCTGCTCTACACGCTGACCGGCGGCGGGCCGGGCAACGCGACCATGACGTTGCCGCTGTACGTCGCCCGGATGGCAGTGGACGCGAAGGAGTTCGGCTACGGCTCCGCGCTCACCGTGTCGGCGTTCCTGATCCTCGCGATCTTCTCGATCGCCTACCTCAAGCTGTCCCGCGTCGGCCGGGAGGACCAAGCATGACGACTGTTCTCGAAGCGCCGACTGAGCGACCCGCGGCTGTCGATCGTCGACAATCCGATCGTAGGCAGCCGAACAATCGGCATTCGCCGCGGTGGATGATCTACGCGCCGCTCGCGCTCTACCTGCTCTTCACCCTCGTCCCCTTCTACTGGATCCTGCTGTTCAGCCTGCGCCCAGCCGGATCAACCTCCGTCGTACCGTGGCCGATCACCTTCGAGCATTACGCGACCGTCTGGAACGGCGCCGGCTTCGCGGTGTTCTTCAAGAACTCGGTGATCATCGCGCTGTTCACGCTCTTCGGCACCACGGTGCTCTCGCTGCTCGGCGGGTACGCGCTGGCCCGGTTCCGGTTCCGCGGCCGGGGCGCGTTCATGGTGATGACGTTGTGCACGCAGTTCATCCCGGGCGCGATGATGCTGATCCCGCTGTTCGACATCTTCCGCACCATCGGGCTGATCAACACCCCGTGGAGCATCGTCGTCGCCGACACCGTGTTCGGGCTGCCGCTGTCGCTGATCATGATGGCTGGGTTCATCCGGAACATCCCGATCGAGCTGGAGGAGGCGTCCTGGGTGGACGGCTGCGGCCGGCTGCGCGGGTTCCTCACCGTCGTGCTGCCGTTGCTGCGACCCGGGATGGTGGCGATCAGCTCGTTCGCCTTCATCGGCTCGTGGAACAACTTCCTCTTCGCGCTGATGTTCCTCAACGACCAGGACCAGTTCACCATCCCGGTCGGGCTCAGCTACATGCTCGGCGAGTACAGCGTCGACTTCGGCGCGCTGGCGGCGGGTGGCGTGGTGGCCGTCGTACCCGTTGTGCTTGTCTTCGCCTATGTGCAGAAGTTCCTGGTCCAGGGCCTGTCGGCGGGAGCGGTGAAGGGTTGAGACCGAGTGCGTTGGGTGGTTACGAGGACTGGCCGGGCTTCGTCCGGGAAGCCTCCCCGCTGACCGGGGACGAGCTCACCACCAGGGTCGCCGGGTTGCTCGGCGTACCGGATCCTGGCGAGCGGCCGGAGGTGCGGATTGTCGACGATTGGCAATCGGACAATGTGCGCGGGAGTGCGCTCGAGTGGAACAACCCGTTCGGCCCGCCGACCCGGGCGTGGCTGCTGCGCCCGCTCGACACCTCGCCGGCACCCGGCCTGCTCGGCTTGCACTGCCATGCCGGTGTGAAGGCGATCGGCGCCGAGCGACTCGTCGAGACTCCATCACCGAGCGCCGGCGCTGTCAGGCTTCGGGACGACCTCTACGAGGGACAGGCGGTCGCGAATGCGCTGGCGCGGGCGGGGTTCGCCGTACTGTGTCACGACACGTTCGCCTGGGGATCGCGGCGCTTCGGGCTCGACCCGTTGCCGTGGCGGCTGCGCGACGTGATGGCGACGTACGAGACGGCATGGCTGGCCGCCGACCACTCCCCTGGTGACGACGAGTGGTACGACGTTGCCGCGAGCCACCACGAGCACACCGTCGCGAAGGCGGCAGGCCTGCTCGGTACGTCGTTCGCCGGCATGGTCGCGTACGACGACCTGGTCGCGCTCAGCGTGTTGCGCGGGCTCCACGAGGTGGACGAGGACCGGGTCGGCGTCTTCGGCTTCTCCGGCGGTGGCGGCCGCTCGGCGACCCTCACCGCCCTCGACCCGAGCATCCAAGCGTCAGCGATCGTCTGCATGATGACCACGTTCGACGCACTGCTCCCGGCGTACTTCGATGCCCATTCCTGGTTGTTCACCACCCCTGGCCTGGCCCGCGAGCTGGACCACCCCACCCTCACCGCCGGCCGCGCCCGCCACCACCAACTCGTCGTCTACGCCGAGGACGACAACCTCTTCCCACCCCAAGGCATGCTCGCCGCCGACCGCGAACTCACCGAACACTTCCACTACGGCCCCGGCACCTACCAAGCCCACTTCCTCCCCGGCCCCCACCGCTTCGACCGCGAGATGCAGCAGGCGGTGGGAAACTTCTTCGCGGGTTGGTCGGCGGCGGGGTGAGAATGGGGCCGACTACTAGCCGGGAGGACGTCTTGAGCAAGTTTTCTTTCCCGAAGCCGGATGGGGTTGCGGCGGGGAATGGGTACAGCCACGTGGTGACTGGGGCGGGGCAGTGGGTGGCCATTGCGGGGCAGGTGGCGTTGGATGCTGAGGGCAACTTTGTCGGGGCGGGGGATCCGGGGGCGCAGGCGCGGCAGGTGTTTGCGAATCTGGATGCTTGTTTGACGGCGGCTGGAGCTACGTTCGCCGACGTGGTGAAGCTGAACTTCTACGTGACCGACATCAGTTACCTGCCGGCGATTCGGGCGGCGCGGGACGAGTACGTGGACACCAGCAATCCGCCCGCCAGCACGGCGGTGCAGGTGGTGGCGCTGTTCAAACCCGAAGCCCTCATCGAAATCGAGGCCTACGCAGTCGTCTGACCACGTTGTGTACAAGCGCCGTTTCAGGCAACGGCGCGATGTCGGAGGGTTTTCGGCGCATATGCCGCAAAACCCGCCAGGTTTGGGTGGCGGCGGCCGATCCGCAGGATCCACCCGACCCGTTGCCGCTTGTGAACCGCGCCCTGTGGTGGGTCAGCCCACCGCAGGGGTGGTGGGCCTACCAGAATCCGGTGAGCTAACCCGCACTCTGGTTGGCTGACCCACCACAGGGGGCGAGATCAGCACAGGGGCCCACAGGGGGTCGGGGCCGACGGGGCGGCTCTGCACGGCTGGGGTTACGACCGACTGCCGCGGCACTAGCGCAGTAGGTCCACCGCGAGGCGGGCGGCTTCGCCGATGGCAGTGTCGACGCGGGGTTGGCGGAAGTCGCCGCGGGCGGCGAGCGTGTAGATGGCGATCGCGAAGGCGGCGCCGCCGGGCAACGTGACCACGCCGACCTCGTGACGCAGTGCACCGAATGTTCCGGTCTTCCCGGCGACGCGTACGCCGTCGTGCGGGAAGCCGGACGCCATCCGGTGCTGGAAGACCTGCCGATGCATGGTCGCCTGCACGAACTCGGTCTGCGCAGCCGACAGCAACTCGCCCGCCCACAGCCGGCGCAGCAGCAGCGTCATGTCGCGCGGACTGCTCGCCGATGCGTTCGCCGCCTCGTAGACCCCCGCCGGGTCGGTCCGGTCGTTGTCAGCCAGTACGGCGAGCGCCGCATCCGGATCGTTCAACCCGGTACGCCGCTGCAGATCACGCAGGCTCCCCTCGGTCCCCCGCCGTACCCAGGTCCGTTGCAGGCCGAAGGACTCCAGTAGCTCGGCCAACCGCCGTAGCCCGACCAACCCGAGCAGCTCATCCCCGGCGGCGTTGTCCGACACCGTCATCATCGAGAAGGCCAGATCGCGCAGCGAGATCGTCACCGGATCCGCCAGCGCCGACAGCCCGGTCGGTCCCGGCGTGCGATCCGCTGGATCCAACGTCACCCTCGACAACGGATCGAGCTCGCCGAGATCCACCAGCCGGCAGAACCCGGCCAGCAACGGCAGCTTGTACACCGACGCCATCGGTACGACGCCATCCGCGTCCACCTCGACCGCCGACTCGGGCGCGTCCAGCGCGACCGCGTGCAGCCAGCCGCGCACCCCGGCGTCCTCGAACACCGCCCGGATCCGCGCGTTCACGACACCACCAGCGCATCCGTCAGCCGAGCCATCACGTCAGCCGGTCGCAGGAACGGCGTACGCGTCCTGGACCACACCAATCGCAAGCGCAGCGGGAGTGGATTGTCGACAATCAGATGCCGCCCGACACCCGGCGCCGTGAGCGAAGGATCCGCGGTCACGACGATCGCCTGACCCGCCGCGGCCATCGCCAACCCGGCCCGCTCGTCGGTCACCACGACCGTCCCACCATCGGGCCGATGCAACGCCAACGTGTCCAGGAACAGATCCCGCGCCGCCGGCGCCTCCGCCCGCGACCGAACGGCCACCGGCAACCCGCCCAACTCCCGCAGCTTGACCTCTGCACCGTCATCCGGCACCACCGACACCGGCGCCAACGCCCACGTCGGCACCAACGTCACCGGCCCAGCCTCGAGCCCGTCCAGTACGGCGGGATGCAGTACGACGGCCAACGTCAGCCGGCCCGCGGACACCTGGCCGACGAGCGAGCTGGTCGGCGCGGAAACCACCGTCACCCGGCTCCCCGGGATCGCCGCACCACAAGCCGCGGCGACCGCGGCACCAGCAGCCGGCGGAACCTCCGGAGCCAGCCCGAGCCGGATCTCCGGCCCTTCCGGATCCCGTGCGACCGCTGCCTGGTGCAACTCCTCGATCGACGTCAGCGCGCGCCGCGCGTACGGCAGCAACGCCGCACCCGCGGGCGTCAGCTCGACCCGGCCCTGGCCGCGCTCGAACAGCTTCGCGCCGACCAGCGCCTCCAGCCGCCGGAGCCCCTGGGAGAGCGGCGGCTGGGTGATGCCGACGACGCGCGCGGCATCGCCGAAGTGCTGCTCCTCGGCCAGCGCGATGAAGATCTGCAGATGTCGCTCAGTCAGCATGACCCAGCTGACCTGCAGCGATATCACCAGGCAATCGACACATGCGCAAGAGCATATTCGACACTCTCCAACTGCCTCGCCTTGACTGAGGACTCAGTTCCGGCGAGAGGAGAGAGCGTGAAGGTGAGTCGACGAGGGATCATCACAGGGGCGGCCGCAGCCGGCGCCGCCGGAGTCGTGGGCGTGGCAACCCGCGGCGAGGCCGCGACAGGTGGGGCGACAGTGGCCAACGCGGCGGCGGCCAACGCGGCGGCGGACGAGGCGGCGGCGGACGAGGCCGGGGAGCGGCAGCCGGTCGAACTCACCTGGCTCGGCACGCACGCCTGGCAGATCCGCTCGGGCAAGCACATCGTGCTGACCGACCCGTGGATCACCCGGTTCAAGACCGGCACGTTCACCCCCGAAGGCGCCGACCCGAAGACCAAGCTCGTCATCAAGCCGGACGTGATCGACCGCTACATCTCCACCGCCGACGCGATCCTGGTGCACCACGGCCACTACGACCACATGGCCGACGTGCCGTACGTCGCGAAGAAGACCCAGGCCACCGTGCTGGGCACGCAGTCACACGTCAACATGCTCAAGGCCATGCGCACCCCGGCCGAGTTGCTGTCACCCGTCCGCGGCGGCGAGTACCTCCCGTTCGCCGGCTTCACCGTCGAGGTCTTCCCGTCCCTGCACTCGTGCAGTGGAAGGCACCACACCTACGCCTACCCGGGCTACCGCCTCGACGGCGTCCCACCGCGCCCGCGCGTGATCGAGGACCTGCTCGAGGGCGGCACGCTCGCGTACGTGATCACGATCGGCGGCGTCCGCATCCTCAGCCTGAGTACGGCGAACTTCGACCCGAATGCACTCCGCGACCTGCAGGTGGACGTCGTCTTCGCGGCTCCCGGCGGCGAACCCGGGATCACCGACCGGCTGCTGCGCACGATCAAGCCGGTCCAGAAGGTCGTCGCCACTCACTGGGACGACTTCGACCAGCCGCTGGACAAGCCGTCCGTGCCCTGGGCCGACCTGACGAAGCTCCGCACCTCGGTCGAGACCGCCGGCGCGGAGTTCGTCGTCCTGGATCACCTGGAGAAGCTCACGCTTTGACCCGGTAGTGGTACTGCGAGACGGTCCGGAAGCCCAGCCGGTCGTACAGGGCCCGGGCCGGCTCGTTGTCCGCGACGACCTGCAGGAAGACGTACCGGACCCCGCGCGTCGTTGCCTCCTGCAACAACGCGCGGATCACGGCGAGCGCGAGCCCCTGCCGCCGGAAGCGCTCGTCGACGGCGAGGCAGTACAACCCGGCCCAGTCGCCGACCAGCGCGAGCCGGCCGATCGCCGTGATCGGGCCGCTCGACGGCACCACGGCGTACAGCGCTGGGCCGCGGTTGAGGATGCCCCGCGCGGTCGCCTGCTTCCCGGCGTCGCCGCCGCGCCCGTCGATCGACCACCAGAAGTCCATCCAGTCGTCGTCCGGCGCCGCAGAAATATTCACGTCGGTCGGCACCTCGGGCAGCCGATCGAGCACGTCGGCCACCTCGGCACACTGCACCAGGGTCTGGTTCCGCACCGTGTAACCCCGGGCCTCGAGCTGACCGTCCAAGTCGGCCGGTTGCGCCGCCGGGCTGACGTGGAACGACGGCGTGATCCCGTGCGCCTCGTACAGCGATTCGACGTAATCCAACGCCTTGCCGAGGTCGAACGGCGTACTCGTGGGCAGCACCGAGTTCGCTCGCAGGGTCACGCCACCGTTGCGGCGGATCACCCAGCCGTCCAGTTCCGTCTTGGCCTCGGCGGGCCAGCCCTGGTTCATCAGACTGTCGATGCGAGCTGCACTGATCACTCCACCCAGCGTAGGACCAGCCGAATCAACTTGCAAGTGATTGGATAGTTATTCATCCAGTCCGGAGACCGCGTCCGCCAGCACGTCGATGCCCTCGGCAACCGCCTTCGCGGTCAGGCCGCCGTACCCGAAGACCAGCCCGGCCGGTCCGTCCCCGGCCATCCAGTACGGCGCCAAGCCGTAGACCCCCACGCCTCGCTCCAGCGCGGCCGCCATCACAGCCTTCTCCGACAACCCGTCCGGCAACCACGTCATCACATGCAGACCGGCCGACACCCCGACCGGGACGAGCTCCGGCAAGCGCTCCGCCAGCCGGTCGACGAGCGTGTCCCGGAGCAGCCGGTACCGCGGCCGCATCCGGCGCAGGTGCCGGTCGAACTCACCCCGCGCGACGAAGTCCGCGAACGCCAATTGCTCCAGCACCGGCGATCCGCGATCGTCCACCAGCTTCGCGGCCGACATGCCCTCGACCAGCCGGTCCGGCAGGATCAGCCAGCCGAGCCGGAGCCCCGGCGCCAACGTCTTGCTCGCGGTCCCGGCGTACGCGACCCGATCCGGCGCCAGGCCCTGCACCGCACCGATCGGCTCCCGGTCGTACCGGTACTCCGCGTCGTAGTCGTCCTCGATGATCAGCGCATCTCGTCGCGCCGCCCACGCGACCAGCGCAGCCCGCGTCTCCGCCGAAGCCACCGCCCCGGTCGGGAACTGATGCGCAGCCGTCACGAGTACGACGTCCGCCCCGGACTGATCGAGTGCGCCGACATCGATGCCGGTCTCCAGCACCGGTACGCCGACCACCTCGAGCCCAGCCGCCGTGGCCACGTCCCGCAGCTCGTTGTCGGACGGGTCCTCGAGCGCCAGCCGCCGATACCCCTGCTTCGCCAGGACCTGCAGCAGCAACCGCGAGCCCTGGGCGAACCCGTTGCTGATCAGCATGTTCCCGGGCCGGGCCGCCGTACCTCGCACTCTGTTCAGGTAGTCGGACAGCGCGTGCCGGAGCTCGAGGGCGCCGCGGCCGTCCAGGTAGGCGAAGCTCAGGTGTGGCGCCTCGTTCAGCACCTTCCGGATCGAGCGCAGCCAGGCGGCCCGCGGGAACTGGGAGACGTCGGGCCGGCTGTACTTGAAGTCGATCCGTGGCGGACCGCTCGCCGCCGTCTGAATCGTCGAGGCCTCGACGATCGCGATGTCGGCGACCTGGGTGTAGCCGCCACCCCGGCTGACCAGGTACCCCTCGGCGACCAGTTGCTGGTACGCCTCGACCACGACGCCGCGGGACAGCCCGAGGTCCTGGGCGAGCGCGCGGGTCGACGGCATCACCGTGTCCGCGCGCATCAGGCCCTGCCGGATCCGGTCCCGGATCGCCTTCTCCAGCTGCTGGTGCAGCGGCACTCCGGCGTCCCGGCGGAGCTCGACCAGCAGCTCACCGGCGCCGGAACTGGTCCTGTTTCGGCTCACACAACTGGACCTTATCGGAGTACCGCTGCGCTGTCAGGGTGGTGGAAGACCGAGAATCCAGGAGGGGAACGATGACCACGCTGCTGCAGAACGGCGACGCCGGCTACGACGAGGCCCGGAGCGTCTGGAACGCGATGATCGACCGGTACCCGGCCGCGATCGCACGCTGCCACGACACCGCCGACGTCGTCGCCGCGGTCCGGTTCGCCCGGGAGGCCGGCCTGGAGATCGGGGTCCGCTGCGGCGGCCACAGCATCGCCGGCCATGCCGTACCCGACGGTGGGCTGATGATCGACCTGACCCCGATGAACGCGGTCCGGGTCGATCCGGAGCGACGGCTGGCCTGGGTTCAGGGCGGGGCGTTGCTGGGTGAGCTCGACAAGGCGGCGCAGCAGTTCGGCCTGGCGACGACCGCGGGGAACGTCTCGCACACCGGCGTCGGCGGGTTGACGCTCGGCGGCGGGATGGGCTGGCTGGCCCGGCAGTTCGGCCTGGCCTGCGACAACGTGGCGTCGTACGAGCTGGTCACCGCGGACGGCTCGGTGGTTCGGGCGAGTGCGGACGAGAACGCCGAGCTGTTCTGGGGACTTCGCGGTGGCGGCGGGAACTTCGGCATCGTCACGTCGTTCGAGTTCCGGCTGCACCAGGTCGGCACCCGGGCGTTGGTTGCCGAGTTCACCTATCCGATGGCCGCCGGGTTCGACGTACTGCGGGGATGGCGGGAGCTCAACGCGACCGCGCCGCGGCAGGCGACGTTCACCGCGAACGTGACTCCCGACGGCGTGACGGTCGGCTACGTGTGGATCGGCGAGGGTGGGGACCAGCTGCTGCCGGCCTTCCGGGCGCTTGGTCCGGTGGCCGACGAGCACGTCGAGGAGATGTCGTACCTGACGCTGCAGAGCCGCGACGACAACGTGCAAGGCCACCGCTACCGGCGTTACTGGAAGGGCCACTACTTCAAGTCGCTGCCCGATGACGCGATCCGCGCACTGCTGAACACCCCGGGCGTGTCCGCGAGCCTGCAGGCGTACGGCGGTGCGATCGCCGACGTACCGGACGAGGACGCGGCCTTCAGCCACCGGGACACGCTGTTCGAGTTCGTCACCGCGACCCGCTGGGAGGACCCGGCCGAGGACGCGACCCGGATCGCCCAGCTCCGCGAGTACGCGGCAGGCCTGGCGCCGTACGCGAGCGGCGCCTACCTGAACACGCTCAACGGCGACCCGATCAACCGCGCCTTCCCGCCGGCCAAGCTGGCCCGGCTGACCGCGCTGAAGACGGCGTACGACCCGGCCAACGTGTTCCACCTGAACCAGAACATCCGCCCCGGCGAGGCGACCGGCGAGACCGCGGCCTGACTGGTACTCCTGGGGAGTGGACTTCGAGTCGGTGTTCGCCGACGTGGCCCGGGTGATCGAGGGCATCGGCGTGGTCATCATGGCGATCGGCCTCGCCGTCGTCCTGATCCGCTACGCCTACGACGTCCTCCGCAAGGGCGGCGGCAGCTACGAGCAGTTGCGCGTCAACCTCGGCCGGGTGATCCTGCTCGGCCTGGAGATCCTGATCGTCGGCGACATCATCCGCACGATCATCGTCGACACCTCTCTCGAGACCGTCCTGATCCTCGCCCTGATCGTGGCCATCCGCACCGTCCTCAGCTTCGCCCTCGAGGTCGAGATCTCCGGCGCCTGGCCATGGCAGCAACGCCGTACCGAGTGACTTGGCATGATGGAGTTGTGACAACCGATCTGACGCCCGAACTGGCGGCGACGATCGAGGAGGCGTTCAACCGGCGGGACCGGGCGAACATGCAGCCGACGATCGACTTCTTCCTGAACCTGCTCACCGAGCACCCGGACAACCCGTACGTGCTGTACGAGGTGGGCGGCTCGTACGACACCGACGGCCAGGAGGAGCAGGCGGTCGTGTACTACGAGCGCGCCCTGCCCGGGCTGACCGGCGAGACCCGGCGCAAGTGCCTGCTCCAGTACGGCAGCACCCTGCGGAACCTCGGCCGCTTCGACGAGTCGCTCGGCATCTTCAAGACCGCGTGCGCCGAGTTCCCCGAGTCCGACTCGCTGCGGGTGTTCAAGTCGCTAACCCTGCACGCCGCCGGTCACAAGGACAAGGCGCTCGCCACTCTCCTCCTGGTCATCGCCGACCGCCTCGGAACGCCCGAGATCAAGCGCTACGAGGCGGCCATCCGCGGCAACGCCGACTACCTCGCCAACCTCTGAGGCTCAGCAGGCGCAGGCGATCCCCAGCGGTGCAGTGAGCGGGTCGGCGGCGCGGCGTTCGATCCCCGCGGCGGTCTCCACTGGGAGGCCTTCGCGGGACCAGTACTCGAAGCCGCCGATCATCTCCTTGACCGGGTAGCCGAGCTTGGCGAACTCCAGCGCCGCCTTGGTCGCGCCGTTGCAGCCCGGACCCCAGCAGTACGTCACGACGGTGACGCCTTCGGGTACGACGGACGCCGCGCGGGCGGCAATCTCGCGCGTCGGCAGGTGGATCGCACCGGGGACGTGCCCTTGGTCCCAGCTCTCCTGACTCCGGCTGTCGACCAGGACCCACCCGGTCACGCCGGCACCGATGTCCGCGGCCACGTCCGACACGTCTGCCTCGAACGTGAGCCGCCCGGCGAAGTGCGCCACCGCCGCGTCCCGGTCGGCGGCGGGCGTCTGCAGAACAGCTGAAGTGTGCAGGTCAACGGACATGCGGGGCTCCTTCTCGATCAGCGGAGCCACCAGCGTCGGTCACCGGCACCCGGGGCAACAGTGGCAGAAATGCCCCAGTACCACAAAATACCGTCAGCGCTGGATCTTGGCCCGCGCCCGCGCCACCTTGATTGCGGCCTTCAGCGTCTCGACGTCGTACGCACCGTAGTGCCGCTGACCGTTGATGAAGAACGTCGGCGTCCCGGACACCCCGCTCAGGTCGGCCGACTCCACGTCCTGCGCGACCCGGGCGGCAGCCACGTGCCGCTTCACCTCGTCGTGCAGCTTCTGCTGATCCAGTCCGAGCGCCTCGGCGTACCCGAGCAGGTCCTTGGGCTGCAGGTTCTCCTGGTTCGCGAGCAACAGGTCGTGCATCTCCCAGAACGCGCCCTGTGCGGCCGCCGCCTCCGACACCTCCGCGGCGATCTGCGCCCGCGGGTGGACATCGCTCAACGGCAGGTGCCGCCACACGTACCGCAGGTCGTCGTCCTGCAGCAGGTCACGGACGACGGGCTCCGCCATCCCGCAGTACGGGCACTCGAAGTCGCCGTACTCCACCAAGGTCACCGACGCCGTCTCCGGCCCGCGGATGTGGTCCCGCTCGGGATCGACAGGGTCGGTCAGGTCCAGCAGTTGCTCCGCGTCGCCGAGCAGCGCCAGCGCCTTCTTCGGCGGGGAAAGCAGCTTGGCCGCGCGGAACACCAGCCAGGTCAGCCCCGACGCGACCAGGACCGCCGAGAGCAGCCCGAGCTTCGCCTCCGCGAGCGCCGGGCCCTCGAACGCGATCGTTGCTATCAGCAATGAGACGGTGAACCCGATGCCGGCGATGGTGCCGCTGCCGACCACCGCCGCCCAGCCGACCTGCGGCCGGTAGCGACCGCCGGAGAACCGGGTGAGCAGCCAGGACACCACCGACACCGCGACCGGCTTGCCGACGACGTACCCGACCAGGATGCCGAGCGTGATCGGCGAGGTGTACGCCCGCCCGAGGAAGTCCAGGTCGATCGTGATCCCGGCATTCGCGAGACCGAACAGCGGGACGATCAGGTAGCTGGTCCACGGATGGTAGAGGTACTGCAGCCGCTCGTTCGGCGAGATCGTCGCGGTCAGCCCAACCGTCGCCGAGCGGGCCAATTCGGGGGTCGGCTGCTCGCGGAACAGCCTGAACAACCCAGTCGCCTGCTCGAGCTCCTCCCGCCCCGGTGAGTACGCCGACGCCGTCAGGCCGATCGCGAGACCGGCCACCACGGGATCGACGCCACTGGTCAGCAGCGCCGCCCACGTCACGACACCCAGTACGACGTACGCCCACGCCTTCCGGACTCGCAGTACCGCCAGGACCACCACGACGGCGAAGGCGGCGATCGCCATGACCAGCGGCATGAGCTTGATGTTCTCGCTGTACACGACGGCGATGACGAGCAACGCGAGCAGGTCGTCGACGACGAACACCGTAAGCAAGAACACCCGGACCCGGTCGGGGACGCCGCGACCGACCAGCGCGAGCAGGCCGAGCGCCAGGGCGGTGTCGGTCGACATCGCGACACCCCACCCGTGCGCACCCTCGCCGCCGGCGTTGAACGCGAGGTAGATGAGGACCGGCAGCACCATTCCGGCGACACCGGCGGCCAGCGGGAGGACGAACCGGCTGCGGTCGCGCAGGTCGCCGAGGTCGAACTCGCGCCGCGCCTCCAGCCCGACGACCAGGAAGAACAGGGTCATCAGCCCGCTGTTGACCCACTCCCGCAGGTCCATCGAGAGCACCTCGTGACCGAGCCCGATCGACAGCTCGGTCCGCCAGAAGTCCTCGTACGTTCCGGGCGCGAGATTCGCCCACAGCAGGGCGAGCAGGATCGCCGCGGCGAGGACGCCGGAACTGCCCGCCTCGGTCCGCAGGAAGGCGCGCATCGGCGCCGCGAACTCCCGCCGCCAGCTCGTCCGTCCAGTCAGCAGGCCGGCGAAGTCCGTCATGCGTTCACTGTATCGTTCTGGGTTCGAGGACCCAGAAAAAATCGGCGGTCGATCCGGCTAACAGTTTGGGGGGTGCGGGCTGCATGATGTCTCCTGAGGATCACTCCAGCCACGGGGTGCCCGTTGGTTCGAGCATGCCTGGAGTCCCGTTGACCGACCAAGATGTCGCTGTGACCTCGGCAGACGCGTTCGCGCGTCTGGCGATCGAGTTGCACGACGCTCCCGGGGTGGAGGAGACGGTCGACGCCGTCGTCCAGTTCGCCCTGCAGGCGCTGAGCTGCACCTATGCCGGCGTCGCCCTGTACTCCCGCGGCTCGCGCCCCGAGATCGCGGCAGTGACGGACCCCGTGGTCGCCGACGTGTACGACCTCCAGCTCAGCACCGAGACCGGCCCGCTGGTCACCGCGCTCCGCGAGCGCACCACGATCCTGATCCGCGACACCCTGACCGACGACCGCTGGCCCGAGTGGGCCGCGAAGGTCGGCGCCCTCGGGGTCCGCAGCACGCTCGATGTGCCGCTGGCCACCGGCGGCGGCAGCCGCTCGACCGTCGGCGTCATCGGCCTCTACAGCCCGATCCCGGACGCCTTCAGCGCCGACGACGAGGCGATCGCCCACATCCTCGCCCGGCACGCCTCCGTCGCAGTCGCCTCGGCCCGGCAGGAGGAGACCATGGCCCAGGCCGTCGACGCCCGCAAGCTGGTCGGCCAGGCGATGGGCATCCTGATGGAACGCTTCGACGTCGACGGCGACCGCGCCTTCGCGATCCTGAAGCGCTACTCCCAGGACACCAACACCAAGCTCCGCGACGTCGCCCAGCAGCTCATCGACACCCGCAAGCTCCCGCACTGACGGTTGCAGGCGGCAACAAACCTCAGCGGACGCCGGTGGCGCGCGTGATGGTGTAGTCGAACGCCCGGTCGGGCAGGATGCGGCGAAGCGTGACCAGGGGCTTGGCAGCGAAGCCGACCACGTAACGGGTGCGTGGACGGCGCGCCGTGACGGCCTTGGCGATCGCTTCGGCGATCACCGAGGGCGGCGACGTACGGCGGTCGGCCCGTTCCGAGTCCATCGAATCGGCCATCACCTCGGCCTGGCCGGCGTACGGCCCCTCGGACGAGACCTTGCGGAGGTTGTCGGCGGCGATGCCGCCCCACTCGGTGCGGATGCCGCCGGGCTCGATCACGACGACGTCGATGCCGAACGGCTTCACCTCCAGCCGCAGGCAGTCGCTGAGCGCCTCGAGGGCGAACTTGGTGCCGTGGTACCAGCCACCGAGCGGGGTGTAGATCTTGCCGCCCATCGAGCTGATGTTCACGATCGTGCCGCTGCGCTGCGCCCGCATCCCCGGCAGCACCAGCTGGATCAGCCGCGCGGCGCCGAACACGTTCACCTCGAACTGGTACCGCGCCTCGGACAACGGCACGTCCTCGAGAGCGCCGTACGAGCCGTAGCCGGCGTTGTTCACCAGTACGTCGATCCGCCCGGACTCGGCCAGGATGCGGTCGATCCCGGCGCGCATCGAGTCCTCGTCGGTGACGTCCATCGCGAGCGGACGGATGCCGTCGGCGGCGAGCTGCGCCATCCGGTCGACCCGGCGGGCGGCGCCGTACACGGTGAAACCGAGGCCGTGCAACTTGCGGGCAGTAGCCTCGCCGATACCGGACGAGGCGCCGGTGACGAGGGCGATCTTGGTGGTCATGGCCGTCCTTGAGAGTAAGATGAACTCTGGTTCATGATTATCATGAACCATGGTTCACGATATTGCAAGGGAGACCTGATGAGTCCGCGCGCCGACGCCGTCCGGAACCGGCAGAAGATCCTCGACGCCGCCCGCGAGCAGATCACCCGGCACGGGCCGGACGCCGGGATGGACGAGATCGCCGCCGCCGCCGGCGTCGCCGTCGGCACGCTCTACCGGCACTTCCCGAACAAGACCGACCTGGTCACCGCGGTGATCGCCGAACACCTCGGCCACGTGGCCGACGACGCCGAGGCCGCGCAGGCGCGGGTCGCGGCCGGCGCCAACCCGATGGCCGAGATCACCGCGCTCGTCGAGCGCGTCCTGGAGGCTTCAGCGACCGACGCCGCGGTCAAGGCGGCCGCCCGCACCCTGGGCGCGGGGACCGTCGACGACCCCGGCGAGATCCGCGCCCGGGCCGCGGTCGACGCGCTGATCGGGGCTGCCCAGAAGGACGGCGACCTGCACGCCGACGTCACCGTGGACGACTTCTACCTGCTGATCTCGACCGCTCCGATCGACCAGCCGCCGGCGGTCCGGACCCGCTGGCTCACCCTCGTCCTCCCCGGCCTCACCGCTCGCGGACGCGGTTGAAACGTTCCGAAAATATAGGAAAAGTAACGGCGCCCGGTTCGTTGATCGGGTGCATACTTCAAGAAGTATTGGGTACCCCGCCCGTCAGTGGTCACGTGTCTCCATCACTGGTGGACATCTGGGGACCGTGGGGTTGAGCTTGACGCCGGGGCTTGTGCGGCCAGAACCGCGGACCGGGTCACGTCCCGGCGTCCAACTCCGTCTCTCGTACGCCGTTACCCTTGTCGGGTGGGTGAGTGGCGACCATTGACGGGTCCGTCTCGGCAGGTGGCGCTGGAAATCCTGCTCGACGGCCCACTGTCGCGCGCCGAACTGTCCCGCCGCGTGGGCCTGTCACCGGGCAGCCTGACCCGCTTGACCAAGCCGATGGTGGAGTCGGGCCTGCTCGTCGAGGTGTCTGCCGGGACTACGGACGCCCGGGTCGGCCGCCCGTCGCAACCGCTGAACCTCGATTCGGACGCGCATCACTTCGTCGGCATCAAACTCACCGGCGACTCCGCGATCGGCGTCCTGACAACGCTGCGTGCCGAGGTGATCGCGAGTATCGAACGTCCGCTCACCGACCCCACGCCCTCCGCGGTCTGCCGCCTGGTCCTCGAGCTCGCCGACGACCTCGCCGTCCAGGTGCCTGGGCAGCGGCCGATCACCGGTCTCGGCGTGACCGTGGGCGGCCGGGTCGGGAGCAAATCCGAGGTGCGATGGGGGCCGTACCTGAACTGGGTCGACGTACCACTCGGCGAGCTGCTCGCGGCCCAGACGGACACCCCGGTCGTGGTGGCGAACGACCTGAACGCGTTGACCGAGGCGACGCACTGGTTCGGCGCCGGCCGCGGCTCGGACCGGTTTGTGCTGCTGACGATCGGGGTCGGGATCGGGTACGGCCTAGTCGTGCACAACCGGGTCGTCGACAGCCCCGACACGAGTATCGGCCTGATCGGTCATCACCCACTGGTTCCCGACGGACCACGCTGCGACCGCGGGCATCGCGGCTGCGCGCTCAGTCTGCTGACCGTCGGCGCGATCACCGACCAGGTGGGCAGCGCACTCGGGCGGGCTGTCGAGTACGAGGAATGCCTCGACCTTGCTGCCAAAGGCGACGCGGCGGCCGTTCAGGTCGTCGGCAGGGCGGGCCGCGCGTTGGGCCGCCTGATCGCCGCAGCCGCGAACTTCACCATGCCCGAGCTCGTCGTCCTCGGCGGCGAGGGCGTTCGGCTGGCCGAGGTCGCCCAGGACGAGCTGCTCGCGGGCCTGCACGGCGACCGTCATCCGTCCGGCGCGGAGCTCCCGATGGTCCTGCAACCCGCGGACTTCTCCGAGTGGGCTCGCGGCGCCGCGGTCGTCGCCATCCAGACCTTCGTCCTCGGCCGCTAGAGCCCAGCCGGCCCGTAGATGGCGTTCGGGCGGTCCTCGACGTACGCCCAGTAGCGGTCGCCGAACGACCAGTGCCACCACTCGGTCGGGTAATTCACCAACCCGGCAGCGGTCAGTACGTCGGCCAGCAGCATGCGGTTCGTCCGCGCCTCCCGGCTGATGTTGGCCGCGTCGAAAAAGCACGCGCCGCTGCTCTGCTCAGGTGTCGCGTCGATCGGTGTCCCGAGGTCGAGCGGGCCGTGCGCACCGATCAACGTCAGGTCGACCGCTGCCCCGGCGACGTGCGGCGCGACCTCGACCGGTGAGACGAACCGGCTGGCCAGCACGTGACGTCGTGGTCGGAGATCCCCGGGTGCAGCCGCTCGAGCTCAGCGCGATACCCGTCGTAGATCTTCTGCTGGCCCTCGATCGGTCGCAGCCCTTCGACGACCTGCAGCCGGATGCCGGCCGGCAGGAACGCGTCGGCGATCGCGAGCCGGTCCGCGACAGTCTCCCGGACGAACTGGCGGTCCGGGGTCGCGATGTCCCGAGTGAACAGGTCGACCAGCGGTTCACCGCTCTCGATCGCCGGGAGCTGCGTGATCCGGTCGTCGCTCAGCAGGACGGTCATCCGCGCGCCACCGCCGTACGCAGCAAGGTGTCGACGACCTCGGCGTAGCTCATGCCGGCCGCCGCCCACATCCGCGGGAATTGCGACGCCGGGGTGAATCCGGGGAACGTGTTGATCTCGTTGACCATCGGCTCCCCCTGGCCCGGCACGAAGAAGTCCACCCGTGCGAGGCCTTCGCACCCGAGTACGTCGAAGACCTCGATCGCCGTCCGCCGGAGCCGATCGGCCAGCGCCGGATCCAGCGGCGCCGGTACGACGAACCGCGTGGCGCTGCTGTCGTACTTCGCGGTCGCGTTGAAGAACGGCTCGCCCGGATCACTGTGGATCTCCAGCGCCGGCGCGGTCTCGACCCGCCCGTCCGGGAACTCCAGCACGGCCAGGTCGATCTCCCGCCCGACCATCTCCCGTTCCACCAGCACGTGCGGATCGAGTACGGCGGCCTCCGCGATCGCGTGCGACAACGACGGCAGGTCGGTCGCTCGGGTGACGCCGAAGCTGGAACCGCCGTTCCCGGGTTTCACGAACACCGGGAACTCGAGCCCGGCCGCCTTGAGCTTCTGCATCGCGGCCTCGGTGTCGGTCAGGTCCGCGCCTCGCAAGGTGACGCCAGGCGTCACCGCGATGCCGTGCGCCCTCAGCACGGACTTGGTCAGGTGCTTGTCGAGCCCGACCGCGCTGGCCGCCACGCCACTGCCGACGTACGGAACCTTCAACTGGGACAGGAATCCCTGCAGCGTGCCGTCCTCACCGCCTTCGCCGTGCAGGGCCGGGACCGTGACGTCACAGGCCTGGAGGATCTCGATCGCCTCGTGCTGGCCGTCCACCCAGTTGCCGTCGGCATCGATCACGAGCGGGATCGGGGTGTGGCCCAGAATGCTGATCGCCCTGGCGATCCCGCGACCGCTGGCCAGCGACACCTGGTGCTCGGGGCTCGCGCCACCCATCACGACGGCAACCTTCATCGGGCCGCCTCCTCGTAGCGTCGCGGCACCCGAGATCCGATTCCGCAGTAGATCTCGTGCGGGATGGTGCCGGCCCATCGGGCCCAGTCGACCGCGGTCGGCTCACCGCGCGAGCCGTCGCCGAAGACCGTCACCGGCTCCCCCGGTTCGACCGGGAGATCGCCCGCGTCGATGACGAATTGATCCATCGCGATCCGCCCGATCACCGGCATCCGGACTCCCCGGCACAGCACGCCGGCCTGTCCGCCTGCCACCCGCGGGATGCCGTCGGCATACCCCAGTGGGACGAGCGCCACCGTGGTGTCCCGCTCGGCGACGAAGTCGTGTCCGTACGAAACCCCTTCACCTGCACGGATTCGCCGTACCTGGGCCAGCTTGCTCATCAGCCGCATCGCCGGCCGCAACCCGAGCCCGGTCTCGTCGATCCCGTACATCCCGGCGCCGATCCGCACCAGGTCGCAGTCGGGCGCATCCACCGTGATCGCCCCAGCGGAGTTGGCCAGATGTACGACGCTCGGCCGCAAGCCGGCGCGTCTGGCAAGAACCACGCCCGTGCGAAGCAGTTGGAGTTCACGGCGACTCTGGACCGCATCCGGGCTGTCGCCATGTGACAGGTGCGACCAGATGCCTCGGACCGTCAAGGCGCCGAGTCCTTCGTAGTGCGCGGCCGCTCGAGTCAGCTCGATCCATTGATCAGGTGCGCTGCCGGAGCGGTGCAGCCCGGTGTCGAGCTTGAGGTGCACGTAGTGGACCGCCGGATTGGAGACCACTCTGTGCAGCTCCGCGATCGTGGAGATGCTGACATCCACGTCGACGTCCCCGAGCAGCATGAGCTCGGCGGCGTCGTACAGCCAGACCAGGATCGGCACGGTCAGCCCAGCGGCGCGCAGTTGCAGCGCCTCGTCGGCACGGACGTTGTCGCGAACCGCCGAGAGGTCGACGACCGCCTCGGACAAGCCGGCGATCCCACGTGCTGCCGGGCGGTGGCGGGATGGGCTCAGGACCAGGTTCATGATCGTCATTGTTGTTTCCGGCAACGGCCGGATGCGTCGGTTCAAGGACGGAACTGTGCGACCCGCCGCTACGACCGTGGTATGACCCGGCTCATCCGGATGAATGAAATCTGCCCCGCCCGGCGAACTTTCCCGGGGATACTGGAGGCGTGGAAGCCACGGATCACCTGAAAGCGTCGCTGCTGGCGGCGATCGCGCTGGCCAACACCTTCGGATCCACCTGGCGCCAGGGCCGCCCGGCCGGCGAACCGGATGCGGCTGCGGTGGACGCCGTACTGCGCCTGACCACCAATCAACCCGTCGACGTCGAGGTTTCCGAGTGGGCTCCTGGTGGACGGCAACTGCACGACGCCCTCGGCCACCTCCCCGAGGGTCGGGTCGACGAGGCGGTCCAGGTGGTGAACGGGCTTCTCAAGGCGACGAGGGCGGCGCCACAGCTGACCCGGCACGAGGACGCGCCCTGGCACCTGCACTTCGGCGACCCGGACTCGGCGACCGGCTGGATCGCGGAGTTCGCCACCGCGACGGCCACCCTCCTTGGCAGCGACGACATCCAGCGTCTCCGCCGCTGCGAGGCCACCCGCTGCGAGGACCTCTTCCTGGACTCGACCCGCAACCGCACCCAGCGCTTCTGCTCAACCGCCTGCCAGAACCGCACCAAGGTGGCCGCCCACCGCGCCCGCGCCACCTGACCCCTTCGCGGTCACCATGGTTGCTTCCGGCACCCATCCGAGCTTCCGGTACAGGTGGACACCTTCCACCGTCGCCATCAGCAACCCGGTCTCGGCGCCACGCTCCACCGCCCGTCGGCTCAACTCACCCATCACCACGCTCCCGAGTCCCCGCCGCCGGTGCCCCGGATCGGTCTGAATGTCGTGCATCACCGCGTCCCGCCCGACCACCGCCGCCATCCCCCGCGCCGCGACCGAGCCATCCGCCGCCAGGACCCGCACATACTCCAACTCCCCCTCCGACCTTAGCTCCACCTCGTACTCAGTCGTCACCGGTGTCGGGTGATCAAGCAGCCTTGTCGACATCAACACCTTCTGCTCCGCGAACACCTCCAGCCCACCTGCGGCCAACCGCCGAGCCACACCATCCCCGTCCTGAGTCGTCACAGTCAGCCAAACCCCCTCGACCGCCAGCCCCACCAGCCGATCCACCACCCCAGCCTCATCCGTCAGCGCGAACAGCTCCCGCTCCCGCCCCGGCAACCCCAGCACCACACCCAACGCGTCCCGGTCCTCGCTCACCGCCCCCAACCCCCGACACAACCGCCACCCCTCGATCCATCGCCGCAGCTCCTCACTCATTGCGCGATTGTAACTGCCCAATCTGAATTAGCCAGTTACCTAGCGGATCACTGGCCGGTTGATAGACGGCGCCTATCAGCTCATAGGCAGCATTGCTTTGACCCTGCGGGGCGGGCGACGGAATGTTGTATACATGACGAGTGAGGTCGTGGCCGCCGCCCCCGTCCCGGTTCCCGGGCGTGCCCAGCGAGTGCGCGAGATAGCCACCGAACTACATGGGCTCCGCGGGGCGCTGATCCCGATCCTGCACGCGATCCAGGAGGAGCTCGAGTACGTCGACCAGGGCGACGTCCCCGTCGTCGCCGACGTACTGAACATCGCCGTGGCCGAGGTCCACGGCGTCGTCACGTTCTACAAGGACTTCCGCCGTACGGCGGCCGGACGCACGACCGTGGCGATCTGCCAGGCGGAGGCGTGCCGGTCGGTCGGCGCGGTCGCGCTGGCCGAGCACGCGAAACGCAGTACCGGCTGCGGCTTCGGTGAGACGACGGCGGACGGCCGGCTGACCCTGGACGAGGTGTTCTGCTTCGGCAACTGCGCTCTCGGACCGGCGGTCCAGGTCGGCGGCAAGCTGCACGGACGGGTCACGCCGACCCGGCTCGACGCGATCCTCGGGGAGGCCCGATGACCAGGGTCTACGTCCCCAGGGACTCCGCCGCGCGGTCGGTCGGCGCCGACGAGGTCGCCGAGCGGATCACCGCGATCGGCGGCGTCGAGGTCGTCCGGACCGGTTCCCGCGGCATGCTCTGGCTGGAGCCGATGGTCGAGGTCGAGACCCCCGAGGGCCGCGTCGGCTACGGTCCGGTCGCACCCGAAGACGTGGACGGACTGGTCGCGGCCGGGATGCTCCGCGGCGAGGTCCGCGACATCGGCGTGTATCTCGGGCTGGTCGAAGAGCTCCCGTGGATGAAGCGGCAGCAGCGGCTCACGTTCGCGCGGGTCGGCGTGATCGATCCGCTCTCCGCGGCCGACTCCACGTCGTACGGCGGAAATGCGGGCCTGAGGCAAGCACTTTTGATGACTCCGGCCGAGGTGGTCGAGACCGTGGTCGACTCCGGTCTGCGCGGTCGCGGCGGCGCCGGCTTCCCGACCGGGATCAAGTGGCGGACCGTGCTCGGTGCTCAGTCGGATCTGAAGTTCGTGTGCTGCAACGCGGACGAAGGCGACTCCGGGACGTTCGCGGACCGGATGCTGATCGAGGGCGACCCGTTCACGCTGATCGAGGGGATGACGATCGCGGCGTACGCGGTCGGCGCGACCGAGGGCTACGTCTACCTGCGCTCGGAGTACCCGGACGCGGTCGCGACGCTGAAGGCCGCCATCGAGATCGCCCGCGCCGAGGGCTGGCTCGGTGCGAACATCCTCGGCTCAGACCTCACCTTCGACCTGCACGTCCGGGTCGGCGCCGGCGCGTACATCTGCGGTGAAGAGACCTCGATGCTCGAGAGCCTCGAAGGCAAGCGCGGGACGGTCCGGGCCAAGCCGCCGATCCCTGCGCTGGAAGGGCTTTTCGGCCGCCCGACCGTGGTGAACAACGTGTTGTCGCTGGCCACGGTCCCGACGATCCTGGCCCACGGCGCCGAGGCCTACGCGTCGTACGGAACCGGCCGCTCACTCGGCACCAGCGTCTTCCAGCTCGGCGGCAACGTCGCCCGCGGCGGCATCGTCGAGACCGCCTTCGGGATCACGCTCGGCGAGCTGGTGAACGACTTCGGCGGCGGGACGTCGTCGGGACGCCCGGTGCGGGCCGTCCAGGTGGGCGGCCCGCTCGGCGCGTACCTGCCGGTCGAGCAGTTCGACCTGCCGATGGACTACGAGGCGTTCGCGGCCGCCGGCGCGATGGTCGGGCACGGCGGGATCGTGGTGTTCGACGAGACCGTGGACATGGCCGCGATGGCCCGGTTCGCGTTCGAGTTCTGCGCCGCCGAGTCGTGCGGCAAGTGCACGCCCTGCCGGGTCGGCGCCGTCCGCGGCGTCGAGACGATCGACCGGATCGTCGCCGGTGACGACCGCAAGAAGAACCTCGTGCTGCTCGACGACCTGTGCGAGTTGATGACCGACGGCTCCCTCTGCGCGATGGGTGGGCTGACCCCCATGCCGGTGCGCAGCGCCGTCCGCCACTTCGGAAAGGACTTCGGTTCATGAACGAGCGAAGCGAGTTCAGCATCAAGTACAGCCCCCGTTGCGCCTCATCCGCGCCCGGAGCGAAGCGAGGACGTGGATGAGCTTGCTCAAGGAACCCGACTACGGCACTCCCGCGCGGCCTGGCGAGGCGACTGTCAGTCTGACCGTCGATGGCGTGAGCGTCGCCGTTCCACCCGGTACGTCGGTGATGCGCGCGGCGAAGGAAGCCGGTCTGGACATCCCCAAGCTGTGTGCGACCGACAGTCTCGAGGCGTTCGGTTCCTGCCGGTTGTGCGTCGTGGAGATCGATGGCGTACGCGGCACGCCGGCCTCCTGCACGACGCCAGTCGCCGACGGCATGGTGGTCCGGACCCAGAACGAGCGGCTCGGCAAACTCCGTCGCGGTGTGATGGAGCTGTACATCAGCGACCACCCACTCGACTGCCTGACCTGCTCCGCCAACGGCGACTGCGAATTGCAGGACATGTCCGGCGTCACTGGTCTTCGCGAAGTCCGGTACGGATCCGGCGTCGAGGCCGGCGCCAACCACTTGGACCTGCCGACCGACACCTCCAACCCGTACTTCGACTTCGAGGCGTCGAAGTGCATCGCGTGTTCACGGTGCGTCCGGGCGTGTGACGAAGTACAGGGCACTCTTGCGCTGACCATCGAAGGCCGTGGCTTCGACTCCAAGGTCGCCGCGGGTGCAGGCGTCTCGTTCTTCGAGTCGGACTGTGTGTCGTGCGGCGCGTGTGTGCAGGCGTGCCCGACCGCGACGTTGCAGGAGAAGTCGGTCGTCGAGCTCGGCATGCCGACGCGGTCGGTCGTCACGACCTGTGCGTACTGCGGTGTCGGCTGCTCGTTCAAGGCCGAGCTGCGCGGTGACGAGCTGGTGCGGATGGTGCCGTACAAGAACGGCGGCGCGAACGAGGGCCACTCGTGCGTGAAGGGCCGGTTCGCCTTCGGGTACGCCAGCCACCCGGATCGGGTGCTCGAGCCGATGGTGCGGGACACGACCGCGGACGAGTGGCGGAAGGTCTCCTGGGACGAGGCGATCAACTTCACCGCCCGGCGGCTGCGCGAGATCCAGGCCGAGCACGGCCAAGGGTCGATCGGTGCGATCACGTCGTCGCGGACGACCAACGAAGAGGTGTACGCCGTCCAGAAGATGGTGCGCGCGGTGTTCGGCAACAACAACGTTGACACCTGCGCGCGGGTCTGCCACTCACCGACCGGGTACGGCCTGAAGCAGACCTTCGGCGAGTCGGCCGGCACCCAGGACTTCAAGTCGGTCGAGGAAGCCGACGTGATCCTGGTGATCGGCGCCAACCCGACCGACGGGCACCCGGTGTTCGCGTCCCGGATGAAGAAGCGGCTCCGCCAGGGCGCCCAGCTGATCGTCGTCGACCCGCGCCGGATCGACCTGGTCCGCTCACCGCACATCGAGGCCGCCCACCATCTGCAGTTGGCGCCCGGCACCAACGTGGCGATCATCAACGCCTTCGCCCACGTTGTCGTCACCGAAGGCCTTGTCGATCGTCCTTTTGTTGACAATCGGTGTGAGGACTTCGAGACCTGGGAGTCATTCATCGCCCGGCCCGAGCACAGCCCGGAGGCGGTCGCCGACATCACCGGCGTACCTGCCGAGGAGATCCGCGCGGCGGCCAGGCTGTACGCGACCGGCGGCAACGCGGCGATCTACTACGGCCTCGGCGTCACCGAGCACAGCCAGGGCTCGACGATGGTGATGGGCATGGCGAACCTCGCGATGTCGACCGGCAACATCGGCCGGCGCGGCGTCGGCGTGAACCCGCTTCGTGGTCAGAACAACGTGCAGGGCTCGTGCGACATGGGCTCGTTCCCGCACGAGCTGCCGGGCTACCGGCACGTCTCCGACGACGGCGTCCGCGAGGTGTACGAGCAGCTCTGGGGCACGCCGCTGCTGAACGAGCCGGGTCTGCGGATCCCGAACATGTTCGACGCCGCGATCGACGGATCGTTCAAGGCGCTGTTCGTGCAGGGCGAGGACATCGCGCAGTCCGACCCCAACACCCAGCACGTGTTCGCCGCCCTCGGTGCGCTAGACCTGCTCGTCGTACAGGACCTGTTCGTCAACGAGACGGCCAAGTTCGCGCACGTGCTGCTGCCGGGTACGTCGTTCCTGGAGAAGGACGGCACGTTCACCAACGCCGAGCGCCGGATCAACCGGGTGCGGCCGATCATGGCGCCGAAGACCGGGAAGCAGGAGTGGGAGATCGTCTGTGAGATCGCCCAGCAGATGGGTTACCCGATGCACTACGATTCTGCGAGCCAGATCATGGACGAGATCGCGCTGACCACCCCGACGTTCATGGGGGTCTCGTTCGACAAGCTGGACACGATGGGCTCGATCCAGTGGCCGTGCAACCTCGAGCACCCGGACGGGACGCCGATCATGCACGAGGACGAGTTCACCCGGGGCAAGGGCAGGTTCATGGAGACCGTGTACGTGCCGACCAGCGAGCGGTCGACCCGGAAGTTCCCGCTGATCCTCACCACCGGGCGGATCCTGTCGCAGTACAACGTCGGCGCGCAGACCCGCCGTACGGCGAACGTCGCCTGGCATCCCGAGGACATCCTCGAACTGCATCCGCACGACGCCGAGGTCCGGGGCATCGAGGACGGCGACACGGTCGCGCTGTCGAGCCGGGTCGGCCGGACGACGCTGCGGGCGAGGCTGTCCGACCGAATGCCGGTCGGGGTCTGCTACACCACGTTCCACCACCCGGTGAGCGGGGCGAACGTCGTCACCACCGACAACTCCGACTGGGCGACGAACTGCCCCGAGTACAAAGTGACCGCCGTCCAGGTCGACCTGCTGACACAGCCGACGTCAACCACCGCCGCCGAGCGCGAGGCGGTCGGCGCGAGATGACGAGCACCCTCCCGCCGTACGTGCGGTTGGCGAACGAGATCGCGGTCCAGTTCGCCCACCGCCCGCCCGCCGACGCCGCCACCGCAATCGCCAACCACATGAAAGCCGCCTGGGACCCCCGCATGAAGCGAGCCCTGATAGCCCACGTCCAAGCCGGCGCCGAAAACCTGGACCCCGTAGCAGCCCTGGCCGCCCAACAACTGGCCACCCAGTGACCCAACCAGACGACGTCTCGCTTCGGGTGCGGCGGCATGCTGTAGCCGTGTTGTCGTGGGATGTGAGTCGGGAGTTGGCGCATTCGGCCGGGGTGCCGATGGCTGCTGTGGCGCGGGGGTTGGCTGAGGCTGAGGGGTGTGTGCTGGCTACTCCGTTGGTGGCGTCGGTTGCGGTGCCGCCGGTGGATCGGTCGGCTATGGATGGGTTTGCGGTGTGTGGGCCCGGACCGTGGCGCGTGGTGGGGCACGTGGGGGTCAGCTCCAGCCCGGCGGTGGACTTGAAGGCCGGGGAGGCCTGCAGCATCACGACAGGGGCTGCTGTGCCGACTGGAGCGTCCTCGGTCATCCGGGATGAGGATGCGATTCGGGTTGGTGAGTTGGTGCACGGCCCGGACGACACCGGCACGCACATCAGGCGGGCAGGCGAGGAGTGCCAGGCGGGCGAGATGCTGTTGCCGGCCGGCGTGATCGTCGACCCGGCAGTGCTCGGCGTCGCGGCCTCCGTAGGGCTCAACCGGCTGACGGTCATCCCGCAACCGCGCGTGGCATCCATCGTCACCGGCGACGAGCTAATACACCGCGGCGCCTCCGGCCCAGGCCGCGTGCGCGACGCCATCGGCCCAATGCTCCCCGGACTGATCACCCGCGCCGGCGCCCGACCCATCCCCGTCACCCACCTACCAGACGACCGTACGGCGCTCATCGACGCGCTCCGCTCGACCGACGCCGAGCTGATCCTCGTCTCCGGCTCCTCCGCATCCGGACCAGCGGATCACCTCCGACCAGCACTCTCCGCCCTGGGCGCCGAGCTGATCATCGACGGCGTCGCCTGCCGTCCCGGTCACCCACAAGCACTGGCCCGTCTCGCCGACGGCCGCCTCGTCGTAGGCCTGCCCGGCAACCCGTTCGCCGCCCTGACCGCCTTCCTCACCCTGGGCGTCGCCGCGATCCTCCGCATGCGCGGTCTCCCCCTCCCCGCGTTGCCGGTCGCACCCGTACCAGGCGGGCTGCCCTGCCACCCACGCAGTACCCGACTCGTCCCCGTCCGCGTCACCGCACAAGGCGCCGTACCAGTGGGCCACGGCGGTTCCGCCATGCTGCGCGGAGTCGCCGCAGCCGACGCACTCGCCGTGGTCGACCCCGGTCCAGCCGAGGCGATCGCCGCGAGGTTGCTGCCACTCGATCCGGGAGCGCGACCATGGGCCGTCTAATCGCACGTCGTCCGGTACTGCGTCTTGGCCCCGCCGGCGACCGCACTCGGCCGGACTCGATCGCCGTCGAGGAACCACTCGAACTCCGCGTCGACGGCAAGCCCCTCGCCGTCACCATGCGCACCCCCGGACACGACGTCGAGCTGGCACACGGATTCCTGCACACCGAGGGCGTGATCGGCAGCGTCGACGACATCCGCGACGCCCGGTACTGCGACTCGCGCGACGACGAGGGCCGCAACACGTACAACGTCCTCGACGTAGGCCTCGCACCCGGCGTCCCGCCACCGGTGACCGGAGTCGAGCGCAACTTCTACACGACCTCGTCCTGCGGCGTCTGCGGTAAGGCTTCGCTGGACGCCGTACGACTGAAGACGCGCCACTCGCCCGCCGACGACCAGGTGCGGGTGCCGTTCGACGTGCTCAAAGGTCTGCCCGATGCGCTCCGCGAACGGCAGCAGGTGTTCGACCGCACCGGCGGTCTGCATGCGGCCGGGCTGTTCACGGCCAGCGGCGAGCTACTCGTCGTACGCGAGGACGTCGGCCGCCACAACGCCGTCGACAAGGTGATCGGCTGGGCCGTCCTCGCCGGTCACATCCCGGCCCGCGCCTGCGTCCTGATCGTCTCCGGCCGTACGTCGTTCGAGCTCGCGCAGAAGGCGGTCATGGCCGGGATCCCGATCCTGGGCGCCGTCTCGGCCCCGTCCTCCCTCGCCGTCGACCTGGCCCAGGAGTCCGGCCTCACCCTGGCCGGCTTCATCCGCAACGGCACCATGAACCTCTACGCCCACCCCGACCGCATCACGGTGGACTAGGAGGCAGCGGAGTCCGTCGTGCTGGACGGCGCCACCCACAGGCAGTCGGCAGTGCCGGCGGCCAGACGCTGGCTGTAGACGTCCACCTTGTGCGTGATGACGTTCAGGCACTCGGTGAGCTCCTGGATCTGCGCAGTCACGTAGTCCTGGTGGCTGCGCAGCAGAGCGAGCCTGTCGTGCTCGTTGCCCGGCCCCTGGCGGACCAGGTCGGTGTATTTGCGGATGGTGTCCAACGGCATCCCGGACGACCGGAACTTGATGCACATGGCGAGCCACGCGACGTCGTCCTCGGTGTACACGCGCCGGCCGTTCGACTCCCGCCGTACCCGATCCGCGAGCAGGCCCTCGCGTTCGTAGAACCGGAGGGCGTGCACGCTCAGCCCGGTCCGTTCCGCAACCTGTCCGATGCTCAGTCCCGTGCTCATACGCGGCACCCTAACCCGGACCTAGACCACCCTCTAGCTGTTTTTGCAGCAGCGGTTTGAGCGCTGTGAGGGCCTGATGTACGTCGGCAGTCGTCGTGTAGATGTGGAACGACGCCCGCAGCTTCCCGTCCCGGACGGCGGCCCGGATCCCGGCCGCCTCGAACGCCTGCTGGGCGCCGGCGAGGTTGGTGCTGACGATGGCCGAGTCGGACGGCGGCAGGCCGAGCCCGGCGCGGAACTCGTTGGCCAGGTCGAGGTTGTGGCGGTGGATCGTCTCGACGCCGATCTGCTCGATCAGCTCGAGCGCGGGCGCCGCACCGACAAAGCTGAACCACGCAGGCGACTGGTCGAACTTCCGTGCGCCCGGAGCGAGATCCATCTGCGATCCGTAGTACGAGCCCTGCACGGTGCGACCGGCATACCATCCGGCGGCCGACGGGCGGCACCGCTCCTGGAGGCGTGGCGAGAGGTAACCGAGCGTGGCGCCGCGGGGCGACATCAGCCACTTGTACGTGTGCGCGACGAGCGCGTCGATGCCGTCCACGGTCAGCGGCAACCAGCCGAGCGCCTGGCTCGCGTCGATGACCAGCAGCGCGCCGACTTCCTTGCTGGCAGCAACAACCGCGGCCAGGTCGAGGACGGCGCCGGTCGACGACTGCACCGCGCTGACCGCGACCAGGTCGATCCCGGGCCGGATCGCTGCCACCAGTTGGTCACCCGGTACGGCGACCAGCTCGACGCCCCGGTCTTCGTGCACCTTCCACGGAAAGACGTTGGACGTGAACTCGACGTCGTCCGTCAGCACCTTCGCCCCGTCCGGCAACGCGGCTGCGATCGGTACCAGCGCAGCAGAGACAGTGCTGCCGACGAACACATCGGCCGGATCCGCCCCGACCAGCCGGGCGAACGACTCCCGGGACCGGGTGGTCGACTCGTCCCACGGCTCCCAACTCGTCGCGCCGACCCGCCAGTCCGCCAGCACGCCCTGCAGCGCCTCCCACGCGACCCGCGGCGGCAGACCGTACGACGCCGTGTTCAGCCAACCGGGCTCCGGATCCCACAACTCTGCGAAGTCCACGTCCCCCACAGTACGGGCGGCTTGACCTAGACAGCGCTCTAGCTTCTAGCGTTCGGGACAGCAGATCCGGGAGCTAGGAGCAGAGTAGATGCGTTATCGCACGCTGGGTGGGACCGGGATCGAGGTCAGTGCGCACTGCCTCGGGACGATGATGTTCGGTGCGGTCGGCAACCCCGACCACGCCGACTGTGTCCGCATCATCCACGCCGCCCTCGACCAGGGCATCAACTTCGTCGACACCGCGGACATGTACTCCCGCGGCGAGTCCGAGCAGATCGTCGGCAAGGCGCTGAAGGGCCGCCGCGACGAGGTCGTGCTGGCGACGAAGGTGCACTTCCCGCTCGAGGACGGGTCGCGGAACCGGAGTGGGAACTCGCGCCGGTGGATCGTCCAGGAGGTGGAGAACAGCCTGCGCCGGCTCGACACGGACTGGATCGACCTGTACCAGATCCACCGGCCGGACTACAGCACCGACATCGAGGAGACGCTCTGGGTGCTGACCGACCTGGTCAGCCAGGGGAAGATCCGCGCGTTCGGGTGCTCGACGTTCCCCGCCGAGGACATCGTGAACGCCTACCACGTCGCGGAACGGCGTGGGTACGGGAAGTTCCGGACCGAGCAACCGCCGTACTCGCTGATCGCGCGCGGCATCGAGCGGTCGCTGCTGCCGACTGCCAAGCGACTGGGGATGGGCGTGCTGACCTGGAGCCCGCTCGCGTCCGGATTCCTGTCCGGCAAGGTGCGCAAGGACCAGGCGGTCGACCTGACCACCGGGCGTGCCGCGCTGACGCCGTTCCGCTTCGACCCGTCGATCCCGGGCAACGCGGCGAAGTTCGACGCGGTCGAGCAGCTCATCGAGGTTGCCGAGGGCATCGGTTGCACGCTGCCCGAGTTGGCGCTGGCGTTCGTCACCACGCATCCCGCGGTGACGTCGGTGATCAGCGGCCCGCGCACGATGGAGCAGCTGGACGGTCTGCTGAAGGGCGCCGACCTGACCCTGGACGACGCCACCCTGGACCGGATCGACGAGATCGTGCCACCGGGCACCGACCTCTACCAGCCCGACGGCGCCTGGCGTCCCCCATCCCTCACCGACCCGGCCCTCCGCCGACGCCCGTCAAACGACCGCTGACGGGTTATGTCACCGCTGGCGTGCTGTAACACGTCAGCGGTGACATGGACCGCCACGGACCACTTGCCGGCCTGAAGCACTGATCAGGTCCGACAGCCGATCACGCTGTCCGCGGGCAGGCCGACGCGTACAGATGGTAGTTGGTTTGCGACAGAGCGTGTGTGGATCTTCGTCACCAGGTCCCGCAGGGTCGCACGCTCGGCGTCCGACAGCGGCTCGAGGGTGGTCCGCTCCACCTCGCGGATCACCTTCCCGGCGATCCCGAGTATGTTCCGCCCCTTTGCGGTGAGGCTGATCCGGTAGCGGCGCCGATCGGCGGGATCGCGCTCGCGTGACACCAGTCGCTTGCCGATCAGCTCGTCCATGAGCCGGACCATGTCAGCCGGATCCATCCCGAGCGCCGCAGCCAGCCCGTTCTGCGCCGCCGGACCGTGATCACCGAGCTCGGCGAGGGCGGCGTACTGCCACAGCGTCAGCCCTGGACGCTCGGCCAGCCGGTCCGCGATCGCGCGCCGGCTCGCCACCGCCACCTTGTGCAGCACGAAGGTGGTCGTCCCCGCGAGAGTCTCCATCGAGCTATTGTAGGTTCGAACCAATCGTTGGTGATTACCAACTAAGTGAGGAGCACTCCGATGGACGCGTTGTACCCGCGGATACTGGTCCGCGATTTCCCTGCTGCTGTTGAGTTCTACAGGACCGTGCTGGACGAGTTGTACGGCGTGCAGCCGGTCAAGGTGATCCCGGAGGCGGAGTACGCGAACTGGGATCTGGACGGGCAGACCGGGCTGGTGCTGTTCGGACGGGCGGTGATGGCGAACGTGATCGGGACCGCCGAGCTGGCACCGGAGGTAGCGCCGGAGGTGGCGCCCGGGGTGGCAGCTCCGGACTCGGCGATGTTGGTGTTCAAGGTCGACGAGGTGGAGGCCGCAGGCGAGGTCCTGGAGAAGCTGGGTGCGACCGTGCTGGCGCCCGCGCAGGACCGGCCACAGTGGGGTCCGAACCTGCGGACCGCTCACCTGCGGGCGCCCGACGGCACGTTGATCGAGCTCCAGTCGTATTGACTTTTCAAACGTTGATCATCGGGCACAGGGGTGGCAGAACACGCTGAAGAGATGTGAGGACGATGGGACTGCCACAGTCCATCCGCAACGCTGCGGAACCCTGGACGACAAAGGAACTGCATAAGTTGAAGGAACTGGCCGCCGACAACCTTCCACCCTCGGTGATCAGCCTCCGCCTCGGCCGGCCGGAGTCGACCATCCTGACCAAGGCCGTCCAGGCCGGGATCCAGCTCACCCCGCTGTACCGCCCGCCGTACGGCGCCTGATCCGCGCTCGGCCGCTCGGTGCATTACGGTGTGTGAGACCAGGACCGGGTGACGAGGGGGTGATGTCGTGGCGGTGACGATGCGGGACGTGGCGCGGCATGCCGGGGTGTCGCCGAAGACGGTGTCGAACGTGATGAACGGGTACCCGTACATCCGCGAGGAGACCCGGACCAGGGTGCTCGCCTCGATCAATGCCCTCGGCTACCAGATGAACATCTCGGCCCGGAACCTGAAGTCCGGCCGGACCGGCATCATCGCGCTCGCCGTCCCCGAGCTGAGCAACCCGTACTTCGCCGAACTGGCCGACGCCGCGATCGCGGCCGCCGGCGAGCACGGCCTGACCGTGATGATCGAGACGACCAACGCCGACCGCGAGCGCGAGCTGGAAGCGCTCGCCCGGCCCCGCGGCCACCTGGTCGACGGCCTGCTCTACAGCCCGCTCGGCCTCGGCCCCGAGGACGTCGACCAGCTCCGCACCCCGACCCCGATGGTGCTGCTCGGCGAGCGGATCTTCCACGGCCCGGTCGACCACGTGATGATCGACAACGTCGAGGGCACCAAGGCCGTCGTGCGGCACCTGCTCGACCAGGGCCGCCGCCGGATCGCGGTCATCGGCATCCGCCCCGGCGAGGGCGTGGGCACCGCGGCCATCCGGTACGGCGCCTACGCCGAGACGCTCGCCGAGTACGGCGTGTCCGCCCCGGAGCAGCTGGCCGTGTCGGGCGGGAAGTGGCACCGCTCGAGTGGATCGGACGCCATGGAGGAGCTGCTCGCGACCGGTCGGAAGTTCGATGCCGTCTTCGCCCTCAACGACACGCTGGCCCTCGGCGCCGTCCGGGCGCTGACGGCCCACGGCCTGCGGATCCCGGACGACGTCGCGGTCGCGGGCTTCGACAACATCGACGAGGCCAACTACAGCAGTCCGACCCTCACGACGGTCGACCCGAACCGCGTTCACATCGCCCGGAAGGCGGTCGAGCTGCTGGTGCGGCGGATGGCCGGCGACGACTCCGAGCACCAGGAGATCGTGGCGCCGTACGAGCTGCACGTGCGCGAGTCCACGGCCGGCTGACCGGTCACGCAAAGCCACCGTCCCTGAAGGGTTGACCACCCGCGGACCACCCGGGCATCATCTCTACACCGATGTAGTACACCGATGTAAAGCTGTGCTCCACCACCGCCAGGAGGAGACGAAGATGCCCCCATCCCCACCACCCCTCTCGCGCCGGGCAGTCCTTGGCGGACTGGTCGGCGCACTCGCGCTCAGCGGTTGCGGCACGCTCGGCGCCCGCCCCAAGGTCCGCCAGTGGAACCTGTTCGGCGGCGGCGACGGCGCCCGCTTGCTGCAGATCCACCAGCAGTACGTCGCCGAGCACCCGGACGTCCGGTTCGAGGCGCACACCCTGGCCTGGGGCCCGCCGTTCTACACCAAGCTCGCGATGTCCGCGGCCGGTGGCCGGGCGCCCGAGATCGCCACCCTGCACCTGTCCCGGTTGAAGGGGTTCAGCCCGAGCACGATGCTCGACCCGATCCCGGTCGACCTGCTGAACGCAGCCGGGATCCGCGAGCAGGACTTCCTCCCCGCGACCTGGAACCGCTGTGTGGTCGACGGGCAGCTGTACGCCGTACCGCTGGACCAGCACCCGTTCGTCCTCTACTACAACACCGACATCTGCAAGAAGGCCGGACTGCTCGGCCCGGACGGCAAGATCAAGCCGGTCAAGGGCGTCGACGCGTTCGTGGACATGATCAGGGCGGCCAAGGAGACCACCGGGAAGTACGGCGCCTCGATCGAGACCACCAACCCGTGGCGGATGTGGTGGACGCTGTACGGACAGCTCGAGGGCGAGTTCTTCAACGAGGACGGCACGGAGCTCGTCCTCGACGACGCGAAGGCGCTCGAAGCCCTGGAGCTGATGGCGAAACTCGCCGCCGACGGCCTGGTCCCGCGCTCGGCCAACTACCCGGCCCTGGTGGCCCAGTTCACCAGCGGCGACGTCGGCCTGAGTTTCAACGGGGAGTGGGAGGTGACGACGTACCAGACCGCGAAGATGCCGTTCAGCATGGCGCCGTTCCCGGTCGTGTACGACGTGCCGAAGTACGCCGGTGACGCGCACACGTTCGTGCTGCCACACCAGGCGAACCGGAGGGCGGAGGACACCAAGGCGACGGTGGAGTACATCGCCTGGATGCTCAAGCACAGCGCGGACTGGGCGGCCGGTGGGCACATCCCGGCGTACCAACCGGTGGCGGAGAGCGAGAAGTACCTGAACCTCAAGCCGCAGGCGGAGTACCGCAGTGTCGCGCCGGACGTGCTGTTCGACCCGGACGCGTGGTTCAGCGGCTCGGGCGCGCAGTTGCAGAACGAAGCCGGCGCCGCGTTCAGCGGGGTGTTCTCCGGCCAGGCGACGCCCAAGGCTGCGCTCGCACAGTTCAAGGCAGCGACTCAGACGCTGCTCGACACCCCGTCCCCGGTCTGACAGGAGGTCACCCCCATGGCTGTGCAGACACCACCTCGAGTCACCACCCCTGGTACGCCGCCCGCGACGGCGAAACCGGCGACCGGGCAGCCCTGGAAGGAACGCTGGGCGGGATTGTTCTTCGTCGCGCCGTTCCTGCTGCTGTTCGCGGTCTTCCTGATCTGGCCGACGATCTCCGGACTCTGGAACAGCTTCTTCAACACCAGCCTGGCCGGGGTCCAGCAGGAGTTCCTGGGCCTGCAGAACTGGCGGGAGATGTTCGGCGACCCGGCCGTCTGGTCGTCGCTGAAGAACACTCTCGTCTTCACCGCGATGAGCACTCCGCCGCTGGTGATCATCGCGCTCGTGATGGCCCTGCTCGCCAACCGCCGCGGCCTGCTCGGCTGGCTGCTGCGGTTCTCGTACTTCGCCCCGTTCGTGCTGCCGGCGACCGTCGTGACGCTGATCTGGGTCTGGATCTACCAGCCCGGGTTCGGCCTGGTGAACGGTCTGCTGACGGCCGGCGGGTTCGCCGAGATCGACTGGCTGAACACCGAGAACCGGGCCATGCTGGCCGTGGTGATCACGACCGTCTGGTGGACGGTCGGGTTCAACTTCCTGCTCTATCTCGCCGCCCTGCAAGGGATTCCGGCCCAGGTGTACGAGGCCGCCGACATCGACGGCGCGAACGGCCGGCAGAAGCTGTTCCGGATCACGTTGCCGCTGCTGAGCCGGACCACCGGCCTGATCGTCGTCCTGCAACTGGTGGCGTCGCTGAAGATCTTCGACCAGATCTACCTGATGACCAACGGCGGGCCGAACTACGCGACCCGGCCGATCATCCAGTACATCTACCAGAACGGCTTCACCAACTACCGGATCGGCTACGCGTCGGCGATCTCGTACATGTTCTTCGCGATCATCGTGGTCGTCGCGATCGCGCAGTTCAAGCTGTTCTCCGGCCGGAAGGAGGCCGGCGCATGAGGACGACGTGGACCTTCCCGAAGGTGGCGACCGTTGTCGGCGCGGTGCTGCTCGCGATCGTCTGGCTCGTGCCGTTGCTGTGGGCACTGGACACGTCGCTCAAGCCGGAGCCGGAGACCACGCGGTCACCGATCACCTGGTTGCCGCAGGACCCGACGACAGACGCGTACCGGAGTGTCGTCGACCAAGGCGACCTGCTCCGCTGGTTCATGAACAGCACCGTCGTGGCAGTCCTGGTGACGACACTGACGCTGCTCGTCTCGGTGCTGGCGGCGTACGGGTTCTCGCGGACGAGCTTCCCGGGCCGGCGGATCCTGTTCGGCCTGATCATCGCGGGCATCCTGGTCCCGCCGCAGGTGCTGATCGTGCCACTGTTCCAGGAGATGACCGGCCTCGGCCTGGTCGACACCTACTGGGGCATCGTGCTGCCGCAGGTGGTCGCGCCGGTGATGGTGTTCGTGCTGAAGAAGTTCTTCGACGGCATCTCCCGCGACTACGAGGACGCCGCTCGGGTGGACGGCGCGACCCGGTGGCGGATCGTCTGGAGCGTGATGGTGCCGATGTCGCGGCCGATCCTCGTGGCCGTCGGCATCTTCACCTTCATCGGCGCCTGGAACAACTTCCTCTGGCCGTTCATCGTGACCACCGACCCGTCGATGATGACGATCCCGGTCGGTCTCGCCAACGTGCAGGGCTCGTACGGCCTGCGCTACGCCCAGATCATGGCCTCGGCCGTGCTGGGCGGACTCCCGCTGCTCATCGTCTTCGCCCTGTTCCAGCGCCATGTCGTGCGCGGGGTCGGCGACGCGGGCATCAAGGGATAGATCACCATCCATCACGACAGGAGCAACCTGGTGCCCGCTGCCAACCTCACCCTCGACCCCGCGTTCACGATCGCGCCGGTGAACCGCCGTACCTTCGGCACGTTCGTCGAGCACATGGGCCGTTGTGTCTACACCGGTATCTACGAACCGGGTCACGCCACCGCCGACGAGGACGGGTTCCGCAAGGACGTCCTCGAGCTGACCCGGGAGCTCGGGGTGTCGGTGGTCCGCTACCCCGGCGGCAACTTCGTCTCCGGCTACCGCTGGGAGGACGGGGTCGGCCCGCGGGAGGGCCGTCCGCGCCGCCTCGACCTGGCCTGGCACAGCGTCGAGACGAACGAGTTCGGCCTGGACGAGTTCATCCGCTGGTGCGCCAAGGCCGGCGTCGAGCCGATGATGGCGATCAACCTCGGCACCCGCGGGGTGCAGGAGGCGCTCGACCTGCAGGAGTACGCGAACCACCCGGGCGGCACGGCGCTGTCCGACCTCCGCGAGCAGCACGGCGCGTCGCCGTACGGGATCAAGTTGTGGTGCCTGGGCAACGAGATGGACGGGCCCTGGCAGATCGGGCACAAGACGGCCGAGGAGTACGGCCGGGTCGCGGCCGAGACAGCGCGGGCGATGCGGATGATCGAGCCGGATCTGCAGCTGGTCGCCTGTGGTTCGTCCTCGTCGGCGATGCCGACCTTCGGGAGCTGGGAGCAGACCGTCCTGCGGGAGACGTACGACTTCGTCGAGTACATCTCCTGCCACGCGTACTACGGCAACGACGACGGTGACACCGCATCGTTCCTCGGCTCGGCGGTCAACATGGACCGCTTCATCGACGCGGTCACCGCGACCGCGGACGCCGTCGGCGCGGAGAAGAAGAGCCAGAAGAATATCGACATCTCCTTCGACGAGTGGAACGTCTGGTACGGCGATCGCTCCCGCCGGACCGACGGTCCCGGCGACCAGTGGGAGGTCGCGCCGCGGCGGATCGAGGACGAGTACAACGTCACCGACGCCGTTGTCGTCGGCAACCTGCTGATCTCGCTGCTGCGGCACAGCGACCGGGTCGGCGTCGCCTGCCTGGCCCAGCTGGCGAACGTGATCGCGCCGATCATGACCGAGCGCGGCGGCCCGGCCTGGCGGCAGCCGACGTTCCACCCGTTCGCAATCACCTCCCGGCTCGCGGCCGGCCAGGTGCTGCGGGTGGAGACCGACTCGCCGACGATCAGCACGGCCAAGTACGGCGACATCGCAGCGGTCGACGCGGTCGCGACGTACGACGACGAGGGCAAGCTGGCCGTGTTCCTGGTCAACCGGTCCACCGAGGGCCCGATCGAGGTGACCGTCGACGTCAGCCGCGCCGGTGTCGGCACCGTGGCCGAGGCGCTCATCGTGCACGACGACGACCTGCTCGCGACGAACTCCGCCGACCACCCGGACCGCGTCACCCCACAGCCGGCCGACGTACGGCTGGCCGACGGCAAACTCACCATCACCCTCCCGGCAGTGAGCTGGACCGCAGTCAGCCTCGCCGGCTGAACTGCGTGACGGTGACCCCCGGCGCGATCTCGATCCGCGCGGTCTCGTCGTACCCGCGAGACTTGTAGAGATTGACCGCCGGGGTGTTCGCCGTACCGGTCGAGACGATGCTGACCGGTCGCGGCTCGAGCTGATCGAGGTAATCCAGCAGCGCACGTCCGTGCCCGCGGCGGGCGTGCGCCGGGTCGACGATCAGGCGGGTGATGTCAACCGTGTCCTGGTCGGGGAACTCGTAGGCGACCGCGCCGACCAGGACGTCGCCGTCGTACCGGCCGAGCCAGTGCTCGGTGGACGACATCAGGCCGTCGAGATCCTCCTGGAGTGGCGGGATGCCGTCGAAGCCGATCAGCTCGGCCTCGACGGCGTACGCGGCGTGCTGGATCGCCAGCAGGCGTTCGGCCAGCGCCCGGTCGGTGAGGTCGAGAGGTCTGATCACGCGCGCCAGGCTATCGTCAGGCCGCCTTCCAGTAGCCGAGCGCTTTGACCCGGTGCTTCGGCACGGCGAGGTCCTTCAGGACGTACGACGTGAGCGCCCGCGTTGTCGCGGTGTCGCAGGCGATCCAGACGAAGGCGCCGGCACGATCGGTGATGAACTTCGGCAGCTCGGCCTTGACCCCCTCGACCAACTCCGCGCGCGACACGGTCCGGAGGTCGTGGTGGTCCTCGACCCGGAACGGCAGCTCGTGGTCGGCGTCGTGGGTGGTCTCGAACCAGATCGTCGCCGGCAGCTTCGGCGCGACCGCGAGCAGCGAGTTGATGGCTGGCAGCGACGCCGGGTCACCGATCACCAGCATCCGCTCCGGCAGCGGGTCCGGCACCTCGAACCCGCTCCCCTGCACGGTCGCCTCGATCGTGTCCCCCGGCTCCGCCTTGCGCGACCAGTCGCTCGCGCACCCGTCGTGCAGCGCGAACTCCAGGCTGAACGTGCCCTGGACGGGATCCGGGTCGACCAGCGTGTACGCGCGCTGATGGGGCTTGCCGGCGTTGTCGAACCACAGTCGCACCCACATGGTCGGGTGGACGCCGATCGCCTCGAGCAACCCGCCGTCGGTGAAGTGCACCCGGCGGTAGCGCTCCGTCACCTGTTCGCCGCCGGTCACGGTGAAGGTGAAGTCCTTTCCGCGGAACAGCTTGAGTACGACGCCTTCCCAGCCATGCCTCACTGGTGCCTCCACGCGAGAATGGCCGTTGCGGCCACAGGTTGCCGACTTGTAAGTTAGCGCAGCCTAACCTAACTGAAGCGAGGACTGTAGTGAACGCGAGGGTCTACCGCGACGCGTACGGCGTACCGCACCTGCAAGCAGGAGACCCGCTGGCGCTCGTCTACCTGCAGGGCCTCAACGCCGCCGAGGACCGCGCCTGGCAGCTGGAGCTCGAGCGTCGCCGCTTCCTCGGGACGAGTGCCGCGTTCCTCGGCCCGGAGGCCGCGCCGTGGGACGTGTTCGCGCGGCAGTCCCGGCTCGCCGACACCGCGCAGCGCTGCTTCGAGGGGCTCGACGACGAGACCCGCGAGTGGATCATGGCGTACACCGAGGGCGTCAACCACGCGCTGCCGGTCGGGGCGAAGCGTGCGCCTGAGTTCGCGCAGACCAGCCTGACCCTGCAGGAGTGGGAGCCCTGGGCGCCGCTCGGGATCTGGCTCGGCGTTCACATCCTGTTCGCCGGTTTCCCGACCAAGCTGTGGCGGACGCACGTCGCCCAGCACCTGGGCGACGAGAACCTCGAGCTGTTCTCCTCGGAGGGTCCCCGGACCGCGGGCAGCAACGGCTGGCTGATCCCCGGTTCGCTGACGGCCTCGGGCCAGGCGATCATCGCGGGCGACCCGCACCGTTTCATCGAGAGTCCAGGGATCTACCAGCAGCTCCGGTTGACCTGCCCGGAGTACGACGTCCTCGGCCTCGCCGTACCCGGGGTCCCGGGGATCGCCCACTTCGGTCACACCGGCAAGGTCGCCTGGGCGATCACCAACGCGATGTCGGACTACCAGGACCTGTACGCCGAGCAGCTCCGGCGGACCGGGTCGACGGTCGAGGCGCTCGGCCCGGACGGGTGGAAGCCGGCATCGTCGCACACCGAGGTGGTCGAGGTGGCCGGCGCGGATCCGATCGAGCTCGAGGTGATCGAGACCGAGCGCGGCCCGGTGATCATCGACACGCCGTCGCAGACCGTCAGCCTGCGGTACCCACCACGTGTCACCGGGCGTCTCGGCTTCGAGGTGCTACCGAAGTTGCTGCGGGCAACTAGCGTGGACGATCTGGATGCAGCGCTGGAGGGTTGGGTCGAGCCGGTCAACGTGGTGCTGGCCGCTGACACGTCGGGTGGTCTGCTACATCGCACTGCGGGCATGGTGCCGACGCGTGATCACGCGAACCGGCTGCGCGTCGTACCCGGGTGGGAGGCGGACCACCAGTGGCAGGGCTGGCACGACCCGATGCCGCGGGCAACCGTCGACGGGCCGGCCGTGATGGCGAACGCGCGTGAGCTGGCCGCGCCGCTGGGCGTGGAGTTCGCCGCGCCGCATCGCTCCCGGCGGATCGCGGAGCTGCTGTCCGCGCGATCGGGTTGGGCGGTGGAGGAGATGCCGTCGATCCACACCGACACCTATCTCGGCTCGGCGGCCAGTGTGCTGGATCTCCTGGCCGGCCTGGAAGATCTGTCGCCGGAGGCTGTTGCCTTGCGCACCGAGTTGCTCCGGTGGGACCGGCGGATGGATGCGGCGAGCACCACGGCGTCGTCGTACGCGGCGATCCGCAAGGCGCTCGTCTCCCGGCTGGCGGATCACTTCCCTGTTCTCGAGGGAGCGGACGGCCCGGAGGTCTTCGCGCCGTGGATGGACCCGCTCACGCATGTCTCCTATGCGCTGGAGAACCTGTTGGCCGCGGGTCTCGTTGAGGTGAACGTGAGCTGGTTGGCGCGGGAGGCGCTCGAAGAGGTCGCCGCACGCAAGCCCCGTCCGCCGTGGGGTGAGACTCACCAGGTGGCGCCGCTGCACATGTTGCGCGGACCGGTGTTCGGGGCGGACGAGGAGCCTATCGATCTCGGTGTGTCCGGCGATCACCATTGCGTGATGTCGACGTCGAGCCTGCCCGGACTGACCGACGTCTGCATCCGCGCTTCCGCTGCGCGCTACGCCTGGGACCTTGCGGACCGCTCCGCCAGTCGGTGGATCGTGCCGTTGGGCGCGTCCGGCGTACTCGGGGATCCGCACCACCACGACCAGCTTCCGCACTGGCTTCGCGGCGAGCTGGCACCGGTCGAGGGTGAGCTCACTCGGGTCGAGAAGGGCTTTACGCAGGAGGTCGAAGGGTTCGGTTCGCTGCGGGTCGTCGAGGCCGATCCCGACCGCGACCTCGATCTCATCCACGGTTGGGTGACGGCCGAGCGGGCGAACTACTGGGGGATGGGGCACCTGTCCCGCGAGGAGATCGAGGAGATCTACCGCTTCCTCGACTCGGTGCCGACACATCACGTGTACCTCGCCTATCTCGACGGGGCGCCGATCGCGCTGCTGCAGACGTACGACCCACAGGCCGATCCGGTCGGAGCGTCGTACGCCGGCCAGGCCGGCGACCTCGGCCTGCACTTCCTGATGGCGCCTGGCGATCCACGCCCGAACTTCACCGGCAACCTGCTGAAGGTCCTCGGCCAGTTCGTGTTCGGGCACCTCGGCCACCCCCGCGTGGTCGTCGACCCGGACGTCCGCAACGATCGCGCCATCGACCGTTTCCTCCGCACCGGCTTCGTCACCGGCCCCGAAGTCAAGATCACCTACCCCGACGGCACCACCAAAACCGCCCAGCTAGCCTTCCTCACCCGCGAACGCTTCCTTGGCGCCTAAGGACGCTGGGGCCCGTGCGAGCAGGCTGATCAGTTCTTCACGGCCAGGACGGCGGCGATCAGGCGTTGCCAGTCGGTCAGTTCGTCGGCGGGCTGCGGGTTGCGCCACTCGACGGCCGGGACGAGGCCGGGCTCCAGCACGGTGAAGCCGTCGCCGAAGAGCGCGAGGATCTGCTCGTCGGTCCGCCAGCGCCCGCGGCCGAGCGACCCCTGCAGCACCTGCTCGAGCTCCTGGCTGCGCGGGTCGTTCTCACTGCGGAAGTGGCTGATGAAGACGTAGCTGCCGGACACGATCCGGTCGCTCCAGAACTTGACCAGCCCGGCCGGGTCCTCGTCGTCGTTCACGTGGTGCAGGGTCGCGCTGAACACGACCGCGACCGGCTTGGTGAAGTCGATCAGCCGCCGGGTGTCCGGGTGGTCGTAGATCGCCTTCGGCGTGCGCAGGTCGGACTGGATCACGGTGGTGTTCTCGTTCTCGGCCAGCAGCGCGCGGCCGTGCGCGAGCACGATCGGGTCGTTGTCGACGTACACGACCTTCGAGTCCGGTTCGTACCGCTGGGCGACCTGATGCACGTTGTCCGCGGTCGGCAGCCCGCTGCCGAGGTCGACGAACTGGCTGATCCGGCTACCCGACACGAGTTCGCGGATGGCCCGGATCAGCGCCGCGCGGTTGTCCAGCGCGATCTGCTGCGAGCCGGGCAGGTCGTTGATGAACCTGTCCCCGAAGGCGCGGTCGACGGCGAAGTTGTCCTTGCCGCCGAGCAGGTAGTCGTAAGTCCGCGCGATACTCGGCTTGTTCATGTCGAACCCGGGGTACGGCGGCTTGTCTGCGTCGGCCATCGCGTCGGTCCTTCCGATCCTGTGCTGACCTCCATCACTCTAGGCGATACAGGCACTACACCGTCCGGGACCCCGGCTTGTCAGGTTTCATGCGACCAGCCCGGCCTTGGACTCGGTGGCGAGCAGCAACCGGTGCGGGCATGCCGCAGCGGCCGTCGGGTTCCGGCTCGACGGCCGCTGTGGTGAACTGCTCGGCGAACCTTCGGTGACCTGGTCTGGCGGGCCCTGCCACCGGTTCGTCAGCCGAGAACGGTCTTCTTCTCGTCCCTGCTCAGGTGCTCGCGACCGGCCGGACGGCGTTCGTGGGTCTGTGTGTGCTCGGCCGTCCGTGGCGCCGGGCAGACTGGCCCGCGGTGGATCGGCCCACCGCCCAGTCGCCGGCTCTTCCACTGCTTCTCTTCGTAGTCGTAGTAAGTGTCGACGCCTCCGACTGTCATGTATGTCCTCCCGTCAACCCCGCGACCCCTGCTGGCGGATTCCACAGTCCGACACGAGTGGCCTGCGACACAAGCGATTCCGGAAATCCCCATCGACAAACGGATTCGAACAGCCGGATATGTTCGGTTTCCCCACAAATCTGGGCCAAAGCCGTTAAATGCTTGACGTCCTCAGACTGACGCCGTGCCCCGAGAGCCGAACACCATCCGTGACCGCCACCGCCGTACCGAAGCTCAGCAGCTCGTGCGAAGGCCCGCCGTCGACCGGTACGACGGCCTCCCCGACGGCCAGGTTGACGACAACGTTCACGCTTCCTCGGGTGACCACGAGCCAGTCGCCGTCGGCGTCGTACGCGATGCCCACCGAGGAAAGCCGGTCGTCGCGGAGGTCCGGCGTCCGGGCGCGCAGGGCCAGCAGGTCGCGGTACCAGGCCAGCAGTTCGTGGTGCGGCGACTCGTCCAGCTCGGTCCAGTCGAGGACCGAGCTGTGCCAGGTCTCGGGATCCTGCGGGTCCGGGATCTCCTCCGCGTCCCAGCCGTGGTCCGCGAACTCCCGCCGCCGACCGGTCCGGACCGCCTCGGCCAGCTCGGGTTCCTCGTGGTCGGTGAAGTACCGCCACGGCGTCGAGGCACCCCACTCCTCGCCCATGAACAGCATCGGCGTGTACGGCGAGGTGAGCACCAGCGCGGCGCCGATCGCCAACTGGCCCGGCGTCAGCGCGGGCCGGTCGCCGAGTGCGCGGTTGCCGACCTGGTCGTGGTTCGACGTGTACGCGAGGAACTCCCCGCCGCGATGCCGGGCCGGGTCGACCGGCCGTCCCCAGTCCTGGCCGCGGAAGGTCGAGTACGACCCGTCGTGGAAGAACACCTGGGTCAGCGCCTTGGCGAACACCCCGGGCTCACCGAAGTCCACGTAGTACCCGGCTCGCTCACCCGTCAGCAACGTGTGCAGCGCGTGGTGGAAGTCGTCGCTCCACTGCGCGGTCATGCCCAGCCCACCCTCGGACACCGGCTCGACCATCCGCGGGTCGTTGAGGTCCGACTCGGCCACCAGCCCCAGCGGCCGACCGAGCTTCTCCGACAAGTCAGCCGTCTCCGACGACAGCTGGGCCAGCAAATGCGTCGGGCTGTCGTCGGCCAGCGCGTGTACGGCGTCCAGCCGCAAAGCGTCGATGTGGAACGCCCGGAACCACCGCAGTGCGTTGTCGCAGATCCACCGCCGTACCTCGGTGCTGCCGGTGTCGTCGAGGTTGACCGCCTGTCCCCACGGTGTGGTGTGCCGGTCGGTGAAGTACGGCCCGAACTCGCCCAGGCGGTTCCCGCTCGGGCCGAGGTGGTTGTAGACCACGTCGAGACAGACAGCCAGGCCTACCTCGTGGCAGCGGTTGACGAAGCGTTGCAGCGCCTCCGGCCCGCCGTACGGCTCGTGGACGGCGAACAGGTGCACACCGTCGTACCCCCAGCCGTGCCGCCCCGGGAAGGCTGCGACCGGCATCAGCGAGACCACCTCGACGCCGAGCGCGACCAGGTAGTCCAGGTGCTCGGTTGCGGCGTCGAGCGTGCCGTGCTCGGTGAACGTGCCGATGTGCAGCTCGTAGAACACCGAGCCACGCACGTCACGGCCCGCCCAGTCGCCGTCCGTCCATCGGAACCGGTTCTCGTCGAACACCCTGCTGAAGCCTTGCACCCCGTCCGGCTGCCATGCGCTGCGCGGGTCGGGCAGCGGCTCGCTTCCGTCCACGGTGAACGCGTAGTCGGTGCCGTGGTGGGCCTCGACGACGTCCCGCACCCACCAGGCGCCGGCCTGATTCAGGGGCAGACGGCCGTCGCGCAGGACCAAGTCGACCGACTCGGCGTTCGGCGCCCAGACGCGGAACGTGTGCATTCAGCTCCTTACGAGCAGCGCCACCGGGAGATCCTCCAGCAGCTCATGGATCCGGGCTGCTCCACTACCCATCTCGCGGCCGGTCAACACGTTCTTCCACTGACCGCCCGGCAGCACCACCGTGCTGTCACCCCAGCCGCCCAGCCGATGCAGGGCCGCCGGCAGCCGCGTCGCGACCGTGATGACCGCGTCACCGCGGGCGAACGCGACCGCGTGGCCGTTGGAGGTCGGGAGTGGGGTGTAGCTGCCGGCGAACGCCTCCGGGTACTGCCTGCGGAGGCGGAGTGCCCGGCTGGTGACCAGCAGCTTCTCGTCAGACAGGTCGTCCGGCTTCGCACCCTCATCCAGCCGCTGCAGCCGGGCGACCCGGTGCTCGTAGTCCACCGGTCGCCGATTGTCCGGGTCGACGAGCGACAGGTCGACCAGCTCGGTGCCCTGGTAGACATCCGGTACGCCGGGCATCGTGAGCTGCACCAGCTTCTGGCCGAGCGCGGCCGCCCGGACGAACTCGGTCTGCCCGGCGGCGAAGCGCCGTACCGAGTCCAGTACGGCGCCGTCGGCCAGGACCGCGGTGGCGAAGGCGGCGACGGACTGCTCGTACTCCTCGTCCGGTGAGGTCCACGTGGTGTGTCGCTTGGCTTCGCGGATCGCCTTGAGCAGGTAGGCCTGGAAGCGGTCCTCCGGCAGCGGGCCGTCGTCCCAGGTGCCGAACAGCGTCTGCCAGAACAGGTACTCGGTGCTGCCGTCCAGCAGCGGGCTCCTGTGGTCCTCCGACAGCCGTCGCCACTCCCGGACTGCCTCCGACCACGCAGCGGGCTGCTCGGACAGGACACCGAGCCGGGCGCGGACGTCCTCGGACCGCTTGGTGTCGTGGGTTGAGAGCGTGGTCATCGTCTTCGGCCAGTGCTGGTTCAGCCGGGCCGCGTAGGCGTGGAACTCCTCAGGCGTGACACCGAAGTGCTCCGGGTCGCCACCAACCTCGTTCAGCGAGGAGAGGCGGAACCAGCGGTAGAACGCGGTGTCCTCCACGCCCTTGGCCATCACCGGCCCGCAGGTCTGCTGGAAGCGGACGATCAGCTCGTGCCGCGCGTGCTCGTCGATCGGGCTCGTCTCTTTGCCGAGCAGCAGGTGGAGTACGACGTCCAGCGTCTCCTGCCGGTCCTCGTCCAGGTTCGCCCGCGCCTTCTCGGCCGCCCGCTCGAGCGCGGCGACAGCAGTCGGAGACGGCTGCTCCCCCGGTACGACGTACGCCCGGTAGATCTCGAAGTGGACGAGCAGCTCCACGACCACCTCGTGGAACGCACGCCGGGTGTGGTCGCGCAGCCGGACGTCGTCCTGGCAGATGCGGGCCAGCAACTCGACCAGCCGGTGCACCTCGGCGTACTGCCCGTGCTTCACGACCTCCCGCTTGGCCTGCTCCACGACCGGGCTGAAGTCGGCGGGCTCACCGGTCAGCTCGGAGTGGAACGCTGCCAGCGGCGCAGCACCGGCCGGGTCTACGAAGAGCCCGCCGACGCGCAGCAGGGCGTCGTACCCGGTCGTGCCGGCGCAGGGCCAATCGCGCGGGAGCTCCTCGTCGCCCTCGAGGATCTTCTCCACCACGACCCACGCGCCACCGGTGCGCTCGGCCAGCCGGCGCAGGTACCCACGTGGGTCGGCCAGGCCGTCAGGGTGGTCGATGCGGAAGCCGTTGAGCTTCCCCTCGTGCAGGAGCTCCAGCAGCAGCTCATGCGTGGCCTCGAAGACCTCCTGCGTCTCCACGCGGACCGCAGCGAGCGTGTCGACGTCGAAAAAGCGCCGGTAGTTCAGTTCCTCGTCAGCGACCCGCCAGTGCGCCAGGCGGTACCACTGCTCGGTCACCAACTCCGCCAGCGGCAAGTCCTTCGTCCCCGGCCGCAGCGGGTACTCGTGGTCGTAGTACCGCAGTACGTCGCCGTCGACGGACAGCTCGCCGTCCGCGAGCACCTTGCCGATCCGCTGACCGAGCACGGCCATCAGCAACGGCTGGTTCCCCGAACCCCAGTCCACGTCGAACCACTCCGCGTACGGCGACCCCGGCCCGTCCCGCAGCACCGACCACAGGGCCTTGTTGAGCCGCGCCGGCGTCGGCACCGCGACGTGGTTCGGTACGACGTCCGCCACCGCACCCATCCGGTGATCGGCCAGCCGCGCGGCCAGCCGGTCGAACGCGGGCCGCCCCCCGGCCGGCTCGGACAGCCGGCTGTGGTCCACCACGTCGTACCCGTGCGTGGAGCCGGGCGCGGCCTGGAGGATCGGGGACAGGTAGGCGTGCGAGATCCCGAGGCTCTGCAGGTACGGGACGACCGTGGCGGCGTCGTCGAACCCGAAACCGGCGTGCAGTTGCAGCCGGTAGGTGGCCTGGGGGGCCGAGCTCATCCCGCGGCCTGCCTCGAGCGGGTCAGAACCAGCGTGCTGCGAGACTCCAACCGGATCGTGCTGCCGGCCGGGTGCGGCTCGTCACCGTTGACGCCCTGTGCGGTCGTCGTGTCCACGACCACTGTCCAGTTCTCGCCGTACTGCTTGGGTGGGAGGAGGAAGTCGAGCGGCTCGTGGTTGCTGTTCAGCAGGACCAGGAACGAGTCGTCCACCACCGGCTCACCGCGTGGGTCCGGCTCGGAGATCGCGTCGCCGTTCAGGAACACCGCGATCGCGCGGGCGTCGTCGCGCTGCCAGTCGCCGTTCTGCATCTCGGTGCCCTTGGGCGTGAACCAGACCAGGTCGCCGAGACCGTCGACGCCGGTGTCGCCGTGGAAGAAGCGGCGGCGGCGCAGCACCGGGTGGTCGTTGCGCAGCTTCACCAGCGCCTGGGTGAAGGCCAGCAGATCCTTCTGCGCGTCGGTGAGCTTCCAGTCGACCCAGGAGATCTCGTTGTCCTGGCAGTAGACGTTGTTGTTGCCGCTCTGCGTCCGGCCGAGCTCGTCGCCGTGCGCGATCATCGGCACGCCTTGCGAGATCAGCAGGGTGGTGAGGAAGTTCCGCTGCTGCTTGGCGCGGAGCTCGAGCACCCCGGCTTCGTCGGTCGCGCCCTCGACACCGCAGTTCCAAGACCGGTTGTGGCTCTCGCCGTCCTTGCCGCCCTCGCCGTTCGCCTGGTTGTGCTTGTCGTTGTACGAGACCAGGTCGCGCAGGGTGAAACCGTCGTGCGCGGTGATGAAGTTGATGCTGGCCAGCGGGCGGCGGCTGTCGTCCTGGTACAGGTCCGACGAGCCGGTCAGCCGGGAGGCGAACTCGGCCAGCGTGTACTTCTCGCCGCGCCAGAAGTCGCGGACGGTGTCGCGGTACTTGCCGTTCCACTCCGTCCACAGCGGCGGGAAGTTGCCCACCTGGTAGCCGCCGTCGCCGACGTCCCACGGCTCGGCGATCAGCTTCACCTGGCTCACCACCGGGTCCTGCTGGACGAGGTCGAAGAACGCCGACAGCCGGTCGACCTCATGGAACTGACGGGCCAGCGTGGCCGCGAGGTCGAACCGGAACCCGTCGACGCGCATCTCGGTCACCCAGTAGCGCAGCGAGTCCATGATCAGCTGCAGCACGTGCGGGTGCCGCATCAGCAGGCTGTTCCCGGTCCCGGTGGTGTCGTAGTAGTGCCGCTTGTCGGCGTCCACCAGCCGGTAGTACGCCGCGTTGTCGATGCCCTTGAACGACAGCGTCGGGCCGAACTCGTTCCCTTCGGCAGTGTGGTTGTAGACCACGTCCAGGATGACCTCGATGTCGGCTTCGTGCAGCGCCTTCACCATGGTCTTGAACTCGGTCACCTGCTGGCCGAGGGTGCCGCCGGCGGCGTAGTCGTTGTGCGGCGCGAAGAAGCCGATGGTGTTGTAACCCCAGTAGTTCGACAGGCCACGCTCCTGCAGGTGGCCGTCCTGGGCGAACTGGTGGATCGGCATCAGCTCGATCGCCGACACCCCGAGCTCCTTCAGGTGCTCGATCGTGGCCGGGTGCCCGATCCCGGCGTACGTGCCGCGGATCTCCTCCGGCAGCGCCGGGTTGGTCTTGGTCAGGCCCTTCACGTGGGCCTCGTAGATCACGGTCTCGTGGTACGCGTGCCCCGGCGGGCGGTCGTTGCCCCAGTCGAAGAACGGGTTGGTCACCACCGACAGCATGGTGTGCTCGCGGTTGTCCATCGTGTTCAGCTCGTCCGGCTTGGCGAACCGGTAGCTGAACAGCGACTCGTCCCCGTCGACCTGGCCGTCGATGGCCTTCGCGTACGGGTCCAGCAGCAGCTTGGACGGGTTGCACCGGTACCCCTCGGGCGGGTTGTACGGCCCGTGCACCCGGAACCCGTACCGCTGCCCCGGCTGCACCGCCGGCAGGTACCCGTGCCAGACGAAACCGTCCACCTCGGTCAGCTGTACCAACTGCTCGGACCCGTCGTCACCGATCAGGGCCAGGTCTACTCGCTCAGCTACCTCCGAGAACACCGCGAAGTTCGTCCCGGAGCCGTCGTACGTGGCTCCGAGTGGGTAAGGACGGCCAGGCCATTTCTGCACCTGACGACAGTAGCCACCCCAACCCCCAGACCATGCACACCGGGCTGTTTTGCTCCCGACAATTAACCCAACACGCCCGGTAGGCGCTTCCCACCCCACGGACCAGACCACATACAGCTACGCCCTGCCCCGCTCATCACCCTGCGTACACCCCACTCGGCGAATCGCGTCGTCGTACTACCCACACCGTGGTCTTGCAACCGGGGCAGGACCCTCTCCAGCGCGGCCCGACCCCATCGTTGTCATCAGCAACGTTGCCGAACCAAGCGCTCGCCCGGAACACCCCTCGAGATTCACGGTGACGTCCTTGGGCAAGCCTCACGCCGGACAAACTTCGTGATGCCCCTCAGCGGGAGTCGATTAGTTCCACCTTCGTCCTCGTGAGCGCGGCCAGAGCGCGGGTGTCTTCGGCGGTCAAGTGGCAGTGGACGAGTCGGAGGTTGCGGAGGCGCGGCAGCGCGGACAGTACGTCGATGTCCTCGAGACGGTCCGCGTTCGAGATCCAGATCTTCTCCAGGGTCGCGGCGGCCAGGTCGGCACCCGAGATCCGTCGGTGCGGATGCGTCGGCGGGGCCGCCATGAGCTTCACCTCTCGCAACTTCTGGAGCTCCCGCATGGGGGCGGAGTCCTCGATCGAGTAGTTGATCGAGGTGAACTCCACCAGGGATCGGCAGGTCTCGATCCCGGCCAGCCCGCCCTTCTGCCTCCGCCCTTCGAGCTGAACCGACGACAACCGCTCAGCCCCCCGCAGAAACTCCAGGTCCGAACCACGCCACCCACCGAGTCTCAGACGCTCCAGCGCCGGCCATATACCGGCCACCGCGATCCCCGGCCGATCCGTGAGGCACAACGTCCGCAAGCTCGACTGAACCACGTCCGGAACGGCCCGCCGCGACCCGGTAACAAGCGTCAGCGCCTCCAACCCGTCCAGCTGAAACGCAGCCAGATCCTTCGACACCCTCGCGTTCACGTCCAGGTACCGCAGCCCCGGCAACTCCCCCAGAAACTCCAGGTCGCCCGGCGTCCACCCACCCCCCGAATACAGGCTCAGCCCGTCGAACTCCCCTTCCCGATACCTATCAACACCACCCGCCGCCCAATCCCCATCGAACCCCCCACTCCACTGCAACACCCTGTACTCACCAACGCTCATGCCACTCCGCGCCCGAATGGGTAAGGCCGGCCAGACCATTTCTGCACCAGACGACCGTAGTCACCGCAGCCCCCAGGGGATGCACGTTGGGGTGCTTTGCTCCCACGTCTTGACCGGACACCCCTCCTGTAGGCGCTTTCCACCCCACACCCGCGGTTACCGTCACAGGTGCACCCCAGTTCCCGGCCACGCCGACCCACAGCTGCCGGCTCAGGCACTCCGCCCAGCCTCCACCGAACAGCACCGGCCTGTCACCTGTGCCGAGGTCCTCACCCCAGCCTCGAGCGCCGCCGAGAAACACTCGCCCACCTGCTCGAGAACCCGATCAAGAGTCCGATCCCCGAACGGCTCACGAACCTCGCCGACCCCACGGACCTGAAACCTGCACTCACACCCGCTGCAGGCACTGAAGCGCGCTTTCGACACGTCCCCGGGCAAGCACCATCCGATGGTCCCGCAGCGCCACGTCCAAGGTCACATCCGAGTCCGCTCCCGGATAAGCCCGCGCATCTGGATTGGAAGCACCCGCCGAGCAGCAGCGCAGGGCACCCGCAATCAACTGTAGTCGGCGGGGTCTTCGTAGACGAGCCTGGGCGGGACCCGATTGTCGTAGATGGGTGACTGACGTGGCTTTCCTCGTGGTAGGACTGGGGCCAGGGCGTGGAACACCCGGCGGATCGCGTCGTCGTCGTACTGCTCCAGCCTGTCGGTGGCCCGCAGTAGCGCGGCGCCGTAGTCGAGCCGACGTACCTCCGCAAAGGCTCCGGTCGCCTCTAGCGCCTCGTATCCGCCGAGACGACCGACGAGCGCCGGCGGACAGACCGTCACCCAGGAGTAGCCGCGCAGTACGTCGTCGCTCTGGAGCACACCGTGGTCCTCCGACCGGGGCAGGTCGACTTCCAGCGCGGTTCTGCCCCCTGCGTTGTCATCGGCAACGTTGCCGAACGAAGCACGAGCACCTTCGGAGAACTCCGCGAGGAACTCGACAAAGGCTTCCTGCACAGCCACCGGGACGGTAGCCCGACCGAACCAAGCGCTCGCCCGGAACACCACTCGAGATTCCCAAAGCACTTCGGTATGCAACGCGCACTCTGCGGACGAGCAGATCCCTGGATCCTCATTCTCCAGGTCGTCGATCATCCACTCGGCATCCTCACCACGATCCTCACCCAACGACGAGAGCAAAACGTCGAAGTTCTAGCCTCGGACCCACCCAGCACCCATCCGGAGCCCACATCAGAGCGTGCGCACGATACCCACCACCCACCCCCAGTACATCGCCACCATCTGCGCCCGCATCACATGTTCCGACGGTTTGGGACGACGCCGGCTACGCCAGAGGGCCGCGAGACTCGGCGAGTCGACGAACGACGGAGATGAGCCTCCCGCGCCGGTGGGCCAGCACCGGCAGACCTCTCGGCTCGACCGACGAGACGACGATCTCACCCTGCTGGGCTTCCGATGCGATGAAGCCCAGCAGGTCGGACATCGACCGGGAGATCACAGCCTTCCGGTCCTCGTCACGGCCGAAGTTGATGACCTGTCCGGGCTGACCACCAGGTCCCGGAGCGAGGTCCAGCCCCAGGTAGTTGCCCTCCATACTCTCCTTCAGGATCGGCAGCCACCCGGCGGCTGTGTACTCCTGCTGAATTGCGTCGGCCGGGACCGACGCGGAGAACATGCGCAGAGCCTGCATGTCCTCGTCGGACGTCTCGTCCCGCAGCGATGACCAATCGGCCCATTCCCGCAAGGACTCCGCGACCCCGAGGAACACCAGCCCGCCGATCGTTCCCCCGCTGGGCTCGGCCTCGGCCTCACCGTCGTGAATCGCCCACAACTGCCGCAGCTCAGCAGGCAACTCCGCCCCGACGGTCTCCTCGTACCGATCGACCTCGGCCTCCGTCGCAGGCCCTCGCAAGGTGGCGTCCACCCCGGGCGCCACCCCCTGAAGCCATCCCCGGTACGTCGCGAAGAACGCGTCCAGATTCACTGTGATTACCTACTAAGGAGTCGGATTCGGTACGAAATCTTCGTGATGCGCGCCGGAACTGCTCCAGTAGTACATCGACACGCCAATGGGGACTCGTGGGTCTTTGCTGTACGCACTGTACTCCGGCCGGACCAAGTAATAGACGGACGCACCCGCGTTCACCTCGGCGGCCACTTTGTTCTCGAAGATCTTCATGCCGGACAGATTCGCACGCCTGTACAGTGCCACGATGTTCTCCGGTGCCTCGTTGCTGCCGCCGAAACGTCGCGCGATCAGGTGACTCTTGTGCATGACGTTTCCACCTATGTATCCAGGCGGCTCGAAGCGCGGCTCGTCGTCCAGATACTCGTCCGCAACCGGCCCGCCACGCAGACAGGCTTCGGCTCCGGTGGCGCGCTTGTTCCGGTCGAGCTCGTGGTAGAAGATCTCGTTGTGGTTCCCCGCCGCATTCATACACCTGTCGCGCTGCTTGTCCTTGTCAACGTGCAGTAGCTGGTTTTGAACGGAATCACCGGACGTCATCATGATGAGGCTTATCCAGCCGAGTGCCCTGCTGGCACCGCGAATGACGGCCGGTCCCACCGGGGGTGCCTTCGGCGGATAAAGGATCGGGGTGCGCCCGGGTGGGATCGTGATCGTTTTCGGCGGAACCGGCAGGAAGTTGATCGTCGTGTCGTCGCCACAGGTGAGTCGCGGGGGCGGGCAGCTGCTGCTCGACGTCGTGGTCGTCGTCGCGCCGCCGCCACCGTCGGTCTCGGCTGCGTTGATGTGGCCGTCGAGCTCGATCCGGCTGATCGGGTTGCCGCCGGCGAAGGCGTACCGGTTGGCGTTCCAGGGATCGGTGCCGAGACCAAGGTCTCCCAGTGCGCCGTTGTAGGCGTCGCGGGTCAGGAAGCGGTTGAGGTTGGGGGAGTAGTTGCGGAAGCCCATGTCGTAGGAGGACGAGGACTGGTCCCAGCGTTTGGCGTTGTAGCGGTAGACGTTGTAGGGCTCTTTGCCGGGGTTCTGGGCTTCGGGCTTGTCTACGCCGGTGAAGCGGTCGTCGTCGTTCTTGCCGTACGCCGTGTAGCCGTAGGTCGAGCGGGTGTCGCCGGTCTCGGTGGTCAGGGTCTCGACGTCGGTGTGTGGGTTGTAGCCGTAGTAGGAGTCCTCCGAGCTCCCGTCCGCCTTGAACTTCACCTGCGACAGCCGCGAGCCCCACGGCGAGTACTGGTACGACGCCGTGACCTGGCCGGCCACCTCCTCGGACAGCACCTCACCGGACAGACCGAGGTAGGTGTACTCCGTGGTCTTCGAGCCCTCGACCTTCGCGCTGGTCCGGTCGAGCGCGTCGAAGCTGGTCTCGGTCGTCTTCGTCGAGCCGTCGTCCTGGAGCTGGCGGTGCTTGACGACGCGGTCGTAGCCGTCGTACGTGTTCCGCTCGATCACCTTGCCCGCCGACGACACCTGCGTCAGGCGGCCGAACGGGTCATAGGTGTACGACGCCGTCGAGCCACTGCTCGTCGCCGTGAGCAGCCGGTTGCGGTCGTAGCTGAACGTGGTCGGCACGTCCTTGACGACCTGGGAGATCACGTTGCCCGCTGCGTCGTGGGTGTAGCTCTCCGACGACACCACGTTCGAGCCGCCGGCGTCCTTCTTCTCCACCATCGCGACCCGGTCGAGCGGGTCGAACGTGTAGGCGTAGACGTCCTCCAGGTAGGCCGAGTGGTTGTCGGCGTTCTGGACCTTGGCGGTGTCCTTGATCCGGTGTCCGTTGGGTGAGTACTCCATCGCGTGCTGGGAGACCAGCGTGCCGTTGGACTTCTTCTCGACCTGCGACGAGACCAGTCCGTCGAGGTAGTACTCGCTGTCGACCGTGTTGCCGTTCGCCTTCGTCTCGACGTCGGTCTGGCCGCGCGCGGTGTAGGTGTACGACGCGATCTTCGGCGCCGGATCCGACGCCGTCTTGGCGTTCTTGACCTGCTCGACCAGATCACGGATGTCGTAGCTGTACGACGAGTACTGGTCGTTCTTGTCGGTGACGTCGTCGAAGGTGCGCGTCACCGGCGCACCGTTCTCGTTGTAGGTGTACGTCGTCGTCTTGAGGAGCGTGCTGCCCTTCTTCTCCTCGACCTTGGCGACCTGGTTCAGGCCGTTGTACGTGACGACGTAGTCGCTGACCTTGGCGCCCGGCTGCGTGTCGGCGATCTGCAGGAGGTTGCCGTTCGCGTCGTACGTGTAGGTGAAGTCCTTCTTCTCGGTGTCCGCCTCACCCGTGTTGTCGCGCACAAGCTTCACCGCGTCGGCGACGACGGTCCCGGTGGTCGCCGGAGCCAGCGTGACCGAGCCAGTGGTCGCTTCCGCGAAGGTGAACTCGCCGAGGCTCACCCACGTGCCGGCGCCGGTGGTCTGATTGACCGGCTTCGCCACGGGTGTCGACCCGGTGCTCACGGCGTACGGCGCTGCCGTCGACGCACCCGCAACGGCCGGATACCGAACGTAGACGGTGTACTTGCCGTCAGCCGGGACGTTGAGCTTCCAGGTGTGCTTGTCCGTGCTCCCGGTCGCCGCGGCGTGGGTCCGGTAGTTCGTCCCCTGGAACCCGGTGCCGGTCGTGGCGGTCGCCCAGGTCCCGGTCGCCTCGACATCACCCGTGTCCGAGTTGTCCACGAGCGAGACGTGCAACCCCACCGGCACACCGTCGTCACTGCGCGACTTGAGCTTGCCGTCGGGGAAGAAGTCCCACGTCATCGTGCGCGACGAGGAGCCGCCCGCGCTGGTCAGCGTCCGCGCGGTCTGCTGCCCCAGATCGTTGTAGCCGTAGGTGGCGGCGATCTCCCACGGATCGGTGCTGGACTTGACCCATCCGTTGTCGAAGTACGTGTACGACGTGTCGTTACGCGTCGTCTGACCCTCGGACGCCGGCGCGCTGACCTTCGTCACGTTGCCGACCTGGTCGTACGTCATGACGGTCTTGTCCGGCGTGTTGTAGCGCGCGTCGTCCTTGTCGTACGGCGCGATCTGCTCAGCCGGCCGGTTCAGGGCGTCGTACACGGTGACCTGGGCGAAGTCGTCCGGATCGTCCGTGGTCTCGACACCCCGCGGGCTGATCACCTTGGTCTGGTTGCCGACCTGGTCGTACTCCACCTGCGTCGTGCGGTACGTCACGGCGCCGCCCGCGTCCTTGCTGTGCGGAACCTTGACCTGGACGGTCTTGCCCCGCTCGTCCAGCGTGATCAGCGTCTTGTTGCCATCGGCATCCGTCGTGCCGATCACGTTGCCGTCCCGGTCGTACTCCTGGGACGTGGTCTTGCCCGCGGCATCGGTCGACACCTTGGGCCGGTGCGCCTTGTCGTACGTCGTCTTCGTGGTGAAGTCGGCCGGGTCCGTGGTTTTCGACTTCCGCGGGTCGACGACCGTCACGACATTGCCCACGTTGTCGTACTCGTAGCTGATCTTGTCGTTCTGCGCGTTGTCGACCGACAGCAACTGATAGATCGGGTCGTAGGTGTAGGTGGTGACGAAGTCCGTCGTCTCCGGCGTCGAGGAGCCCTTCGGCTCGGTCTGCTTCAGCAGGTTGCCGACCACGTCGTACTCGTACTTCGTCTCCCGCTCCGGACCGGTCGCGACGTCCTTGGGCGCCTTCGAGGAGATCAGTTGGTCAGCGTCGTCGTAGGCGTTAGTCGTGACGGCGCCGTTCGGGGCGGTGGCCTGCGTGGCGTTGTCGTTGGCGTCGTACACGGGCGCCGGGGTGTTGATGTAGAGATTCGCCGCCTCGTCCTTCGGCACCTTCGTCGTCATCGGGCGGCCGAAGAGGTCGTAGGTGTAGCTGCTCGTCTTGAGCTTGGCGTCGGTGACGGCCAGGACGTTGCCGCGGACGTCGTACCCGAAGTCCGTCCACCGCGTCAGTGCGTCCGTGATCCGCTGCGGATACCCGGTGTCGTGGTACAGCGAGTACGAGGTCGTGTTGTTGTTCGCGTCGGTCGAGGTCTTCAGCTGGCCGAGCGCGTCGTAGGCGTACTTGGTCGTGTAGTCGTCGGCGGTCGCGGTGGCGTTGCCCTTGGGGTCGGTGACCGACGTCAGGTTGCCCAGCGGGTCGTAGCCGAACGTCCAGACCCGTCCCTCCGGGCTGGTCTTCCGGATCAGCTCACCGTAGAAGCCGTTGCCGCCGACGTTGTAGCTCAGCACCGTCGCGGGCGTGCCGTTGGCGTTGGCCTCGGCATCCTTGATCGTCAGCGGGAAGCCCGTCTTCGGGTCGTAGGTCCAGGTGCTCTTGGCGCCGTTGGGCTCCTCCAGCTGGGTGACGTTGTGGTCGTCGTCCCAGCTGAGCTTCGTGACCTCGTTCTTCGCGTTGGTCGTCTGGACCGGCCGGCCGAAGCTGTCGGTGAGGTACTTGGTCGCGCGCGGCGTCGCGTCGGTGACGGTCGTCTCCACGGTGGCGCCGGGCACGGTCACCGGCACGTAGCCGAACGTCGTCGTCTTGCCGAGCCGGTCGGTCAGCTTCTCGAGCTTCCACTTGTCCTTCGGATCCGTGGTCGCGGCGAAGTACGACAGGTTCGTCGACTTGCCCCGCGGATCGGTGATCCGGACCAGCTTGGTGTTCTTGTTGGTGTTGGTGGCGTCGTAAACGAACTTGAACGTCTTCGCCAGGCTCGTCCCCGCGCCGTCGACCAGCTCGGCCATCAGGCCCTTGTCGGTGTAGGTGAACGTCACCTTCCGGCCCGAGATGTCGGTGATCGACTCGACCTGGTCGATGATCTTCGGGTTCGTCAGGTTCGTCGCGGCCGTCTTCACCCCGGCGTCGTTGATGTAGCTGTACGCCTGGCCCTTCTCGAAGTAGTCGAGCGTGAGCGTACGGCGGCTCGCCGCATCGGTGATGTAGTCGAGGAACTTGACCGGCTTGTTGGCGCTCTTGCGCTCCTCGTAGGTGAAGACCGTCTCGTTGCCGTTCTTGTCCCGGATGACCGACTGGAAGCCCTGGTCGTCGAAGAAGAACTGGGTGCGGTCCGGCCGGGTCAGCACCCACGCGCGGTTGACGGAGGTCTTGTTGTCCGGCGGGTCCGCGACCTTCTGCAGGTACAGGTGCACACCCTTGGGGTGGTCGTAGTCCCACTTGGTCTCGTCGGTCGTGCCGTGCTTGTTCAGCGCAAAGGTGTGACTGGTGCCGTCGCCGTCGGTCAGGGTGATCTCGGTCGGCCACTTCTGGCCGCGCGGGTGGAAGTCCAGCGCGGACCCCAGGCGGTTCAGCGTCGAGGTCGACAGCGACCAGCCGTAGCCCATCGCGGACGCGGAGGTGTCCAGGCTGTTGTAGGTCATCCGCACGAACGTGGAGGCGCCCCGGCTCGGGTTCGACAGCGCGTTGTAGCTGAAGGCAACGTTTCCGGTGGCGAGGTTCACCATGGCGGACGAGCCGCCGCCGGTGTTCTTCCCGGCGTACTGGTAGAACTTCTCCAGGCCCAGCTGGTCCGAGGTCGGGTCCTCGACGGCGGCGTGCTGGTCCAGCGCGCCCACGCCACCGGCGGTCTGGGAGAGCCAGGCGCCGGTCGTCTTGTGCCGAAGGTCCCACCGCAGGACGAAGTCCTCACGCTTGTTGCTCGGGTCTGCCGCGACCGGACTCTTCACCTGAGCGGTGACCTTGGCCACCGCTCCCGGTGCCAGGTCGGTGGGCAACGCGGTGTCCAGGCGGTTCGCCGCCGAGGTCACCTCGGTCCCGTCCGGCAACGTCCAGTGGTACGACAACGCGTAGTCCGAGGACTTCAGTGCGAAGGCCTGGGTGTTCGTGATCGTGACGTCGACCGGGTACTGCGCCGCCGGCGACTGCCGTTGTGGCGTCTTCGGCGCGTGGTACGCCGACTCGGGCGTCTTCGTCAGGTAGGTGACCTTCAGAATCGGCCGGAGCAGCGGTTCAGCCGCCTCGGCGCTCAGGAACAGCCCGTGCCCGGTGGTGGTCTCGGTGGCCTGCTTGATCAGGAAGCCGTGCTCACTGCCGGCCGTGTTCACCCAGCCCTGTACGGCGCTCTTGGCCTGCCACCAGTGCCAGGTCGGATCCGGCCCCATGTTCGCGGCCGGCACGTAGTCCAGCTGCGCACCGAAGTCGCCGCCCGCCGTCGTCCAGTTCGTCGACGAGCTCGCCTTCTGCCAGGTCGTCGACGACTCGACGAAGGTCTTGCTGAGCGCGTGCGCGTTCAGCTGCGCCGGACCACCTTCGTAGTGGGCTTTCCACAGGCCGAACTTGGCGTCGAGAATCGTCGATCCGGCCGGGATGCCGGAGGTGACGGTGCCGAAGTTCACGACCGCCCGGGTCTTGCCGTAGGTGGTGTTGTTGCCGACCTCGAGCCAGGCCTCGCCCTCGATCCGGTCGAGGTTGGTCGCATACTGAACGCTTGACAGCGTCGAGTCGGCCGACGCCTGGAAGTACTTGACCACCTGTCCCGCCTTGGGCAGGCGGGCGAGTTGCGTCGCGGACGGGGTCAGGCCGCCGTCCCTCGTCTTGACGGCGACCATGTAGTAGTAGCCGTCGCCCTCGTCGGAGGTGTCGTCGGCCGGAGTCGGCTCGGCACTCGTGTCGGCGTACGTCGTCGTCCCGGTGGACACCGGCGAGACCAGCGTGTCCGCGGTCGGCGTGAAGTTCTGGTAGATGCTGCGGTGCACCTGGTACTCGACGATGTCGTCCGCGGTGCTGGTGCTCGGGTCGGCGTACGCGCTCCAGCTCAGGGTGGCACCGGTCGCGGAGATCGTGGTCGGCGTGCTGACGGTGACGCCCGGTCGGCCGTAGGTGACGACCAGCTTGGGCCGGTTGGCGTGCCGGTGGACGTCCGAGCCGTTGTACGCGTACTCGCTGGCCTGGTAGACCGGTCCGCCGCGCCCGAGGGTCTCGTCCGTCGCCTTGACCACGATGCCGTTGTTCGGCGAGCCGTCGAGCCAGAACTGCACCATGTTGCGCACGCTGAACGTGTGCCAGACGCTGCTCTCGCCGGCGTCCTTCGTGTCGTAGGCGCGCTTGATGATTCGCAGCGTGTCGGCCGTCGTGACCTTGCCGGCGACATCGCCCATCGTGATCCGGTAGCCGCCGCCCAGGTTGAACGGCAGCGATCCGAGCGCCTTGAGGACGTTCCCGCTGCCCTGGGTCTGGTCGACCGTGTAGTTCGCCGTACCGCCGCCGTGCAGGACGCTGTACGGCGTGTTCGTCGCGCGGTCGGATCCCTGGATGTACCCCGCGTAGACGTCGTAGTAGCCCGTCTCGGTGACGTCCGGCATCCAGGTGAACGACGAGCCGGTCGCGGCGTCGTTCTGGTACTTGTAGCCGCCGCCGTCCGCCACCGCCGACGTACCGGCGAGCCAGGCGCCGACCATCGACGTCTTGCTGGTGTAGCTGTCGTCGACGTACGACATGTTGTAGCCGAGGCTGCCCAACGTGGTGTTGACCGACGAGTTCCAGTTGACCGTCGACTCCGTCCAGGCCGACGCGCCGAGGCGCGCCTCCAGCTGGACCGCGTTCGTGTTGGTGTGGAAGGTCTGGTCGAAGTACAGCTTGAGCTGCGCCGAGTCGACCGTCGTTCCGGCCGGCAGGCTGGAGATGTCGAACTTCAACAGGCTGCGCCGCTTGGCCGAGGCGGTCGTCCCGGCGTACAGGCCGGTGATGCCGCCGTAGTTGTTGGTCGGGTCACCCGAGTCGACCATCGCGTCCTGCGCCTGGTCCGGCGCCGGCTCGATCGCGATCGTCGGGTCGATCACGACCGGGTACTGGCGGTCCGGGCTGCTCAGCCAGGCGGCGTCCGCGCGCACGGTGATGTCGATGTTCGCTCCGCGCTGGGTGACGGTCTGCGTCACCTGCTCGCTGAAGGCCTTGCCGTACGGCGAGGACGCGTCGTCGCGAGCGTCCGTCATGAACGGCCGGGGCATCGTGAACAGCGGCCGTCCGAGCCCGCTCTGCCGGTAGAAGGCGATCGAGCCGTCGGGCTGCTGCTCGGCCTTCACCCCGGCCAGCTTCAGCGAGAACGTGTACGTCGGATCGGCGGGCGCCGACTCCAGGACGATGCTTTCCTTCAGCTGGTCCGGGCCGACCTGGTACACCAGATCGGCGTCACCGAAGACATCCGGATAGGTCACCGTGTCACCGGCGCTCACCGGGGTCAGGACCTTGGTGCTCGGCGTGCCCAGCGTCAGGCCGCGGCCGTCCAGCTCGAACCGGACCAGCTGATCGGGCCGGTTGCCGAAGTAGCTGCGGAAGCTGTTGGTCTCGTTGGCCAGGCCGAAGCCTGTCGCCTTGCTCGCGCGGACTGTGGTGTCGATCGGCTGCAGGCTGCCGTCGGACGCGCGGAAGTGCACCGGCTCGGTTGACAACTCCACTTCGCGCCGACCGTCGGCCAGCTCGAACACCTTGTTGGTCGGCGTCCGCAGCCCGGCAAGCTCCTTGACCCGGCGTCCGTCGCGCTTGACCGGCGACGGGGTCTGCTCGGCTCGCGGGACCCCAGCGGGCAGCACGGCGTTGAGCTCTGGATCGGGTTGCTGCGACTGACTGCGCCAGCCCTGCAGGTCGGCGGCCTGTGCAGCCGTCGTCACCTGAGCAGGCCGGGCGGAGGCCTGGATCGGGAGGATCGGAACCACCAGGGCGGTGGCGACGGACAGGGCGGTGAGCACACGGGAGCGGGACATGCCGGGGACAGGCTCCTTCGAGTGAGCCCAGGACTCGCAGTGAGGTGCACGTCCCGGGCGGAGGACGGCGCGGCGTGTGAATGCTCGCACGCAGACCGTGATCGGCGATATCGCTACCGGCTGGTCATGTCACTTGCTGCAATCCCTGTAACGCGGTGGCCCTTTCGAACGATCACGCGCGACGAAAAGTCTTGTAATGCAAGCGTTTGACGTTCAAGGGTCGGGTTTTGGCATCAGGGCGGGACTAGTAGGATCTCGCGCTTGTGAAGTCGCCTTCCGCTCGGCGGCCGGTTTTTCTGGACTCGACCGGGCGTCGCCATCGCGCCATCCGGCGCGCCGGTGCGGTTCTCGCCGTACCGGCTGCGGGTTATCTGATCCTTGTGCTCAGCAGTGTTCTCGGTGGGCCGAGTCTGGACACTCCACTGGTCCCGTTGCCGGAGGGCGGTAAGTCTGCGCCCAGGAAGCCGGCGGTCACGCCCGGACCGGCTGCCGCGCAGTCCGTGCGTCCGAGTGAGGCGGCTGTCACCCCGGTCCGCGCGAGCACACCGGTTCCAAGCAGCACACCCAGTAGCACGCCAACCGTCGTACCTACCCCGACGATCGCGCCGTCCACCCCGGTGATCGGCTCTACGACCCCGCCCGGCAGATCCACCACAACTCACCCGAGCAACAAGCCGACCGCGCCACCCGGTCGAACCAAGTCGCCGTCCAAACCGTGAGTCGACGTCCGGTCGCGCGACGCGCGAAGCAGGTCCCACTGCGTTCCCACTGGATCGTGCTGACTGTGCTGCTCGTCTGCCTGTCGAGCATGTTGCTGCTGAACGGCTACACGCACCACATGTTCGGCGCCGAGCCGGACGGGGCAGTCAAGTCGGCGGGGTCGGCCGCATCGGTGCCAGAGGCGATCCGCACCGGCGGACCGGTGGTCGACGCCGTGCCGGACCGCCCGCGGTCCGTGGCGCCCAAGGCCCGCACGATCGCGCTCACCTTCGACGACGGGCCGGATCCGGTCTGGACCCCGAAGATTCTCGATCTGCTCAAGCAGCAGCAGGTGCGGGCGACCTTCTTCGTGGTCGGCACCGAGGTCGCCGCCCATCCGGACCTGACCCGCCGAATTGTCGCTGAGGGCCACCAGATCGGCGTGCACACGTTCACCCACGCCAACTTGAGTACGGCGGCCGGCTGGCGCCGATCACTCGAGTTGCGGCAGAGTCAACTGATCCTCGCCGGCGCGACCGGGATGAGTACGCCGCTGCTCCGGCCGCCGTACTCCTCCGAGCCCGACGCACTCACCGATGCGGACTGGACCGCGATCGAGGCCGCCCGCCGAGACGGGTACCTCACCGTGCTGAGCACCCAGGACAGCGAGGACTGGCGACGGCCAGGAACGACGAAGATCATCGCGAACTCGATGCCGCGCGGGACCGCGGGGCAGGTGCTGCTCATGCACGACGCGGGCGGCGACCGGACTGAGACCGTCGCCGCGCTGGCGAAGCTGATCCCGACGCTGAAGGCGCGCGGGTTCACGTTCGCCACCGTGAGCGACGCCGTCGGCCTGCCCCAACCGGTCCACAAGGCGAGCCTGCTCGAGCGCGCGCGCGGGCTGGCCGCGATCGGGGCGATCCGGATCAGCGACGGGGCACTGACGCTGTTGACCTGGTTCCTGTACGCCGCCGGCGCGCTGAGCGTGCTGCGAGCGATCACCACCGTGATCGCGGCCCGGCGGCACGCGCGGCAGCGGGACTGGTCGTGGGGCGATCCGGTCACCGAGCCGGTCAGCGTGATCGTCCCGGCGTACAACGAGAGCGCCGGGATCGAGGCCACCGTCCGCTCGCTGGTCGCCTCGGACCACCCGATCGAAGTGGTCGTCGTCGACGACGGTTCGACCGACGGTACGGCGGACATCGTCGAGGCGATGCGGATCCAGGGCGTCCGGGTGATCCGGCAGCCGAACGCGGGCAAGCCGGTCGCGCTCAACACCGGACTGCGGGCCGCCCACTTCGATCTGGTCGTGATGGTCGACGGCGACACGGTCTTCCAGCCGGAAACCATCCGGATGCTGGTGCAGCCGTTCGCGGATCCGTCCGTGGGCGCGGTGTCGGGGAACGCGAAGGTCGGCAACCGGCGTGGTCTGCTGGGTCGCTGGCAGCACATCGAGTACGTGATCGGCTTCAATCTGGACCGGCGGCTGTTCGACCTGGCCGAGTGCATGCCGACCGTCCCCGGTGCGATCGGCGGATTCCGTCGTACGGCGCTGGAACGCATCGGCGGACTCAGTGACGTGACCCTCGCCGAGGACACCGACCTGACGATGGCACTGTGCCGGGACGGCTGGCATGTGGTCTACGAGGAGCGTGCGATCGCGTGGACCGAGGCGCCGGCCTCACTGGGCGCGCTGTGGCGGCAGCGGTACCGCTGGTGCTACGGGACGTTGCAGGCAATGTGGAAGCACCGTGGTGCACTCGTTCAGCGCGGCCAGGCCGGCAAGCTGGGACGACGCGGCCTGACCTACCTGATGCTGTTCCAGGTCCTGCTGCCACTGCTGGCACCGGTGGTGGACATCTTCGCGCTCTACGGCTTGCTCTTCCTCGATCCGCTGCGGGTGGGGCTGGTCTGGCTGGGCTTCCTGGCGCTGCAGTTCGGGATGGGGCTTTACGCGTTCCGGCTCGACGGCGAACGGGCCGGGCCGCTGTGGACGCTGCCGCTGCAGCAGTTCGTCTACCGGCAACTGATGTACCTGGTCGTCATCCAGTCCGTGGTCACCGCGCTGGCCGGCTCCCGGCTGCGCTGGCAAAGGATGGAACGCTACGGAAGTCTGACCGCCCGCCCGGGCACCGAAGGTTTTCCCTAAATCCCCGGAAAATCCTCGGTGATGGCTTCCGGATCAGCGGTTCGCCCACGCAAGATCTCCGGCAACCGGCCGCCCGCCCAGCGGCCCGACCCGGAGGAGCGCAGTCCATGCGATCTCTCATCACCCGCCCGCGCGTCGCGGCAGCCCTGCTGGCCGGAACGGCGCTCATCTTCACCTCCCTCAGCGGCCAGGCTTCCGCCCGGCTCCCAGCCGAGTCACCCGACTGCTTCGTCCCACCGGCCAGTGCGTCGGCCAAGGGCGGGCACGGCCCGGACACGCGGGACGTGTCGGCCGCCGAGCAGAAGGCGATCGAGGCCCGGACCGCGCAGATCCTGAAGGCCAAGGCCGCCCGCGGTATCGGCGTACCGAAGGGTGCGCTGGCGGCCGCGAGCGTCCCCGTCTACGTGCACGTGATGCGTGACGCGGCCGGCAACGGCGACGTGACCGACACCCAGATCGCGCAGCAGATCGCCGTACTGAACACGACGTTCGGCGGCCAGGAGTCGTCGGCGGCGGCGAACACCGGCTTCACCTTCACGCTGGCCGGCACGTTCCGGTACAACAACAACAACTGGCACAAGGACAAGCAGAGCAGCACGTACCGCAAGCAGACCCGCAAGGGCGGTGCGAACGCGCTGAACATGTGGCTGGTCGACTTCGCCTACCTCGGCATCGCGACCTTCCCGTGGGACTACGACCGCAACCCGGGTGTCGACGGCATCCGCGTGCACTACGACTCGCTGCCGGGCGGCGGGATCGCCAACTACAACCTGGGTGAGACCGCGACCCACGAGGCCGGGCACTGGTTCGGTCTGTACCACACGTTCCAGGGCGGCTGCACCGCCACGAACGACGAGGTCGCGGACACTCCGGCGCAGAGCAGTTCCACCAACGGCTGCCCCGAGGGCCGCGACTCCTGCTCACTGCCGGGCCTCGACCCGATCCACAACTACATGGATTACTCGTACGACTCCTGCTACAACCAGTTCACCCCTGACCAGAGCACCCGCATCAGCAACATGTGGACCGCCTACAGGGCCTAGTCTGTGACGCGTGGTCACCCCGGCATGCGTGGCCGGGGTGGCCACCTTCAGAGGACGTACCGATCGCCCAGTTGGGTGATGCGGAGCCAGCGGGAGCCGTAGGGATCCAGGTCCAGCTCGAGTACGCCGTCCTCGCGCACGGTCGCCGTACCGTCCTGGAGGAGATCCGTGGCTCGGACGCCGACTCCGTTGCCGGCGACCGCGAGCGTCACGTGGGCAGGCTGGTCGGCGAAGTTGTGGACGGCGACGACACGGCCGCCCTCGTAGTCGGACCGATGAGCGAACACCGACGGCGACTCGGACTCGAGGATCGTGTACTTGCCCCACGACAGCTCCGGGCACTCGCGATAGCGCAGCGCCAACTGCTTGATCCAACTCAGCAGCGAGTCAGGGTCGCGGCGTTGGGCGGCGACGTTGACCTGCTCCGGTCCGTACTCGCCCTCGGTGACGGGTACGGCGAGGTCGTTCGGGTCCGCGGTCGAGAAGCCACCGTTCGGTTCGGCGGTCCACTGCATCGGGGTGCGGACCGCGTTCCGCCCTTCGACTGCGAGGTTCTCGCCCATGCCGATCTCCTCGCCGTAGAACAGCACCGGCGTACCTGGCAGCGAGAAGAGCAGGCTGTAGACGAGCTTGAGCCGGTCCGGGTCGTTGCCAAGCATCGGCGGCAGCCGGCGGCGCAGACCGCGCCCGTAGAGCTGCATGTCCTCCTCGGGCCCGAAGGCGTCGAACACCTCCTGCCGTTCCTCGTCGGACAGCTTGTCCAGCGTGAGCTCGTCGTGGTTGCGCACGAAGGTGCCCCACTGCGCCTCCTCCGGCGGGTCCGGTCGCTCGCGCAACGCCTTCACCAGCTCGGCCGGGTCACTGCGCGCCAGCGACAGGTAGAGCCGCTGCATACCGATGAAGTCGAACGACATGGTCAGCTCATCGCCGTCCTCGTCACCGAAGAAACGCCGGGTCTCCTTGTAGGGCAGGTTGACCTCGCCGAGCAGCATCGCCTGTCCACTGCGCCGGGACAGGAACGCCCGCAGGTCACGCAGGTAGTCGTGCGGGTCCGGCAGGTCCGCCGCATCCAGTGAACCCGCCGGGTCGATCAGGAACGGTACGGCGTCTACGCGGAACCCGGACAGCCCCAACCGCAGCCAGAAGCCGATCACCCGCATGATCTCCTCGCGCACCGCCGGGTTGGTGATGTCGAGGTCGGGCTGGTGCTTGTAGAACCGGTGCAGGTAGTACTGGCCGGCCTCCTCGTCGTACTGCCAGAGACTCTGCTCCTGGTCCGGGAACACGATGCCCTTGTCCGCGTCCGGCGGCGGCTCGTCCCGCCAGACGTACCAGTCCCGGTACGGCGACTCCCGCGACGCCCGCGCACTCTGGAACCACGGGTGCTGGTCGGAGGTGTGGTTGACGACCAGATCGGCGATCACGCGCATCCCGCGGTCCTGGGCGAGCGTGATCAGCTCGACCAGGTCGCCGTGCGTCCCCAGTCGCGGGTCGACGCCGTAGAAGTCGGTGATGTCGTAGCCGTCGTCGCGATCCGGTGTCGGGTAGAACGGCATCAGCCACAGGCACGTCACACCCAACTCGGCCAAGTGGTCGATCCGCTGGCTCACGCCGCGCAGATCGCCGCGCCCGTCGCCGTCGGTGTCGAAGAAGGTCTCGACATCGAGGCAGTACACCACTGCGTTCTTCCACCAGACATCCGCGGTCTCGGTCAGCCTCATGCCTTCGCGGTGCCCCGCGACACGGCGACGTACACCAGCCTCGTACTGATCTCCATGTAATTAATCGGTTACTTTCAGTGTCATGTTGAAACGGGCCGCTGTGCTTGCCGGGATCCTGATGCTCGTCTCCGCCGGGACGGTCGCCGCGTCGGAGGACAAGCGGCTGATCGTCGGCGGGACGCTGGCGAGTGTCAGCGAGGCGCCGTGGGCGGTGGTGCTGACGAACTCGCAGTCGTCGCGGCCCACCCGGCGGTGGTGCGGCGGCGTTCTGCTCGCGCCGCGGTGTCTACGCGGAAATCGCGCCAGTGGCTGAGACCCTGGCTCAACAGGTTCGTTAACCCGAAACATACCTGTCAGTACCGGTCTCAGGTCGTCACCGCTCGGACACAGCGGGAAAACACCATGTCCTTACCTTTCTGGTCAGCTACTTCGTTGCCCAGTGAGGAGAAGGCATGGCGCAGACCAGACGTCAGTTCCTGCAGCAGGTCGGTATCACCGGTGGAGCCGGTGTCATGTACTCCACGATGTCGGCGCTCGGCCTCACAAGCGTCGCCGAGACGCCCGCGTACGCCGCCCCGTCGCGGATCGAACTGAACGGCCAAGGCCGCAAGCACATCGTCATCCTCGGCGCCGGGATCGCCGGACTGACCTCGGCGTACGAGCTGCTGAAGGCCGGCTACAAGGTCACCCTGCTGGAGGCCCGCATGCGGCCCGGCGGCCGGAACTGGACGGTGCGCGGCGGCACCGTGGAGACCGACCTGGCAGGTAACACCCAGCGGGCCTCGTTCTCGTCCGGTCAGTACATGAACGCAGGACCGGCCCGACTGCCGCAGCACCACGTGACCATCGACTACTGTCGCGAGCTCGGTGTGGCGATCGAGCCGTTCGTCAACCAGAACGCGGACGCTTACCTGTACCGCGAGGGCACCACAGCCCTGTCCAACAAGCCCATCCGGCACCGCACCGCCAAGGCGGACGCCTACGGCTACGTGGCCGAGATGCTCGCCAAGGCCACGGACCAGGGCGCGCTCGATGCCCAGCTGACCGCGCCCGACAAGGAGGCGCTGATCGGCTTCCTCACCAGCTTCGGTGCGATCGGGAACAAGGCCGCCGGCTTCGCCTACACCGGAACCAGCGGCCGCCGGGGCTACACGGTCGAACCCGGTGCCGGCCTGGAGGGCGGTACGACGGCCGCGCCGTACGCACTGAGTGACGTGTTCGCCAGCGGGGTCGGCAACTACTTCTCGTTCGAGTTCGGCTGGGACCAGGCGATGATGATGTTCCAGCCGGTCGGCGGGATGGACCGGATCCCGTACGCGTTCGAGAAGGCGATCGGCAAGGAGAAGATCCAGTACGGCGCCGAGGTGACCGGTCTGCGCAACACCACGACCGGTGTCGAGGTCACCTACCAGACCGGGAGCCGGACCCAGGTGATCGCGGCGGACTACGCCATCTGCACGCTGCCGCCGCACCTGGCCGCGAAGGTCCCGTCGAACCTGCCCACCCCGATCGTCGACGCGCTCAAGTACGCCCGCCCGACGAACGCGGGCAAGATCGGCATCGAGTACGGCCGGCGCTGGTGGGAGGAGGACCACCGGATCTACGGCGGGATCACCAACAGCAACCTCGACACGGTCAACACCTGGTACCCGTCGACCGGCTTCCACGGCCGGCGCGGCACCGTCATCGGCTACTACAACACCGGCGCGAACGCCAACGTGTACGGCGCGCTGACGCCGGCCGCGAGACTGGAGCGAGCTCTGATGCAGGGCACCAAGATCCACGGCGGCGTGTACGGCAAGGACGTCAAGGCGGCGTTCTCGGTCAACTGGCTCGGCACCAAGTACTCCGAAGCAGCGTGGGTCAGCTGGCCGTCGCAGACCGACGGGATCTACGCCCGGCTGCTCGATGCCACCGGCAACATCTACTTCGCCGGTGACCATTTGTCGCACGCCATCGCCTGGCAGCACGGCGCGATGACGTCGGCCCGCGCGACTGTGACCGCTCTGCACAGCCGGGTGGTGGCGAGCCGATGAGGAAGCGTGCCTTGATCGCCGGCGTGGCCGCGGTCGTGATCTCCTTCAGTGCCGGCGCGGGTACGGCGGCCGGTTGGTGGGACATGCCCAAGCCGCCACGGCCGGGCACGGTCGCCCCCGTCCTGCCTGCCGGTCAGGCCAACCCGATGATCGCCAGCGGCGTCGGCATCGGGGCCAACACACCGATCTACAAGACCAGCGGACTCGGGCCGTCGGCACTCAACACCGGCGCTCCGGCCGGGACGGAGGCGGCGTACATCGACACTGTCGTCTTCCCGGGTGGGACGCTGCCGGCCGGTGTCACGATCACCGAGGCTCAGGGCATCAACGTGCTGCGGCGGATCGGCGAGAACCTGCAGGCACAGGGCCTCTCGTACGACGACGTCTACACGATGCGGGTGTTCCTGCAGAATCCGTCCGGCGCGGCCACGGCCGACTTCGCCGGCTGGAACCGCGCCTACCGTCAGTACTTCGCCAACACCGACCTGACCACGGGCCAGTTCGTTCCCGTCCCACTCGGTACGGCGGCGCCCGCCAAACCGTTCGTGGTCAACAAGGCCCGCCCGTCCCGCTTCGCCCTCGAGATCGAGAACCTGCCGGTCAACGGCTGGCTGGTCGAGGTCGAGGTCGACGCGGCCTACCCAGCCGAGCGCTGATCAGCTCGCCGGGACCCCGCTCCCACCGGGGTCCCGGCGTACGCTGGCCGGTGGGGGGTGGGGTGGATGCGGCACGGAATCTACTTGCCGAACCAGGGACCGTTCGCGGATCCCGCCGTACTGGTCGAGCTCGCACGGTTGGCCGAGGCGGCGGGTTGGGACGGGTTCTTCATCTGGGACGAGCTGCTGCCGTTGCACGGCCACAGCGAGGCGGTTGCGGCCACACTCGGCGACTCCGACGATGCAGCGGACGCGATGGTAGCGCTGACCGCGGTGGCGACGGCGACCGAACGGATCCGGTTCGGCACGCTCGTCACCGCGGTGGCCCGGTTGCGGCCGGAAGCCTTCGCCCGGCAGGCGGCGACGCTGGACCGACTGTCCGGCGGCCGACTGATCCTCGGGGTCGGGCTCGGCCATCCGGACGACCAGTTCACCGCCTTCGGCATCGATGCCGACCTGAAGACCAGGGCGGCGATGGTCGACGAGTTCCTCGACCTCGTGACCCGGCTGTGGACCGGGGAACGCGTGGACTTCGAAGGCAACTTCTACAACTGCCTCGGCACCGCCCTCCGGCCCACTCCGGTCCAGCAGCCACGGATCCCGATCTGGATCGGCGCCGGCGGTTCGTACCGCGCACCTCGCCGCCGAGCCGCCCGCTGGGACGGCTTCGCTCCTGCCAGCGAGCAGTGGCCGACCGTCGTCATCCCGCTCGAGACGTACGCCGCGATCGGCGCCGACCTGCAGGCCACGCGATCCGCTCGTCCGTTCGACCTCGTCCTGATCGGGAACACCGACGCCACCGAGCCGACCCAGCCCAGCCTCCGCCAGTACGAGCGCTACGGCGTCAACTGGCTGCTGACCCAAGCGCTCACCGTGGCGGACGCGCAGACGCGGATCCGCCTCGGCCCGCCGCCGCCAGGTCCGCCACGCTGACGCTCAGGACATGCGTTCGTACGCCGGAAGCGTGAGGAAGTCGGTGTACTCGTCGGCCAGCGCCGTCTCCAGGAACAGCTCGCGAGCCGCCTTGAAGCGATCGGGGTCGTCGCCGAGCTTGGCGATCTCCTCGTCGGCGATCCGCTGGACCAGGTCGGTTGTGACGGTCTCGCCGGTGTCCAGGACCACGTTGTTCTGGCGCCACTGCCAGATCTGGGAGCGGGAGATCTCGGCCGTCGCGGCATCCTCCATCAGGTTGAAGATGCCGACTGCGCCGGTGCCCTCCAGCCATGCGGCCAGATACTGAATCGCGACGCTGACGTTGTTCCGCAGCCCCGCCTCGGTCACCGCACCCGGTGTCGCGGCAACGTCGCGCAGGTCCGCAGCGGTGACGGACACGTCCTCCCGCAGCTTGCCGAGCTGGTTGGGCTCCGCACCGAGCACCGAGTCGAACACGGTCCGGCAGGTCTCAACCATCCCGGGATGCGCGACCCACGACCCGTCGAACCCGTCACCGGCCTCGCGCTGCTTGTCCGCGGTCACCTTCGCGAACGCCTGCTCGTTCACCGCCGGGTCCTTGCTCGGGATGAACGCCGCCATCCCGCCGATCGCGTGCGCACCACGCTTGTGGCACGTCCGGACCAGCAGCTCCGTGTACGCGCGCATGAACGGCACCGTCATCGTGACGCTGTTGCGGTCCGGCAGCTGGAAGTTCGTACCCCGGGTCCGGTGCGTCTTGATCACGCTGAACATGTAGTCCCAGCGCCCCGCGTTCAGCCCGGCTGAGTGCTCACGCAGCTCGTAGAGGATCTCCTCCATCTCGAACGCGGCCGGATAGGTCTCGATCAGCACCGTCGCCCGGATCGTGCCGCGCGGGATCCCGAGGTAGTCCTGCGCGGTCACGAACACGTCGTTCCACAGCCGCGCCTCCAGGTGCGACTCCATCTTCGGCAAGTAGAAGTACGGTCCCTGGCCGCGGTCGAGCTGCAGTTGTCCACAGGCCGCCAGGTACAGCGCGAAGTCGACCAGCGAACCGGACACCGGCTCGCCGTCGACCACGAGGTGCTTCTCCGGCAGGTGCCAGCCCCGGGGCCGGACGACGATGGTGGCCAGCTCGTCGTCCGGCTTCAGGGCGTAGCTCTTGGTGTCGGTGCTGAAGTCGATCCGCCGAGTGATCGCGTCCAGGAGGTTCAGCTGGCCGCCGATCACGTTCTCCCACAGCGGGGTGTTCGCGTCCTCCTGGTCGGCCAGCCAGACCTTGGCGCCGGAGTTCAGCGCGTTGATCGTCATCTTCCGGTCGGTCGGACCGGTGATCTCCACCCGCCGGTCCACCAGCCCGGGCGCCGCCGGCGCGACCCGCCAGTCCGGATCGTCCCGCACGTCCTTCGTCTCCGGCAGGAACTCCAGCGACGCCCCGCCCTCGATCGCCGCCACCCGCTCCCGCCTGCGCTCGAGCAGTTCGAGCCGGCGAGCGCCGTACTCCCGGTGCAACGTCTCGATCAGCCCGAGAGCGCGCTCGGTGAGGATCTCGTCGTACCGCTCGTTCATCGGCCCGGTGACGTCGATTGACACAGAAGGCTCCTTAGCTGAGTACTACGACTTCGTGATCGGTGATCCGGTCTACTCCGACCGTAATCCAGCCGTCTTGCTCGGTCACCTCCGCCTCCACCCCGGCGACCAGGAAGCGCGCCCGGTTGCCGCCCGCCCGCACCCGGACGGTGAACGGCCCGACCGGCGTGAGCTCCTCCAGCCGACCCCGCCACGCACCGCCCTGGTCGAGGTTGACCAGGTGCAGGATGTGCGCGTCACCCTTCTTGTAGAGCTGGCAGTCGAGTACGCCGGTGCCCTCGACCTGCAGCGGGATCCCGTCGTGCCGCACCAGGTTCGCGAGCAACCGGCCGTGGTCCGGATGATGGTGCAGCGCGTACTGCCGGTCGAGGTCCGCCGCGAGATAGACCGTCCGCTCCCCGACCACGAGCGCCGGGATGTCACTCCGAGGCTCCGCCATCCACGACAGCTCCGGCGGATAGATCGGGAACGGCGGGACGTAGGTCAGCGCCGCCGCAGTCGCAGCCGCCTCGACGAGCTCCAACTGCCCACCGAACGGCAGCAGGTCCGTGCCGTCGAAGCCGTCCGCGATCGCCCGGTCCTCGATCCGCAGGTACGTGTGCGCGTCGTACGTCTCCCAGTCCACCTTCCCCGCTTCGAGCCGCTTGCCCTGATGCCGGACGCCGAGCAGTTCGGCGAGCGCGAAGTCGTCCCGCCGATCCCCCCACTCGTCGTACAGGCTCGACTCCCCGGTGACCACGAGCCGCCCGCCGCCTTCGACGTACGCCGTCAACGCCTCGCACTGCACATCAGTGAGCACACCGACGTTCGGCACGACCAGTACGGCGAAGCGCGAGTCGACCTCATGGGTCGGCAGGTACGGGATCCGGGCCCGGACCAGGGCGTCGACCCACCCCCGATAGGGCAACTGGCTCGTGGTCTCCGGAGAGTCCTTGCCGTGGAAGTCCACACTGCGCTGACTCCACAGCAACCCGACCGTGGCGACCGGCTCGCGGTCGACCAGGTAGGTCTCGTGCGCGGCATGCCAGCCGAACAGTGGCTCAGCCGTCGCGTACTGCCGCCGGTCCTCGTGCACCGAACCGATGTGGTGCCACCACGGTTGGATCCCGCCGGCGAACCCCTCCACCGCCCACATGCGGGCCTCCGGCTCCGGCTTGCTCCCGAGACGGAACGTCGGCGTCCCCGCGTCGTACATGGCCGTGCTCTCCGGGATCAGCGTGTCCCAGCCGAGCAGGCCGTGCAGCCGCTTCCCGCTGTCGGCGTTCGCCTGGAAGCCGGACTCCTCGTGCCGCCACTGCGAGTCCAGCATGAAGATCGGGGTGCGCTTGCAGATCTCCACGTCGTCACGCAGTCGCTTGCTCTGCGCAACGAGGTCGCCACCGTTCATCCCGATCCACAGGCAGTCCGGACCGCCTGCGCGCCGGGTCACCTCGTTGTTCAGATCCCAGACCGCGAGCCGCCGCTCGTAGCTCCAGCGGATCCACTGCCGGTACGCCGGATCCGCCCAGTCGACGCCCGTCGGCAGCTCCTGGCCGAAGCTGTCGCGGCAGTTCGGGCAGTAGCAGATGCTGTCCCGGCCGAGACCGCTCCAGCTGTTGTCGGTGATCCCGTCCGGCGCGCTCCGCTCGATGATCTCCTCGAGGATCCCGGTCAGGAAGTCCTCGTAGTACGGCCCGGTCACGCACGCGACGTACAGCGTCCCGGCCCGATGAGGGTTGCCGTCGGCATCGACCGCGAACCAGTCCGGGTGCGCGTCGTACAGCGGCTGGTGGGCCCGGTTGGAGTCCATCCGGGCCAGCACCGTCAGGCCGTCCTGCTGGGCGAGCTCGACGATCTCGCCGTACAGGTCGCGATCGCCGAGGAACTCCGCGCGGTGCTGCAACTCGAACTCGCTCGGGTAGTAGGCGACGATCCCGCCGGCGTTGACGATCACCCCTTGGACCTTGGTACGACGCCAGTGGTCCCGCCACCACTCGGCGTCGTACCGGACCGGGTCCTTCTCGGTCAGGTTGGTCTGCGCCCACCGCAGGGTCCGCTGGTACCAAGGCTTCACGGGAGGCTCCGGACCGCGTCCCCCGCACCGGACAGGTTCTCCAGCAGCATCTCGGAGTACTTCCGGCTCAGTACGACGCCCTCCGCGCCACCCTCGAACGCGGCCAGCGTCGCGTCCCGCACGGACTCGCGGGTGCACTGGGTCAACTCCCCCTCGTTGTCGTCCCAGTTGATCTTCGTCCCGAGGTCGCGAGGCTGCTCCAGCCGCTGCTTCGTGACGCCGACCGGGATGTCGATGTCGATGCCGGGGTAGATCGCGCTCTGCCCGGCGACACCCGCGACGGCGCGCGCAGTCTCGCGGCGGACGTAGTCGGCGGTGAACCCGGTCCGCGGCAGCTTCTCGTAGTCGCCCTCGTCGAGTTGCAGCAGCTTCATCATCAGCGGGTAGACGTCGTCGGGGTCCGCGTCCGCGAACAGCGCGCCGCAGATGCTCTTCACCCAGGTGAAGAACCGCGGCCCGGCGCAGTTGTTGTAGATGACCACCTTGATGAAGTCGGAGAACTTCGCCATCTCGGTGTAGGCCTGGTCGGCCCGGTAGAACGGGCTGAACGAGATGTTGTGGTAGACGTGCCAGCCGACCTGGACCTCGGGCGAGATCGCCTTGGCGACGCCGTAGATGTCGCGATACAGCTGGCGCTGGCTCTCGGTCCACAGCGTCTGCCAGGCGAGCACCTCGGGGAAGTTCAGCAGGATCCGCCAGAACGTCACGAAGGCCCCGTCGACCGGCCGCTCACCGGCGCCGACTCGCTGGTTCCACTCGACCAACTCCCGGTATCCCCGCATCGCCCGCTCGACGTCGATCCCCCGGTCACGAGCGATCTGCCGGCAATGCTGGCAGAAGCAACCGATCTCGGGTACGTCGACGGTGCCCTGCATCAGCATGTTCAGCGGACCCGGTCGCTCCGAGCACCAGGCGAGTCCGTCCAGCTGGTAGCTCTGCAGGTAGTCCTCGACGAACCCGAGATGCCAGTTGCGGTAGTCCGGGTTGTTGAAGCACGGCCGGCGGCCGGGCAGTCCCCAGGCGTCTACCTCGAGCACCTTGACGAAGTTCGGGTAGGTCCGCAGCTGGCGGGCGCCACCGCTCTCCTCCATCCAGGCGAACGATTTCATCCCGCGCTCGCGGGCCTTTGGCACGACCTCGCCGAGCAGGTCGAACTCCGGGTTCTCCGGTGCCTTGCCGACCGCGCCTAGCACGGTGTTCCCGTAGTACTGCGGATGCGGCGTGGCGTAGTTGCCGCCGACCCAGCCGAGGTCGTACTCGGCGCCGCCGTGGTCGGGAATCGGGTGGCCGGGGATCTGGCGTCCGCCGGTGCCCCGGGTCCAGGTCGGTGTGGCCAGGAACAGCGCGTTCACCGCGCCGCGGTCGGCCAGGATGTCCAGTGTCTGGTCGACGCCTTCGTCGACGAACGAAACCGCTCCGATCTGCATGGCAACGAGCCGGTCCGGCACGGTGCTCACCCCTTCATTCCTGTCATCGTGATGCCCTGGATGAAATAGCGCTGCGCAAAGAGGAAGACGGCGATGACGGGCACCACCGAGACGGTCGCCCCGCACATCAGCAGACTGATCTGGGTGAAGTACTCGCCCTGGAACTGGGCCAGCGCCACCGGCAGCGTCTGCAGGTTCTCGGAATTGATGTAGATCAGCGGACCGAACAGGTCGTTCCACGACTCGAGGAAGGTGAACACGCCGATCGCGGCCAGCGCCGGCTTGGTCTGCGGCAGCATGATCCGCCAGTAGATGCCGAACGTGGACGCCCCGTCGATCTTGCCCGCGTCCTCGAGCTCCTGCGGAATCGTCAGGAAGGACTGCCGCATCAGGAACGTCGCGAACACCGGCGTGAGCACCTTCGGCACCCACAGCGGGTACTGCGTGTCCACCCAGCCGATCTGGCGGAACACGATGTACTGCGGGATCAGGTAGGCGATCCCCGGGATGATCGAGGTGGCCAGCAGCACCATGAACGCGAAGTCCCGGCCGGCGAACCGCAACCGCGCGAACGCGTACCCCGCCATCGACGCGACGATCAGGATGCCGACCACGTTCAGCCCGGCCAGCTTGACGCTGTTCCACAGGAACACCGGGATCAGCTCGAAGATCTGCCGGTAGTTCTCCCACTGCGCGTCCTTCGGCAGGAACTGCGGCGGCACCGAGAGCACCTTGGCCTCCGGTCGCAGCGACGCGCTGATCATCCAGACCAGCGGCGCCAGGAAGACCACCGCGAACAGCGACATGACGACGTACTGCGAGGTCCGGCTCACCAGCCTCATGAGTAGAACACCCACCTCTTCTGGAGCTTCCACTGCAGGAAGGTGACGGCCGCGATCACCGCGAAGAGGATCCACGCCATCGCCGAGGCGTAGCCGACCTTCCCGAAGCTGAACGCGTTCTGGTAGATGTTGAAGATGTAGACGCTGGTGGCGTGGCCCGGCCCGCCCTTGGTCATCACGTAGATCAGGCCGAACACCTGGAACGACGTGATGAACTGCGTGATCAGCAGGAACAGGAAGTGCGGCGTCAGCAACGGCAGCGTGATGAACCGCAGTCGCTGCAGCGCGTTCGCGCCGTCGATCTTCGCCGACTCGAAGTACTCGTTCGGCAGACCCTGCAGCCCCGCGAGCAGGATGATCATCGGGTAGCCGATGCCCTGCCAGACGCTGACCATGATCACCGCCGGCATCGCCCAGGTCGAGCTCGACAGCCACTGCGGCCCGGTGATCCCGGCCTGCCCGAGCAGCCCGTTGACCACGCCGTTGTCCGGCTGGAAGAACCAGAACCAGACGAACCCGATCGCGACCACGTTCGTCACGTACGGCGCGAAGTACGCGGTCCGGAAGAACGCGACCCCCCGGATCGGCCGGGCGCACAACAGCGCCAGCACCAGGCCGATCCCGATCGTCAGCGGAATGCTCGCCAGGGTGAAGTAGATGGTGTTCTTGAACGTCTGCAGGAACAGCGGGTCGTCGCCGAACAGGTCGGTGAAGTTCTTGATCCCGACGAACTTCGGCGCCGAGATCCCGTTCCAGTCGGTCAGCGAGGCGCCCATCGAGACCACGATCGGGAAGAACTGGAACGCCACCACGCCGACCACGATCGGACTGATGAACAACCAGCCGACCAGGGTCTGCCTGCGGCGCGCCCGCCGTACCTCGGCCTGGTGGTTCGGCGCCGCGACCTCGGCGACCGGCTGTCTCGCCTGCGTTGTCGTTGCCATTGGCTTCAACCCTTCAAGGCGGTCTCCACCTGTGGCTTGATCTGGTTCAGGACGTCGCCGACCGGCTTCTCGCAGTTGTAGGCCTGGTCCAGCGCGGGCCGGTACAGTTCCCGGGCGCCGAGCGTGTTCTTGGTCTGGTTGGTCGCGGTCAGGTGGTTCGCGGCCTCACCGAACAGCCCGATGTGCTCGGGCATCTTGCCTCCGGGCGCGAGTTGGGCTGCGACCTTCTTGTTGATCGGGGTGAACGCGCCGCCCTGCAGGAGGATCTTGCCGCCCTCCTCGCCGGCCAGGAACTTGAGCAGCTCCCAGGCCTGGTCGGGGTTCTTCGCCGTCTTCGGGATGCAGAACACGATCACGCTGGCCTCGGTCTTCTGCTGCACGTCGGCCGGTGGCGGCGCGACGTCCCAGGTGAAGTCCTTGACCGTGGTCCGCATGTACGGCACCGTGCCGAAGGTCGCGAACATCATCGCGATCTTGCCCTGCGCGAACAGCTGGTTCTGCACGTTGTCCTGCTGTAGCGCGGACCACGGCGGTTGCACCTTGTCCTTGCAGGTCAGGTCGGTCGCCCACTGCAGCGCCTCGACCTCCTTGGCGCCGGGCAGCGTGAACTGCGCGCCGTCAGTGGAGTAGATGCCGGTCTCGCTGCCGTGGTTGACCGTGAACGTCTGCTCGTAGCCGGTGTCCAGGTAGACCAGGGCGCCGTACTGCTTCTTGGCCGGGTCGGTCAGCTTCTTGGCCCGGTCCGCGAAGTCGGCCCAGGTCCAGCCGTCCGGCGACCAGGTGGTCGGCGGCAGCGGTACGCCGGCCTGCTTGAAGAGATCGACGTTGTAGAAGATCAGCCGCGGCTCGTAGCCGAGCACCCAGGCGGTGTGCGAACCGTCCGGCTGCTTCGGGAACTCGAACGCCTCCTTGGCGAACGCCGCGGTGTCCACGCCGTCCTTCTCGAGGTACGGCTTCAGGTCGAGCAGCGCCCCCTGCTCGGAGAAGCCCCGGACGAAGTCGTCGTTGATCCGCATCACGTCCGGCGGGCTGCCGCCGGCCAGCAGGGTGCGCATCTTGGTGTCGTACTCCTGGGTGACGGCCGGCTGCACCGTGACCTTCGCGCCGGACGACTTCTCGTAGGCCTGGATCGCCTGCTCCAGCGGCGTGCCCTTGACCTGCTGCCAGTTGAGGAAGGTGAGGCCCTTCCCGTCACCGCCACCACTTGCGTTGCCGTTGCCGCCACAGCCGGCCAGCATGCCGCCGGCCGCGAGTCCCGTCAGTCCGGCGAGAAACCTGCGGCGACTCAGGTTGGAGTGGATTGTCTGCACCGGAATCTCCCATCCGCGAGGGATGAATACGTATACAATGAATACGTATACACACCGTCTTGCGCGTGGTCAACGGCGAACGGCGACACTCTTCAGTAGGGTTTCGGATCTCGGAACCAGGAGGGGAGGCGGGGGCGATGGGCCGACAACCGACCAGCCGGGACCTGGCACGCCTGGCCGGGGTGTCCCAGGCGACGGTCTCGCGGGTGCTGACGAACAACCCGAAGGTCAACGCCGAGACCCGGGCCCGGGTGCTGCGGGTGCTGGAGGAGGCGAACTACACGCCGAACGCGCTGGCCCGGGCGATGAAGACCGGCCGGACCGACACCATCGGTGTGTTCATGACCCGGGTGACCAGCCCGTTCCACGCCGAGCTGCTGGATGAGATCGGGCGGGTGCTGAGCGCGCTCGGGTTGCACATGATCCTGTGGAACATCGAGCACGACCCGGAGGAGTCGGTCAGCAAGGTGATCCAGCAGCGCCTGGTCGACGGGTTCCTGCTCACGTCGGCGACGTACGACTCGTCCTTGCACACAATGGCGGTCGAGTCGGGCACACCGACCGTACTGCTGCATCGCGGGATCGACGGACTCGATTGCGACCAGGTAGTCGGCGACAACTGGCAGGGCGCGTACGACGCCGGCCGCTACCTGGTCGAGGCCGGCCACACCGACATCGGCCTCGTCACGCTGACGCACACCGGGAACACCTCCCGCGACCGGGACCTCGGCTTCCGCGCTGCGCTCGCCGACGCGGGGGTGAAGATCAAACCCAGCAACGTCGTGTCGGTCGGCGTACCGCACGCGGACGGCCATGCCGCGGCGCAGAAGCTGCTGTCACGCAAGAAGCCGCCGACGGCGATCTACACCGTGACCGATCTGCTGGCCTTCGGCATCCTGGACGGCGCTCGCGCGCTCGGCGTACGCGTGCCGGACGACGTCTGGGTGATCGGCTTCGACAACACGTCACTGGCCGCGTGGGAGGCGTTCGACCTGACGTCGGTCTCGCAGCCGATCCACGCGATCGTGGAAACCGGTGTGGACCTGCTCCGCCGCCGTATCGAGGACCCCGAGCGGCCGACCGAGATCATCACGCTGCCGTGCCCGCTGGTGGTCCGGGGATCAACCGGTGGGCGTTAGCCTGGGGAGGACTTCCTGGAGCAGGGCCGCGTGATCCTCGGGTTTGGACAGGCCCAGCTTCATGGTGTTGACGGCCAGGTGGGTCGCGCCCAGCTCGCGCCAGCCGTCGACGAAGTCGGGCCAGCTGCGCTCGGGGATCTCGGCCAGGGTGAGGCGGGGCTCGATGCCGATGGTCGCCGGATCCCTTCCGGCCTCGGCTGCCGCTTCGCGGATCGTGGCGAGCTGGGCGCGGGCACGGTCGTCGGGTTTGCCCTGCGGCATCCATCCGTCGCCGATCCGTCCGGTACGACGCAGTGCGCCGTCGGCGCTGCCGCCGAACCAGATGGGGATCGTGCTCGTGGGGAGCGGGTTGAGCCCGGCTTCCTCGATCTGGTGGAACTTGCCGTCGTACGAGATCACCGGCTCTGTCCACAGGCGGCGCAGGACGTCCACCTGCTCCTCCAGCAAGGCCCCGCGCTGCTTGAACGGCACACCGAGGGCCTGATACTCGACCTGGTTCCACCCGATGCCCACACCCAGCCTCATGCGGCCGCCACTCAGCACGTCAACCTCAGCCGCCTGCTTGGCCACCAACGCCGTCTGCCGCTGCGGTAGCACCAGCACGCCGGTCACCAGCTCTAGTGTGCGTGTGATCGCCGCGAGGTAGCCAAACAGCACGAAGACCTCATGAAACAAGGACCTGTCCGTGTAGCCGGTCCAGCCGGGTCTGTTGCTCGGGTCGGCGCCGAGCACGTGGTCGTACGCGTGCACGTGCGTGTAGCCGGCCCGCTCTACTGTCGTTGCCCACTCTCTGACGACGTCCGGATCTTTGCCGATCTCCAGTTGCGGGAACACGGCGCCGATCTTCACTTCGCGGCCTCCTCGAGCAGGTTGATCAATCCTTGCACGGCGAGCTCGAACGGCTCGTCGGAGTTGGCCGCCCGGGCCAGCACGTACCCACCCTGCAGCACAGCCGCAATCGTCGCCGCGGTCTGCTCCGGATCGAGCGTGTCCGGGAACTCCTTATTGCGCTTGCCCTCAGCAACAATCTCGGCGAGCTTCGCGCGTAACCACTCGAACGTCTCCGCCACCGGCTTCCGCAACTCCGGATCCGCCATCACGTCCGGATCCGCCGTCAACCGGCCGATCCGGCACCCGCGCAACACTTCCCGGTCCCGCTCCAGATACCCCGTGATCCGCGCGGTCGCCGTACCCCCGGCGTCGAACTGCTCGTCCGCCGCCGCCCGCAACTCCACCCCCGACCGCTCGATCGCCGCCTTCGCAAGCTCAGCCTTCCCCGCGAAGTGGTGGTACATACTCCCCTGCCCGGCTTCCGCAGCCCGCTGAATCGCCTTGGGACTCGTCCCCACATACCCCCGCTCCCACAACAACTCCTGAGCCCCCCGAATCAACCGCTCCACCGTCTCCACACCCCGACTGTACCTACCACCAGGTACAACCCGGACCCACCCCGCGGCGGCTGCCTGCCCGGAGCCGCCTCCGGCGGCGCCGCAGGACCGTGGACACGCCCCACCCAAGCGGCGAACGAACTTTGGACGACCACCGCAACCGTGGACAAGACGCACTGCGATCGGCGACTGAGCTGCGTGGGTCAGGGCGCACGGCAGAGCCGCCCCAGCTCCACAGCACCTCAAGTGTCCCGACGCTGCTCAGCGAACGTCACCACCAGACAGCTTCCGACGTTTGCCACCAACTGCGCGGCTCACGTCCCCACCCACTGCAACGCTGCATCCCCTGGCGCTCACCACTTCCGAGCACCGTCCAGTCGCCCCAGGACCTCCGACGCGATGTCCCACCCCATCCTCACCCGCGCCGCGCCGCGCAGCCTTCACTTTCATCCGTGGCTGAGCACCCTTCACCACGCGTCTGCACCAATCCCCACCGCCGCCAACCACGCGACCCGCCTCAACTCACCAGGCTCACACAACCACCATCCGAGCCGCAGTCGCCGCCTCCCCGTCAACACCACCGCACCGCAACACTCCGTCACAGGTCCCACCGCGACGAGCCCGCCCCGGCCGTCACGCAGCCCATCGACCAACCCACCCGAGACCTCGCCTGCATACCCGCTTTGCCCGCTCGGCTGGATGTGACGTTTCCCCTTGTGGATAACAGATTCCAGCCACAACCGAGTTGGAATCAACCCGCACCATGCCATAGAATCAAACACATGTTCGAAGGAGACTTGACCACCCTCGCGACGGCCGACCTGCTGGAATCGGCCGCCGCGCACCGCGCCGAGGCCAACCGCCTCGACGCCCGCCTCCTCGAACACGCCCAGCTCTACGCCGACCACCA
>NZ_JBITJU010000030.1:0-101990 GCF_044460355.1 Kribbella sp. NPDC050124
GATCAGAACTGCATGGGCTTCAGATCTTCCTCGGGAAGGTGCGCTCCTTCATGTCACCCCGCCGAGGGCCATCCACAGGTTCTGATCATTGCTCCGCGATCGACTCCGCCGCCTGAGCTCTCCAGTGGTGTCGATGGGACGAGAGCGCTGCCGATGCTGTGCACCTGCACAGTCACCCATCGCGGTAGCCCCAAGGACGAAGAAGGATGTGGTGCCTACTGGAGTGTCGAGGTCTCGACCGCATGAGCGATCTGGTTGTCAAACCGGCCAAGACTTCGGGACCCAAAGATCGGCTGATGGCGCGTGCGCAACATCAGTTGCCGACAGATGATCTACCGAAAGTCCGGGCCATGGCGCTGGCGTGGCGCAATGGACTCGGTGCCGTCCTCGCGGGCTTGATCGGATTCGGTCTGGTGAAAGGCCGGACGGACATCGGTGAGCTGAGTTCGCCGTATGGCGTGATCGTCGGAGGCCTCCTGGCCGCAGCGGTTCTGGCCGGTGCGTTTGCGACTGGCATGTTGCTTCGTGCAGCGCACGGGCGTCCAACGGGCGCTTCGATGGCGAAGGTACTCGCAAACCCGTCCGACGATCCGATACGTGATGCGGAGTACTTCGAGGCCGAGTCCTCGGCACGCGCGTTGCGGCGAGGGATCGTCGGGGCGGTCGGGTGCGCGTTTCTCCTCGTCGCCGCTGTCGGCGTGACCTGGTACGGCCCGGCCAAGGACGCCGAGAGAGTTGTCGTGGTGATTCCTGGCGGAGAACGCTGTGGGGATATCGAAAACCTTGCCAAAGGCGTGCTGACCCTGAAGACGAGCAGCGGTCTCATGGAGATCCGGCTGGCCGACGCGAGTGGACTCAGAACTGTCGACAGCTGCGCGACGCCAAAGTCCTGATCCTGATTCACCATGGATGCAGAGTCGCTGGAGGTGCGAAGGATCGCGCGCGGGTGGACACGCGAAGGCGAGGCCGGCGGACAGCGCGAGCTCGGCATGGCCGTCGACACCTTCCGATGGCTCTACCGCTCAGCCGGCACGCCGCAGGCACGCGCCGCTGCGCGGGCGGACCTCTCCGTCGCGCTGCAGCTCACCTTCGAGCGTACGGGGAGCTTGGCGGCGATGAACGAGGCGATCGAGTTGGTCACGGTCGCGATCGGCGAGGCATCGGAAGGTCCGCAGCGGGCGCGTCAGGAGTCGAACTTGGCGAACGCGCTCCGCCTGCGCTTCGAGGCGGCCGGGAAGCGGGCCGATCTGGAGAAGGCGTTGCGGCACGCCCGGCGCGGGTTGGACGCGGGCGCGGCCACCGTCATACAGGCGCAACGTGAGTCCAACCTTGCGCTCCTGCTCCGCATTCGCTACGAGCTGTTGGATCGCGAACCGGATATCGAAGAAGCGATCATCATCTTCCGTAGTGCACTGCGCCTGGCGGGAACAGCCGAACCGCAGCGGAGCCGGATCGCTTCGAATCTTGCCATCGCACTTCGCCTTCTGGGCGCTGCCCGCCGCGACATCGGCCTGCTGCGCGAGGCTGTCGAGCTCGCTCACGAGGCCGGGTCGGCGCCAGATGGTCTAGTGATTGATCAGCCGGGCTTCCTGGTCAATGCGGCGCTTGCGAGTTTCGAGCTGTCGGAGTTGACTGGCGCGGACGAGGGGCTCCAACTCGCTGTCGTTCTTCTGCACCGGGCCGCCGAGACCGCCGAGCCTGGCCATGACAATCATCGAATCGCTCTGATCAACCTGGCATTTGCGGAGCGAGCGCGCGCAGCCAGACGGCCGGTCGTCGACGCAAAGCTGGATGCGGCAGTCGACGCGTCGCTTGCCGCAGTCGGCGTGTTGGGTGCGGACGACCCTGACGCGACCCTGTGCTGGTCGGGGCTCGGGCGGGCGTACTGGATGCGGTTCGAACGGTCGGGCGCGGCGTCGGACAGCAGAGCGGCGGTCAACGCGCGACTGCAGGCAGCAGCGCGACGCTCGGCTCTCCCGAACAGCGCACCACGTCGGGACGAGTGGCCGGAGACTGGGGCATGTCAGTCGGCGATCCTGTCCGGGCGGCTGAGGCCTACCGGCTTGCGCTTGATCGCCTTCGCGAGCTCGTCTGGCCGGGGCTTCACCGGCTGGAGCGCGAGCAACGACTCGCCGTATTCTCTGGTCTCGCGGCGGACGCTGCTGGAGCATCGGTGGCCGCACAACGGATTGGGAAGGCATTGCGCTGTGCGGAGCACGGCCGCTCGGTCCTGTGGGACGATCCACTGCACCGGGGCGATGTGGAGCAACTGGTGGCAGTCAGCTCGCGACTGGGTGAGCGACTGGTCGAGGTACGTGCTGAACTGGACGCGCTCGAGTCCCTGCGGACGACCGATGTGGCAGGCCGAACACGCCCTGAAGAGGATCACGTCCTGTGAAAGAAGCTTCGGAAGCCTTTCAGCCCGCGTTGATGAATCAGTTGCTGGAGGATCCGGAGCAGCTCGACGACGCCACGCTGCAGCAAGCAGCTGAGGCCGCCTGCCGATAGGATTCCAGCCGAACGCTGGAGGCTGTCGGGTTGGCGGCCGTGGATGCGTTCGACAAGACGGGACGCGGCGTGTTTCTGCCCCTCGCGATCCACCGCCTCGGCCTCTACATGGAGCGGACGGTCTATGGCCACCAAGGTCGTGGGGATGTCTCGACAACCCTCGGCAGTGCACTCCGGATTGCCGCCGCGGCATTCGGTGACCCGCGGATGCTCGACGACTCGGTTGGTGCCTGCCGGCTTGCGATCGAGGAGGACGGCTCGCGGGTTGCGGCGTACTGGTCGAACCTGGCCCATGCGTTGCGTGATCGGTTCGACGAGACCTCGTGACCGCTCCAACGTCCGTACGGGTCGAGGCCGCCCGGGGTCAGGCTGTGGCGGCGGCGGGGTGGCTGATTTGGGAAGCGGCGACTCAGGGCTACAGTCAAGGATCAGCCTTGTCGGGCGCCTCGTCACACGACAGATCAGTCGCCGAAGCCGAGAGGATCGGTTGTCGCGGTTCAGCCTGCTGGGTGCTGATGGGGCCGCGGCGGAGCTTGCCGCCGGGGATCCGGACGGTGCGTTGAAGCTTGTGGAGTCGGCCGCGGCGTGCTGTGGTCCCAAGCGTTGGAGGCCGGACGGCTAGACACCGTCCGACGGCTCGATCCCAAGCTGGCCGATCGTCTCGCTGGCATCGCGTCCGCGCTCGGCTGACGCGTCGAGCTCTCGCCGGATTCGGGCCAGGCGGTCCGCGTGCCTGGGCCACCGGGCGGTGACCTCGCTGAGATCGCCGCGCAAGTCGAGCAGCCCTGTCCAGAGCAGCGCGCGGCCGTGCTCCACGAGGAGTGTCGCCGTCTCGGCGTCGAGCTCGCCAAGACCCGCGGCCGCGGCGTCCGTGGTGATCCCCGGCCATTGGGCGAGCCGAAGTATGCGGGTGCGCCACGAGAGTCCGGTTCAGGCGAGCAGCGGCAACAGGTCGACCGCCGCCATGCTCATCGGCAGCCGCACGTCGGTAAGCCCGGCCCTGGCTGCCAGTCAGGCGGCGTCTCGGGCTGCGGCGATCCGGATCAGGGTCGAGACCGTCGGAGAGTCGAGCACTTCGCGCCACCGTGCGATCGCGACGTTCGCGTCGGACCGGTCGTGGCCCAGGTTCCACTTCGTGCTCAGGGCTGTCGCGTGGGTCGCGAGGCTCTGACCCCACGCGTCGGTGCCGGCGGGAGCGGCTCGCGCTGCTCCGGCGGCGATGTCCGCAGCCTCGGTGATATCGGCTTGCGCTCGGTCGGATGAGCCTTCGGAAGCCGCACGAGCGAGCAAGCTGTTTCGTGAGGTTACTCAACGCGATACTGCGTTCTGCTTGGTCAGGCGCCAGCGCGACCACCCGATGACTGATCTCGACGGCTTCGTCAAGATCTGCGAGCGCCTGCTTCCCACCGACGACATCCGCCCCGCCCTGAAGAGCGCCGATGAGGTTGGAGAGTAGGAGGACCCGTCGATTGTCTTCCTCGGTCTGGTCGGCGGCTGCGCGACACAGTTGGATGACCTCATCGGTGCCCCGGTCTGGCTCGTGGTCGCACTCGCGGTGGCCGGCGTGATCGCCGGCCACCTCACGATCCGGTACCTGAAGGCGAGCAAGGTGCCCCAAGCAACAACTGTGCCCTGACTGCCCGGGCCAAACCTTCACCGGCTGGAAGCACTTGCGTGCGTCCGCGCTGGCGATAGCACGGCCCGAGGCCCATCCACAGCGTGGCGGAGCACGTGCAGGACGCTCTGAACTGAACTCGGCTCAGTCCTTGCGGGTTGGCTGGGCGCGGGCGACTACCTCCTCGACTGTGAGGGCGCTTGGTGGGTGGTGACTGAGGCACATGGGCATGCGGACCTTGTGGAAGCGGGTTCCTTCGCCGGCCGCGTAGAACTCGCCGGACTTGAGGCGGGCTATGTCGTCTACGCGGCCGCCTTTGGCCCTGGCAAGTTCCTTCGCGGCGTTGATCTGGGTGACGACGTTGAGGAGGCCGTAGAACTGGGTGGTCGCGTTGCCGGGGATCCTGTTGTGCAGGGCCTTGGGGGCTTGGGTGGCGAAGACCAAGCCGAGGCCGTACTTGCGGGCTTGGGCGGCCAGGGCCAAGGTGCTTTCGGTGCAGGCAGTTGGTGCGCCGGAGGACGCGAATGTCTGGGCCTCGTCCATTACCAAGAGGCCACCCAGTGGACGGTCGCCGGCCGGGTTCCGCTTGATCCAGGCGAACAAGGCCATTTGTAGCTGGTTCACGAAACTCTGTCGTTGCTCATCGGCCAGAAGGCCGACGAAGCTGATCACCGAGACCCGCGCGCGGTATCCCGGCGCGGGGGTCAGCAACACTCCTGGGTCGAGGGCCTCGCCGGCGCCGCCGAAGAGGGGATCGTTGACTGTCTCCGCGTTGAGTGACTCGGCGATCTCCTCGGCGAGCTTGTGCGCACTGCGCAGGCGGCTGATCCCAGCCGGGAGGTCCGACAGCATTTCGATGAAGTCGCTGAGTTCCTTGCCTCCGTCCCGGGCGAAATGCTCGAGCGCCTCCCGGAGTACGGCCTGACCGTTCTTGGCTCGCCTCCCGGCCAATTGCGCCCTGGGCACCAGACCCGCGACGGCCGCGTCGATCGCATCGCGGAGTTCGTCCGCATCGTCGAGTACGTCGGCGAAGTCGGGCAGCGGACGGAAGGCCAACGGACGGCCCTTGGCACGCCGGGGGGTCCAAATCACCACCTCGGTGCGGTTCAGATACTCGCGGGCCTTCTCGGCGTCGCCGGGATGCCAACCAGTGGGTGGCTCCGGCCAGGCGTCGCCCAGCCTGGCGAGGTCGTTGTTCGGGTCGAGCACGATGGAGGAGACTCCATGCAGCGCGCACTCCTCGATGAGGCGTCGTAGTAGCACCGTCTTGCCGGAGCCCGATCCAGCGAACGCGACGGTGTGCTTGCGCAGTAGCCGCAGCGGCACCTCGAACGGACGCGTATTCTCCATACCGGCTCCGAGCGGCACGGTTGGCTCGCCCACGCTCGACTCTCGAGCCGCAGGAAGGGGAGGCATGGTGTCGGGCTGCTTGTGTTGCTCGAGTTCGCCGAATACCTGCTGGAACAGCTCCGAATTGCTCGCCGGCCGCCTGGTGATAAGCCAGCGTAGGAAGCCAGGATCCGGTTGCCTTCGCAGCGCGTCGAGAGCGGAGTAGGTGCGCAGATCGTCCTCGGTGATCACCAGCGACAACCCGCCGGCCGCTTCGAAGGCAGCCCGTTCCTCGGTTGTCTTCGGTCCTGTCGACCATCGGGTGTTGCGCAGAATGACGAGCTTGCGTTTCTCACTGTAAGGTTCGAGTCCCGACTCGGTTCTGGCTGCCCGTAACCTGGTCAACGCCGCCCGCGCGTTTTCACTGGAGATCGCGCGGAAACTCCAGTGCAGCTCGTCGTCGGTCTGCTCGTCGAGGGTGCGGCGCAGCCGGGCGTGCAATGCCGGCTTGCTGCCAGGTGACGGGTCGAGCTCGAAGTCCTGTGCCAGCTCACCGAGCTCGACTACGTACGAGCTGAGTGCGGCGGCCAGCAGCACCGGCATCGCGGCATCTTCGGTCATCGGGTCCAGCGCGGCATCGATGTCCGCCTTCGCGCGCAGTTCGTCGAACGTTCTGTCGAGACGGCTGAGCCCGTGCGGCGCGACGTGCCGACCAACCTGAGGCAATGGCGCCAAGTCCTCGACCAGGCTCGTCAGCTCGACGAGTTCGTCTGTCTCCAGACAGCGGCGGATGTGCGTATCTACCCGCTGGAGCAATCGCCGCGGCGTGTAGTCGCGGGCTCCGTGGTTGTCGAACGCAGAACCGAGCACCGGCCAGGTCGGGTACGGCGGCACGAAGCCGGCGGTGTGGTAGAGCCTGGCCAGCCTCCGGCCCACCAGATCCTTGGCGATATCTGGGGTAGGCATCAGGCTCTGCATCGACACGACCCGGAACCGGTCGGCCGCCGTGCCGACCGCCTGAGACTTGATCAGGTTCCAAGTCGTCGGAATGCAGGCAACGACGGACAAGGTCCGGCGAGTGAGTTCGCGCAGCTCCATCAGGCCGTCGGCGATCTCGTTGAGCTGCCGCGTCTGGTTCTCCTGCTGGTGGCTCGCATCGGCCCGTGCCGTCGAGATCTGGGCCATCAGGCTGTCCAGTTGGTCGACTGCGATGACGCTCGGACCGGTCAGGGCCAGCAGTCTGGAGAGATCGCCGAGGATTTGCTGCGGGAGCCGGCGCCCACGCCGGAAGCCCCAGGTCTGCCGGTCGGCGTCTTCGACGTCGCCGTCCAGTTCGAAGTAGCTGTAGCCGATCTCCTGTACGTCTGTGTCCGGGCTGAGGTACAGCACCAGTGCCCGAGCGGTGTTCTGGCAGTCCGAGGCCACCTCGGCGTCGATCTGCTTCAGGCCGGCGACGAAGTCATCGAGGTCCCGCCGAGTCAACGGCTGCCGTCCGCACAACCGCGCCCGCAGCTCGTCACCGAGCCCGGCCTGATCAGCCAGCCGGTTCAGCAGCGAGATCAGCTGGCGTCCCTGCGCGGCACGGAATCCGTCCATGATGCCGCGCACCGCACTCGGCCAGAAGGCAGCGCCACTCACCAGCTTGATCAGGAAGAAGTAGCCTTCGCTGTCCTGAACCTGCTGCCGCACCCAGCCGAGCAGATGCGTCTTGCCGACGCCCTTCTCACCTTCCAGTGCGATGCCGATCGGGCTCGCGCCAGAACTGCGCCTCGCCGCACCGACGGATGCCATGACGGTCTGCACTACGTTCGCGTGCAGTCCGGCCACGTGGTGCGCGATCGGGCTCCAGATGTCGTCCGGTGTCACAGCCCAGTTGAACTGGACCGCTGCGAGAGCGGCGCGGTCGTCGGCCTTCACGGGTTCTCGATCTTCAGGATGTGCCGGCTGCTGCCGCCGAATCGCACCGCGGCCTCGTGGTCCGTGTCGGTCAGGCTCTGCTGGTTCGCCTCCTCCTGAAGATGAACTCCAGGTGTCCGCGACATCTCCCGGAGCGCGGCATCGAGCTCGTCCCGCGGTACCTCCGCAATCTCCGTCCGCAGGGCGGCCAGGCCGACCCAGGATTCACCGGGCTCGCTGCTGAGGCGGGCGTACGCCGCTGCGATCCGGCCTACGAGATCCTCTTCTTCAGCCGGCTGGAAGATCTCCGTCAGCCGCTGACCGCTGCGTCGTGCGTAACGATGAAGCGAACGGAGGATCGCGTACAGAGCGCCGCCGGATGCGCCGGCCCGAGGGGGGCGCTCGGCTTCCAGTTCTTCGTCGCACCACGCCGCGCCGTCCTCGGTGAGTTGGTGAACATATGCCCGGCCGCGCTTCTCGGACGTCACCAACTTGAGATCGTTGAGCTTGTGGCGGCTGACGCCGTCGAGCCTGATGCCGGCCGCGCTGTGCAACTCCGCGTTGCTGAGCTCTTGTCCTTCGGCGAGCAGCGTGAGTAGCACGGCTCGTTCCTTCAGGTTCAGTTGATGAGTCGGCACGGTTCGATCCTCCGGTCGGCGGGTGCAGGGGTCGGTGGGTGGGCAGTTCTCATGGCTCGGAGGTGGGCACGATGCCATCGGGATCGGCGACGAGGCGGACGCTGCGCTCGCTCGCGGTCCACAGACCGGTGATCTGGACCTGCTGGTGATTGCGATGTGCCGCCCAGGCCACGTCATACTGTTCTTGGCTGCTCAACCTGATCCAAATGGAACGCCTCGAGAACACCTGGTTCTCACTCCGGACCTGACCGCGGACCTTCACCCGCCAGCGATCCGTGCCGCCATCGTTGTCGTGCAGGCTTTCGACTCGACCTGTGATGATTGTCGGCCCCGCGTGCTCCGCGGCAGCGGCAGCCGCAGGTAGGGCGGCCTGCGGTCCGAATCTACGCGATACCTCGCGGATGCGCTCGCCTGCCCCGGGCGGAAAGCCGATGGTTGTGTCCGGGAGGTCGGACGGGAGTCCCCGAGCCCAGCGGAACTCGAGCTCGAAGGGCTGCTGGAGTTCGGAGCCTGCAAGCGAGCTGAGCGCCGCGCAGAACTCAGCTGAGGGTCCGGCAGCCGTTGGGTCTTCGAACGCGTCCGCCTGGACCGCACTGTGGACCGCGGCGGTAGCGACGTACAGTTGCTCGAGCACTCGACGGCTCTCGTCGGCTGGGACGAGCAGCGTCACGACGAACGACTGGCTGGTCGTCGTGCCCAGGTGAACACCGGCAAGTAGTTCGGAAACTGGCTGGGCGGTCAAGGTAGGGAACCTTGGTGAGTCGTGCATGGTTGCTGCCGCCGCTTGCAGCATGTCGTAGATACCTTGCAGAGCACCGAGCCCGGTCGGTAGCGCCACGAAGCCTTCCAGTGCGGTCTCCTCCAGCGCTCGATACGACGCGCGGTCCAGCAGCGGGTAGGCGATGTCCCTGGCGATGTCATCTGCCGGCCGGCGTTCGACGTTCTCCAGCGCGAGGAGCAGGTCCCGCACCCTCGAGGTGCTGTCGCCCATACCGTCTCGTGGGGGTACCAGGACTTCCTCGGTGCCCTGGGACCAGATGGTGGCCTCGTGCCAGGTCTGGCCTGTGGGCGACCAGCCGGCGTCGGCCAGGTACGCGTTCACCGCGCTGATTCGGATCTCGGTCATCGGGCGCTGGGCCCTTTCCGTCCCAGGGCGGGATCGATTAGTTTCCTCAGCGCAGTCACGGTCAAGACGTTCGAGGTCGGTACCGCCACCCGGATGCGCCGGTCGTTCCTCGGTTCGTCGATCCGCGGCCGGTCGCGCAACGAGACGTAGTAGCCGACGTCCCGGAGCAGCAGCCCGGTGGTCTGCAGAGCGGCGTACTCGGCTGCGTTGGCCGGGACGATGACCAGGAACATATACCGCGGTACGACGAAGTCTGTGCCGGCCAACTGGTTGAACTGCACCTGATTCAGGCCGTCGAAGTCGAGTGCCGCAGCGCGTCGCCTAGGGCGTGACGTGGTCTTGACCTGAACGTCGATCCGCGGCGACCAGCCGAACCGGGATGGGCCCGGCTGTTTGATGCAGAAGTCGACGCCGTCGTGGTCTACGTCGTCTTGCGAGATCAGGAGGCCGGCCGCGGACGCGAGCACCCGGACGTAGTCTTCACCGAACTTTCCCTGATGAACCCGTGCATCGAGCATTCGACCCCCGCAGCGCTACCTACTCTCTCGGCACGACCCTAGAGGCCCCGCCGCCAGTTGTCAGTTGGAGGGCGTTTCGCCTTGGCAGGCAAACGTTCCACTCACTCTGTGCGCCCGAGAGGTCGACCCGCCGGGCGACGTCGTAGATGTCCGGGTCTGCCAGCAGGGTCCTCGGCCGAGAGCTTGCGCCGGGAACCAGTTCGTGCATCCGGTTCGGGATCCGCAGGAACGTCGACTTGCCGCAGCCGGACGGCCCGATCAACGCCGTGACCAGTCCCGCCGCCGTGGTCAGCGACACCTGCTCGAGCACCTTGTCGGTACCGAACCAGGCGGAAACGTCGCGCGCCTCCAAACTGGCGAGAGGCTCTGGTCGCCTACAGGCACCGTCGGCTCCGCGACCACGGCAGGCAGGACTGTGGTGGGTACGTGAGTCATCCAGGATCGTCACATCAGGTTGGGAAGCAGCAGGGCCACTTGATCTGTGACCGTGAGCCCGAAGACCGCACCGACCGGGACGCTGGCGAGCCAAGGCTGCGCGCTGCTCCACGTCGCGGCTGCCCAAGCCGTCGCGGCGGAGGCGAGCGCGCCGATCCAGGCGGTCAGGTCGCTGCCCATAGCCTGCTCGGATGGCTCGAGTCCCGCCAACCGCGGCGGCCGCGACGGCGTGTCGGGCCTCGACGCCGTGCCCGATGCCGATGGAGACCGACTGGCCGGCGCCGTGTTCGACCGCCCAAGCAACCGGATGTTCCTCGCCCATGCCTGGCATGCAGCGCCTCTGACTCGGCATCTGGGTGTAGCGGAGCGGGTTGTCCCATCCGGTCAGCAGGATCGTCTTCCGCACACCCTCAGGCCACTTGAGGTCTACATAGAGATCGTCGTTGTAGTGCGGGAACTCTGCCGGCCGGCCGGACGTGATCGGGTGCGGCTCGGCCGTGGATCATGAAGTCGTTGTTCGGCGCCCGCCGGGAGGTCTCCTCGCGCATGACCCCGCCGAGCAGGCGCTCGTACTCCTGATCCCATCCCACGTCACCTGCGAGGGTCGGATGGTAGGCAACCAGCCCCTTGCCCTGGCGGACGAAGTCGAACAGCGCGTGCTCGGTCTCCTCGCCGAACCGTTCCTCCGCGACGTCACGCCAGGGGTCGGTGCGCCCGGTAGAAGGTTACGTCGTACGGCGCGATCGTCGCTGCTGTGGCGCCGCGGAACTCCTCGGTGACGCGGACCTCGAACCGACCGCTGCTCTCCAGCAGCTGCTTGAGCGCGGGGCGTGGTCTTCCGCCAGTCGTGGTGGATGTCGGTCATACCGGTCACGATCAGGACCTGGACGGTCGATGGCATTGAACACTCCTCGCGGCGCCGAAGATGGTGTACGCAGCATGACCGCTTTTGTGGAAAATGCACATAAGCCCGTTCGTGTAGATCTTAGAGCTGCAGCCGATGGTTGGCCGTCGCCGAGCCGGCGCGGGAACGTCACGTCGAACAGTTGCTCGCGAACCATCTCGGCGCAGCCGCGGAGCGGCTCGCGGACGTCGTCGAGCGAGCGGACGATCGTCAGATCAAGGGTCGCTAGCGGGTGCGCGAGCTCGTAGATCCGCTGCCGGATGTCAGCTAGGTAGACCTCGCCCGCGCCCGCGGCGATGGCGCCGCCGACGACGATCAGCCCTGGGATGAACATGTTCACCAGTGACGCGAGTGCCTCGCCGACGTACTGGGCCGACGTACGGACCAGCGAGATCGCCAAGGTGTCGCCGTCCTGGGCTGCCGTGGCCACGAGTTCGGGCGTGAGCAAGCTGCCGCTGTTGACGCGCTCGGCCAGGTGGCCGTCTGCGCCGCCGTCGATCGCCTCCTGGGCATCACGGGTCAGTGCCCAGCCGCCGGCCACTGCCTCCAGGCATCCGGCCTTGCCGCACCGGCAGACCATGTCGGCGTCGCGGACTCGCTCGTGGCCGATGTCGCCTGCTGCTCCCTGCGCACCGCGATGGATTCGACCTTGCGACAGCAGGCCGATACCGATGCCGGAGCCGACCTTGCAGTAGATCAGGTCCGGATTCTCGTCCCGGCGTCGCGCGCGCTCGGTGAAGGCGAGCAGGTTGACGTCGTTGTCCACCCAGGCTGGAGCGCCGTACTGCTGCTCGACCCCCTTGCGGACCTCGAAACCGTTCCAGCCCGGCATGATCGGTGGCGCCACCGGGCGTCCCGTGGCGAAGTTCACCGGACCGGGGACGCCGATCCCGATGCCCCAGATCGGCACGTGGCCGGCTCCGGCCAGCATGTCGTCGATCATGGCCATGGCGGTAGCGAGCGTTGCGGCCGGGCCGCGGGAGATGTCCCATTCCCGGTGTGCGTGCGCGATCACGTCCCCGGTGAGGGCGCTCACTCCGACGTGGATGTGCATTGCGCCGAGAGCACACTCGACCAGTACGCCGCGCTCAGCCCGGAAGCGGAGCGTGCGCGGGGCGCGGCCGCCGGCCGGATGGGCGAACTCGCCGTCCTCCAGGTAGCCCATCTCCATCGCCTGGTCGACTCGCTGAGCCACCACGCCCCGGCCGAGACTCGTTGCCCGGACGAGCTGGGGCCGGGTCGTCGCCTCTCCGAGCCGGACCAGGTTGACGATCCGCAGCAGACTCGTCACTTCGTCGGTCTGCGCGCCGAACCGGAGGGTGGACTGCCTGGCCATGGCATCCATTTTTGCATGAAATCATCTAAAGTGGCGCTCGGTCGCAGCTGCCTAGTGTCGAAAAGCTGCAAAAGCCCGAGCTGGAGGCGCTCAGGAGGCTTGCTGCAGCCGAAGTGCCGAACCGATCGGTGAGCCGTTCCCGAGCCACAGTTCCATCGCCTCGCGCCGGAAGAGCCGGAACATGGCCAGCGAGGTCGCGCCGTACACACCCTCCAGGAAGTCCAGGGACGAGCGGCGGATCGTCAGGCCGCGTGCGGCCAGTTCGATCGTTCCGTCGAGCACCTGGTCGCGGAAGACATCGAAGAAGACGTCACCCATCCGCAGTACGCCGCCACCCAGGACGAGAGTGGACGGGTTGGCGAAGTTGACGATGCCGGCGACTGCTCGGCCGACGTGCCTCGCTGCTTGCTGCACTGCGTCGAGGGTGACGGTGTCGCCGGCCTCGACGGACGCGCCGATGTCCTCGGGCATCAGCCGTCCGCGCTCGTTCAGTCGGTTGGCCAGGAATGTGCTCTGGCCGGCTTGAGCGGCGTCGGTCAGTTTCCGAACCAGTGCCCAGCCACCGGCCACTGCTTCGAGGCACCCGGTCTTCCCGCACCGGCAGACAGCCGCAGGATCGTCTGTGACCCGGGCATGACCGATGTCGCCCGCCGCGCCGCTCGCGCCGCGATGCAGCCTGCTGCCGGTGACCAGGCCACTTCCGATCCCGGCGCTGACCTTGACGTAGAGCAGGTCGTGGCGGTCCTGCGGTTCGCCACGGCTCCATTCGCCGTATGCCATCAGGTTGACCTCGTTGTCGACCCAGATCGGTGCTTCGTACCGGGTCCGGAACCAGGACCGGATGTCGAATCCGTCCCATCCCGGCATGATCGGCGGCGCGACGACCCGGCCTGTCCGGAAGTCGACGGGCCCCGGAACTCCGATGCCGATGCCCCACAAGGGCCGCTTTCCAGGGGCCTTAGCGAGCAGGTCGGTGAAGAGCTCGTCGACCCGGGTCAGTACCGATTCCGGCGGGTCCGTGACGTCCAAGGGCGTTTCGCTGGTCGCGATCAGTTCGCCTGCCAGGTCCGACACCGCGGCTCGGCACTCGAACGCGCCGAGGCTCGCGCTGAGCAGGAGGCCGGCCTCGGCGCGGAATCGGACCGTCCGGGACGGTCGGCCCCCGCTCGAGGGGGCCTGGTCGCCGTCGGCCAGGAGTCCGAGGTTGAGCCCTTCGCGCAGCCGGTCGTTAACGATTGTCCGGCCGAATCCGGTCGCCGCCTCGAGCTGGGCGCGGGTGGCAGCCTCCCCGGACCGGACCAGTTCGAGAATGTGGGCCAGGACGAGTACGTCGCGCGCAGAGACCGAAGGCTTCATCATTGACTGCCGATCCTACCGGCAGACAGTTCTGCGCGCTTCATTCAAAACCGGCACTGCCGACCGAAGTCCGTAGGAATGCGGCAGCAGGACCGTCCTACTGAGATACGGCTGATTGCTCGGCCTGTCTGTCGTCCGGATCCGGTCATGCCGAGCTGTTGACAGGTGCTGCTACCGATAACAACATGTTACCGGTAACAGCGCCGCCGACGGCCGGAATGGCCTGTCGTCGAAGGGTGCTGCGCAGGCTGTTTCGTGGCGTTCGGGGGACCACGGCCGGGTCTGTGTCGATGCCGATCGGTGAGGAAGGAAGGCAAATGCCTACACCTGGCGTAGGAAATGGCGTGACGCGTCGTCGTCTGCTCGGTCTGGCTGCGGTCTCGGCCGGTGCTGTGGTCTCGGGTCCACTGCTGGCCGGCTGCGGCAAGGACTCTGCCCAGAGCGGCGGCGGCTCGACGTCACTGACGTTCATGAACCAGTCGCGCGGCCAGGTCAAGGCCCTCGACAAGTTGGTCGAGACCTATCAGCAGCAGACCGGGGTCCGGGTCACCGTCGACAGTCCCGGCCCGGCGAACTTCCCGGCGAAGCTGCAGGCGAAGTCGCAGTCCGGGGACATGCCGGACATCTACTCGACGCTGACGCTGCCGGAGATGATCCCCTACTACAAGGCCGGCTGGGCGATGAACCTGCAGCCGAAGCTGACCGGCGACTGGAAGGGCAACTTCTCGCCGATCGCGCTCGACCTGACCACGGTGAAGGCTGGGTCGGTGACCGGCCTGGACGCCGGCATCTACTCGGCCCACTGGGAGATCCAGACGATGGGGGTGTTGCTGAACACGAAGACGTTCGAGTCGGCCGGCGTCGATCCGAAGTCTCCGCCTGCGACGACGGCCGCGTGGATCGAGCAATTGAAGAAGGTTTCCGCCAAGAGTGGCAACGGTGCATTCCTGATGGCCGCGTCCCTGGCGGACCGGTTCCTGCTGAGCCACGCGTCGAACTGGCTGACCGACGCCGAGATCGACGCGACGCTCGCGGGGAAGGCGAGCTGGAAATCGGACGGCTGGCGCAAGGGACTGCAGTTGCTGGCGGACCTCCGGGATGCGGGGGTCATCGTCAACAAGACGCTCCCGGGTGGCACCAACGACAACCCGACGGTGGAGAAGGGCTTCTTCAACGTCCAGGACACGGCCGCGATCTTCGACGCCTCCGTGGCGATCGGCGTCGCGCGGGCGACTGCTCCGGACTTCACGGACTACGTCTCGATGGGGATCCCGAAGGCAACCGATGGTACGCAGAAACCGCGGGTGTACGGCGGTGTCGGCAAGGGCGCGTGCATCAATCCGAAGGGTAAGAACGTCGACGCGGCGCTGAAGTTCGTCCAGTGGCTGACCGAGCCGGAGCAGGCGAAGGTGTTCGTCGACGAGGTCGGGCTGATCCCGGCGAACCCGAAGGTGACCGCCACTGACCTGCCGCCGCAGGTCGCTGGGTTCGCGTCCCTTGCGAACGCGATCGAGGTCGTTCCGACGCCGCTCAACACTGATGCCCGCACCGTGCTGGTGAGCGGTGTGCAGAGTCTGGTGCTGAAGGAGAAGACCGTCGACCAGGTGCTCGACGAGATGGAGACGGCTCAGAAGAGGACCAAGTGACGACTCGTCCGCTCGAGGGGGTCGCCGTCGCGCACGTGCGACCCCGCGCTCGGCGCGGTCCGATGGCGCGGCGCCGGGAACTGATGGCGTGGTGCTTCCTGCTGCCGGCGATCCTGCTGCTGGCGATCTTCACCCTGGTGCCGTTCGTGCAGGCGATCGTGCTGAGCTTCCAGCAGTGGGACGGCGTCAGCACCGCGACGCCGTTCGTGGGGCTGGGCAACTACCGGTTCGTGCTGCACGACACGGTGTTCTGGTCGTCGATGCGCAATGTACTGATCTTCGGCATCGCGGGATTCGTGCTCGGCAACGCGGTCTCGCTGGGGATGGCGATCGCAGTGAACCGGGTCCGCCGAGGGAAGGCCTTCTTCCGCACTGCGTTCTACCTGCCCGGCGTGTTCTCCGTCGTGGTCATCGGCATGATGTTCTCGTGGCTGCTCGCGCCGAACGCGGGGATCCTGAACCGGATGCTCGGCGCCATCGGGGTGTCCGGGCACAACTGGCTGGAGGATCCCAGTACCGCCCTGCCTGCCGTCGCGGCAGTGTTCCTCTGGTACCACTGGGGTTTCGGCTTCATCCTCTACCTGGCCGGCCTTCAGGATGTGCCGGTCGAGCTGTACGAGGCGGCCAGCCTGGACGGTGCCCGGGGATGGGCGAAGTTCTGGTACGTCACCTGGCCTGAGCTGCTCCCGGTGACTGCGATCGTGTCACTGCTGACGCTGCTCGGTGCGTTGCAGGTGTTCGGCACTGTGCAGGTGCTGACGAACGGTGGACCGGGCAACCACACGATGGTGCCGACGCTGCGGATCTACCAGGAAGCGTTCACGAACCAGCGGTTTGGGTCGGCGGCGGCGATGTCGGTGATCTTCGGGGGTGCGCTGGTCGTGCTCGCGATGCTGCATCTCTGGCTCTCGCGGAGGAGAAGATGAAGGGTCTGGCCGGTCGCACCGGTCTGTACGGATTGCTGGTGATCGCTGCCATCGGAGCGCTGTTTCCGATGGTCTGGTTGCTGATCGGATCGTTGCAGACGAGCAGCGAGCTGTACCGCGGCAAGGATCTGCTTCCGAAGAAGCCGCAGTGGTCCAACTACGCGACGGCCTGGACGGACGGTGATCTCGGCACCTATCTGCCGAACAGCGTGCTCTACACGGTCTCGGCAGTGGCCGGCATCCTGATCGTGTCCAGCATGTCCGGCTACGTGCTGGCGCGGATCGAGTTCCGGGGCAAGGCGGCGGTCACATTCGGGCTGCTGGCGGTGATGATCATTCCGGCGCCGGCGTCGTTCATCGCGCAGTACAAGTTGATGGTCTCGCTCGGACTGACGAACAGCCGGATCGGGTACGTCCTGATTCTCATCTCCGCCGGGATCCCGATCTCGTCGCTGATCATGCGCGGGTTCTTCGCGAATCTACCGAAGGACCTGGAGGAGGCGGCGGCGATCGACGGGAGCTCGGCGCTGAACACGTTCGCGCGGGTCATCCTGCCGCTGGCACGCCCAGGGCTGATCGCGGTCGCGGTGATCCAAGGGCTCGCGGTATGGAACGAGTATCTGTTGGCGCTGGTGCTGTTCGACGACGACACGCTGATGCCCGTCCAGCGCGGGCTGATGAACTTCGTGTCGGCGGAGACACCCGTACAGAACATTCTGCTGGCCGCGACAGCGATCTCGGTTGTGCCCGTGGTCGTCTTCTACGTCCTCGCGCAGCGGCAAGTTGTCCAAGGGATCAGCAGCGGAGCGGTCAAGTAGGCTCCGGAGGGAGGTGAGGAGAGTTGACGGAGAAACCTGTGTCCGTGGTGCGGGCTACTCTCACCGATGTCGCCCGTGTCGCGGGAGTCTCCCGGCAGACGGCATCACGGGTCGCCCGCGGGGGCGAGAACGTGAACAAGCGTACGGCGGCACGGGTCCGGCGCGTGATCAAGGACCTCGGCTACCGACCGGACCCGATCGCGCGGGCGCTGTCCACCGGGCGAGGGCACAGCGTGGGTCTGCTGACCCATCAGCTGACGGATCGGCAGATGGGTCTGGGCGCGATCTCGATCATGATCGGCGTCGAACAAGCCGCAGCCGAACTCGGCCTCGGTGTCAGCGTCGCGACGTTCGGCAGCTTCGATCGGGTCACCGTCCAGGAAGGGGTCGACCGACTGGCCCAGGCCGGGTGTGACGGCGTGATCTTCATGGCCCCGTGGGTGTCGGCGGCCGAGACGCTCTGCGCGCTCGATACCTCGCTGCCAATGCTGGCGACCAGTGAGGTTCCCGACTACGACGGTCCGGCAGTTCATGCGGACGCGGCGCGGGCGGCGGGAGATGTCGTGGATCACCTGCTGTCGCTCGGGCATGCCACGGTTCATCACGTGGCCGGTCCGCTCGACTGGATCTCCAGCAGGCGTCGTTTGGCCGGCTGGGAGAGTGCATTGACGTCGGCCGGCGCGGATGTCCCGGAGCCGCTTTCGGGAGACTGGACTGCGAAGTCCGGCTACGACGCCGGCCTGCGGCTGGCCCAGGACCCTTCGGTGACTGCGATCTTCTCCGCCAACGACGAGATGGCACTCGGGGTTGTGTACGCGCTCACCGAGTCAGGTCGGCGGGTGCCCGACGACGTCAGCGTCGCCGGCTACGACGACGCGCCGGGATCGGACTACTTCCGGCCCCCACTCACCACCATCAGGATCGATGACGCCGAGTACGGTCGGGAGGCCGTCGCACAACTGATGCTGCAGGTCAATGGCGGGACGCCTGCCCCGACGACGATACTGCCGCACCACTTGATCATCCGTGCCAGCACGGCACGTCTGTCAACTGAGTGAGGAACATATGAGTCGAGCTCCGGACCGACTTCGGATCGACAGTGGGGGTGATCAGTTCACTGTGTCGGGCCCGTCGCCGAGGCTCTCGTGGCGGGTTCCGCGAGAGTTCGCCGGCCAGTTGGCGTACGAAGTTGAGGCAACTGTCGACGGCATTCCGCTGCCTCGCGTCACGCGAGCGTCCACCGAACACCTCTTCGTCCCGTGGCCGTGGGCATCACTCCAGAGCTGCCAGCGAGTCACCTGGCGTGTCCGTGTGCGCGGCGGTCAGGAGTGGTCGGACTGGTCGGACCAGGACGAGTTCGAGGCCGGACTCTTCGACGCGGATTGGGCGGCTCGATGGATCCGCCCGGTCGAAGGGACTGACCAGGGCTACGGCAACCGACCCGCCTACTCGCTATCGGCCAGCTTCGAGCTGTCCGCCGAGGTGGAATCTGCTCGTCTCTATGCGACTGCTCTGGGCGTTTATGAGGCCTTCCTGAACGGACGTCGTGCCGGTACTGCTGAGCTGACGCCGGGCTCGACGTCGTACGACCGCACTCTCTACGCGCAGGCGATGGACGTCACCGACTCGCTCGGTCAGGGGACCAACGAACTGGTGATCTTGTTGTCGGACGGCTGGTACCGCGGCAAGACCGGCGGCTTTCGGCAGCCGTCCGGATGGGGTACGGCGACGGCAGCGCGACTGGAGCTTCACATCTGGCACCGCGACGGCTCGCGGTCTGTTGTCCGCAGCGACGAGAAGTGGACAAGCACGATGTCGACGATCACTCGTGCCGACCTGATGGACGGACAATCGACCGACTTCGGGCTGTCGCCGGCCGCTCCACGTGCGGTGGTCGTCGACCAAGTGGTTGCGCCTGGCATCGATTGGTCACCCGCGCCGCCGGTCCGACGGATCGAGTCGCGCGCACCGGTCGCGCTGGGACAGGTCGAAGCCGGCACCTGGGTGGCGGACTTCGGGCAGAATGCCTCGGGATGGATCTCGCTTGCCGATCTCGGACCCGCGGGCGCCCACACGGTCATCGACTTCGGCGAGTTCGTCGGGCCGGACGGCGACCTGACCACGACTCATCTGGACATGTTCCTGCCGGACCTGCCAAGCGTGTTTGTTCAGCGCGACGAGGTTGTGTCGGCCGGCGACGGCGCAGTTTTCGAACCCCGTCACACGATCCACGGGTTCCAGTACGCGCGGATCCGGCGAGACGGCGCGGTGATCGATCCGGCCGACGTGACGATGCACGTGGTGCAGACGGACCTCAGACGGACTGGAACGTTCGAGTGCTCGAACGCCGACCTCAACCAGCTGTACGACGCCGCGGTGTGGAGCTTCCGTGGCAACGCGGTCGACGTACCGACGGACTGCCCGACTCGCGAACGGCTCGGCTGGACCGGCGACTTCCAGGTGTTTGCACCGACCGCGGCGCGGCTGTACGACGTCCATGGATTCGGCCGGAAGTGGTTGCGCTCCGTGCGGGACGACCAGCTGTCCGACGGGCGGATCGCGAACTTCTCCCCGGACGGACGGCGTACCAAGCTGATGGGTCCCGAGGAACGTCTGGCGAAATCCACCGGATCGGCCGGCTGGGGAGACGCGGTCGTCGCCGTCCCGATGGAACTCTACGAGACGTACGGCGACCGCGAGGTGCTGGCCGAGAACTGGGACGCGATGGTGCGCTGGGTGGAATGGGCGCGCGACGCTGCCAAGATGCACCGGCACCCCTCGCGCATCGAGCGCTCGGCTGTGCCGCTTCCGCACGAACAGTTCATCTGGGACGGCACCTATCACTGGGGAGAGTGGTGCGAGCCAGGCAGTTCCGAGGGCTGGCAGGACTCCGACAAGGGCGAGGTCGGAACGGCCTACCTCTATCGATCCAGCGCTACTCTCGCACGGATCGCCGAAATCCTTGGCCGATCCTCTGAAGCTGCCCGCTACGCCCGGCTTGCGGATCAGGTACTGGACGCTTGGCGCACCGAGTTCCTCGACGTGTCCGGTCGGACCACCGGCGACACTCAGGCCGGATATGTGCGTGCGCTGGCATTCGGCCTGGTGCCTGAGGCGTTGCGCGAGGCCGCTGTGGAGCGGCTCGTGGAGCTGATCAGGGTTGCAGGCAACCATCTCGGAACCGGATTCCTCTCGACGGGCGAGCTGCTGCCGGTACTTGCGGACAACGGATACCCCGGCATTGCGTACGAACTGCTCTTCCAGCGCACTCCTCCGTCGTGGCTGGCGATGCAGGACCGTGGAGCGACGACGATCTGGGAGAACTGGGACGGAATCGACGAGGACGGCATAGCGCACGACTCCCTGAACCACTACAGCAAGGGCGCCGTCGTGCATTTCCTGCACACACACGTTCTCGGCCTGCGTCAGGCTGATGGGTCCATCGGTTGGGAATCGTTCGTGGTCTCCCCGATACCGCATCCGGAGATCCGGTGGGCCCGCGGGACCTTCGAGAGCCCGCAAGGCACGATCGAGATCTCGTGGCAGCAGGCGGATGGTGAGCTCCGGATCGAGGTCGACGTACCGCCGGGCTCGACCGCCGACGTCATCTTCCGGGACGGCGAGACGGTGCCCTTGTCGCCGGGCCGTTCCGGCATGATCCGCTCCGTCCGAGACCGAAAGGCTGTACGTTGACCACCTCAATCGACGGTCCTGTGTTCCGGGACGGGAACCTTCTGGTCGATGGTTTGCCTTACCTCATCGTCGGGACAGAGGTGCACAATTCGAGCTCCGGAAGTGCCGCCGCAATCGACGCGTCCTTTCGCACTGTCGCGGAGCTCGGCGCGAACACGGTTCTTGTTCCGGTCACCTGGGAGCTCGTCGAACCCGACGAAGGAAAGTTCGACTTCGCTCAGGTCGACAGCATCCTCTCCGCTGCGCGAGCGCACAAGCTCCGCGTGGTGCCGCTGTGGTTCGGTGCGTACAAGAACGGGATGTCGAGTTACGCGCCCAGATGGGTCAAGGAGGACATTGCGCGATTTCCGCGGGTAGCGGTCGACGGGGGACCGATCGAGCACCTGTCACCCTTCGGAGACGAGATCCTGGCCGCGGACAGCCGAGCGTTCGCCGAGTTCATGGCGTATCTGGCGCGCGTTGATTCGCAGCAAACCGTGCTCATGGTGCAGGTCGAGAACGAAGTCGGTCTGCTCGGTGGCTCGAGGGATCACAGTCAGCTGGCGAACAATGTGTTCGCCGCGCAGGTCCCCGTGAGCGTTGTCGCGACGGTGTCAGGCCATCCTGAGATGCCAGTCCACTCCGACTGGGTCGCGCAGGGCTCGAGGCCCTCGGGAACATGGGTGGAGGTGTTCGGAGACAGCGAGAACGCGGACGAACTCCTCATGGCGTGCGCATACGCGACGTACGTCGAACGCGTGGCGGCCGCCGGTCGAGCTGAACTAGAGGTGCCGTTGCTGGCGAACGCATGGCTCGACGGGAGCACCGTGAGCCCGGGACCGACCGCGGTGGCCGGCGGGCGGATTCCTGGGGACTACCCCAGCGGAGGCCCGGTCATCCGAGTCGCTCCTGTCTGGAGAGAGCTCGCCCCCAGCATCGACCTGCTCTGCCCGGATTTCTACTTCGGGGACTTCCGAGCTGTCTGCGAGCGCTATGCGCAGGCATCCGCGGGGCTGTTCATCCCGGAGATGCACCGTACGGCGGACGGCGTGGCGCAGATGTTCCTCGCGGTCGGCGAGTTCGGGGCTGCGGGCGTGTCGCCGTTCGGAGCAGATTCGCTGTCGCCGGAATCATCTGACTACGGCCGGCTCGCCGACGCGAACGCAATGCTCCGAGCGGCCCATCAACTGTTGCGCGAGCAGCCCGGTGCGCGACGCCGAGGCTGGCTTCTCGACGATGCCGGCCCATCGGCTCAGCTCGAGTTCGACGACTACGTTCTGACTGTCGAGGAGGACCATGCTCCGGCGTACGGCATGGTGATCGAGCAAGCACCTGGACAGCTCCTGATCCTCGGCCGAGGCTTTACCGTCAGCTTCGCGGCGGCACACGGCAAGGTCGGCATCCGCTCCGCACAGGAACTCCTGTGGAACGGCCAGCAGGTGACTCCAGGCCGACGCCTGAACGGAGACGAGACGGCGTCCGGAAGCCTCGGGCGCTTCCCGGCCTACGGCTCCGAACCCGAGCCACTCCGCATCCCGAGACTCCAGGACCTGTCCGGCATGATCCGCTTCGACCTGTACCGCTTCTGACCAGAACATCGTCGCGGCCAGGCCGGCCCCGGGCCGGTTGGGAGGCCGGCCTGGCGGAGTTCACTCGCCCTTGCGCCAGCGGTTGCGGAGGTGGAAGGCGGCGGATTTGGGTCGGCGGTCCCGGGTGAAGATGCCTTTCTTGTTGCCGTCGACACGGAAGACGCCGGGGGCGGTGGCGAAGTCGGCGAAGGACCAGACGTGTTCGCCGACGACGGCGTCGACGCGGTCGAAGACGCGGTGGTAGACGTCGAGGATCGCGGTCTGGAATTCCTCGGTCCATGGGCTGGGGACGAGGCTGCGGAGGCCGGGGTAGGTGTCGGCGCCGTACTCGGTGATGATGATGGGCTTGTGGTGGAGGTCTGCCCACTGGCGGAGTTCGGCTTCCAGGGAGGTTTCGGCCGATTCGAGGTCGCCGGGGCCGAAGTACCAGCCGTAGTAGCGGTTGAGCATGATGACGTCGAACAGGTCGGCCATGGCGCACTCGTCGGGTGGGCCGAGGAGGGCGTTGGCGTAGGCCACTGGGCGGGTGGGGTCGAGGCGGCGGGTTTCGGCGGCGAGTGGGGCGAAGTAGTCGCGGGCTTGGGGCGGTACGTCGTCTGGTTCGTTGGCGATGGACCACAGCACGACGCTCGGGTGGTTCTTGTCGCGGGCAATCAGTTCCCGGATCGCCTGCCGGTGGGTGTGCTGGGTCTCGGAGCTGACTTTGTCGGGGGCGAAAGTAGGGATGCGCCGGCCCGAGGCGAAGACTCCGCCGCCGATGTTGAGGTTGAGGCCGACGGCCGCGGCCTCGCCGATGACGACGATGCCGTGCCGATCGGCGTAGTCGAGCACGTCCTCGGCGAACGGGTAGTGCGTCGTACGGAACGAGTTCGCGCCGATCCAGTCGAGCAGCGCGAAGTCGTGCACCATGATCGCGTCGTCGTGCCCTTTGCCGCGGATGGCGGCGTCTTCGTGCTTGCCGAATCCCTTGAAATAGAAGGGATTTCCGTTGATGAGGAACTGCCTGTCGCGTACCTCGACGGTACGTATGCCGACAGGCTGCCGGTAGGTGTCGACGACTTCGCCGGACGTGTCGAGCAGGGTGGCGTCGAGTTCGTAGAGGTAGCCGTCACCCGGTGCCCAGGGATGTACGTCGGGTACGCGCAGCGTGCCGCTCGCGCCGTCGGCCGTGGCCACCTCGTCGCCGGCGGCGTCGCGGAGTACGACGTGGACGTGCCCCGGCTTGTCGCTGGTGTCGATCCGGTAGTCGACGATCCCCGTGGTGTCGTCGAACGTGGTGGTTACCGCGATGTCGGTGATGTGAACCCGAGGTGTGGTGTAGAGCCAGACCGGTCGGTGCAGGCCCGAGTAGTTGAAGAAGTCGTGCAGGTAGCGCTGCACCCGCCGGCCGTTCGGGCGGTCCTCGATCGTTCCTGGTGGGATCGTCGTCCAGCTCAGTTCGTTGCTGACCACAACGGTGATGCGGTTCTCGGCTCCCGCGCGCAGGTGGGGAGTGATGTCGGCCTCGAAGGGTGTGTAGCCGCCTTCGTGTTCAGCGACTTGGGTGTCGTTGACCCAGACGGTCGCGCGGTGGGTCGCTGCGTCGAGGCGGAGTACGACGCGCTGCTCCGTCCATCGGGTCGGCGCCCACACGTTCGTCTGGTACCAGGCGTCGCCGACGTGGTCGCGGACTGTCGCGTCGGGGTAGATGTCGTTGTAGCTGGCCGGTACGGGGATGTCCACGGCCTTCGTCAGCGGTGAGCGCCACCAGCGTTCGGTTCGGCCGATACCTTCCGCGTCGAGCCTGAACTGCCAGAGACCGGCGAGGGAGCGTCGTTCGCGGGTAGGTCCGTCCTGGGGGCGCAGCATTCGTTGGATCTCCTTATTTCAGGCCGGTGTTGGCGATGCCCTGGATGAACTGTCGTTGCAGGGCGAGGAAGAGCAGCACGATCGGGGTGACGACGGTGACGGCGCCGGCGAGTAGCAGGCCGTAGTTGGTGCCGTTGGCGCCGACCGAGAAGAGCGCGAGTGCGACCGGCAGGGTGTAGTGGTCTTCGGTCTGGGCGATCACCAGCGGCCAGAGGAAGTTGTTCCATTGAGCAAGGAAGGTCAGGATCGCCAAGGTGGCGAGCGGCGGCCGGCAGAGCGGAACGATCACCCGCAGGAAGATGCGCGCGTCACCGGCACCGTCGAGGCGGGCTGCCTCGACAAGCGAGTCGGGGATGTCGTTGATGAACTGCCGCATCAGGAACACGCCGAGCGGTGTCACGATGAACGGCAGGATCAGACCGAGGTAGGAGTTGCTCAGTCCCAGGTTGCTGACCAGGACGAACAACGGTACGAACGTGGTCACGCCGGGGATGATCAGCATCGTGAGGACGAGGCCGAACAGGAGCCGCTTCCCGGCGAACTCCAGCTTCGCGAAGGCGTAGCCCGCCATCGAGCTGAAGAGCAGGTTCCCCAGCACGCAGGCCACCGCGACCACGCTGCTGTTGAAGAAGTAGAGGGCGAAGTTCTGCTTGGACAGCAGTTGCCCGAAGTTGCCGAGCGTCGGGGAGCGGGGGAGCCAGACGCTCGGGTTCGCGACGATCTCACCGGTCGGCTTGATCGATCCCAGGAACATCCAGGCGAACGGGGCCAACGTCGCGACCAGGCCCAGCACGAGGGCGCCGTACAGCAGGATCTGCGCCGGCCGGACGCGCCGGGCCGTCCTGAGGCCGGTCGCGGTCGCGAACGTGCTCGCGGTCGTGGCGGTCATGTCATGCCCTCGCTCGGAAGATGCGGAACTGGACGAAGCTGAGCAGGCCGATCGCCGCGACCAGCACGTACGACGCGGCCGACGCCATGCCGTAGTTGCCGAAGCCGAACTGCTCGTACGCGTAGTAGCTGATCGACGTCGTGCTGCCGAGCGGACCACCGCTGGTCATCACGAACGGTTCCTCGAAGAACTGCAGGTAGCCGATGCTCAGCAGTACGGCGACCACCAGTGTCGTCGGTCTGAGAAGTGGCAGCGTGATGCTGCGGAAGGACTGCCATCGGGTGGCGCCGTCGACCCGGGCCGCTTCGAGCAGGTCGGCCGGGATCGACTGCAGGCCGGCCAGGAAGATCACCATCGGGATGCCGAAGTGCCGCCACACTGCCATGATGATGAGCGCCGGCATCGCCGACTTCGGGTCGTTCAACCAGTCCGGACCGTGGATCCCGACGACACCGAGGATCGAGTTGATCATGCCGTCGGGCTCGTAGAGGTACCTCCACACGACCGCGATCGCCACCACGCTGGTCACCACCGGTGCGAAGTACCCGACCCGGAAGAAGCCTTTCGCGCGCCGGATCCCGGAGTTGAGGGCAACGGCGATGGCCAAGGCGATGATCATCGTCAATGGAATGCCGACGGCAACGAAGTACAGCGTGTTGGCGGCGGCGCGCAGGAACGTCGGGTCGGTGAACAACGCGGTGTAGTGCGCGAGGCCGACGAAGTTGACGCTGAACGGCGTCCGGATGTCGCGCGCGGTGATGTCGGTGACGCTCATCGACAGCGACGAGAGGACTGGCCAGAGGCCGAAGGTGGCGAACAGTGCGATGAAGGGCCCGCAGAAGGCCCACGCGATCGCGGTACGCCGTACCCGTCCGGTCATCACTACTGTCCTGTTCCGATGGTGGACGCCCGCCGCTGGATCTCCTGCAGTGCGGCTTCGGGTGACGAGACGCCCTTGGCGACCTTCTCGAACTCGGCATCAAGGACCGCGGTGACCTGGCGCCAGGTGGTGGTATTGGGCCCGGACTGTGCTGTCTTCAGTTGCTCACGGAAGACCGCCATCGTCGGGTCGGTCGCGAGCTTCCCCTCGCTCCACGCCGACTGGACTGCGGGCAGGTCGCCGGAAATGCCGTACCAGGCCTTCTGGATTTCGGGAGTGGCAAGCCAGCGGATGAACTTCCAGGCGCCGTCGCGGTTCTTGGCGTCCTTGAACACCGACCACTGCCCGCCACCGATGTAGCTCGCGTTCGACTTGGGTCCGGCCGGCAGCGGGGCGATGCCCACCTTGTCCTTGACGAACGCTTCGCCACCCGCCGACTTCAGCAGGCCCTCTTCCCACGGCCCCGAGATCAGGGCGGCGGTCGAGCCGGCGACGAACTGCGGCTCGATTTCGCCCAGGCTGACCGGGCCGTCGGGGCTGGACATCTTCGAGGTGATGAAGTTCTGGTAGAACGCAAGCCCCTTGCGGGCCTCGGGGGTGTCGAAGGTGAACTTCTTGCCGTCCGCGCTGGTGAGCTCGGCTCCGGCCTGCCACAGGAACGGCACGACGCCCTGCCAGGTCGACGCCGCGCCGGTGGGCAGGGACAGGCCCCACTTGGCGCCGTGCTGCTGGAGTGCGGTCAGGAACGGGCCGTACTCGTCCCAGGTCTTCGGCGCGGAGACACCGGCCGCCTGCGCCAGATCCTTGCGATAGAACAGGGAACGCGTCTCGACGTACCACGGCACACCGAACTGCGCGCCCTCGAACTTGGTGCTCTCGGCCGCGCCGTCGTAGAAGACGCCCGCGTCGACAAGCCCCGATGGCACCTTCTCGAGCCCGCCTGTGGACGCGAACCCGGCCAGGTCGACGGCTCCCACCATCGTGGCGTCAGGTGTGTCCCCGGAGGCGATCGCCGTCTGGACCTTCTTGGCGTAGTCCTGCCATGGAACCGCGGTCACCACGATCTTCGCGTCGGGGTTGTCCTTGCTGAACTGGGCGGCGAGCTTGGGCAGGAGCTCGCCCTCGGTGCCCATCGCCCAGACGGTGATGGTGCCGCTCGCGGGCTTGGTGTCGATCGGATTGCCGGCCGCCGCCTCCGCGGCCGGGGTGTTGGAGCGGCCGCAGCCGGCCAGCAACAGCGCGGCGGCCAGGCCACCGGCAAGTGTCTTCGCAACGCGTGAGGTGAACATCCAGGCCGGTCCTCTCGCCCGGGGCCGAAGCGTCGCCGCTTCGTCCGTACGTCGTGGGTGGTTGAGCAGGACCGTACCGCGAAAACAGAACAAGTGCCATACTTTCGCATGGAGGAATTCCCGAGCGCTTAGGGTGGGTGACATGAGCGACGAGACAGCGACGCGGCCGGGCGCCCGGCGCGGGCCGTACGCCAAGAGCGCGCGCCGGCGGGTGGAGATCGTCGAGTCCGCGACCTCGGTGTTCTCGGCGCGCGGCTACCGTGGCGGGTCCCTGCGGGAGATCGCGAAGCAGTTCGGCATGAGCCTGACCGCGGTCGTCCATCACTTCCCGAGCAAGAGCGAGCTCCTCGTCGCGGTCCTCGAGAACGCCGACTCCGCGCATGCCGAGTCGTTTCAGGACGACAGTCAGGACGAGGGTGTGGCTCACGCTGTTCTGCAATACGTACGCCGCAACCTCGACCGGCCGGAGATGCTCAGATTGCTCGCCCTGATGGCAGCGGAATCCTCAGCCTCCGACCACCCGGCACACGAGTGGTTCCGACGCCGGTACGAGCTGACCATCGACATGCTGACTACAGCGATCGACCGAGACCAGCAAGCAGGCCGCATCACGAACCCTCGCGACCCACACGGCATCGCAGAATCCCTCGTCGCCCTCTGGGACGGCCTCCAACTCCAGTGGCTCATCGACCCCCGCCGAGACCTCGTCGCATCGATGACAGCCGCACTCAATGACCTCTTGGCCTCGCATCAGGAGCCGGTACGCCGATCTCGTCCAGTACAACAGTCCACCGAGACGACGCCTACCGCTTCGAAGCGGACCTCTACCGGTCCGTCCAGTAGCTCGGTGGCGTCACGCTGAGGAGGAAACGGGTGCCGTTTGTGCCGTCGTTGCGGTAGCGGTGGGGGATGGTGGAGTCGAAGGCGCAGTTGTCGCCGACCATGAGGACGTGGGTCTGGTCGCCGACCCCGACGGTGAGCCGGCCGGCCAGGACGACTACGCATCCTCGGACGGGTGCGTCCGCGGACGTCCGACGTGGCGGCGCCTGGTTCGAGCGAGCCCTCGAGGACTTCGAGTTTGGATCCGCCGGGGGAGGGCCCGGTTGTACGTGATGGCGTGGTGCGGAGAAGAGATCCGGTAGCGGTCCTCGTGGCGGATTTGCCGAACAGCGTCATCGGCCCTTTCCAGTTGCCGTCGAGGAGCTCACTCGGCCGCGATCACTTGTGGGCAGCTTGGGCCTCCTCGTCGGGGCTCTGTGCCAGCGTTGTCGTGGCTGCTTGGAAGGCGGCGGCGAAGAGCTCGGAGCGGCGAAGATCCAGATCTGCTGTTCCGTCGTCGCCGTCGCTGGCGGCACCGAGGGCGCCGAGGAATTCGTTCAGATTCTCGAATCCGAGAATCTGACCGATGCGAATCAGCCGCGGATCGGGCAGATCGTTGGCATTTGCCGCCGGCCAGATAGTCGCGAAGAGGCAGGCGGCGGTGTCGTACAGCGCCCATCGTCCCGATCCGACCTGGCAACGGACCGACTCCGAGGCGGCTGGCTCGTCGACAAGCTGCCAAGCCCAGAAGGACGGCCAGAGGAGATCGCTGACCGCACCCGGTGCTGTCGCTTCCGCAATCCGTGAAGCGACAGCTGCGAAGATCGTGGAACTGCGTGCCTTGAACCATGGCTCCGCTGTCCCCGGCATGACCGTTGCCGCACTCGTGAGCAGCATCAGACCTGTCTCGCTGGCGCTCATGGTCGCGACGAGACGATCGGCTTCATCCCCGGTCGCCTTGGCCATCGCTTCCGGCAGTGTCCTGTCTATGAACGCGCGGATCGATTCCCGTTCACTCAGGATTGCGTCGGATCGCTGAGGTAGTGCCGGGTAGAGGTCCACCAGGAACGACACCAGTGGGATCGCGGGGAAGGTTTCACGCGACCGGGCAGTGTCGAACTTCCGGAGAACTCGTGCAGTGTCGTGCTGTAGGGCGGCTCTGACGGTTCCGTTGAGCTCCAGTCCCTCGGCGAGATCGTCGACAGCGGTGCTGACTTCGGCGTCTGCGAGATCGTCGGGTGGGATGCCGATGGCGAAGTACCGGTCGAAGAAGTCGACGTGCGCGACTCCCTTGCGCTGATGTACGAACGCCAGAGTCGAGTCGTCCATGGGGTGTGATGCGCCTCGGAGCGCGAGGCCGATCCGCGGAAAGAGCTGGCCGAGAACGCTTAGCACCGCGCGGTGGTCGTGGTCCGGAAGCCCGGCCTTGCCCAAACGGCCCTTCCAGCGAGACACGGCACTACTCGCATCGTCGTTGGGAGTGTAGTCGGCGAGCTCGTGCCTGTTTGGGATCGTGCCAGTCAGTTCCGCGCGATGGCGCTGGACCAGCTTGTACGCCGCAGGTTCGGCGATGCGCAGCCAGGTGAGCAGCATGAAGTCTGCGAGATCTACCTCGGGTGCGAGCCGCCCATACAGCGCCTCCAGTTGCGAGACGTAGCGGCGAATCGAGCGTGGCGTGTTCAGCCGATCGACAAGCGACTCGTAGTAGACCGAGGTGAACCGCTCGACCAGATCGACTCTGCCCTCGAGGTGCTGTTTTAGGAGAAATCGAGCCAGTTCCCGATTGAGCAGCTCCGAGCCGTCCTGGGCGCGTAGCGGTGGGATGTCGAGGCGGATCTGGACGATCTTCTCAAGATAGTCGCGTGCTCGGCGGGTGCTGCGGTCGTGGTCGATGAGGTCGGTGTTTGCCAGTAGGTCGAGGACGGTCTGTTCGTCGTACGCGATCAGGTAGTAGACGTTCGGCAGCCGGCCGGCCACACGGATCAGTTTGAAGACCAGTAGCAGTTCGGCTGGGGTGAGGCGGTCGATGTCGTCGAGAACCATCAGGATCGGTACGCCGGACTTCTCCAGAGCCGCCTCTGCCTTGCGTTTGATCGCATCCGCGCTCAAACCGCCCCACTTCGCGGCACCTGCCCGGACCAGACCACTGGCGTCGACCCCTTGGACGTTGGCCGCTGGACTGACGGCGAGCGCCAGCTTCGCGATTCGTTCCCGCGTCAGATTCCACTGATGGTCGTCCGGCAGTGCGTCGCGCAACTCGTCGAAGAATCCAAGTTGCAGCGTCTCGAGATCCGAGTAAAGCCAAGGGGTGAACGTCCCTAGCCGCCACCCGGCCTCATCACGACGTAGCTGTTCCCGGACAAGGTTGATGACACTCGACTTGCCGCAGCCCCATGGACCGACAAGTCCCAACACACTTGAACGTCGTTGGCGCCGGACAGCCGACAGCGCCTCCACCACCGTTTGAGCAAAGTGACCACGCCCCAGCAGATCCGGCGCCTGCTCCGACCCGTCGATCGGGTCGTCGCCCCCGTCGATCATCTGTTCTCCCGTACGTCTCGTCGAAGTCGTGCCTTGGATGGTATTCGCAGACTGCGCGGGAGAGACCTTTGTCACCGCACGCATGGTGAGACCCGGGGGTGACGGGATCCGCCTTCGAGTGATGTGCTCAGCGCACGGTTGTAGGAGACCAGTGGCAGGGGTGGGCTCATGTTCGAGAAGGTGCTCGTTGCGAATCGCGGCGAGATTGCGATTCGGGCGTTTCGTGCGGCGGTTGAGCTCGGTGTGCGGACGGCCGCCGTCTTCCCGTACGAGGATCGCAACTCCGAGCACCGCTTGAAGGCTGACGAGGCGTACCAGATCGGCGCGGAAGGACATCCCGTCCGGGCGTACCTGGATCCGGCCGGCATCGTCGCTGCTGCGGTGGCCGCCGGTGCGGACGCGGTCTATCCCGGGTACGGCTTCCTCTCGGAGAACCCGTTGCTCGCCGAGGCGTGCGAGCAGGCGGGCGTGACGTTCGTGGGTCCGCCGGCCGAGGTGTTGCGGTTGGCAAGCAACAAGGCGCGGGCGGTCGCGGTGGCCCAGGCCGCGGGAGTACCGACGCTGCGCTCCAGCGCGCCGAGCGGCGACGTCGACGAGATCGTCGCTGCGTCGGCTGACGTCGGCTTTCCGGTGTTCGTCAAGGCGGTCGCCGGTGGTGGCGGCCGGGGGATCCGCCGGGTCGACGCCGCTGCGGAGCTCCGTCCGGCAGTCGAGGCCGCGATGCGGGAGGCCGAGTCCGCGTTCGGTGATCGAGAGGTGTTCCTCGAACAGGGTGTGCAGGATCCCCGGCACATCGAGGTACAGATTCTCGCTGACCAGGCCGGCAACGTGATCCATCTCTACGAGCGGGACTGCTCGGTGCAGCGCCGCCACCAGAAGGTCGTCGAGATGGCTCCGGCTCCGAACCTCGAACCGTCGCTGCGCGAACGGATCTGCTCCGACGCCGTGAAGTTCGCCAGGTCGATCGGCTATGTCAACGCGGGCACGGTGGAGTTCCTCGTCGATCCGGCGGGCAATCACGTCTTCATCGAGATGAACCCGCGCATCCAGGTCGAGCACACGGTCACCGAAGAGGTCACCGACGTCGACCTGGTGCAGTCCCAGCTTCGCATCGCGGCCGGCGCCACGCTGGCCGACCTCGGCCTGTCGCAGGAGTCGATCCGCGTGCACGGTGCGGCGTTGCAGTGCCGGATCACCACCGAGGATCCGGTGAACGGGTTCCGCCCGGACACCGGGCGGATCACGACGTACCGCGCTCCTGGCGGGGCCGGGGTACGCCTGGACGGCGGCACGGCGTACACCGGCGCACAGATCAATCCGCACTTCGACTCGATGCTGACCAAGCTCACCTGTCGCGGCCGCGATCTGCCGACGGCATTGCATCGCGCACAGCGAGCGGTGGCTGAGTTCCGCATCCGTGGCGTGTCGACGAACATCCCGTTCCTGCAGGCCATCCTGGCCGACGCCGACTTCCAGCGTGGTGGCGTCAGCACCTCGTTCATCGACCAGCACCCCGAGCTGCTGAGCGCGGTGTCTTCCGCCGACCGCGGTACGAAGCTACTCACGTATCTCGCTGACGTGACGGTCAATCGTCCGTACGGCGAGCGGCGGGTCGAGATCGAGCCCGGGACCAAGCTGCCTGAGATCGATCCGGACTCCGCGCCCGCGGAAGGCAGCCGCGACCTGCTCAAGAAGCTCGGGCCGGAAGGCTTCGCGCGGGCGCTGCGCGAGCACAACATTGTCGCGGTGACCGACACGACATTCCGCGACGCTCACCAGTCACTCCTCGCGACCCGCGTTCGCACTAAGGACCTGGTGGCCGTCGCCGGGCACGTCGCTCGCATGATGCCGCAGCTGTGGTCGGTCGAGGCGTGGGGCGGCGCGACGTACGACGTGGCGTTGCGGTTCCTGTCTGAGGATCCGTGGGAACGGCTGGCCGCGTTGCGTACGGCCATGCCGAACCTGTGCATTCAGATGCTGCTACGCGGCCGCAACACCGTCGGATACACGCCGTACCCGGTCGAGGTCACCGACGCGTTCGTCGCCGAGGCCGCCGCGACCGGTATCGATGTGTTCCGCATCTTCGACGCGCTCAACGACGTCGAGCAGATGCGTCCGGCGATCGCCGCCGTACGCGGGACCGGCACCGCGGTTGCCGAGGTGGCGGTGTGCTACACCGGCGACCTGTCCGACCCGGGGGAGCGCCTGTACTCCCTGGACTACTACCTCCGCTTGGCCGAGCGCATCGTCGACGCAGGCGCACATGTTCTGGCGATCAAGGACATGGCCGGACTGCTGCGTGCCCCGGCAGCTCGCACGCTGGTGTCAGCTCTCCGGGAGCGCTTCGACCTCCCGGTGCATCTGCACACTCACGACACGGCCGGTGGGCAACTCGCCACACTCCTCGCAGCCATTGACGCCGGCGTCGATGCTGTGGATGCAGCGAGCGCGCCGATGTCCGGTACGACGAGTCAGCCGTCGCTGACTGCTCTGGTCGCCGCGACCCGGTTCGCGGCACGGGAGACTGCGCTCGACCTCGACGCGGTTCAGGCCCTCGAGCCGTATTGGGAAGCGGTACGGCGGCTGTACGCGCCGTTCGAATCGGGTCTGGCCTCGCCGACGGGGCGCGTCTATCGGCACGAGATCCCCGGCGGCCAACTGTCGAACCTTCGTCAGCAGGCCATCGCCCTCGGGCTGGGGGAGAGGTTCGAACAGATCGAGGACACCTACGCCGCCGCCAACGACATCCTCGGCAACATCGTCAAGGTCACTCCGTCCAGCAAGGTCGTCGGCGATCTGGCGCTGCACCTTGTTGCCGTGGGCGCCAGTCCCGAGGACTTCGCCGAGCAGCCGCAGAAGTACGACGTACCAGACTCCGTCATCGGATTCCTGCAAGGCGAGCTCGGGACCCCGCCGGGCGGCTGGCCCGAACCGTTCCGGAGCAAGGCCATCAGCGGTCGTCCTGCCAAGCCGCGCGAGACATCTCTGACGCCGGAGGATCTCGATGGCCTGGCCAACGACCGACGGGGCACACTGAACCGCCTGCTGTTCCCTGGCCCCACCCGCGACTTCCTCGAGACCACCCGGAACTACGGCGACCTGTCGGTGCTGCCGACGAACGACTATCTGTACGGCCTGCGGGCCGGCGAGGAACGGGCGATCGATCTCGAACCGGGCAAGCGTGTCTTCATCGCCCTCGAAGCCATCGGTGATCCGGACGAGCGCGGCTTCCGGAACGTCATGTGCACACTGAACGGGCAACTCCGCCCGGTATCCGTGCGCGACAAGGCCGTCTCGTCCACCGCACCGGTCTCGGAGAAAGCCGACCCGGCCCGCCCAGGACACGTCCCAGCGCCGTTCGCCGGCGTCGTCACCGTGCTGGTCGCCCGGGGCGACACCGTCGAAGCCGGACAGTCCATCGCAACCATCGAAGCCATGAAGATGGAAGCATCCATCACCACACCCGTCGCGGGCACCGTCGAACGCCTGGCCGTCAACGACGTCGCCCAGGTCGAAGGAAACGACCTCATCCTCGTCGTCAGCTGAAGCGAGTCTCAAAGTGCGACAGAGGGGGACGGCTCGATGCGTTCTCCTGGTTTCGAGGCGATCGAGGACGAGTGGGCCTCGCCTGACCTGGAGTTGCCATGAATACCGTGCCGCGAGCCGTTGCTGCGATGATCCGCAGAGAGTTGCTGGAGCTCGCGCGGATCGAGGACGACCGGGCCGCAGACGCCGCGGCGGCGGTCCCGTACTGGTCGCATCGCCCCGCATCCATCGCTGGCCATGAGGCGGCTGCGGGGGCCTTACGAGCGGCCGCCGACAGGTTCCTCGACCTGACTGCGCACTGAGGCAGCCTCAGCCTGAGCCCCGTCAGCAGATGGTTTCCAGGTCCGGTTTGATCCCGGGAGGGCAGCGGTCAGGTGATGCGTTCGGGGACGGACTGGAAGACGGCGTCGGAGAACTTCTGCTCGCGCGGGGGACTGCACGGTCTGGTCGTGGCACTCGCGTTCTGAGCGCCGACACTCCGCGGCGGGTCGATAGCGCTCAGCGTGCGCTGCCCCAGGTGGGACATGACGGCCAGAACCCATTTTGGCAGCCAAGAGGCGATTCAGAGCTGGCCGGCAAGACAAGCCGGTCGGCGCGGCAGCGCAACATCGGCAGCTACTTGGGCGCGCCGTCCAGTTCAGGATGGGTGAACTGCGCCAAGTGCGCAGGGCGAAGCAGAGACCGCAACAAATGCGCGTCCTAGAATTCCGGCATGTGATCGACACCACAGGTGACAAGATGGTCGGGTATTCCGTCATAGAAAGCGCGGGAGGGAAGTTGGCCGAGCAGCCGTCCATGACCTGGCTCACCGAGCTACGCCCCGACGACGCCGCCGCCGACCTCAACGTCCAGCAGAACGACTATCGCGGCTTCCATTTCGCCGCTACGTCGGCCGATCTCGAGGCGTCGATTCCCTCCCCGGCTCTCGACCCAGCAGTGATGTTCGTTGCCCAGACGCTGGCCGAGCAGGGTTTCCCCGGCTTCCGTGCGGTCGGCGTCGACGCTGGCCGAGGTGTCGTCGAATCCTTCGTCGAAATGCAGACACCGGCCGCCGAGATCGCCCACCACTCGGAGCACGCCTACGGGCCGGACCCTGAGCAGCGCCTGCGTATCTACCGGCCGAGCCTCGACACGAACCTTCCCGTCGTGGTGCACCTGCACGGTGGTGGCTTCGTCCTCGGCAGCCTCGCGGTCGTCGACGAGGTAGCGCGTGACCTAGCCTGCCGCACGGGTGCTGTCGTTGTCTCCGGCACCTATCGGCGCGCACCGGAGCACCGCTTCCCAGCCGCCCACGATGACGCGTTGGCCATCCTGCAATGGGTTCGCGAGAACATCGCCGAGCACGGCGGCGACCCGGACCGGATTGCGCTCATCGGTGACTCGGCTGGCGGCAACCTGGCTGCCGCGACCGCGCTTGCCGCCTCGGCCGCCGCGATTCCGATTTCTGCCCTTGCCCTCATCTACCCGCTGATCGGCCTTGCGATCGACACCCCGTCCCGCCGGGACTACGCCCGTGGTTACGTCATCGAGTTCGACGACGTCGCCTGGCTCGGTGAGCAATACGCGGCGAGCGAGACTGACGTGACCGACCCACGTCTGGCGCTGGACCGGGTCGAACTGTCCGGTCTCGCAGGTCTGCCACCGACGCTCCTTGTCACCAACGAGTTCGACACGCTGCGCGATGAGGCGGAAGTGTTCGCCGAGCGGCTGAAGGCGGCCGGTGTGGACACCACGCTGGTTCGCAGCCCCGGACTTGCGCATGGGGTCTTCTGGCTTTCGCTCGCGGTTGCGCGCTGCGCGGAGCAGCGCGAGGTAGTCAGCGGATTCCTTGCCACCCGCCTGGCTGGCCAACCGAAGGCCGTCCAGGTGTGAGCCGCCCCCCCGGCCCGTGGGCGCAGCAGCGCCTACGGGCCGCGCGGTATCGGCCGCAGTCCTATACGGCAGCGGCGCGAACGCCCGCATGCCTCCGTGAGCGGGGGCGGAAGCGGTCGGCGCTGAGCTCCGGATCGGACGCCTCGCCGCGGATGAGGTGACGGATGGCGCGGCCGGTGGTGGGTGCGAGGGTCAGGCCGAGCATCGCGTGGCCGCTCGCGACCCAGACGTTGGCATCGTGGGACAGCGGGCCGATGATCGGCAAACCATCGGGGGTCATCGGGCGTAAGCCTGCCCATGGGGTCTGGTGCGGTGAGTTCGAGTTCCAGTCGCGGAAGTACCGTGCGGCGGCGCGTTCGATTGCGTGGACTCGCGCCGTGTTGATCGACTCGTCGTACCCCGAGAATTCCATCGTGCCGGCGACGCGGATCATGCCGTTCAGCGGAGTGACCGCGACATGTGCGTCTTCGAGGGTCAACGACGTGCGCAGCTGGATCGGGGCCGGGGTGTAATCGACGCTGTATCCCTTACCTGGCCGGATCGGAAGCCTCACACCCAATTGCTCAGCCAATGACGCGGTCCATACGCCGGCGGTCAGCACCAGGCCGTCGCAGGAGTAGGTGGATCCGTCATCGAGGCGCACGGCGCGCACACCTGTCGAGCTCGGCTCGAAGGCAGCGACGCGAGCGTGCTCACGGACGAGCCCGCCGAGTTTGGTGATGTGCGCGACCAGGGCAGCCGTGAGGGAATCCGGCTCGATCTGCCGGTCCTGTGGATAGAACAGGCCGTGGTTGATCCGGTCGGACAGCGCCGGCTCTACTTCGTGCACACCTTGCTGGTCGAGTACCTCGACGTGTGATCCGTACGAGTCGAAGAGACCCTGATAACCCAGGCGGTTCTCGAAGTGGGTGGGGTTCTCGTAGGCGAGGAGCACCCCGCGCTGGTGCATCTCGAAGTCCAGGCCGGCGCTCTGCCATTCGTCGAACACGGCATTTGCCCGCTGCGCCAGGCCCAGGTTGACCGTGAGGCCCGCTCGAAACTGTTCTTCGGTGCAGTTGCGCGCCATCGCCAGCAGGAAGCGGAGGAACGGCGGCGACAGAGATGGCTTGACGTACAGCGGGCTGTCTGCGCGCAGCATCCACTTCAGGCCCTGGATCACCATGCCGGGGGCGGGAACCGGCCCGGATTCGGCGATCGCGATCTTGGCCGCGTTTCCGTGCGAGGCCTTTTGCCCGGCCGACGAACTGTCGAGTACGACCACGTCGTGACCGTCTTGAAGCAGTTCGTACCCGCAGGCGAGCCCGACCACGCCGGCACCGACAACAACGATTTTCACCAGAACTCCTCGAGGTGCGAGTAGGCGGCAACTGGCCGAGGTCTCGGACCTGCGAGCCGCAGATCGTCATACAGTCTGCATTGCTGTCGACGGTAAGAGTCTTCACGCGCCGCGGTCAAGAGGGGACAGGCCCCGCTGGTCGGCGATGTCGCTGAAAGCGTCCCGGATCGCAATCAGGGCCGGTCGCGCCTCCGCGCCGGCGCGTACGGCTGAGTAGACCTGTCTACGCTGTTGCCCGGGTAGTGGCAGGAGACGGCCCGTCGGGGTCCGGGACCCCCAGACGAGGTCGGGCAACAGCGCGATCGCGTGACCGGTCTCGACCAGGTGGACGTGCACGAGTAGGTCGGCGGACTCGAATCGGACCCGTGGTTCGAAGCCCGCCGTCCGGCACACAGCTTCCGCCCAGGCCCTGGCCGGTTTCCCCGTCGGCTCGAAGATCCAGTCGGCGTCGGCCAGACTGCTGAGCCGTCGTTCAGTTGACCGCTCGCGTGCCTCGGGAATGTAGATGCGCAACGGATCGCGAAAGAGTTCGGTGCGCGTGATCTCATTCGGTGGGGGATGGGCCATGCCCGGGTACTCCTCGCCGAGCACAAGGTCGAACTCCCGGGCCAGCAGGGACGCCGTACCTGCGTCTGGCTGGATCTCGGTCACATAGAGCGTCAGGGCGGGGTGCCGGACGCTGAGCAGTTCGAGGACGGCAGGGATCAGGGTGATCGTCGCCGTCTGGAAGATGCCGACCCGGACGTCGCCGGCGACTTCGGAGCGGCTTGCCGCGAGATCGGCCTCGGCTCGGTCGACCTGGGCGAGGATCTGCCGTGCGTGCTGGGCGAGGCCTTGCCCTGCGGAGGTCAGCCGAACGCCGCGTCCGACCGGCTCGAGCAGAGGTACGCCGGCTTCGGATTCGAGCAGCTTGAGTTGCTGGGACACGCTCGACGCGCTGTAGGAGAGCGCCTGCGCGACGTCGCTGATTCGGCCTCGTCGTTCCAGTTCGACCAGCAGCCGGAGTCGGTGAAGGTTGAGCATCGGCTCCTCCACTGTTCGGATTTCCCGAAGAGTATTCCAGCGAATCTGTTGCTTTACCGCAAGGTTGTCGCCGGGTGAGCATGAATGCACCGACGGGCCGCCGGGCGCTTCGAAGCCGTGGTCCACGAAGTGTGGCGGTGCGATCCCGCCGGTTGAGTCAGGAGTCCCTGTGGGCAAGCGCAGCGAGTTTCTGTTCCTTTCCGAGCCCGATTGCATCGCCGCGGGTGTTCTCGACGCGGCCCGGTGCGTCGACGTGTCGGAAGAGGTCTTCCGGCTCCTCGCCGACGGTGACTACCTGATGGGTGGCACCAACCACAACAGTCATGGCATCGGGCTGGTCTTTCCGGAGCGCTCACCGTTCCCCAACATGCCGGTCGCCGGGCCGGACCGTCGCTTCGTTGCCATGCCCGGGTATCTCGGCGGCAGGTTCGATGTCTGCGGCAACAAATGGTACGGCTCCAACCATGCGAACGCCGACAAGGGACTGCCGCGCTCGGTGCTGACGCTGATGCTGAACGACAAGGACACCGGCGAGCCGCTGTGCCTGATGTCGGCCAATCTCATCAGCTCGGCGCGTACCGGCGCAGTGCCTGCCGTTGCCGCGCGGCACCTGGCTCGGACCTCGGCGAGTTCGATCGCCGTTCTCGGCACCGGCGTCATCAACCGGGCCTGCCTGCGCGCCATCGCCACCCAGTTGCCAGGCCTCACGCGGGTGTACTGCTACGACCTCTTCGAAGCCGCCGCAGAGCGGTTCGCCGAGTGGGTACGGCAGGAACTCGGGCTGGAAGCAGTGGTCGAACTGGATCTTCCGGTGGCCCTGCAGGACGCCGAGGTGGTCACGGTGGCTGCCTCGCGCATCAAGCCCTTGACGATCCAGGAGTCCTGGTTGGCCCCAGGCGCGACGGTCCTGATCTCGGGACCGTTGGCTGCTGACGACGAGTTCTGGGCCAACACGCGGATCGTGCTCGACCACGTCCCTCTCCACGAGGCGTACGTCGAGGAGGCCGAGGCCGCGCCGGACAAGCAGGCGGCGTACAACGCCGTCATTGGCGGCCCGATCTATCGCCTGATCGACGACGGGCAGCTGCCTCCACTGAAGGACTTCGCCGACCTGGGGTCGGTGCTCGGCGGGCGCGCGGCCGGCCGGACCAGCGACGACGAGCGGATCGCATTCGTCGCCTGCGGCATGTCCGTGTTCGACGTCGCGTGGGGCTACGAGCTCTATCGCAGCGCCCACGCTGCGGGGCTCGGCCAGTCGCTTCTGCTCTGGGATTCCCCTCATGGCGACTGATCAGGAAATGGCTGTCCCAATGGTGACCGCGCCGACCATGGCGAAGATCCGCAACACGGACAGTCTCTTGCGGATCGGTGACACCGAGGCGCGTCAGATTGTCCTCAAGATCGCCGACGCGGTGCTACAGCGAATGGATGCCTACGAGCGCATCAAGAGCATCATGTCGCTCGATGGCGACGTACTGACTGTCGGAAGCAGGTCGTGGGATCTCTCGACCAAACGCAATGTCTACCTCGTTGGCGCAGGCAAGGCATGCAATCACATGGCAATGGCGGTCGACGAGATCCTGGGCGACCGGCTCACTCGCGGGATCGCGATCGTGAAGGTAGCTGAGGCCTCGGACCGCTTTCGCCGTACCGAGATCCACGTCGGCGGTCACCCCATTCCCAACCAGGCGGGGTACGACGCCTCTCGGGCAATCCTCGACCTGGCTGACAAAGCAGGTCCGGACGACCTGTTCATCGCAGTAATCTCCGGCGGGTCGTCGGCCCTGATGAACTGTCCTGTCGACGGGATCGACCTGCGGGACGAGATGGCGGCGACCGACGTCCTGTTGAAGAGTGGTGCGGGCATCTACGAGATCAATGCCATCCGGCGCCACATCTCGCAGACCAACGGTGGCCGGCTTGCTCAACGTATCGCCGCATCCGGGGCCGAGCTGATCGGGTTCGGGATCTCGGACGCCGTGGGAAACGCGCCGACGGACGACATCGGCGAGCCGTTCCCCGCGTATGCGTCGACGCCGATCGGTCCGGACAGGACCACGCTAGCTGATGCCCGCCGGGTCATCGACGAGTACGACCTGGCCGACCGGCTGCCGGCCTCCGTCGTCAGCTACCTGAAGAACGCCGGTCCGGAAAGCGAAACCCCAAAGGCATTTCCGGAGAACACCTATTACCTCATCAACACCCTCGCCGATTCGTCGATCTACGCCAAGGAAGTCGCTGAAGGCCTGGGACTTCCAGCTCTGATCGTGACCTCCTTCCTGGAGGGAGAGAGTCGCGATGCAGGTACGTTCCTGGCCTCCGTCGCGCGCGAGATCCAGGTGAACAACAATCCGATCGCCCCACCCTGCGTCCTGGTCGCCACGGGGGAAACCACGACGCAGATCGTCAACCCCCAAAGCATCGAAGGGCACGGCGGCCCTGGGCACGAGTTGGCAGCGGCCTTCGCCATCGGTGCCGCGAAGGTGACCGGTGCGGCCGCGCTGTCCATCGATACCGAGGGCACCGACGGAACAACGCCCGCAGCCGGTGCCGTAACGGATTCCACCAGCCTGGCGAGGGCGCGGGCGAACGGGGTCAGTCTCCACACCGCACTGCGAAGTCACGCGTCCCACGAGGCGTTGCTCGAGATCGGTGACGTCATCGACACCGGCAACACTGGCACCAATGTCTGCGATCTCAACCTCGTCTATGTGCCCGCACAGGTGGGCCCACTCCGATGAAGATCGCGTCGGTCACCGCACGGCAGCTCCTGGACTGCAAGGCTCGGCCTCTGGTCGAGGTTGAGATCCGCACTGACGGCGGACAGGTCAGTCGAGGATCGTCTCCGACCGGCAGCTCGGTCGGGGCGCATGAGGCCTTCGTCCTGCGCGACGGGGATCGACTGGAGTACAACGGGCTGAGCGTGCACCATGCCGTCGCTTCGGTGACTGACGAGATCGCACCGCTGCTGCTCGGCCGGACCCTCGATGACCTGGCGGCGCTCGACCGCCTGCTGATCGAATTGGACGGCACCCCGGACAAGAGCCGTCTCGGTGGCAACGCGATCTATTCGACGTCGATCGCGTTGTTGCGTGCCGCGGCGGCCGCGGCCGGCGAACCGACGTACAGGTACGTCACCGAGCTGGCCGGCCTGGCGCCTGTGTCCACGGTGCCGGTACCGAGCTTCAACGTGATCAACGGCGGCCGTTACGGCGACGTCGTGCAGCCGTTCAACGAGTTCATCGTCATGCCGTTTCGGGCGACTTCGATCCAGCAGGCGATCGAGTCCGCAGTCCGTCTGTTCGGCGTACTCGATGGCGTGCTGACCGAGTACCTCGGCCGGGCGCCGCAGGTTGCCTCGTCGTACGGTTTCGCCGCCCCGACGGGCGACCCTCGCCGCGTTCTCGAACTGATGTCCGAGGCCGTCGAGCGGGCCGGCCTGACTGACACGATGGCATTTGCGCTGGACTGTGCATCCAGTGAGATGTACGACGACCGCAGCGCGACGTACCACCTGCTCGGGAATCGGGTCAGCTCGGCGGAGCTCATCGACTACGCCCGCGAGCTCACATCGGCCTTCCCGCTCGTCTTCGTCGAAGATCTCCTGGACGAGGACGACTGGGAGGGCTATCCGGTTGCTGTGAGCACCATCAAGGACAGTCTGATCCTCGGAGACGACCTGATCGTGACCAACCGGGATCGGCTGGCGCGCGCTGTCGTGACCGGCGCGGTCGACGGTTTCGTTCTCAAGCCCAATCAGGTGGGGACAATTACCGAGGCGCTGGAGTGCTACACCTATGCCCGCGCCCACGGAGTGCACGCAGTACCCTCCGGGCGCTCCGGTGGCGTCGTCGACGATGTCGTGATGGACCTGTCGGTGGGGCTCGGGGTGCCCTTTCAGAAGAACGGCGCGCCGCGATCGGGGGAGCGGATCGAAAAGCTGAACTACCTCCTGCGGGTGTCGGAGCAGATCGCGGACTGCACGCTGGCCGATGTCCCCGCCATTGCGAAGTTTTCACGATGACCCCCGCAGACCCGGGCAAGACGTGTACCCAGGACACCAGGATCGGGCTCATCCACACTGCGGCGGTCGTCAACACGAGACCGTCCGGCGCTGATGAACTGGCCGGCCTGCGGAACACGCTGCGGGACCTGTGGCAGGTCACAGACCCGGGTGTGGCGGCCGGCGTCGCCGAGCAGTTGCTGGCCGAGGCCCGCGCCCGGCCACAGCTCGTCACGCATGACGGAGTCGGCTGGCATCTCCACATCTCCAGCCCTGACAAGGCGTGGCCGGCGTACCTTGCGATCGAGGCCGCGATGGGCGTGATCGATCTGATCCGCGGTGACGACCTCGACCGGTTGAAGCGGTGCGCGGCTCCTGGATGTGCCGCGGTCCTGGTCGACTTGTCCAGGAATCGCTCGAAGCGTTACTGCGCCAATGGCACTTGCGGCAACCGTGTCCATGTCGCTGCGTATCGCGCGCGTCGTCGTACGAGGCCCGCACGTTCGGCCACTTCGATCCGGGAGGAACACCCTTGACCGGTGCTCCGATGATGCGAACAGTGCAGCAACGACTTGTCTCACGTCCGCTGCCGGATGTCTTCGCCTCGGTGACGGCGCAGATCGCGGCGCTGAAGGGGACGCTGGACGTCCGGGCCGGCGCATCGATCGCCGTCGGCTGCAGCAGTCGCGGTATCGGCAACTACGCATCGATCGTCGGCGCGGTTGTGGCTGGTCTCAAGGAGCTGGGGCTGTCGCCGTTCTGCTTTCCCGCGATGGGCAGTCACGGGTCGGCAACGGCGGCCGGCCAGGCCAAAGTGCTGGCCCACGCCGGCATCAGCGAGGAGACGATGGGTTGCCCGGTTCGTTCATCGCTCGAGGTCGAGCTGCTCGGTGAGCTGCCCAACGGTATGCCCGTGGCCATGGACCGGCACGCCTTCGAGGCGGACGCCTTCGTCGTTGTGAACAGAGTCAAGCCGCACACCGAGTTCACTCATCCGTTCGAGTCCGGCCTGATGAAGATGATTGCCATCGGGATCGGCAAGGAGTTCGGAGCGACGGTGTACCACCGCTACTTTCTTCGAGACGGGTACGGCGCGACGATCTCGGCGATCGTCGACCGTGTCACGGCGTCACGTCCGCTGCTGTTCGGCGTCGGCATCGCAGAGGATGGCTTCGGCCAGACAGCCGAGGTCGAGGTCATGCCGTCGGCGACCATGCGCTTCTCCGAGGCCGAGATGCTGCGTCGCGTTCGCGCGATGCTGCCCAAGCTGCCCTTCGACGACATCGACGTACTGGTGATCGACGAGATGGGCAAGGACATCTCGGGTTCCGGCTTCGACACGAAGGTCGTCGGGCGGCTGTCGATGCCGTTGCTCGGCGCCGACCCCGACAAACCGAGGGTGAAACGGATCGTGGTCTGCGACCTGACCGACGCATCGGCCGGGAACGCCGACGGCGTGGGGATCGCGGACTTCATCACCGATCGGCTGTACTGCAAGATCGATCGGCAGGCCCTGTACGTCAACGCCCTCGCCGGTTCCGAGCCGGAGCATGCACGGATCCCGATGGTGCTGCCGACCGACCAGGCTGCGGTGGAGGCGGCAATCGCCACCATCGGTCCCGTCGATGCCGCCTCCTTGCGTCTGGTACGCATCGCGAACACGAAGGACCTTGCGACCATCGAGGTCAGCGCCGCACTGGCCGCCGAATGCGACGACGTTGAGGGTCTGACCTTGCTGGGCGAGCCATTCCCACTCGGCTACACCGATGGTGCGCTGGGGTCTCTGCGACGCTCGCGTACGACGGCTGGATAGCGCACCGTCAGCTGGTCTGCTCGCTGTCCCTGGCTTGGAGCAGTTCCAGGAGCTCCGCCGCGCTGCGCTGGATGTGCCGGCGGACTGCCGACGTGACGTCTCGCTGCCGATTGTCCAGGATCGCCTCGACGAGTTCCCGGTGGGTGCGCCGACTGCGTTCCTGGTCGTGCCGCACGACCACGTCCGTGCTCAGGGCCAGGTTGATCGGCGCGGACACGATCGGCCAGATTCGTTGCAGGATGACGTTGCCCGACGCGGCCCAGATCGTCCGATGGAGCTCCAAGTGGGCTTCGTTCTCGAGTGCGGGGTCCCCACTGAGCGCTGCCTGGTCGTAGACCTCCCAGGCCTCGCGAAGGCGCGCCCGGGCCGCTCCGTCCTCGTCGGCGGCGATGCTCTTGGCGGCCAGCGACTCGAGCGCCGTACGGACGATCGCGATGTCCGTGATGGTCGCCTCGTCGATCGTGGCGACGGTGACTCCCTTGTGGTCCTCCTGGACCAGCAGGCCTTCGTGGATCAGCTGATAGATGGCTTCGCGGACGGTGGGACGGCTGACCCCGAGATCGCGCGCGAGTCGCACTTCGGGGAGCCGCTCGCCAGGACGCAGCTGACCGGTCAGAACGGCGTTCCGCAGTTCTGTGAGGACGGCGTCACGACGGGTCACGCTTGCGATACGTGTCAGTCCTCGCGCCATACCTAGTCATCCCTCCGCGCTGCTGATTGTTTGGCAATGTGCAGATCATACTCAACTTCGGCCGAGCCGCCGGGCAGGTGTGCGACCCCTTGACAGCGATTTTGGCCGGACGTACCTTCGCAGATGCAGATTGTCATACAGTCAGCAGTCTGCGATGGGTACTGACCAGCTGATGAGGAGCGTTCGCATGGCGCCGAAACTGGAACTGACCGGCATCCTGCCGGCGATGATCACGCCGTTCACCGAAGGCGGTGTGAGCATTGACACCGCTGCGCTGACGAGCCAGGTCGAGCGCCTGATCGCTGCCGGCGTCGGCGGGCTGATCCCGGGTGGCTCGACGGGGGAGTTCACCGCGTTGTCCCGTGACGAGAGGAAGCTGCTGCATTCCACAGTGCTGGCCGCAGCTGCCGGACGAGTCCCGGTGGTGCCGCATACCGGTGCGGCTACTGCGGCCGAGGCGATCGAGCTGAGCCAGCACGCGGAGCAGCACGATGCCGCGGCGGTGATGGTCATTCCGCCGTACTACGACACGCTGTCCTTCGCGGAGTTGCACCGCTACTACTCTGATGTCGCGGGCAACATCTCCATCCCGGTGATGCTGTACCACATGCCCGCGGTCAGTGGTCAGGGCCTCACCCCGGCTCAGATCGGGGAGCTTGCCCTAATCCCTGGTGTTGCGGCGATGAAGGACTCCAGCGGGGATGCCGCCGCCTTGACGGAGCTGATCGAGAACTACGGAGACCGGATTCAGGTCTGCAACGGCTGGGACAGCCTGACCTTCTTCGGCCTGGCGGCCGGTGCCAAGGCGTCGGTCTGGGGTGCGGCGAACATCTTCCCTGAACTCGCGGTCGAGCTGTACGACGCGATGGCCGTGAAAGGCGACCTCGACACCGGCCGGGCGATCTGGTCGCGCATCTTTCCGCTCGTTGCTTTCCTCGAAGCCGAGTCCTACGGGCAGCGCGTCAAGGCTGCCGTGAACCTTCTCGGTGTTCCTGCTGGGGAGCCCAGGTTGCCGTTTCTGCCTGCGAGCGAGAGCGACGTGGCCGCTCTGCGGAAGCTGATGGACGAGGCCGGGCTGCTCTGATCGCCCTGGTTTCGCCGCCTTGTTCTTTCCCATCCGACCGAGCAGCAGGAGACGATCGCTGTGCAGTTCATCAACGGCAAGACCGCAGCAGGAACGGGGCCGGAGCAGCTTACCGTGCTGAACCCGGCGACGGGCGACGTGCTCGAGACCTACCCCGAGGCGTCCGCCGGCGATGTCGATGCAGCGGTGAACGCCGCGGCGGCGGCGTTCCCGGAGTGGTCGCGAGCGACGCCCGCAGATCGATCTGATGCCCTGCATCGGGCCGCCGCCTTGCTCCGTGAACGGTCTGCGGAGCTCGCGGACGCCGAGACCAGGCAGACCGGCAAGCCGATCAGGCTGTCCACCGAGTTCGACGTGCCTGGCACCATCGACAACTTCGAGTTCTTCGCCGGGGCGGCCCGGAATCTGGAGGGCAAAGCGGCCGGCGAGTACGTGCCGACTCACACCTCGCAGATCCGGCGTGAGCCGATCGGAGTCATCGGGTCGATCGCTCCGTGGAACTATCCCCTGCAGATGGCGGCGTGGAAGATCCTGCCCGCTATCGCGGCCGGTAACACCATTGTGGTCAAGCCGGCGGAGATCACGCCGCTGACCACGGTGGCCCTCGCCCAGGCTTGCCTCGACGCCGGTATCCCGGAAGGCGTCGTGAACGTCGTTACGGGGGCGGGCCCGTCTGTCGGCGAGGCTCTGGTCACGCATCCCGGTGTATCGATGGTGTCCTTCACCGGCTCCACGGCGGTGGGCACTCGAATCATGGGCCTGGTGGCGCCGGTGGCCAAGCGAGTACACCTGGAGCTCGGTGGCAAGGCACCCATGGTGGTCTTCGACGACGCCGATCTCGAGGGAGCGATTCGTGGTGCCGTCGCCGGCGCGTTGATCAACGGCGGCCAGGACTGCACGGCGGCGACCCGCGCGTATATCCAGCGTCCGCTGTTCGACGACTTCGTTCACGGCGTGGCGGATGTGATGTCGTCGGTGCGGATCGGTGACACGATGTCGATGGGGACGGATCTGGGATCCCTCATCTCGCTCCGGCAGCGCGAGCGGGTGGACGGATTCGTCCGTCGCGCCGAGGCGGAAGGTGCGAAGATCGAGGTCGGCGGTACCCAGCCGGCCGTGGGCTGGGACGGTACCGATCTCAGCCGCGGGGCCTACTACGCCCCGACGCTGATCACCAACGTCGACCAGCGCTCCGAAATCGTGCAGCACGAGATCTTCGGGCCGGTGCTCGTGGTGCTGCCGTTCGACGACGACACCGAGGGAATCCGGCTGGCCAACGACACCAGCTACGGGCTGGCGGCGTCGGCCTGGACCCGGGACCTGCAGCGTGGGCTGCGGGCAAGTCGTGAACTCCAGGCCGGGACCGTCTGGATCAACGATCACATCTCGCTGGCCAGCGAGATGCCGCACGGCGGTGTCAAGCAGTCGGGCTTCGGCAAGGACATGAGTACCTACGCCTTCGACGAGTACACGACGGTCAAGCACGTGATGGTGGACATCACCGGTGCGTCGCGCCGAGACTGGCACCGGACGATCTTCACCGACGACGGCGCGGCCAAGGCGCCGCGATGACGGCCGGGGTGAATGGTGTGGGCAAACTGACTCCGCTGGCACGCGAGCTGCTCGTCGAGCCCAACTTTGCCGTTGTCTCCACGGTGAACGCGGACGGCACCCCGCAGCAGTCGGTGGTGTGGGCCCGGGAACGCGATGGCGAGGTTGAGTTCTCCACGGTGGAAGGTCGGGCCAAGCACCGCAATCTCCTCCGGAACGACGTGGTGAGCGTCCTCGTCATCGACCGGCGCAACGGTTATCGCTACAGCGAGATCCGTGGCCGTGCCCGGTTCGAGACCCACGAGGCCAGCCGGTTGATCGAGGAGTTGTCCATCGACTACACCGGAGACGAATGGGTCGAGCATCAGTCGCGGCCGAGGGTGATCGTGATCGTGACCCCGACTCGCATCCACGACTATGAAGAGTGAGCGGAGATGACGGCTCGACAGTCGATCGCGACCATCGACGTCCATGCTGCGGGTGAACCCGGACGCGTTCTCATCGGTAGTCATCTTCTGGCGCGCGGATCGACGATGGCAGAGAAGCTGGAGTATGCCCAGCACGAGCTGGAATGGCTCCGCCGGCTCGTGCTACGGGAACCGCGTGGATATCCGGCGATGTGCGCGATCCTGGTGACGGCGCCGTGCGACCCGCGTGCCGACGTCGGCATCATCGTGCTCGAGCAGGCAGGCTTTCGCCCGATGTCGGGAAGCAACACGATGTGTACCGTCACCGCTTTGCTGGAGACCGGAATGCTGCCGGTCACCGGACACCAGCAGACTGTCGTCATCGACACTGCGGTCGGCCTCGTGGAGGCCACTGCGACGGTTGCCGACGGCAAGGTAACGGATGTTGCGATTCGCAACGTTCCGTCGTTTGTCGAGGTACTCGATCATCCTCTCGAGGTGCCCGAGCTCGGCACGCTGAGCGTGGACGTGGTCTTCGGTGGTCAGTTCTTCGTCCAGGCGCGCGCCGCCGACGCCGGTGTCAGCCTGGAACCGATCGCCGGCAAGTCGATCACTCGGGTAGGCGCGCTCATTCGAGCGGCTGCCCGGCAGCAGATTCCGGTCAAGCACCCCGACAATCCGAATATCTGCACGATCGATCTGGTCATGTTGCACGGCCCGAGCCCCAACCCCGGGGTGTCCGGGCGGAACGCCGTGATCTGCTGCAATGCCGAGGTCGATCTCGCTGACCCGGCGACCTGGACAGGAAGCGTCGACCGGTCCCCGTGCGGGACCGGCACCTGCGGGCGGATGGCAGCCAAGTACGCGCGTGGTGAGCTCGGGCTGGGGGAGTCGTTCGTGCACGAGAGTATCCTCGGCACATGCTTCACCGGCCATCTCACCGAACTGGTCGCGGACCATCCCAGGGACGCCGTCCGTCCGGTGATCAGCGGCCAGGCCTGGGTCAGCGGGACGGGACGGTTGCTGCTCGACGACTCCGACCCATTCCCGCAAGGGTACACCCTGGGCGACCTCTGGGCGCTGTAAACACACGTGTGCCCTCTCGCCTCGGGGGGAGAGGGCACACCTGCGGTCACCGGCCAGGAGCCTCCACGGCGAACAGGTGCCGCCCCATGGTCTCGAGAGTGGCCCCATGGCGGGCCACGTACTCGTCGCTTTGTCCGATGACGTGCGGCGTCGGTCCGTAGCCACACATGAGCTGCAGCCCTGCGAGAGGTGTCAGTCGCTCGAAGGCCTGAGGCCGATCTGCGCCGGCCTGAACAGTTGCGCCCGTCTCCGGAGGAATAACCCCGTGTGAGGCCTGTACGGCCAGTCGTACGAGGCGTGATGCCGCGGCCGAGGGACGAACGGTCAGTGCGCCCTCGCTGTGGCCTGGAGTGAAACTCAGGACGTCTTGGATGTCTTCGATGAACCAGTTCGCTGTCTCTCGCATCAGCTCACCGCGGGCCGGCTCGACGTCTTCCAGGAGAACGCGGGTGATTCCACGGTCGTGCAACGCATCGAGCACTGCCTCGGCGTTCGCGTCGACCACGACCTCCTTGTGCTCTGCCCACACGTCGAGCCAGCCGTGGTAAGCCCGCAGTTCGCCGACGTGAACGACGAAGTACCCGGGATATCGGTAGAACTCGTCACGCTCCGTACGCAGCAGTTCGTAGTACCTGCCAACTGCTGCCAGGAGCAGCGGCGCGGCTGCCAACGACCCGCCGGGCGTGTGGGTGACGATCGCGAGCCGATCGGCGGTCGTCAACCCCGGCAGTACGTCGTCGAGGGTGCCCGGCTTCCCGTCTGCAGTGACCTTGAACTCGTGGGGCCGCATGCTCCTGCTGGTGTGCATTCGCCGTCCTCTCAGGTGGTCGCGGTGCTCGTGCGAAGCGTTGTCACGGTGCGGATCTACCGCTGGTCACAGAAGTTGCCGAACCCTTGACAAGTCCCGTGGCGCGTCACAAGCTGCCTGCAGATTGTTTTACAGTCTGCACCCCGGAAGGTCCAGGTCAGTAGGAGATTTCCTTGAGCCTCCAGACGCATGACCCGCTGCTTCAGCCCTTCACGCTGAAGCACTTGACGCTGCGGAATCGGGTCGTCAGCACCTCGCACGAGCCGGCCTACGGCGAAGACGGACTGCCGACCGACCGCTACATCGCGTATCACGCCGAGAAGGCCAAGGGTGGTGTCGGCCTGACGATGTTCGGCGGATCGGCCGTCGTCTCACGCGACAGCGCGGCGGTCTTCGGCAACTTGACGGTCTACAAGGACGAGATCACTCCGTGGCTACGGCGTCTTGCCGACGAGGTCCACGCCCACGGCGCGGCAACCATGATGCAGCTGACCCATCTGGGTCGCCGTACGACGAACTACACCGGCGACTGGCTGCCGGCGATCTCGGCATCGCTGGTCCGTGAGCCCGCGCATCGCACCATTCCCAAGGCGGCCGAGCGATGGGATCTCGACCGGGTCGTGCGCGACTTCGCAGCGGCGGCGCAGCGCTGTCAGGAGGCGGGCCTCGACGGCATCGAGTTGTACATGGCAACGGGGCATCTGGTCGACAGCTTCCTGTCGCCGTTCACGAACCATCGCGACGACGAGCTCGGCGGGTCGCTGGAGAACCGCCTGGAGTTCCCCCGGCGGATCGTCCGGGCGGTCAGGGCGGCAGTCGGCCCGGACTTCATCGTCGGGATGAAGATGAGCATGGACGAGGCGTGCGAAAGTGGTCTTCAGGCTGATGAAGGTCTCGAAGCGGCGCGACGGCTGGCAGCTGAGGGTCTGGACTTCTACAGCGTGGTGAAGGGTTCGATCTTCACCGACCACGAGATGGCCAAGGTCATCCCGTCTATGGGCCAGCCGTCGGCACCGTTCCTCGACTTCGCCGCCCGCGTGAAGCGTGAGGTCGGGCTTCCGGTGATGCATGCCGGTCGCATCGGCGATGTCGCCACCGCCCGGTACGCGATCCGCGAAGGGTTGCTTGACCTGGTCGGCATGACGCGGGCGCAACTCGCCGATCCGTATCTGGTCCGCAAGATCGCTGCCGGCGAGGAAGATCGCATTCGGCCCTGCGTTGGCGCCAGTTATTGCTTGGACGCCATCTACGAAGACGGCAGCGCGAAGTGCATTCACAACGCAGCGACCGGTCGTGAGCGTCGGATGTTGCACGAGATCGCGCCCGCGGTAGGGCGTCATCGCCGCGCGGTCGTTGTCGGGGCCGGTCCCGCAGGGCTGGAGGCGGCGAGAGTACTGGGTGCTGCCGGGCATGAGGTGGTGGTCCTCGAAGCCAACGACCAGGCCGGGGGGCAGATCCTGCTGGCCAGCAAGTCTGTCCGTCGTCGAGACCTGATGGGCATCGTGGATTGGCGTTTGGCAGAGCTGCATCATCACAAGGTGGATCTGCGTCTGGGCGTCTTTGCCGAGCGTGCGGACGTGCTGGCCGAGGAGCCGGACCTCGTCATCGTTGCGACCGGTGGCCTCCCACGTCGCGGACTGCTGGGGCTGGGAGAGAACCTCGTCAAGGACACCTGGGACGTGATGGCCGGCGATGTACGCCTCAGCGGTGATGTCTTGGTGTTCGACGGCAATGGAGCGCATGCCGCACTCGATGCCGCCGAGTACGCCGCCACTCTCGGCGCCCGCGTCGAGGTGGTCACGCCCGAACGCAGCATCGGTCCCGATGTCGGGGCGATGAACATCGACCCGTACATGCGGGCCTTCGCCCAGCACGATGTGCGCCTTACTCCGGCTCTCTACCTCCGCTCGGTACGGCGCGGCGAGACAGGCCGGCTGGTCGCGACATTGTGGAGCGAGTACGCCGATCTCGAGTCCGAGCGCGTGGTCGACCACGTCATCGTGGAGGCCGGCACCAGCCCAGTCGACGAGCTGTACTTCGATCTCCTACCGGACTCGTCGAACCGCGGCGAAGTCGACCAGCAGGCACTCATCACTCTGCAGCCGCAGACCGTGCAGACGAATCCCGACGGAGAGTTCCAGCTCTTCCGCATTGGTGACGCCGTTACCAGTCGCAACATTCACGCAGCCATCTACGACGCCCAGCGTCTTTGCCAGCCGATTTGAGCACCGGAACCTGAACACCGGAATCCTGCGAGGTCCCCATGGAACGCGGCAACACCGGACAAGACAGCACCACCCGTAGCAGCAGGTCCGACGGTACTGGGGCCGCCGAACCTGCTGAAGCCCGAGCGTCGGAGCCTCCGATGATCTCGGTGCGCGAGCTGACCAAGATCTACATCCCACCTGGTGAGAAGAAGGCCAAACGCTGGCTGCGCAGGGCCGCCTCCGCGGACGAGCGGCGTCCGGCGGCGGACCAAGTGTCCTTCGACGTCAAGCGTGGCGAATTGTTCGTCATCATGGGCCTGTCCGGATCGGGGAAGTCGACCGTGCTGCGGATGCTGAATCGGCTGGTCGAGCCGACGTCCGGCGCGGTAGAGGTCGACGGCACCGATCTCGTTTCGGCTGCGCCACGTGACCTGCGCCGGATCCGGAACAGCACCATCAACATGGTGTTCCAGCACTTCGCGATCTTTCCGCATCGCACCGTGCTCGAGAACGCCGCCTACGGGCTGCAGGTCCGCGGTGTCGACGTCAAGGAGCGCACGGCTCGCGCCACCGCGGCTCTGGAACGGGTCGGTCTCGGCGACTGGTCGCATGTGCTTCCTTCCTCCCTTTCCGGCGGCATGCGGCAACGCGTCGGCCTCGCGCGGGCTCTCGCGACCGATGCCGAGGTCCTCCTCATGGACGAGCCGTACAGCGCCTTGGACCCACTCATCCGCCGCGACATGCAGGATCTGCTCCTCGAACTGCAGGAGCAGTTGCGCAAGACGATCGTGTTCGTCACCCATGACCTGAACGAGGCGATGCGCCTCGGTGACCGGATCATGGTGATGCGGGACGGAAAGGTCATCCAGGTCGGTACCGGATCAGAGATCCTGTCGTGCCCTGCCGACGACTACGTCGCCGATTTCGTGTCGGACGTGGATCGCTCGCGGGTGGTCACCGCCGAGACCGTGATGCAGGAACCACTCATCACCGTCGGTCCCGACCATCATCCCGCCGACGCGCTGGAGAAGGTCGCGAACGCCGAGGCGCACGGCGCGTACGTCGTGACCGGCGATGGCACGTTGGTGGGTGCGATCTCCGTCGAACGTCTCGCCACCGCCACCAAGTCGGGCGTCACGTCCTTGCAGGGACTGGATCTCACGGAGTTCAAGACGGTCGAGGAAGGCACGCGGCTCATGGACCTGATGCCGCTGGTCGGCACCTGCAGCGTCCCGCTGGGAGTCGTCGACAAGTCGCGACGACTGATCGGGGTCATTCCGCGTGCCGCGCTACTCAAGGCTCTGGCACATGAAGGGAGCACGAGCCATGCCTGACATCCCCGTCGGCAGCTGGGCCGAATCCGTGGTCAACTGGCTGCGCGAGTACTTCACGCCGATATTCGACGCGATCTCCCATGTGATGCTGTGGTTGATCGACATCGTTCTGGCTGCGCTGACAGCGCCACACCCCCTGGTTATCACAGCTCTTGCGGTCGCCCTGGCATGGTGGGAACGAGGGGTCGGCCTGGCCGTCTTCTCCCTCGCCGGGATGCTGCTTCTTCAGAGCATGGGCCTGTGGGACGAGTCGATGCAGAGTCTGGCCATCGTCCTCGTCGCGTCGCTGCTTGCCATTGCCGTGGGCATCCCAGGAGGTGTCCTCGCGGCGAAGAATCGGCATGCCAGCTCGATTCTGCGGCCGGCGCTCGACGCGATGCAGACCTTGCCGGCCTTCGTGTACCTGATCCCGGCGGTCTTCTTCTTCGGAATCGGTGTCGTACCGGCGGTGGTCGCGACCTTCATCTTCGCGATTCCGCCGGCCGTGCGGCTGACCGAGCTCGGCATCCGCCAGGTCGATCCGGAGATGGTGGAAGCATCGGCCGCGTTCGGCGCAGGCCCAATGCAGGCGCTTCGTCAGGTCCAGCTCCCGTTGGCCATCCCCTCCATCATGACCGGTGTGAACCAAGTGATCATGATGTCGCTGTCCATGGTGGTGATCGCGGGACTCGTCGGTGCTGGCGGCCTTGGTTCCACCGTCGTGACGGGCATCAGCCGCCTCGACATAGGGACTGGATTCGAAGGCGGCATCGCAGTGGTCTTCCTGGCCATGTACCTCGATCGGGTCACCGGCGCGTTCCCACGTGCCCGGAAACAGCCGAACAAACCACGTGAGGCCGCTGCGGTCAGCGAGCCTGAGATCGCAACGGCCCCGGTTCTGAGCAAGACAGCCTGACTGGCACACCAGGTCAGAGGCTTGCGAAATATCAACAATGCCGCCCAGTTCGCCACACATAGCCTGTCCCGCACTACAAGGAGACCAAGATGATCCGCAAGATGCTAACGGCGGCTGGTGCTGTCACCGCTCTGGCTCTTTCACTCGCCGCTTGCAGTGGTAATACCCAAAGCGCAAGTGGCGGCAACGGCGGCGACGGAGGTGACAAGCAGGTCACTATCGGTGTCGTCGCCTTCGATGAGTCGATTGCCTCCGGCTACCTGTGGAAGGAACTGCTGGAGAAGCAGGGCTACAAGGTCACTGTCGACACCCTCGACGTTGCTCCGGTTTACGCGGGAGTGGCCAACAACCAGATCGATTTCTCCCCCGCCTTGTCACAGACCTACCAATCCGACTATTGGAACCAGTTCAAGGACAAGTTCACGGAGCTGAGCTCCTGGTACGGGGGCGTCTCTCAGGCGGTCGCCGTCCCGAAGTCCCTCGGCATCACCTCGATGGACCAACTGGCGGGCAAGGCATCCGAGGTGGGGAATCAGATCGTAGGGATCGAATCCGGCTCCGGCCTGATGAGCGACCTGCACAAGAAGGCCGTGACCGCGTACGGGCTGCAAAAGCTGAAGATCATCGATGGCAGCACCCCTGCCATGCTCGCCACTCTCGACAAGGCAATGAAGGACAACAAGCCCGTGGCGGTCACCCTCTGGCAGCCGCATTGGGCTCTCAGCAAGTACCCGGTGATCATCCTGAAGGATCCGAAGGGTGTCTTCGGCGGTGAAGGCAGCCTCTCCCTCCTCAGCAGCAAGAAGTTCGAGTCCGACGATCCCAAGGTCGTGGCCCAACTGCGCAAGTTCAAGATGACCGCCGATCAGTTGCAGAGCCTGGAGCTCAAGATCAGCGAAGCTGGACAGGGCCACGAGCAGGATGCTGTCAAGGCCTGGATCCAGGACAATCAGTCGGTTGTGGACCAGTGGACCTCCGCGACCAGCTGAGCAAAGCATGTCGCGCCGGCAGTGAGTTCCAACGAAGGTTGAGAACGCACTGCCGGCGGCATCTCTCTCGGTCGCTCTCCGAATTTGATCAGCAATCGGGGCATTTCAGTCGAACGCATTGGCCGCTCTGCTGATTCACCACCAGGCACTGCTCGAGGCCCGCCGGCAGGGGATTGACTGCTGTCGCCAACTGAAGGCATCTCCCGCCAACGATGGAAGAGGAAGCGATGCAACAGGTTCGAGGCGTCGTCGCCCGTACGAAGGGTGCGCCGGTCAGCATCGAGACGATCAACGTACCCGACCCTGGACCCGCCGAGGCGCTCGTCAAGGTACAGGCCTGCGGCGTCTGCCACACCGATCTGCACTACCGGGAAGGCGGGATCAACGACGAGTTCCCGTTCCTGCTCGGTCATGAGGCGGCAGGCATAGTTGAAGCGGTCGGTGGCGACGTCACCGGCGTGGCTCCTGGCGATTTCGTTGTGCTGAACTGGCGGGCAGTTTGTGGGGACTGCCGGGCCTGTAAGCGCGGCGAGCTGCAGTATTGCTTCATCACTCACAACGCGACGCAGAAGATGACCCTCGACGACGGAACCGAGCTCTCGCCGGCCCTCGGGATCGGTGCGTTCGCAGAGAAGACACTCGTCGCGGCCGGTCAGTGCACGAAGGTGGATCCTGCGGCGCGGCCGGCGGCGGTTGGATTGCTTGGTTGTGGGGTCATGGCCGGCCTCGGCGCGGCGATCAACACCGGCGGGGCGACTCGCGGCAGGTCGGTGGCCGTCATCGGCTGCGGCGGTGTCGGCGTCGCCGCGGTGGCCGGTGCGGCTTTGGCCGGTGCCGCCCCGATCATCGCGGTCGACATCGACGCCAAGAAGCTCGAGGCGGCCCGCGGGCTCGGCGCCACTCACGTGGTCGACTCTTCCGTCAACGATCCGGTTGCCGAGATCAAGCGGATCTGCGCCGCAACGTACGACGGAGCAGAGGGCGCGGACGTGGTCATCGAGGCGGTGGGTCGTCCGGAGACGTGGAAACAGGGCTTCTACGCCCGCGACCTGGCCGGTGTGCTCGTCCTGGTTGGCGTCCCAACCCCGGACATGACGATGCCGAACCTGCCGTTGATCGATGTGTTCGGCCGGGGTGGAGCGCTGAAGTCCAGCTGGTACGGCGACTGCCTGCCGAACCGGGACTTCCCGACCCTCGTGGACCTGTACCGCCGGGGACGCCTGGACCTGGACGCGTTCGTCTCCGAGGAGATCGGGCTTGGCGACGTCGAGGCGGCGTTCGAGAAGATGCACCATGGCGACGTACTTCGCTCGGTGGTGATCCTGTGACCACGCGGGTGAATCACGCTGTCGTCGCGGGGACCTTCAGCCTGGACGGGGAGACCTTCGACGTCGAGAACAACATCTGGGTCGTCGGTGACGACACCGAGTGCGTGGTCATCGATGCCCCACACGACGTCGACGCGATCTTGGCGGTGGTGGGGGACAGAAGTGTGAGGGCGATCCTGTGTACGCACGCCCACGACGACCACGTCCGAGTGGCACCCGCGCTGCGCGAGAAGGTCCGGGCACCGATCCTGCTGCATCCTGCCGACCGCCCGCTGTGGGAACTCACCCACACCGACGAACTCTGGGACGCGGACCTGACCGACGGCCAGGAGATCTCTGTCGGCGGCACCACCCTGGTCGCCCTGCACACGCCCGGCCACGCACCCGGCGCCGTCTGCTTCCACGCACCGGAGTTGGGCTGCTTATTCACCGGCGACACCCTGTTCCAGGGCGGCCCCGGCGCCACTGGACGCTCCTACAGCGACGCCGAGCTACTCCTGAACTCCATCCGCACCAGACTGCTCACGCTCCCGAACAGCACTCTCCTGCATACCGGCCACGGCCCTGACACCTCCATCGGGATCGAACGAGCGACGCTGTCCTCGTCGTGACTCCGCACCCCGACCCGCGCCGATCGTCTGGACACCAAGTACTGCTCATGTAGGACTGGTCTCCCCGACCATGCGCGTGGGCCTTTCCTGTGTTCCGCGGGCTGCGCGGTTCGCGGGGACGACGGGGCACATGGATGGGTCGATTCACGACCGGAACGTGCGGCGATAGCTGGACGGCGACACGCCCAGGGCGGCACGCAGGTGTTGGCGCATCGAGGCGGCAGTGCCGAAGCCGCAGCAGCTGGCCACTTCGTCGACGGTGAGGTCGCTGTTCTCGAGCAGGTGACGGGCGCGGTCGACACGCTGTTGGATCAGCCACTGACCGGAGGTGACTCCAACCTCCTCGCGAAAGCGGCGGGTGAACGTGCGGACGCTCATCGCCTGACGGGCCGCGAGGTCGTTGAGCGTGAGCGGCTGGTCGAGGTGCTCAAGGGCCCAGGCCCGGGCGTCGGCAGTGGAGGTCGCGGCCGGCTCTGAGACCGGCTGGTCGACGTACTGGGCCTGGCCGCCATCGCGCCACGGCGGGACGAGGCAGCGGCGGTTGGCTGACGGTCGGTGCGGGGTCTGCGTGCCGCGCGCCCGCTGCGATCTCGTGCTGATCTGCACTCCTTGTGACGTCATGGAGCCATCTCAGCGAACGCTCAAACTCGTCTGACTGAGCCCTTGCGCACTCGTGATGTTGGTGTCACGATCGTCGACAATCGACAAAATGGACCGAGTTGATGCGGGCGCCGACCGGCGCCGCGGGGGCTGCCCGGCTCGGCGAGACGACTGCGGGTTGGCTGGGTTCCAGCCACGCTTCGTGAGGGAGCAGACATGAACAGTGACGAATCCGCTGTCCCGACGGATGCGGACGCCAAGCGTTCCGCGAGCGCGGCCGAGCCGACGTGGGACCCCGGCATCGACGAGGACATCGAGCTGCTCCGCAAGCTCGGTTACAAGCAGGAGCTGAATCGGGCACTCGGCCTGTTCTCCAGCTTCGGCGTGCAGTTCAGCTCCATCGCCATCGCCTCGGCGCTCTTCACGACCTTGATCGTCGGCCTGGGCTTCTTCGGGCCGGCCTCGTTCTGGTCGTACGCGATCGGTGGCGCCGCGCAGGTGTTCCTGGTCGGCCTGGCTGTCGGTGAACTGGTGTCGGCCTACCCGCTCTCGGGCGGTGTTTACCAGATCATCACCAGGATCACGCGGATCCGCTGGTTGGCATGGCAGAGCGGCTGGTGGTTGGTGATCGCTCACACGGTGGCGACCGCCGCCGTGGCGGTGAGTCTGGTGCCGTTCCTCGCCAACTGGTTCGGTTTCGGGGACCTTAGCGGCTTCCAGACATCGCTGTTCGCTCTGGCGCTGGTTGTGTTCGTCACGATCGTGAACCTGGCTGGGGTGAAGGCGGCAGCGTTGCTGAACAACGTCGGCGTTGTCGCGGAGATCGTCGGTGCGGTGCTGATCATCGGTGCTTTGCTGGTCGTCAAGCACGACACCCAGCCGCTGTCGATCCTGAGCAACACCGGCGGTACGACGACCGGTGGGTGGGTTCAGCCACTCCTTTTCGCCATGATCCTGCCCGCGTACCTGATCTCGAGTTTTGATGCCACCGGCAACGCAGCCGAAGAAACCAAGAACGCGGCCAAGACTGCCCCGATGGGTACGTTCCTGGCCAACACGCTGGCATATGTCGTTGGGCTGGTCTTCATGTTCTTGGCCATCCGGGCGATCCCCGATGTTGACAGGATCATGACCAGCGAGACACCGATGAAGGACATTCTCGACTCCGCCGTCGGACGTACGGTCACCAGCCTCTTCGAGGTCATCGCGATCGTCGCGCTACTGGCGACGATGGCCATGCTCCAGCTGACCGGTGTGCGGGTCGTGTGGTCCCAGGCACGCGACGGCCAGTTGCCAGCGGCAACATGGCTGCGGAAGGTGAGCAGTAACCGGATCCCGGTCAACGCCACTTTCGTCTGCGCGGCCCTGTCGATCGTGTTCGTCTTCTGGTCATCAGCCCTGTCGGTACTGGCCGCTCTGACGGCGTTGGCCTGGGCGCTGGCGTACGGCGTGGTGGTCACGGCGGGTCTGCGGGCGGTAGTCAGGAAGCAGTTGCCGACGCACCCATGGCGGCTGGGCCCCGCGTCGATTCCGGTTTTTGCCGGCGCCGTGCTGTGGTCCGTCCTGCTGTGCGTCCTGCTGGTCTGGTCCGACTGGAAGAACGTCGGTCTGGGCATGGTCGGTGCCATCGCCGTCGGCTGGGTGCTCTACCTGCTGATCCCGGCGTCGCGGCGCGGCAAGATCTCTGGGGTCGACCACTCGAGCGAGCTCCAGCAGTGAATCGGCGTCTGCCGGCGTCGGACCTAGGGCCTGTTTCATAAGTGGGTTCGGACCTGGGGCTGGGTGGGCTGTTGGGTCGGTTGGGTGGCGTGTTGGTGTGCTGGATGTGGCGAGGTCTCCGGTAGATGGTTCAGCGACCAAGCAGAACCTGAATACCGGAGACCTCGTGGCCAGCGTATCGGTGGCGGGGCGGGCGGATCTGACCGACGGGCAGTGGACCCGGTTGGTTCCGTTGCTGCCTCGCGGTAAGAAGGCGGGCCGCCCGCCGAAGTGGACGAAACGGCAGTTGGTCGATGGCATCCGGTGGCGGACCCGGACGGGCACGCCGTGGCGGGATGTGCCCGAACGTTATGGGTGCTGGCAGACGATCTACGGGCTGTTCCGGCGCTGGCAGCGTGCGGGGGTGTGGGCGTTCATCGTGAAGATGTTGCAGGCGTTCGCCGATGCCGCCGGGGCGATCGTGTGGGATGTCAGCGTGGATTCCACCATCGCCCGGGCCCACCAGCACGCTGCGGGTGCCCGCCGCGACGGTGATCTGCAGGCCGAACCACCCGGTGGCCTCGAGGACGAGCCGGCCGATCACGCGCTTGGTCGTTCCCGGGGCGGATGGACCACCAAGACCCACCTGGCCTGCGAGCAGGGCCGCAAGGTCTTGTCGGTGGTGATCACCGCCGGGCAGCGCGGTGACAGCCCACAGTTCACCACCGTGCTTGACGCCATCGCGGTGCCACGGCTGGGTCCGGGCCGGCCACGGACCCGCCCGGACGCCGTGCTGGCCGATAAGGCCTACAGCTCGGCCGGCAACCGCGCCTGGCTGCGCCGGCGCGGCATCAAGACCACCATTCCCGTCAAAGCCGACCAGGCCGCCAACCGGGCCAACAAGGGCTCCGCCGGCGGCCGCCCACCGGCCTTCGACACCGAGCACTACAAGCAACGTCACGCCGTCGAGTGCGGCATCAACCAGCTCAAGCAAAACCGGGCCGTGGCAACCCGATACGACAAACTCGCCGTCCGCTACCAAGCCACCGTCCGCATCGCCACCATCAACCAATGGCTCCAAGCCACCGCAGACTTATGAAACAGGGCCTAGGGCGACGCCGGCAGACGTCCTTCATTCCTTGGGTAGTGTGAGCCGCAACGAGAGCCCGTCGTGCGGGCCGAGCGTCACGCTGAAGCTCTGGAGGTCGTCGACCTCGCCCAGCGGCTCGGCGTCGAACATGTTCGTTATCGTGGAACCAGGAACGAGGTGCTCCGACTGGATGGTCCCGGTCACCTCCTCCTGGGCGAAGTTGAGCACAGTCACCTGTTGCGTCGCCCGATCAGGAATCTCGTGGACCATCACCAGCATCCCCTTGTGGGACACCGGCGGTACGTCGATCTGGTTGGCCGTCGGAAGGTGGCAGGCCTCCCGGATCTGCAGGATTCGCCGCAGGCCGGAGGTGAACGAGTCTGGGTCGGCCAACTGCTGCGGCAGCGTGCCGTACAAGCTGCGTCCGCGCGCCATGCCCTGGAAGGTCGTGTCGCCCTCGTACCCCATCAGGTCGTAGGCGGCTCGATGAATCCAGCGCGTGTCCCCGCCGGCGATCAGCTCGGCGACCTCGGCCCTGTCCAGCGTGAGCATTCCGCACAGATCCCAGCCTGACAGCGCGAAGACGCCCGGCTGCAGAGCGTTGAACATCGCCAGCAGGAGGTGGGCTTTCTTGATCTTTTGTACCGCCTCGTCGTCGATCTGCGCGTAGTCGCTGATCCCGAGCGATGCTGCGATCACGCTCGCCGTGGTCGATGCGATGCCGTTGGTGGTGAAGATCGCGTTGTACGGCGCCGACGGGCCGGTGAGCGTCGCGACGAGATCGGCCCGGATCTTCTCTGCGAGTGCCCCACCCTCGATCGGCTCGCCCTGATACGCGAACACCTCTTCCTTGTGGAGCGTGGCGAAATGGACGAGCTCATACGTCAGTTCGTCATGGTTCTGCAGGGCGTGGACCAACTTGAGGGGCGCGACGCCCTGCTTGAGTGAAGCGTTCAGCGTCAGCCGGAGGAACTCCGTGTCCTGCGTGGCGAGCGCGTGATGGTAGGCCGGTCGGTTGATGAAGTCGTACGAGAGGTCAGCGCCGGCTTCGGAGGTGATGCGGATGTCGTCGATGGTGAGGTTCAGCTCTTGGAACGTGAATCCGCCGACCTTGCGCACCATGCTTGCGATCAGGTGGTTCGCGGCTTCGGACAGCGGGTGCCCCTCTGACCAGGCAGGCAGGCCCTCCGCACTCTTCTCGACGCCGAGAAAGCCGTTCGCGTCCAGACGAAGGGCACCGGAGCCCAGGTCGCCCAGGGTGTGCAGGGCGTCGCCGATCACGAGGCGCATCCCGGCGAACGAAGGGTCGAGCCAGTTGATGGACGGCTGTCCCTCCTTGAAATAGTGCAGATATACCCAGCGCCGGGATACACCGTCCGGACCGACTACCGCCCGGGTGGTGCTCCAGTTGGTGTCCTTGACTCCAGGATCGTGGAAGATCACCCGTTGGAGCTGCCCGATGATGTGGCCGGCTTTGGTCAGGGCGTCCTCCGCCTCGGCGGTCAGGTTGACCGAGTCACGTCCTTCGGGCACATCGGGCAGCAGGTACCAGTCCTCTTCCGGGATCTCCACCATGTGATAAATGCCGGGGTAGTCGCCGACGTTCATCTCGGCGAGCCGGAAGTCCGGTCCCTTCCCGGTGTGACCTGGCACGATGTCGTCGATGATCGTGCCGCCGTGTTCGCCTGCGATCTCGCACATGCTCCGGAAGTCGTCTTCGGTACCGAAGATGCTGTCGATCTGGGTACTGATCCGGTCGAAGTGCCCGTCGACGCTCGGGGTGGGTTCCCAGCCGCGGAGACCGCCCGCGCGCTTCACCGGGCCGGTGTGAATCGCGCGGATGCCGATCTGCTCGAACACGCTCCACAAGCCGGGATCGGCGAGCGTACCCAGGAAGGACCGGCCGTTCTTGGTCACAAGGGACAGGGGATAGGCGGTGAACCAGACGGGCGCCGTCTCGATGGCCATGATCGGATCGGGATTGGCATAGGGGTTCTGCCACATGCTGCCCTGGCCCGAGAGTTGCGCGGCGATCGTGATCGCGTCCTGCAGCATCGACTCGCGTTGCAGCCAGGCTACGTAGAAGGGGTTCGTCCCGACCGGATCGCCGGTCAGTTCCTCCGCGTGCGTCGGGCTGCCCTGCGAGCGCAGCCGGGCCCGCGGGCGCAGGGCTTTCGGGCGCGCCGGATAGAACTGCTCGGAGTATGTGATCTCGCTCGGCTCGCGCTCCACGTTGGCGTCGTCCTCAGTCATACCTTGCTCGATTCCCATTCCTTCTCAATGTAGTCGTCACAGTGACGACGCCAGATCGCTCAGGCGCCGGATGAACCACTGGTGGCCCGGATCCCCGGTCCGCCGCGGATGCCACAGACAGGCATCGCTGATCACGGGGAGCGGGACCGGGGGATCGATGTAGCGGAGTTCGGCCGGCTCCCGCGTCGCGCGAGCGAGACGTTCGGGGATCAGCGCCACCAGGGGTGTGCGGGTGAGCAAGAACGGCACGAGCAGCTGGCTGGCTGTGCGGACCTCCACCTGACGGACGACGCCCAGGTCGTCCAATGCCTTGTCCGCGAGGTTGAGGCGCTGACCGGTGACGTACTGCGCGAACCGCATCAGCGCAAAGTCCTCCAAGGTCGTGTCGTCGGTCAGAGCCTCGTTTCCCTTCCAGGCCGCGACCACGAAGCGGTCCCTGAACATGGTCCGCCGCGGATACTCAGGCAGGAACTCGGCAGCAAGCTGCTCCGACACCACCAGCAGATCGGCGTCGTCGTGCTTGATCCGATCGGCGTAGTCGTCCAGGAGCGGATGCACCTCCAGCGTCACATTCGGGGCTTCTGCTTCGAGCTGCTCAAGCAACGGCCGGAGCAGGAAGAGTGTCGAATAGTCGCTGGCCACGACGGTGAAGGTCCGGCCGTCGATGGACGGGTCGAATCCGGGCCGGTGGGTGACCACGCGCTCGATGTCGGTCAGGATCTGCTGTACCGGTTCGATCAGCGACTCCGCGTATGGCGTCAGCGTCATCTCCCGCCCGGTCTTGACCAGGAGCGGGTCGTCGAACGCCGTACGCAGCCTGGCCAGGATGGCGCTCATCGACGACTGACTGAGGTTGAGCTGCTCGCCGGCCCTGGTGACGTTGCGCGTCTGCAGCAGCGTCGCGAGCGGAACCAGCAGGTTGAGGTTCATCCGGGACAGCTCCATGACCGCTCCTGTCGCTCGACGACTCGCTCCCTGCAAGGTATCGAGTGAGGTGGTGGCTGGTATCGCACATTCCGGCCTTCCGGTCCTGACAGACAGGGACTTATCGTCGATTGTCGACCAAATGTGAGCCCTGTCACCAGGAGCCGATGTGAAAAGACGTCTACTTCATCCCGAGCTCGCCGCGGTGTGTGCGACGCTGCGACACGGCGAGATGGTGTTCGTCGCCGATGCTGGGTCCGGGACCCACGCGAAGAGTTTGGTACCTCTCGCCGACGATGTGCAAATCATCGATGTCGGCGTCGTCACCGGCGTCCCGTCGGTCGCCGACCTGCTCCCGGTCCTGTGTGCCACGGGTGACTTCGAGGCGGCGATCGTCACCGAGGACATGGCTCGGGCCAACCCGGAGGGGCGCGCGCTCGTCGACGATCTCCTCGGCGCGGACGCGGTCCACGAGCTGCGCTACCTTCCCGACTTCTACGAGCTGCGTGACCGGGTCAAGGTCTTCGTCCAGACCGGTGACTACGCGGTCCACGGGAGCGTCGTACTGGTCGCCGGCTACCCGAGCCCCGCCATCCCGCTCGAGTGGCTCACGTCGCCGATCTGGCTGCAGAACCTCGCTGCGGCGGATGCGACCGTGGGAGGGTGAGATGCCGTATCTAGACGACACCGACGCCGTGTACTTCCGTCATTGGGCGGCTGCGCCCGCCGTCGCATCCGTTCTCCTCCTGCACGGATTCGGGGAGCACAGCGGCCATTACCACCGCCTGGCCTTTGCCTTGAGCAACCGCGGCATGAATGTCTGGGGGCTCGACCACCTGGGTCACGGACTCTCGGCGGGGGAACGCGGCCTGTTCCAGACGGTGGACGCCTTGGCAGACAACGCAGCGCTTCTCCTCGACCGCATCGAGGCGGACGATCCCAGCCGGCCGGTTTTTGTCGTCGGCCACTCATTGGGCGGGATCGTCGCCGGACTGCTTGCGGTACGTGGTCGAAAGACGGCGGGGCTTGTTCTTACCGGCGCGCCACTCGACGGTCTGCCGGCGAACGTTCCAGACGAGGCGATCATGTCCCAGGACCAGTTCTATCTGGACGCGCTCGCGACCGACCCCCTCGGGTTCGACACGGCTCCGGCCGAAGGCCCCTTGTGGCGGGCCATCGGCGTCTGCAGTGCCGAGCTCCGCGCGGGCTGGGAACAGATCGGCGTACCGGTGCTGTTCGTCAACGGCGATCGAGATGTCTTCGCGCCGGCGTCGACCGCCCGGGCGTGGGCGAGCCGATTGCCCAATGCAACGGTCGTTTCGGTCGCGGGCTTCCACGACATCGTCAACGACCTGTCCCACGCGCACGTCGCCGAGCAGATCGGCAGCTTCATCGTCCAGCACTCAACGTCGCCGGCCCCGTTGACCACAACCAGCTAGGAGTAGGCATGAAAGAGACACGACTTGTCGCGGCCATCGGCGTGGCAGCCTTGCTCGCCGCGGCGTGCACGACTCAGACCTCCGAACCTGTCAAGGTCGAGTCCGACGCGAAGCAGCTCAGTGGGACGATCGCGTTCCTGGCGCCGAACCAGACCGTGGTCCGGTGGTCCCAGTTCGACCTTCCCGCGATGAAGAAGTCCCTGGGCAGTCTCGCCCCGGGAATGGACATCAAGCTCTACAACGCGCAGGACGACGCAACCAAGCAGGTCCAGCAGGCCGAGGCCGCGATCACGGGCGGCGCGAAGGCCATCATCATGACCGCGGCCGATCCGGACCAGACGGCCGCCATCACGGCGAAGGCACATGACGCCGGCATCCCGATCGTCGCGTACGCACACGAGGCGAACAACAGCGATCCGGACTACTACGTCACCGTTCCGTTCGAGCAGATCGGTGCGGAGTCGGCCAAGGCGCTGGTGACCACGATGAAACCGAGGCAACAGAAGATCCGGCTCGCCAAGATCTACGGCGACCCAGCCTTCTTCTTCTACTCCGAGCAGGCGAAGGGCCACGACAAAGTGCTGAAGCAGTACGTCGATGCCGGTGACATCAACGTTGTCTGCGAGGCGGACAGCATCGGCTACGACACCAGCAACGCCCGCCGTGCGATGGAGCAATGCCTGACGCGCGTCGGGGACAAGGTCGACGCGGTACTGGTGACCAACGACAGCACGGCGAACGGCGTGATCGCGGCACTGGCGAACGACGGCCTTGCGGGCAAGGTCAAGGTCTTCGGCGGGTACGACGCCGAGGCAGGCACGATCCAGCAACTGCTGGCCGGGAACATCAGCACCGACATGCGCCCGCCGTACGACAAGATGGGCAACGCCGCGATCGAGATCCTCGTCGCCGAGCTCACCGGCAAGAAGCCGGACAGTGCGCTGGTCAACGGCACCTACAACAACAAGAAAAAGGACGTTCCGACCGCGTTTCTGCCGAACGTCCTGATCACGCCGGACAACATCCAGCAGACCCTGATCGATCCCGGCATCCTCAGTAGGAAGGAGCTCTGCTCGGGCGGACCTGCTGTTGCGACGTCCTTCTGCAAGGGGTGACATCGTGACTGCTGAAGCACTCTCGATCCGCGAGGAAGTGCCTGCGCTGGAACTGCGCCAGGTGTCCAAGCACTATGGCGGGGTGACCGCTCTGGCCGGTGTCTCCCTATCGGTCTGCCCAGGTGAAGTGGTGGCTTTGGTCGGAGACAACGGCGCCGGCAAGTCCACGCTCGTGAAGACCATCTCCGGCATCGTGTCACCGGACTCCGGTGTCTTCTACCGCGACGGCCAGGAGGTGTCGATCGCAAGCCCGCAAGACGCCGCGTCGGTTGGTATCCAGACCGTCTACCAGGACCTCGCGCTGTGCGACAACCTCGACACCGTGCAGAACCTCTTCCTCGGCAGGGAACTGCGCGGAAGGCGGTTGCTGGGAGGCCGCTTGCGCCGTGCCGACATGGAGCACCGGACGCGGAAGGTGCTGGCAGATCTCGGTGTCACGACTCTGCGTGACATCAGCATCCCGGTCGGTGGGCTGTCCGGTGGCCAGCGACAGTCGGTTGCGATCTGCCGCTCGGTGCTCTGGGACCCGGGTGTCGTGCTGCTCGATGAGCCGACGGCCGCACTCGGCGTCGCGCAACGGGAACAAGTCCTGAACCTGATCAGGCGACTCCGCGACGCCGGCCGCGCCGTGATCCTCGTGTCCCACGACCTGGCCGACGTACAGCAGATCGCCGATCGCGTACTGGTCCTGCGACTGGGGTCGCTGGTCGCGGAGTTCACGAAGGACGGCTACACCCGCGAGCAGTGTGTCGCGGCGATCACCGGAATGGGAGTCGAGTCATGAGCCAAAGCATGAAGGCTGACACTCTCGCGCGGCCGAGTCGTGACCTCCGAGCGGACCGCTGGGTCAGCAGCAGCCGGGTCGGGCAGCTCGTCGACGCCTTCAACGGGCGCTGGCGGATGATCCCTGTGCTCGCGACGCTGGCCCTCATTTGGCTGTTCTTCGCGAGCCAGGTGCCCGCGTTCCTCTCGGCACGGAATCTGTCGAACCTCTCCGTACAGATCGTGGTGACCGGCATCCTGGCGCTCGGACTCGTTCTGGTGTTGCTCGTCGGGGAGATCGACCTTTCGGTCGCGGCTCTCGGTGGCGTCACCTCGGCGGTGATGGCCCGCCTACTGGTGCAGCTGGGTTTGCCAGCCTCGATCGCCATCGCCGCCGGCATCGCGACCGGTGTGTCGGTCGGCATCGCGCAGGGGATCATCGTCACCCGGTTCCGGGCGCCCGCGTTCATCGTGACGCTGGGATCATCGCTGATCCTGCAGGGCGTTCTGCTCCAATTGTTGCCTCGAACCGGGCAGATTCCGCTGGCCGGCACCGCCGTTGAACTCGTCACCGGTACGTACCTGGTCGCGAGCACGGGGTACGTCATCGCGCTCCTGGCTACTGCGCTCGTCGCCCTGCTGTCAATGCAGACCTTTCGGCACAATCGGCGACAGCAGCACGCGACCTCGATAGTGCGGCGCGTGGTGGTTCCGACGGTCGTCTGTCTTGCTGGTTCGTTCGTCGTGGTCGCGCTGCTCAACGCTCACCGCGGCGTACCGGTCGCAGTTCTCATTCTGCTCGGATGCCTAGGTGTGATGGCCTACGTGGCCACGCAGACGACCTTCGGGACCTATCTCTACGCGATTGGTGGCAATGCCGAGGCGGCGCGGCGGGCGGGTATCCGCGTCCGGTGGGTCAAGGTCACGACGTTCGCGCTCGCCGGCGGGTTTGCCGCGGTGGCTGGTTTGGTCGCGGCTTCGCGGACGTTGGGCGTCTCGAGCCAGTCCGGTGGTGGCACCTTGCTGCTCGAGGCGGTCGCGGCGGCGGTGATCGGCGGAGCGAGCCTGTTCGGCGGTCGGGGCTCCGTGTGGGCTGCGTTGCTGGGCGCATTGGTGATCGGCAGCATCTCCAACGGTCTGGACCTGCTCGGCGCCGAGGCGCAGGTGAAGCTGATCGTGCAGGGCACCATCCTGATCCTCGCCGTCGCGGTCGACGGCGCACTGTCCGGCGGTTTCCGACGATCGAGTTAGGAGGTTCCGGCTGTGCTCCTCGGATATCCGCAGCACTTGAGTGTGTTTCCCGGTGACTCGGTCGGTTTCAAGGTCAGCGCAGCGCCCACGCCGTACGAGGTGGATCTCGTGCGGCTGGGCGGTGTCGACCAAGGCCACGGTCCACACGGGCATGTCCGTCGTGAGCCGGTGCCAGGCATGAACACGTCCGTCTCTACGGGCCGACTGCAACCGATCCATGCCGGCTCGTACGGAATCGCGATGTTCGAGAGCCTGGTGACCTTGAGCGCGATTTGCGTCGACCTCTGGTGCCTTCCGACGCATCCGGACGGTGGCACGCTCATGGCGGCACTGCCGGTGGACGCGAATCCGTCGTGGCGCTTGTCCATCGCCGGAGGTTCGATCAGCTTCGTTGTTTCCTGTCCCGATGGTGGCGCAACGCAGGCCACTTGCCGTCTTCCCGCCGTTTCGCGGCAATGGCTGAACGTTGCCGCAGGCTACGATCCGGCCGGCGATGTCTGGATCGCGGTGCGCGGTCAGAGCCGATGGGATCGAGACCGTATCGAACTGGCTTCCGTCGCGGCGGCCCCGCGATCTGCGTCCACGCTCGTCTCACAGGGCGTATTGTTCGCCGCCGACTGGGAATCGGGCCGGCCGCGTGCGTCGTTCCACGGGAGGCTCGAGTCGCCTCGTCTGACTGAGTATGTTCGGTTCGCCGGGGCGTCGGTGCAAGAAACCCTACGTCAGCTCGACCTGGCCGAGGCCGTGGCACGGTGGGATTTCGCGGCCGGCATGAGCTCCGATCGCTTCGACGACATCGGTCCTCGGGGGTTCCACGGGCGGCTGGTCAACCAGCCGGCTCGGGCTGTCACCGGGCACGCCTGGTCGGGCAAGTCGCTCCGGTTCGCGGACGCGCCGTCCGAGTGGGGCGCGGTTCATTTCCATCAGGACGACCTGACCGACGCGGAGTGGGAGGACGACTTCGCCCTTCGGCTGCCGGACTCGTTGCCCAGCGGAATCTACGCCGCCCGGATCAGCCAGGCCGAGGAAGTGTTGGAGGTGCCGTTCTACGTCAAGGCACGCAAGGCCGAAGAAGCGCGAGTGTTGTTCCTTGGCCCCACGAATACGTACCTGGCCTACGCGAACGAGCATCTGGGGCACGGTGCTCGCGGAAAGGCGCACGAGTCGATGATGGCCGCGCCGATCCAGTTTGCTGCCGAGGATCTGTATCTCCGCGAGCACCCCGAGCTGGGCTTGTCGTTGTACGACGTGCACGCGGATGGCTCCGGAACGATGTATTCGTCGCGTCGGCGACCCGTCCTGAACTTCCAGCCGGACTACATCACCTGGCTGACGGCAGGCCGTCGTCATTTCGCTGCGGACTTCTACCTGACCGGCTGGCTCGAGGACCTCGGTATCGAGTACGACGTTGCCACCGACGAGGATCTCGACTCGTTCGGTGTAGATCTGTTGTCGCGGTACCAGGTGGTCGTGACCGGTAGCCATCCCGAGTACGTCACCACGCGCGAGTACGACGCGTTGCAGGCGTACGCGGCCGGCGGAGGCAGGCTCATGTACCTCGGAGGCAACGGGTTCTTCTGGGTGACGAGCTTCACCGATCAGACGCGCTCGATCATCGAGTGCCGTCGCGGTGTCGCCGCACAGCGCAACTGGACCTCGCATCCGGCTGAGGTCTTTCACAGCTCGACCGGCGAGCAGGGTGGCGCCTGGCTGCATCGTGGGCGCAACTCCAGGGAACTGTTCGGCGTCGCCATGTGCGGCGCAGGCTGGGGAGCGGCCTCGGGGTACTCGCGCACCGACGCGAGCTGGGACCCCACGGTCGAGTTCGCCTTCGACGGTGTGATCGGAGACAAACTCGGGGAGGTGGGCTTGGTCCTGGGCGGCGCGGCCGGCGACGAGTTGGACAGCGCCGACTACACGGCCGGGACGCCGGCCCACGCCAAAGTGCTGCTCAGCTCCCGGCACGGTTCGAAGTACCTGCCGACGCTCGAAGCGGTCCAGTCGCTCGAGCCGGACTGCGACGGCGAGCACAACCCCGAGGTTCGCTCCGATGTGGTGCTGCTGGAGACGGCGAACGGCGGAGCGGTGTTCTCGGCCGGCTCGATCTGCTGGGCCGGCGCGATGGCTGCGAGCAACTACGACAACGACGTCGCCCGCCTGACCGGCAACGTACTCAGACAGTTCTTGCGCGATGACTAGTCGATCGTGCCGATCTGTTCGGAGACCAGGAACGCCGTCCGGTCGGCACGATAGATGTCGGTCGCGAACTCGATGCAGCGGCCGTCCCCGTCGTACGTGTGTCTGGTCAGGACGATGCCCGGCGACGCCTGCCGGACCCCGAGACGAGTGCTCGCGGTCTCTTCGAGCGGCAGGCATTCGATCCGGGCGACGGCTCGTTCCGGGCGAACGCCGAACTCCCGGCGCAGCAGCGACCAGAGGGACGACGTGAGATCACGCGTGAGCAGTCCGGGTGCGAGGCCGGCCGGCATGATCGTGGACTCGATCGCCATCGCGTCGCCGTCTGCCGATCGAAGGCGCTCGATCACGTACACCTCGCCACCGTCGGGCAGTCCGAGGGCTTCGGCGGCTGTCGGGTCGGCCTGTTCCTGCACGGCTCGCAAGACAGTGGCCTGCGGACTGTGGCCCAGCCGCACGACCTCCTCGGTAAAGCTGCCGATCCGGAGCGTCAGCCGTGGCTCGGCGACGAAGGTGCCCCGCGGTGGCCGGCGGTAGACGAAGCCCTCGCTCTCGAGGAGATCGACAGCCTTGCGGGCGGTCATCCGGCTCACGCCGTGCTGGTCCGAGAGTTCCCGCTCCGACGGCACGAGCGTGTTCGCCGGACGCAGCCGGATCTCCTCGCGGAGGGCAGCCGCGATCCGGACGTAGGCCGGTGTCGGAGACGAGGACTGGGGCACTCTTGCAGCTTAGCAGACATGGCCTATACCATGAGGGCCATCCGCATGGTCTATACCAAGGTGCCGCATGAACATCCTGTCGATCGACCAGGGCACGTCCGGGACGAAGGCCCTCGTTTGGAACCCCGACGACGGCGTGGTCGCCGCGGCCGAGGTGCCGGTGCGTCCGCGCTACGCCGAAGGTGGCGCTGTCGAGCAAAGCCCGGCGGAGCTGCTGTCCTCGGTCCTGGATGCCGGTCGACAGGCTTGCGAGGCGGCCGGACGGCCGGTCGATGCCGTCGCTCTCGCCAATCAGGGCGAGACGGTCATGGCCTGGGATCGCGACACTGGCCGGCCGCTGTCGGACGCGATCGTCTGGCAGGACAGGCGCGCTGAGAGTGTGTGTCGCGAGCTCGCCGACGAGGCTGCGTTCTTGGAGCATGAGACCGGACTGGCGCTCGATCCGTACTTCTCGGCCCCGAAGATGGCTTGGCTGCGGCGGGAAGGACTGAGCGCAGGCGTCGTCACCACGTCCGACGTGTGGCTCCTGCACCAGCTGACCGGGGAGTTCGTGACGGATCGCGCGACCGCGAGCCGATCGATGCTCGTCAAGCTCGATGAGGAGGAATGGAACGACGAACTCTTGGACCTGTTCGGTCTTGGAGCGGAGGACCTGCCGAGAATCGCCGCTTGCGACGAGGTGGTCGGCACGACCGAGGCCTTCGGAGCGTCGACGCCGGTCGCAGGTGTGGTCGTCGATCAGCCGGCCGCTCTCTTCGCAGAGGGATGTCTTGGCTCCGGCGATGTGAAGTGCACTTACGGCACGGGCGCCTTCCTCCTGGCCAACACCGCGACCGCTCCGGTTCTGTCGGCGAGCGGTCTGACGTCGTCGGTCGCCTGGCGGGCCCGGAATGTGACGGCGCACTGCCTCGACGGGCAGGTTTACACCGCGGCATCGGCGATCCGGTGGCTTCAGGATGTCGGTCTCATCGGAGGTGCGGCCGAGCTTGACTCAGTGGCGGCCGGCGACGCGGCAGATGTGCTTTGTGTCCCCGCTTTCGCCGGGCTCGGCGGTCCGTGGTGGCAACCGGACGCGACGGCGTCGTTCGACGGTCTCCGGCTGTCGACCGGCAGGGGAGAGATCGTCTTGTCGGTCCTGCAAGGTATCGCCGCGCAGGTCGCCGAACTCTGCCGACTGGTCGCAGACGACCTCGGCAAACCGCTGACGCGGCTCCGGGTCGACGGTGGGCTGACTCGGTCGGCTCGGCTCATGCAGACCCAGGCCGATCTGTCGCAGCTTCCGGTCGAGGTGTTCCCGTCAGCGCACGCGACCGCGCTCGGTGCGGCGGGCCTTGCCCGGCTCGCAGTAGAGCCTCAGTTGCGACTGGACGAGGCCTTGCCGGGCGCCGGTGCAGCGATCACGTACGAACCGCAGTGGTCGCTGGACCGCGCGGCCGAATATCTCGATCGATGGACTACGGCGGTCGAGCGACACCGCACACAGGAGCCGATCCAATGAGCACCGACAACCAGGTCTACGACGTCGCGGTGATCGGTGGTGGCATCGTCGGCGCCGCGATCGCGCGCGAGCTGTCGGGCCATCGGCTCTCGGTCGCGCTGGTGGAGAGCCGGGACGATGTCGGCGACGGAACCAGCAAGGCGAACACCGCGATCCTGCACACCGGCTTCGATGCCAAGCCGGGCACCGTCGAATCTCGCCTGGTGCGCCGTGGTTGCGAGCTCCTCGGCAAGTACGCAGAGGTCGTCGGCATCCCGGTCGAACGGACCGGCGCGCTGTTGGTCGCCTGGACCGATGAGGAGCTGCAGGCTCTCCCGGACTTGCGGGCCAAGGCCGAGGCGAACGGCTACACCCAATGCGAGCTCGTCGGACCGGACGAGGTCTATCGCCAGGTTCCGAAGCTCGGCGCCGGCGCGCTGGGCGGGCTCACAGTTCCGGACGAGTCGATCATCTGTACCTGGACGACGAACATCGCACTGGCGACCGAAGCGGTGCAGCGCGGCACAACGCTGTTGTTGAGCCATTCGGTCAGCGGAGTCGAGATCACCGCCGACGTCTCGACCATCGAGACCTCGGGCGGTCAGGTATCTGCGCGGTGGATCGTGAACGCTGCGGGGCTCGGTGCCGACATCGTCGACCGGATGTTCGGCTTCGAGCGTTTCACGGTCACGCCACGCCGCGGTGAGTTGTTCGTCTTCGACAAACTGGCTCGCCCGATGGTCGACAAGATCGTCCTCCCGGTGCCCTCGTCGCGCGGCAAGGGGGTTCTGGTCAGCCCGACCATCTACGGCAACGTGATGCTCGGCCCGACGGCCGAGGACCTCGACGACCGCACGGACACCAGCACGTCGGAGCAGGGGTTCGCCTTCCTGCTGGACAAGGGCGAGAAGTTGATGCCGGAACTTCTCCGCGAGGAAGTCACCGCGACCTACGCCGGCCTTCGCGCCGCGATCGACCGGCCGGACTACCTGATCGAAGTCGATCCCGAACAGCGCTACTTGGTCGCGGGCGGTATCAGATCGACGGGCCTGACCGCAGGCATGGCGATCGCGGAGTACGTCGTACAACTGCTGCGTGACGCGGGCCTTCGGCTCGAACCGCGGGATGACCTGCCTGCGCCACCGACGATGCCGAACCTCGGCGAGGCCGGGATCCGTCCGTACAAGGATGCTGAACGGATCGCGGCCGACCCGGCGTACGGCCGTGTCGTCTGCTTCTGCGAGCGGGTGACCGCCGGCGAGATCCGGGACGCCTACCTATCGACGATCCCACCGCAGTCCTTGGAGGGGCTGCGGCGGCGGACCAGGGCGATGAACGGTCGCTGTCAGGGCTTCTTCTGCGGTGCCAACGTCGCGGCCATGGCCAGGAAGCAGGGAAGGAACTGATGGCTACCGAGCTGAGTCCCGAGGTCGTGGTCGTCGGAGGTGGACCGGCTGGGCTCACGGCCGCAGCTCAGCTTGCGCGGACCGGGACCGACGTACTGGTCGTGGAGCGCGAGCGGGAAGCCGGAGGAATCCCGAGGCACAGCGATCACACCGGCTACGGCATCCGCGATCTCAGGCGAGTCCTGCGCGGCCCGGATTACGCGCATTTCCTGTCTGACGCGGCCCGTGCGGCCGGCGTGACGATCATGACCGATTCGATGGTCACCGGCTGGGAGGGGGAGACCGCGGTGCAGGTCACCTCGCCACGTGGGCTGATCCGCTTGGAGGCGCCTGCGATCGTGCTCGCCACCGGAGCACGCGAGCGTCCTCGACCTGCTCGCCGGATTCCTGGCGATCGTCCCCGCGGTGTGTATACGACTGGCCAGCTGCAGAACCTGGTCCACCTGCACCACCAGCCTGTCGGGAAGCGGGCGGTCGTCGTCGGCAGTGAGTTGGTCAGCTGGTCCTCGGTCCTGACGTTGAAGCACGCTGACTGCAGGACTGTGCTGATGACCAGTGCGTATCCGCAGACCGAGGTGTATCTGGCCTTCAGCGTGCCGGGGCGGATGATGTACGGCGTCAAGGTCGCGCACAGCACCCGCGTCGTCCGGGTCATCGGCCGGGGCCAAGTCGAAGCGGTCGAGGTGGAGAACACGGTCACGGCGGATCGAACCACGGTCGAGTGCGACACGGTCGTGTTCACCGCGGACTGGATCCCTGACAACGAGCTCGCCCGCGCAGCCGGCCTCACCATGGACCCTGGATCGCTCGCGCCGGTGGTGGACCGGACGCTGCGAACGAGCCGCCCAGGTGTATTTGCCGCAGGCAACTTGGTGCATCCGGTTGACACGGCCGATGTCGCGGCCCTGGACGGTCTGCACGTCGCAGATCAGGTGCGGAAGTGGCTCGACACCCGCAGTTCGGCGGGTGCCAGTGTGCCGCTCGTCGCCGGGCCGCCGTTCCGCTGGGTCGCACCAGGCCTGCTCCGTGCGGATGATCCGGCGCCTCCGCGGGACCGGTTGCTACTCTGGCCGGAGGAGCTCATCCGCCTGCCGACGGTCACCGTTGAACAAGCCGGCCAGGTGCTGGTGCGGAAGCGGGTGCCATGGCCCGCGGCCCCTGGACGGATCTTCCGTCTCCCGGCCGGGATGCTCGATCGAGTCGACCTGGCGGGAGGGCCGGTGCGGATCAGTGCACGGTGATCGCCGGGTGGCGGTCTTCGACCTGGACGGCGTACTGAGCCGACGGGACACGTTCACCGAGTTCGTTCGGTTGTCTGTCGTCCGCGGTCCGTGGCGCTTGCCGTTGCTGTTGCCTGTTCCGCTGCTACTGGCGATGTGCCCGGTGCTCGAATGGCGCCGGCACATCGCACACTATGGAGCTCGTATCTCGTTGCTGGGGCGCGCGCTCACTGACGTGGAACGAGAGCTGCAGCGGCTCGGTGGGCACCTGGCGAAACAGCCGGACTGGCCCATGGGCACGGCTGTCGAGCGCGTCGGAGAGCACCTGGCGGCAGGAGACCGGGTGATTGTCGTGACAGCGACAGAAGCCAACCTGGCCAGGTCGTACCTAGACGCGCTGGGTCTTCAGAAGGCAGAGCTACTGGCGTCGCGGCTTCGAGAGGCGCGCCTCGGTCTGTCGCTACGTCCCCACAATCACGGGCGCGAGAAGGCACGGCAGTTGGCCCAACTGGTACCGCCCCCGTGGCACGTCGTCTACACGGACAGCTTGTCAGACCTCCCGTTGATGCGAGCGACGCGAGAGGTGCGGATGGTGAACGTCCGGCGGACTGCCGTCCGTGCAGCCCGCCGCAAGAGCGGTGTGAGGACCATCGTGGAGCAGTGGCGCTGACGTGACGAATCCCGAGCACCTGGACCTGAACCTGCTTCGCCCGTTGCAGGTGCTGCTCGAGACGCGGAATGTGACGCGGGCGAGCGAGCGCCTGCATCTGAGTCAGTCCGCGACGAGTGCGGTCCTCCGCCGGCTGCGCCATGCACTCGATGACCCCCTGCTTGTCCGGGTAGGACGAGACCTGGTGCTCACGCCGTACGCGGAATCTCTGCTCGAGCCGGTGCGGGAGATCTTGCGGCAGGTCGGTGAGATCGCCCAGTGGCGCCCGGAGTTCGACCCGGCCGGCGCACATCGCACGTTCAGCATCATGGCGAGCGACTACGCGGCGCACGTCGTCGGTCCGCGGCTCATCGACGCCGTCGACCGGACCGCGCCGTCGTGTGGATTCGAGTTCCGCGAGCTACGAGACGATTATCGGCAGGTGTTGCGCAGAGACGAGGTCGATGTCCTGCTCATCTCGAGCAGGCTGCACGCCCACGACCTGTCCGATTACCCGTCGATGCTCTTGTTCACCGATCGCTTCCGACTGTGTGGCTCGGCGGAGAACGAGGCGTTGCGTGCAGGCGCTTCCGTCGCGGAGTTCGAGTGCTTGCCATACGTCGAGTACGGTCCCGGAGGATTGCGTGGCCTCGCCGACCGTGCGCTGCAAGCGGAAGGCGTCAATCCGGGGGTGGAGGTTCGTACCGACAGCCAGATGCTGGTCCCGCAGCTGATCCGTGGTACGCGCCTCGTCGCACACGTTCCGGAGCGGCTGCTGCTGGGACACTCCGGCGACGGCCTGCAATCAGTGGATCCCGTTGTCCCCCTTCCACGGATCGAGCAGTACGCGACCTGGCATCCGAACCGAGCGGTGGACGCTGGACATCAATGGCTACTGAGTCTGCTCAGGAATCTCATCGGTTAGCCGCTTGCGGTGAATCTTGCCTCCGGCAACCACGAGGACCACGCGACGCAGGTTCGAGATGTCCTCCGCAAGATTCCCCTCGACCGCGATCAGGTCTGCGCGCCGTCCGGGTTCGAGGGTTCCGGTCTCGTCGGCCACTCCACAGAGCTCGGCGCCGGCCGACGTACAAATCCGGATCGTCTCCGCGACGCTCGCTCCACAGCTGTGCAGGATGGCGGCCTCCTCGTACAAGGTGCCGTGCTGGATGCCCGCACCGCCGGAGTCGGTTCCAGCAGCCACCGGTGTGCCCAGGTGCAGGGCAAGCTTGATCGCGTGCCGGACAGCTCGCCGGACTTGTTCGGCCTTGCCGACCATGTGATCCGGCGTGCCTGCGGCCCGGGCGTTGCGGACGATGAGCTCTGCTGCCATCGCGGTTGGTACGAAGTAGACACCGAGTTCCGCCATCCGGGTCAGTGTCGCCTCGTCGGCGAAGCTGCCATGCTCGATCGAGTTCACCCCGGCATCCAGCGCGGCCCGGATCGGGCCGGGAGTGTAGGCGTGCGCGGCGACGGAGCAGCCCGCACGGTGGGCTTCCTGTGTCGCCGCCCGCAGTTCGGCGTCGGTGAACTGACGATCCGTCAGACCCGCACGCTCGTCGTACACACCGCCGGAGGCCATCAGCTTGATGACCCGCGCGCCGGCTTTGACCTCGGTCCGGACCGCGGAGCGCACCTGGTCGACTCCATCCGCCTCGCGGGTGATCTGCCAGGCATGACCGCCGGTCATGGCGATTGCGCGGCCAGCTGCGACGAGCCGCGGCCCCGGGATGTCGCCGCGCTCGATGGCGGCGGCCAGCGGAAGAGTGAGGGAATCCGTGGCGCCGAGGTCGCGAACAGTCGTCGTACCCGCGAGGAGAGTCCGGCGGGCGCGTCCTGCCATCCGTAGGAGCGTCGTGGCCGAGTCGTCCAGCTCGACCTCACGATGTGGGGTTCCTTCGGCACCCCAGACGAGGTGGACGTGTGCATCCACCAGGCCTGGCAGTAGCGTGGCGTCGCCGAGATCGATCACGTTCGCTGCCGGTCTGGTGCCGGTGCGGACGGCGGCGATCCGGCCGTCCGCGACGGTCACTGTTGCGTCCTCGAGTGGTGGGTTGCCGAGGCCGTCGTAGCACCATCGCGCCCGGTAGGCAGTGGTAGGCAAGCGTGTGCTCCTTGATCAGTCCGTTGTCAGTGGTTTGCCGGCTGTCTCACGCAACGTGCAGGCGGCGATCAGCGAGATGATCGCGGTTCCGATGAGCAGGTACGCCGGTGCGAGCGGATCGCCGATGCGATCGATCGCCCACGTCGACAGGTACGGCGCTGTGCCGCCGAAGACCGCTGCGGCGATGCCGAACGCGAACGACATGCCGGCGTACCGTCGCCGGGTCGGAAATGCCTCGGGGAACGTGGCGGCCGCGGCGCCCATGAATCCGGCGAGGGGTATCGACAGCCCGACCGCGGCGATCACTGCAAGCGCCAGCCGGTGATTGTTGATCAGGGACAACATCGGCCAGGCGAGGATGGCGAGCAGTACGCAACTCGCGATCAGGACGCGTTTGCGGCCGATCCGATCCGAGAGTGCGCCGGCCGGAGCGACGACGATCAGCGCCGACGCGACGGCGACGAGTGTGGCCGCGGTCCCGTCGGTGGATGAGTAGCCCGCCTGAGTTCGCATGTAGATGGCGATGTAGACGAAGATCGTGTAGAACGCGAATTGTTGGACGGCTGCAAGCAGGAACACCCTCACGATGCGCCTGAGATCGTAGTGGATGACGTCGCGAAGCGGAGTCCGGGCCTTCTCGCCGGCGTTCTCGAGCGAGCGAAACGCGGGCGTGTCCTCGATGCGGAGCCGGATGTACAAGCCGATGAACCCGGCCGGGAGCGCGGCGAGGAAGGGGATCCGCCATCCCCAGGCGAGCATCTGGGCGTCCGTGGTCACGGCGTAGAGCAGCAGGGCCAAGCCCGAGGACGCGATCAGGGCGAGAAAACTGGACACGTGCCAGAAGCTGACGATCGCGCCCCGATGCCGATCAGGTGAGTACTCAGCAAGGAAGGTAGCAGCGCCGCCTGGTTCCCCGCCGGCCGCGAACCCCTGGACGAGCCGGAGTACGAGCAGTAGCACAGGAGCGAGCACTCCGATGGATGCATAACCCGGCAGCAGCCCGACGACGAACGTTGCGATCGACATCATCAGTACAGTGATCGCGAGTACACGGTTGCGCCCTAGCCGGTCACCGATCGCACCGAAGTACGTCGCACCGAGTGGCCGTACGACGAAGGCTGCTCCGAAGACAGCGAAGGTCGCAAGTAGCCCGGATGTCGGGTTGTCGCTCGGGAAGAAGACGGTCGACAGCGTGGCGGCGAGGTAACCGTAGAAGCCGAAGTCGAACCATTCCACGAAGTTGCCGACACTCGCGGCCGTCACGGCACGGCGGATCACTGGGTCGCCGACTCGGACCGTCGGCTCGGTCGAAGCGCTGCTCATGAGGACTCCTCGGTGCTGACCTCGTCGATCACGTCGAGGATCTGGATCTCCGGTGGGTGCGACGGATCGAGCAGTTCCTGCAGGCCGCGCATGATGCCGTCGCGGACCGGCGACGACAGCCAGTCTTCGTAGGCGGCTGCGGAGGGCCAGCGCGAAGTGACGAAGGCGGCCTGGTCGTTGTTCGGGTCGACCGCGAGTTCGCCGCTCAGACAGCCGTACGGCGCGCTCGCGGCAAGGACTCGATGTTCTCGGTAGTGATCGATCAGCGCCGGGCGCCGGTCGGGAATCGCCCGCAGTTTCAGCATCGTCCGGATCACCGTGCCTGCCTCCGTTCGCCGTTCCGGGATCGAGTACCCGGTTGCACGAATCCTCGGCAAGGCGGCGCACATCGGGAAGGTCCGTCTGATCGCTACCAGGTATCGACGGCGTCGCTGGGCCGCCTCGCGCAGCCCTCCAGACCTTGACGACCGGCGTCGTGAAGGTCAGACTAATGGTCGATTGTCGACAAAGGAGAGACCAAAATGGGTTCGGTGGACGGCAAGGTCGTCATCGTGACCGGCGCGGCCGGCGGCATCGGAGTGGCGATCGCCGAGGACCTCTATCGCGAGGGCGCGACGGTCGTCGCGACCGCGAGGAAGAAGGAGCAGGTCGACGAGCTGGCCGAGCTGCACTCCGACGACCGCTGGCTGGCGGTCGATCTTGATGTCACCGATGCGGCGGGCTTCAGCGCGGTCATCGACGACGTCGTCCGTCGCTTCGGCCGCCTGGACGGTCTCGTGAACAACGCCGGTGTGCTGGTCCCCAACGACGTGCCGAACTCGACCGTCGAGGAGTACGACCGGCATTTCGACGTGAACGTCAAGGGCGTGTACCTGGGCTGTAAGTACGCCATCCCAGTGATGCTCGCCGGGGGCGGCGGCTCGATCGTGAACTTCGGCTCGATCAACTCGCTGGCAGCCGAGTCGCAGCTGGCCCTCTACACCGCGTCCAAGGGCGCGGTTCTGATGCTCACGAAGGCGATCGCGCTCGACCACGCCGCGGCGGGCATCCGCGCCAACACGCTGTGCCCCGGCTTCGTCGACACGCCGCTGAACGTCCCTCACTACACGAAGCTCGGCGGCCGCGAGGCCCTCGAGGAGGGCCTGCCGGCCTTCCAGCCGATCGGCCGCGCCATCGAGCCGCGGGAGATCGCCCAGCCCGTGACGTTCCTGATCTCCGATGCGTCCACCGCGATCACCGGTACGGCCTTCGTCGTCGACGGCGGCGTGCTGTCCAAGGCCTGATCACCCGAGCCGTACGACGAGAGAGCCGAGACGAACATGGTCGAGAACGAGATCGCCGATGTCGTGGTTGTCGGGGCCGGCCCTTCAGGCTCCGTGGTGACGCACACCTTGGCCGAGCGAGGCTTCAAGGTCGTCTGCCTGGAGCAGGGTGACTGGGTGAACCCCACCGACTATCCCGCGAACAATCCACAGTGGGAGTTGCAGATCCAGCACCAGTGGGCCCACGACCCGAATGTGCGGAAGCTGCCCTCGGACTATCCGGTCGGCGTCGAGGACTCCGACATGTGGCCGGTCATGTTCAACGCCGTCGGTGGATCGAGCATCTACTACGGCGCTGAGTGGCCGCGGTTGCTGCCGTCCGACTTCCGGGTACGGACCCTCGACGGCCTGGCCGATGACTGGCCGATCAGGTACGAGGATCTCGCGCCGTACTACGACGCTGTCGACCGCTTCATCGGAGTCTCCGGCCTCGGCGGTGACACGGCGTACCCGGATGGCCTCGACTATCCGCTGCCGCCGCACCCGCTGGGCAAGGCCGGCCGTCGTGCGGCCGAGGCGTGCAACAAGCTCGGCTGGCACTGGTGGCCCGGAACCAACGCGATCGCGAGCCAGAAGTTCAAGGAGTTGGCGCAGTGCGCTCGCTGGGGGACCTGTGAGTGGGGTTGTCCGGAGAGCTCGAAGGCAAGCTTCGATGTCGCCTACTGGCCGCACGCCCTGCGGTCGGGTGCCACCCTTGTGACCGGCGCCCGTGTCCGGCGTATCGAGACCGGATCGGACGGTCGCGCCACCGGCGTCACGTGGGTCGATCGCGACGGTGACGAGCACCGCCAGCGTGCAAACGCCGTAGTGCTGTGCGCGAACGGGATCGGGACGGCACGCATGCTGCTGCTGTCCGAATCCGCGACGCATCCGAACGGACTGGCGAACTCGTCAGGTCTGGTCGGCAAGAACCTGATGCTGCATCCGAACGCCAGTGTCACGGGGTTCTACGACGACGATCTGGAGAGCTGGCGCGGTCCTGCTGGTCAGCTCATCCATAGCCTGGAGTTCTACGACACGAGGGCGGACCACGACTTCGTGCGAGGCATCAAGCTGCATGCCCTGCCGACGCCTGGGCCGCTCAACGCCGTGGAGACACAACGGCCGCTCGGATTCGACTCGGTGTGGGGATCCAACTTCCTGGAGACAGCGGCGACCCATCGCAACGGCATCCTCTGGGCTGCCAACACCGAGGATCTTCCCGACGAGACCAACTTCGTCGCACTCCACTCCGAGCTGACGGACTCGCACGGCATTCCGGCTCCATCGATCCACTACCGGATCAGCGACAACACGCGAAAGCTGCTGCGGTTCTCGGTGGAGAAGATGGAGGAGCTCCACCAGGTGGCGGGAGCCACGACGACTGTTCCGGTCGAGCTCTGGATCGATCAGCCAGGTCATCTGCTCGGCACCGCCCGGATGGGAAACGATCCAGGTACGTCGGTGGTCGACTCGTTCGGACAGGCCCACGACGCCGACAACCTCTTCATCGCCGACGGCAGCATCTTCGTCACCAGCGGCTCGGCGAACCCGACCTGCACGATCGCCGCCCTGGCGCTCCGTGTCGGTCAGCACGTCGCCGAGACTGCCAAGGACAGGAAGGCCCAGTGATGTCCACGTCAACCACCCGGCTGTCGGTTCCGCCGCCTCGTACGACGCTTCCGCGGCCGCTCACGGACGAAGAACGGGGCACGCTTGTCGCCCTTGCCGACGCACTCTGCGGCCCGTCCGATCGGGCCGAGCCGCCGAGCAGGTGCCCGGAATTCACCGAGAAGCTCGACATTGCTCTGGCGACGAGATCCGACAGCTTCGACCAGGTCGTGGCCGCTGTCGCCGCGACCGCCGGCGCCGATGACCTGTTCGCTTGGTTGCGGGATCTGCACGCCTCCGATGCCGACGCGTTCCAAGTGCTCTCTGCCGTTCTCGGCGGGGCTTACCTCATGGTGCCCTCGGTTCGCGAGGCGATCGGGTACGGCGGGCAGCGTCGTGAGATCGCCCGTCCCGAGGAAGCCATCGACGAGATCATGGACGGAATCCTCGAACCTGTCCTGCAGCGGGGCCACTTCTACGTATCGCCACCCGAGGAGGACTGAATGCGCTGGAGTCGTGTCTTCAACGTCGTCGAAGCTCACGCCGGCGGTGAGATCAACAAGGTGCTCGTCGGCGGCTTCGGTGACGTCCCCGGCGGCTCGGTGTTCGAGAAGATGAAGTACATCGAGGCCAACCGTGACGACGTACGGCGGTTGCTTCTGCACGAGCCACGAGGTGGAGTGACGCACTGCGTCAACATCCTGGTTCCGAGCAGTGATCCGGAAGCGTCCATGGGCTACGTGATCGCAGAGTCCACGGAATACCCGGCGATGTCCGGGAGCAACACGATCTGTACGTCGACCGTGCTGCTGGAGACCGGGATCCTGCCGATGTCGGAACCGGTCACAGACCTGGTTCTCGAAGCGCCCGCGGGGCTGATCCGGGTCCGGTGTGATTGCAAGGACGGCAAGGTCACCGGTGTCACGTTCGTCAACCAACCGGCGTTCGTCTATCACCTGGGCGCGACGATCGAGGTCGAGGGCATCGGCTCTGTACCTGTCGACGTTGCCTGGGGTGGGATGGCCTATGTGCTCGCGGATGCGGGCAAGCTCGGCTTCGACCTGGATCCATCCGAGGGGCGCGAGCTGTGCGAGGTCGGCCAGAGGCTCAAGGCGGCGGGTGCTGAACAGCTCGAGGCGGTCCATCCGGTGAATCCGGAGTTCCCCGGGATCACACAGACCGAGTTCACCGGACCGATGCGGCGCGAGAACGGCGTGCTGACATCGAAGAACGCCGTGATCGTGTCGCCCGGACGGCTGGACAGGTCGCCGTGCGGCACCGGGACGTCGGCGCGGCTGGCGGTCATGCATGCCCGAGGGGAGATCGGCGTCGGAGAAGAGTTCGTGCACGAGTCGATCATCGGCAGCGTTTTCGGCTCCCGGATCGTCGAGACCACCACTGTCGGCGGTGTGCCCGCCGTGACGCCATCAGTCACCGGACAGGCCTGGATCACCGAAATGTGCCAGGTCGGCCTCGACCCGACCGACCCCTTCCCGACCGGCTACGCGCTGGGAGACACTTGGCCGAGCGAGCCCTGATCGAGCCGGTGGCTAGAATCGTCGACAAACGACAACACGGAAGACGGCGGCCCCATGACGCTACGGTTCGAACCGCTCGAGCAGCGGACCAACTCCGACGATGTGTATCTCATTTTGCGGAATGCGATCCTCGACGGGTCCCTACCCGGCGGCAGCCAGCTGCGTGAGGCCCACATCGCGGCCGACATGGGCACCAGCCGGGCTCCGCTGCGCGAGGCGTTGACCAAGCTCGAGGAAGAGGGCCTGGTCGCCCGGTACCGCTTCAAGGGTGCGTTTGTCGCCGAGGTGAGTCCCGAGACCATCGCGGAGATCGCGGCGGTCCGGTTCCTGGTCGAGCCCTATGCCGCAGAGCTCAGTCTGGACGCACTCAGGGCGACCGAGAAGAAGCGGATGCTCGCGACCATCAAGGCGATGCACGTCGCGGGTCGCAAGAACGACATTCCGGCCAGCATCGACGCCCACCTGCAGTTCCACAGTCTGTTCTACGAATGCTCCGGCAGTGGCGTACTCCTGGACATGTGGACCGGGTGGGAGACCAAGTTGCGGTTGTTCCTGGCCGCCGACCACCGTTCGTACCAGAACCTCGACGACATCGCGGTCGCGCACGAGCGGCTCGCGGAGATTGCCCTCGAGGGCGACATGGACGTCTTCCGGCACGAGCTGGCCCACCACGTCCACTCCGCTCCGGGAGCTGAGATCGCGGACCAGGCCAACGCGCCGGCGGGGGCGCACGAACCCCCGCAAGCCGTGGGCTGAGTTCCGTGCAGGAGTACATCGACTTCCTCGGCAAACAAGCCCCGTACGACCGGTTGGACGCTGCTGATCTCCAGCGGCTGGGGCGATGTGTGGAGGTCGAGTTCTTCGCTGCCGGAACGGTGATCGTCCAGGCGTATCAGCCGCAGCTCGATCACCTGTACGTCGTACGGACAGGATCGGTGCAGGTGGTGGACCGAAGCCGCGTTGTCGACGAGTTGGGGGCGGGGGACACCTTCGGCCATATCTCGGTCCTCAGCGGCCTCCCACCGCCGTTGTCGGTCGTGGCGGTGTCGGAAACGCTGTGCTACCGCTTCCCGGATCCCCGCTCGATCCTCGAACATCCGGAGCGCCTGACCTTCGCGCACTACAACACGATGGTGAGCCGTGACCGGCTGACCTCGGTCGCGAACGATGCTGGGCACCGACCGGTCCGCGACCTCATGCGCCCGCCGGCCTGGTGCCGTCCCGACACGCCGATCAGAGAGGCTGCCCGGGCAATCACCGAGAGCGGTCAATCCTGCGTCATCTTCCCGGTGCAGGACGGCTTCGGGATCATGACCGACAGCGACTGCCGACGATTGGTTGCGACCGGCGAAGTTTCGGTGGACGCACCGGTGAGTGCGATCGCGACATCACCGGCCCGTGTCGTCGACGTCGGCACGACGGTCTCGGCCGCGTTCCTCGAAATGCTGATGCACGGCGTCCACCATCTCGTCGTGGTCGAGCCGGACGGCCGCGCGGTCGGCATCGCCCGGGTCTTCGACCTGTCCTCGGTAGAGGTGCGGGATCCGTTGCGGATCCGATCTGCGATCGACCAGGCGGCGGGCATCGACGATCTCGCTGCGGCTGGCGCGCTGCTACGGCCGACGGCGATCGAGTTGTTCGAGGCCGGGCTGCCGGCCGACCGCACGAGTGCTCTGCTCGGGGTCATCATCGAGGCCATCGTCGAGCGCTGTGTGGCCTTGGAACCGACCTTCGGTGGGGACGATCCGGAGTACGACACGTCCTGGCTGGTGCTCGGTTCGCTCGGTCGCCGTGAACCACTGCCGTGTTCGGACGTCGATACCGCCTTGGTCTGGCAGCAGCTCGCCGACGGGCCGTTACGGGACCCGCGGCGTCTGGTCGATGCAGCGGAGTCGGTGATCACGAACGTGGAGAAGTGCGGCCTGGCGCGTTGCCCGGACGGCGCCAACGCCAGCAATCCACTGTTCAATCGGTCCCGCGCGGCGTGGTTCGCGTCCGCTCAGCATTGGATCGCGAGGCCGGACGGCCCCGGCGCGCTGTTGCTGTCGGCAATGGTCACCGACAGCCGCCCGATCACCGGACTGCAGACAGGACGTGCGCTGCTCGGCTCCATCGGTGCTTTGACCACGAATAAATCGTTCCTGAAACGGATGCTCGACCAGGCGCTTGCCGTTCGGCCACCCACGGGATTCGTCCGTGACTTCGTGGTCGAGGCCGGCGGTAAGCACCAAGGGGAACTGAATCTCAAGCGGGGCGGACTTGCGCCGGTCGTCGGGCTCGGCCGATGGATCGCCGTGACCACGAGGATGCCGGTGTCGTCCACCCAAGACCGGCTGGCGTACGGCGCACAGGCCGGCCTGCTCACCCAGGACGAATCGGACACGCTGCGTGGCGCCCATCGCGAGATGTTCGAGCTGCTGTTCCGTCACGAGATCGAGGCGATCCGCTCCGGACGCGCGGCATCGACGTACCTGAATCCCAAGGGCCTCGACTCGCTGACCCGTCGATACCTTCGTGAGGCCTTTCGGGCGATCTCGCGGGTCCAGTCCAGGCTGGAGTCGGAATGGTTGTCCCGCATCGGCTGAGGACCGCGCTGCGTCGTACGCATCCGTGGCACGGTCCGGAGCGAGGGCTCTGGCGGGAGACAACGTTCGCTGTCATCGACGTGGAGACGACCGGGCTTGATCTGAACCGCGACGAGATCGTGTCGGTGGGCGTGGCCATCGTGGAGATGGGGCGGATCAGCAGTCGCTCGTTCTACGAGGTGGCGAGGCCGAGCCGCCCGATCTCCGAGAGCGCGATGTGCGTACATTCGCTGACGGCCGAGGAGCTGACGGCTGCCCCGCCATTCGCTGAGGTGTTGCCGCGGCTGCGTGCGCAGGTTGTCGGGTCGGCGATCGTCGCTCATGCTGCCTGGGTCGAGCGAGCCTTTCTGAACAGGGCGTTGCAGCCGTTGAAGGAGCGACTGCCCGATCGCCTGGTCGACACGGCCGCCATGGCACGTCGACTGGAGATCGCCCAGGCAGGGGAGCGTGAGCCTTCCTTGGAGGGACTGGCACTGCAGTTGCGGCTCCCGGTCCATACGCCTCATCACGCACTGGGCGACGCGATGACCACCGCTGAGGTGTTCATCGTGCTGGCCACCAGGCTCGAGCGGCAGCTCGGCGCTCTGACTGTCGAGGAACTGCTCGGGATTTCTGGCTGATCCGGGGCCTTGCCAACCGGCGAAACATGGGGCACGATTGTCGACAATCGCCAATAATTGGAGGTCTTCCCATGAGCCTGCGCGGTGTCTTCTCCGCTGTCGCCACGCCGTTCGACGCGAACTACGCGGTGGACGAAAGCGGCCTGCGCACCCTGGTCGAGCGCACCGTCGACGGTGGTATCCACGGTCTGGTTCCGTGCGGATCCACCGGTGAGTTCGCAGCACTGTCCACCGACGAGCGGCGGTTTGTGGTGGAGACGGTGATCGACCAGGCCGGTGGCCGGGTGCCGGTCGTCGCGCACACCGGTGCGCTGGCGACGAGCGAGGCGATCGCGCTGTCGAAGCACGCCGAAGCGGCCGGAGCCGCGGCCGTGATGGCCGTTGCGCCGTTCTACGAGCCGCTCGACCTGGACGAGGTCAAGGCCTACTACCGGGCGATCGCCGATGCGGTCAGCGTGCCGGTGATGGTGTACAACCTGCCGGTGGCGACCGGGGTGAACCTGCTCCCGCACGAGTTGGCGGACCTCGCGTCGAAGAGCCCGAACGTCAAGTACGTCAAGGACACCACGGGTGACTTCGGGCAGGCCGGTCGGCTGATCCACGACTATGCCGAGGTCATCACGACGTTCGTCGGCCAGGACACCCTGTTCTTCGCCACGTTCTTCGAGGGCGGCGCCGGCTCGATCGTCGGTGCCTGCAACTTCGCCGCTCCCGAGCTCGTCTCGATCTACAACTCGATCCTGGCGGGCGACGTCGCGACGGCCAAGCGCGAATGGGACACCATCTTCCCGCTCATGCAGTTCCTGGTGTCCGGCGGCTACGTGGCCGGCGTCAAGGGTGCGCTCGACGCGCTCGGTGTCTCGGCCGGGCCGTCCCGTGCGCCGATCGCGGCGCTGAACGACGAGCGGCGTACCGAGCTCGAGGGCATCCTGAAGAAGCTCCAGCTGCACGTGAAGGCCTGATCATGAGCAACCTCGACGTCACGAGTTTCATCGGGGGCAAGCCCGTCCGGGGTGGAACCGATCGGGTCGTACCAGTCATCAACCCATCCACTGGAGAGCAGCTGTCGCAGTTCTACGAGGCGACAGTGGAGGAAGTCGGCGAGGCGGTGCGCGCTGGCAAGGAGGCAGCTCGCACGTGGCGGCGCACAACCCCGGGAGAGCGGTCCGACCTCCTGCACCGCCTCGCCGACCTGCTGCGTGACAACCTGGACGAGTTCGCCCGGATCGAGAGCCTCGACGCAGGCAAGCCCTACACGACGGCACGCGAGGAGGAACTTCCTGGCATCCTCAACGCACTGCGTTACTTCGCCGGCGCGGCCCGGTCTTCCAGCGGGCCGACCGCGGGGGAGTACATCGAGAACAACACCACTCTCGTACGGCGGGAGCCGGTCGGTGTCGTCGCCGCGATCACGCCGTGGAACTTCCCGCTGTGGCAAGCGGTCTGGAAGATCGCTCCGGCCCTTGCCACCGGCAACGCTGTTGTCGTCAAGCCGGCCGAGAACACGCCACTGTCGACCACGCGATTCGTGGAGCTGGCGGCGCAAATCCTGCCGCCCGGCGTGCTGAACATCGTCCACGGTCGCGGCACGACCGTCGGTGAAGCCCTGGTACGGCACCCGGACATCGACCTGATTTCCTTCACCGGATCCACGCGGGCTGGACGCAGGATCGCCGAGCTGGCGGCTGCCGGACCGAAGCGACTGATTCTCGAACTGGGCGGGAACGCGCCGGTGGTCGTCTTCGACGACGCTGATCTGGACAAGGCGCTTCCGACGCTGACCAACGCTGTCCTCTTCAACGCTGGTCAGGAATGCATGTCCGGTACGCGCATCCTGGCCGCTGAGGGCATCTACGACGAGCTGGTCCGGGAGCTGGGAGAGCATCTGCAGACCTGGAAGCTCGGCGACGCGGGTGATCCGGACACGCGGTTGGGCCCGCTGATCAGCGAGGCTCAGCTCGGCCACGTGCGTAAGCTGGTCGAGAGCAGGCCGGCCACGTCGGACCTGATCGTCGGTGGTGACGCGCCCGATGGGGCTGGCTACTTCTTCAACCCCACGCTCATCGGACGGCTCGATCAGACCGATGATCTCGTGCAGGAGGAGATCTTCGGCCCGGTGGCGACGGTGCAGACCTTCTCGACCGAGGAGGAAGGGCTCCGGCTCGCGAATGACACGCCTTACGGACTGGCTGCTTCGGTTTGGACACGGGATGTCGGCCGGGCGTTGCGCGTCTCGCGTGAGCTGGAGTTCGGCAATGTGTGGGTCAACAACCACATGGCCGTCGGTCCTGAGGTTCCGATCGGCGGTTTCGGTGCCTCTGGCTACGGCAAGGAGGGTGGCGCCGCCGGGCTGGAGGAGTTCACCCGGCTCAAGCAGGTCGTCGTCAGTCTCGACTGAGAGAACTGCAGAACCGAGAGGTTTCAGTGAACATTGTCGTGTGTTTGAAGTACGTCCCCGACGCGACCGCCGAACGGCGCTTCCAGGACGACTTCACGGTTGATCGTGCCGGCGTCGATGGTCTGCTGTCGGAGCTGGACGAGTACGCCGTCGAGCAGGCGCTCCGGATCAAGGAGAGCCGCGACGACGACACCCAGGTGATCGTGTTGACAGTTGGGCCGGAGAACGCGATCGACGCGGCTCGCAAGGCCCTGCAGATAGGTGCCGACCGCGCGGTTCACGTGGTCGATGACGCGATCGCGGGCTCCGATGCGCCGGCCACATCGCTGGTTCTCGCCGAAGCCGTCAAGACCATCCCGCACGATCTGGTGATCTGCGGGATGGGCTCGACCGACGCGGTGATGGGCGTTGTCCCGGCGATGCTGGCCGAGCGCTTGGGCGTACCTGGCGTCACGTTCGCGTCGGCGCTCAGCCTCGACGGCGGCACGGTGGTCGTTCGGCGGGACTCGGACGTCGCGACCGAGACGGTGGAAGCCGGCCTGCCTTGCGTGGTGTCCGTGACGGACCAGTCCGGAGATGCCCGTTATCCGTCGTTCAAGGGCATCATGGCCGCCAAGAAGAAGGAGATCGTGACGCGGAGCCTCAGCGATCTCGGGATCTCCGCCGGCCAGGTCGGGCTCGCGGCTGCGCGCACCGTGGTCGAGAGCGTGGCGGCTCGCCCGCCACGGAGCAAGGGCGAAATCGTGACCGACGACGATGGCTCGGGTGCCAAGGCGCTGGTTGACTTTCTTGCGGCCGGCAAATTCGTGTGACGGCTTTCGAGACAGGCTTGGTGAAAACAGTGAAGGAAGTGCTGGTGCTCGTCGACCATGTCGACGGAGCAGTCCGGAAGACGACCCACGAACTGCTGACAGCGGCTCGGCGTCTGGGCGAGCCGTCGGCGGTGTTCATCGGTCGACCCAACGGTGATGCGATCGCGGCGTTGAGATCGTACGGCGCGGAGAAGGTCTACACGATCGATGACGCCGAGATCAACGGCTACCTCGTCGCTCCGGTTGCGGAGGCGCTGGCTCAGGTTGCTGTCCGGGTCGGTGCTGAACCGTCGGCGGTGGTCCTCCTGTCGGCATCCGCCGCGGGGAAGGAGATTGCCGGCCGGTTGGCGGTCAAGCTCGGTTCCGGTCTGATCACCGACGCGGTTGATCTCGAGCCTGGTCCGGTGGCGACGCAATCAGTGTTCGCGGGCAACTACACGGTCCGTACGAAGGTGCTGGGCGAAACGCCTGTGATCGCGGTGAAGCCGAACGCCGTCGACGCCCAGCCCATCGACGGCGCGGGCACCGTGCAGGCGGTCGATGTCGTGATTTCCGATGCTGCCAAGGGTGCGCGGATCACCGCGTCCGAGCCGAGACAGGCTTCGGGCCGGCCGGAGTTGACCGAGGCCGCGATCGTCGTCTCAGGCGGTCGGGGAACGGCGGGGAACTTCGGGCCGGTGGAGGCTCTGGCCGATGCCCTCGGCGGCGCGGTCGGCGCCTCCCGGGCCGCGGTGGACTCGGGCTGGTACCCGCATGCTTATCAGGTCGGACAGACCGGCAAGACGGTCGCGCCGCAGCTCTATGTCGCGGCTGGTATCTCGGGAGCTATCCAGCACCGTGCGGGCATGCAGACGTCGAAGACGATCGTTGCCGTCAACAAGGATCCGGAAGCGCCGATCTTCGAACTGGCCGATTTCGGCGTCGTGGGTGACCTGCACACGGTCCTCCCGGCGGCGACCGAGCAGGTCGAGGAACGACAGAGCTGAGAAGGGATCGCAATGACCGTACAGGCGTTATCCGACGTAGCCAGGGAGGCTGCCGCCGCGGGCGCCGGCGTGATCCGGGAGCGGCTGGCCGCGCGATCCGGGTTCGGTGTCGACACCAAGTCGGCCGGGCACGATCTGGTCACCGATGTGGATCGGGCGTCCGAGGCCGCGGTTCTCGGCGTGATTCGACGGCGTCGGCCGGATGACGCCGTACTCGGCGAGGAGACCGGTGAACATCCCGGCACAACCGGCGTGCGCTGGCTAGTGGACCCCCTGGACGGGACGACCAATTTCGTCCACGGCCGGATCGACTTCGCCGTCGCAGTCGCGGCTCAGGTAGAAGGTCAGGTCGTTGCCGCGGCGATCCACCGGCCCATGGACGACGAGTGGCTGGTCGGTGGGACCGCGGGGATCAGTGCCAGTTCCGGAGAGCCGAGCTGCTCGAGCACCACGGAGCTGAAGGACGCACTCATCGGAATTGGCTTCCCGTACGACCTTCAACTCCGCGTGCATGCACATGCCAGGATCGGTGAGCTGATTCCCAGGATCAGGGACTTTCGGAGATCGGGATCGGCGGCGTGTGACTTTCTGGCGATCGCGACCGGCCGGCTCGATGCCTTCGTCGGCTTCGGCCTGGCCGAATGGGACTATGCCGCAGGACGGGCGCTGGTACCGGCTGCGGGTGGCGTTTGGCACGACTTCGTCGGCGTTGGCGGAAAGCCGAGTGTGATCGCAGGCGCCAAGGATGTCGTGATCCAGCTGCGGACCCAGCTCGGCTCAGTCTCAGGACCGGTCTGAGTGGTGGGCCATCTCGGTTCGGGAGGACATGTGAACGCCCCGCTCCGTGTGGATCAGCATGAGGGTCTCGGTCAGGATTGCGCCGTACAGTCGCCACAGGCGGTTGCTCTCGGCCAATTGCACAAGTCGTTCGTGGAAGGCCATGTCGCTTTCCCCGTGCGTGGACGGCGCCGCGATCAGAGCCTGAAGGACACGCTGCTGACAGGCTCGCGGCATGGCTGTCCGCGTGGATAGCGAGCAGCGGCTTCGCCTCATCGTCGAGCGGGTCAGGAACAGCCGCCAAGTGAGCATCGACGAGCTGGCGTCCTTGACCGGATCGTCAGCCATGACGATCCGGCGAGACTTGGCCCTGCTGCACGAGCGGGGCGCGCTGCAGCGCGTTCGCGGCGGTGCTGTCCCAGCGATTCTCGAGGATGCCGAGAGGTATCTGTTGTCGGATCGGAGGCCGTCCGTCACCGATGAGGCGATTGCCCGGACGGTGGTGGAGCTGATCGACGACGGCCAATCGCTCGTCCTGGACCACGGTCCTGCGGGTCTCGAGGTCGCGAAGCTGCTTGTCTCGCGAGCGGTGACCGTCGTGCCGCTGTCGCTGCGTTGCGCGATGCTCCTGCGGGACGCGCCGAGAGTCCGCCTCGTGCTGCCGGCGGGCGAAGCGGGTGGAGCGGATCGGTACCTCGTCGGACCTCAGGCCGTGTCCTCGCTGCAGGCGATGCGGGTCGACCTTGCCCTGATCAGTCCCTGCGGGCTGTCGGCCGCAGGAGGGCTGACAGCGGTCGACGCGTCTGAAGCTGACATCAAGCGGCAGGCCATCTCGATCGCGAGAAGGACCGCTGTCCTGATCGACGGCGCGAAATGGGGCCGTCGCGGCCCCGCGAAGGTATGCCCTGCCGACCAGCTGGATCTGGTGATCAGTGACGCCATGGCCCCGCCGCAGGCTTGTGCGGCGCTCGCCGAGGCCGGTGTCGAGGTGCGGATCGTTGGCCCCGAGATCGCTGCGAGCGGAGCCTGAGTCTTGCGACGCGCGGGTCGCTCAGTCGGTACGCTGCGTGGGGATTCGCCCAGCGCGTCGGAAGGAATCGGCAATGTCACGTTCTGTCCAGATCCCCGGTCTGCCGGCAGGTCGCTGGCTCGTCGAGCCGGAGACCTGGTCGCTCGACGCAGCGGCTGGTGCACTCACCATGACGGCTCCGCCAGGCAGCGACTTGATCCACGAGCCGCTGCACAGCTCGAGAGTGACGGACGCTCCGGCCGCGGTCTTTCCGGTGACCGGTGACTTCGCCTTCTCGGCGAAGGTCACCCACATTGTGGCTGACGGGCGGTGGTCGTCCGGCGCGTTGCTGCTGTGGCAGGACGAGGAACGCTGGGCGAAGGTGTGTTTCGAACGAAACCATCGGGGCGATCCGTCCATCATCACGGTCGTCACCAACGGCTGGTCCGACGACGGCGTGCACTGGCCCGCGCCGGTAGGCAGCCGGTACCTGCGGGTTATGCGTACGGGCGAAACACTCGTCATGCATGACTCCGAGGATGGCGAGACCTGGGAGTTCGTCCGCGTGTTCCGGTTCTCCGGCAACAGCGGATCACTCCAGGTCGGGCTGCTCGTGCAGGTCCCGTGGGGTGAGGAGTGCACGGCCCGCTTCGAAGAGATCCGCCTGACGAGCACGGTCCCCAGCGATGTTCGCGACGGGACCTGAACGGGCCACTACACAGGTCTGACGGACAGGTCCTCGAACACGGTGTCACCCGCGATGCTGATTGCCGACAGCTGAAGGTCGGTACCGCTCGGAAAGACCACCTCTGAGAGTACGACCCGCCCTTCGTCCGCGAAGATTTCGACGGCCGTGTGGTCGATGAGCACGGAGATGGTCTCGCAGTCAGCGGATGGGGCGGTGTGTCGCGCTGCGAAGGTCGGCGAGAAGCCGGTGTCTGCGAGCCCGGTGCGATCCGCGTGTACACCTGCCGCCGAGACGGTCGCCGTGAACGTGTCACCTCGACCGAACTCGATCTGGAACCCGGCCTCGCCGGCGTTCTGCCGCTTCACCCGGGCGCTGACCAGGCAGGGCATGTCGTAGGAGCCGAGGCACTCAGCAGCTGCAACCTGGAGTCGTTGGCTGTCGGCCTGCTTGACGTCCCCGGCAACAGGCGTTTGGCGCAGTACGAGCTCTCCCTGCTTGTGCTCGAGGGTGAGCCGCCGCGGGATGGTCATCTGTCCCCGGTACGTCGAAGTCGGCGTTTGTGCCGCGTAGTCCCAGTTGCTCATCCAGCCGATGACGATCCTTTCCTCGGACGGGAGGTTCGAGAAGGAGACGGCGGCGTAGCAGTCCGCGCCGTAGTCGAGCCAACGCGTCACCTCGGGGTCGTCCACGGCGAAGTGGACACCGTCGAAGCGTCCGAGGAAGTACTGCGTTGCGGAGCCTCCCGCAGGTCCGCCGGGTACGACGCTGACCAACAGGACCCAGGCGGTCGCTCCAGGCTCACCGTCGACGGCGAGCGGGAAGAGATCGGGGCACTCCCAGATTCCCTCGGTCGAGCCGGCCGCGCCGAAGTCACTGAGGTGCGTCCATGCTGTCAGGTTGTGGCTTCGATAGAACTGGATCATCCGGTCCTCCGGTCGGGCGACCGCCATCACCCAGTAGCCGGCATCGCCGTACCAGAGCACCTTCGGGTCGCGGAACTCGGTGGAACCGATGTCCAGGACCGGGTTGGACTCGGACCTCGTGAACGTACGTCCCCGATCGGCCGACCAGGCAACGCACTGGCTCTGCTGCCCCGTCTCCGGGTCGAATCCGGTGTAGATCGCGACCATGGTGCCGGCGCCGAAACCGGCCGTGTTCTCGTGGTCGATCACGACCGACCCGGAGAAGACCTGCTCGCGATCGGTAGCCGGGATTGCCACCGGCAGTTCCTCCCATGTCAGGAGATCCGGGCTGACCGCGTGCCCCCACGCGAGGTTGGCGTGATCCGTTCCGGCCGGGTTGTACTGATAGAACAGGTGGTATTCGCCGTCGTGCCAGACGAGCCCGTTCGGGTCGTTGATCCAGTTTCGTTCCGGCGCGAAGTGGATCCGGGGACGAGGATCGTCCATGTCTGTCCTTCCTGGTCCACCTTCTGGACCGGTCTTTTCGCACAGGGTGTTGCCCTGCGCTCGATCGCACATTATTGTCGACAATCGCCAATTGTGTCACCCGGGGTGGTCGCGTTGGCGGGCCGGACCCACGAACGGAGCGCGATGCCAACCTCCGAAGTTCCCGACGATGTACTCGACTCCTCTGCAGAGTGGTGGAGGTCCGCTGTCGTCTACCAGGTCTACCCGCGCTCGTTCGCGGACGCCGACGGGGACGGCATCGGAGATCTGCCTGGGATCACGGACCGGCTGTCGTACCTGCGTGACCTGGGCGTCGACGCGGTCTGGATCTCGCCGTTCTACCGATCGCCGCTTGCCGACGGTGGGTACGACGTCATCGACTACCGGGAAGTGGAGCCGGTGTTCGGGACGGTGCAGGATGCCGAGACGCTGATCGAGACAGCCCACAAGCTCGGCATTCGGGTCATGTTCGACCTCGTTCCGAACCACACGAGCGACGAACACCCCTGGTTCCAGGCGGCACTCGCCGCCGGTCCCGGATCGCCGGAGCGGGCGCGCTACTGGTTCCGCGACTCCGCGGAGCTGCCGAACAACTGGCAATCCGATTTCGGCGGACCGGCCTGGGACCGTGCTCCCGATGGGCAGTGGTTTCTGCACCTGTTCGACAGCAAGCAGCCGGACCTGAACTGGGACAACCCTGAGGTACACGAGCTGCTCCTCGGCGTGCTCCGGTTCTGGCTGGATCGTGGGGTCGACGGATTCCGCATCGATGTCGCGCATGGTCTGGTGAAGGCCGACGGCCTGCCTGACATGGATGGCTCGTGGGAGGACGTCGTCAGTCTCGCGGTGCCGACGAACACGGCGCCCTTCTACGACCAGGATGGCGTCCACGAGATCTACCGCACCTGGCGACAGGTTCTCGACTCCTACGACCATCAACCTGCGATGGTCGCCGAGGCTTGGGTGGCACCGGCCGAACGCCTCGCCCGGTACGTGCGGCCCGACGAATGTCACCAGGCCTTCAACTTCGCATTCCTCGCCACGCAGTGGAACGCTCCGGCGTTGCGAGAGTGCATCGCCGAATCGGTGCGCTCGGCCTCCGCGGTCGGGGCGCCGACCACCTGGGTGTTCAGCAACCACGACGTCGTACGGGCTGCAACCCGCCTCGGCTTCACCAACTCGCGCGAAACCAGCTGGCTTCTGGCGGACGAACCTCCGGCCGACCTTGCCGCCGGATTGCGCCGGGCGCGCGCCGCCGCGGTGCTGATGCTTGCGCTTCCCGGATGCACCTACTTGTACCAAGGCGAGGAACTAGGCCTCTTCGAGGTGGTCGATCTACCGCCTGACGCTCGGCGCGATCCCACCTTCAGGCGCACCGAAGGGGCAACGCTTGGCCGAGACGGCTGCAGAGTCCCGATGCCGTGGTCGAAGAACGCGCCGGCGTTCGGCTTCAACACGACCGGTGAAGCGTGGCTTCCGCAGCCGGCCGCGTACGGCGACCTGGCTGTCGATCAGCAGGCAGGCGTCCGCGAATCCACGCTGGAGCTGTACCGCGCACTCCTGCGGGTACGGCGGGCCCGTGGCCTGGGCGCCGGGGAAGTTGTCGAACTCGAGCTGGGCGAGGACCTCCTCGGGTACGAGATTCGGAGCGACGCGGTCTCGACCCAGGTCGTCGTCAACTTCGGGGACGCAGACTGGCGAATTCCGGCGGACGCGCATGTCCTGGTCGCCAGCAAACAAACCGTGACGGATCGCCTTGCGCGCGACCACGGTGTCTGGCTCGCCCGATGACGAGCCGATTCTTCGCCACCAACTTCGACTGAGGGATGGCCATCATGCAGATCCTCGCCATCGTCGTCTCGCTCGCGATCGCCGCTGTCGGCGTCGCGTTGTTCGGCAAGACGATCGGGCACATGGTGTCCGTCATCAAGCTCGGTCAGCCCACCGCGGGCCGGTCCGGCAATCCGGGGCAGCGTACCGTCACGCTGGCCAAGGAGACGCTCGGCCACACCCGGATGCTGCAGTGGAGCCACATCGGCATCCTGCACTGGTTCGTCGCGTTCGGCTTCATCGGGCTGTTCCTCAGCCTGGTGACCGCGTTCGGCCAGCTCTTCGACGCGCACTACGCGCTGCCGGTCATCGGGCACTGGTTCGTCTTCGAGTGGGTGACGGAGTTCCTGACCTGGACCGGCCTGGTGTCGATCATCGGGCTGATCGTGATCCGGCTGCTCAACCTGCCGAAGGGTCACCTGGCCCGGTACAGCCGGTTCTTCGGCTCCCGCGCCTGGCAGGCGTACTACGTCGAGTACACGATCCTCGGCGTGCTGGTCTGCATCCTGCTGCTACGCGGCCTGGAGTACCAACTCGGCGCCGGCGACAAGTTCCACTTCCCCGGCACGTTCTTCATCGGCGAGAGCCTGTTCGGCGGGCTGAGCGAGCAGGGGCTGGAGAACGCGGTCTACCTGGTCGCGATGGTCAAGATCCTGATCTCGTTCGCCTGGATGATCACCATCTCGCTGAACGCGACCATGGGCGTCGCCTGGCACCGGTTCACCGCCTGGCCGAACATCTGGTTCAAGCGCGAAGCCTCCGGCGGTACGGCGCTCGGCGCCCTGCAGCCCATCATGGTCAACGGGGCGCCGATCGACTTCGAGAACATCGAGGAGCTGGACGAGGACGCGGCCCTCGGGGTCGGCAAGGTCGAGGACTTCACCTGGAAGGGCCTGCTCGACTTCACCACCTGCACCGAGTGCGGCCGCTGCCAGTCGCAGTGCCCGGCCTGGAACACCGAGAAGCCGCTGTCGCCCAAGCTGGTGATGATGAACCTGCGCGAGCACGCGTACGCCAAGGCGCCGTACCTGCTGGCCAGTGACGACGACACCCGCAAGTCGCTGCCCGAGCTGGTGCTCGCCGAGCAGGACAAGCCGCTGGTCGGCCCGGCCGACGTCGCGGTCATCGACGAGGAGGCGTTGTGGGCGTGCACGTCGTGCGGCGCCTGCGTGCAGCAGTGCCCGGTCGACATCGAGCACGTCGACGCGATCATGGACATGCGCCGCTACCAGGTGCTGATCGAGTCCTCGTTCCCGTCCGAGCTCAACGGGCTGTTCAAGGGCCTGGAGAACAAGGGCAACCCGTGGAACATGAACCCGTCCGGCCGGATGGACTGGGCCAAGGACCTGCCGTTCGAGGTCAAGCAAGTCGGTTCGGACGTAGAGTCGCTGGACGAGGTCGAGTACCTGTTCTGGGTCGGCTGCGCCGGCGCCTTCGAGGACCGCGCGAAGAAGACCACGCAGGCCGTCGCCGAGCTGCTCAACATCGCCGGCGTGAGCTTCGCCGTCCTCGGTGACGGCGAGACCTGCACCGGCGACCCGGCCCGGCGCTCCGGCAACGAGTTCGTCTTCCAGCAGCTGGCGATGCAGAACGCCGAGGTCTTCAAGGAGACCGGCGTACGCAAGGTCGTCTCCACCTGCGCGCACTGCTTCAACACGCTGAAGAACGAGTACTCCCAGCTCGGCGTCGAGCTCGACGTCATCCACCACACCCAGCTGCTGAACCGCCTGGTCCGCGACGGCAAGCTGACCCCGGTCGCCCCGGCCGACAGCTCACTCAACGGCCAGAAGATCACCTACCACGACCCGTGCTACCTGGGCCGCCACAACCAGGTGTACGACGCCCCGCGCGAGCTGCTCGACATCATCCCGGGCGCCGAGTACGCCGAGATGCCGCGCAACCAGACCAAGTCCTTCTGCTGCGGCGCCGGCGGCGCCCGGATGTGGATGGAGGAGAAGATCGGCAGCCGGATCAACCTGAACCGGACCACCGAGGCGGTCGAGACCGGCGCGGACAAGATCGCCACCGGCTGCCCGTTCTGCCGGGTGATGCTGTCCGACGGCCTCACCGCCAAGCAGGCCGACGGCTCCGCCCGCGAGTCCGTCGAGGTCGCCGACGTCGCCCAGCTCCTGCTGGCCTCCGTCAAACGCGGCGAGAACTAGCGAATCAGTGCATAGACCTCGTCCAACTTGCTCCACAAGTCTCCCTCATGACGGTCATAGGCGAGGGACAGCGAACCTGTGTATCCGGCCGAATCCATGACGTTGAGGCGCGCGGTGAAGTCTTCGGCGTCGATCGATCCGTCCGGGAAGGTGCGGACCTTCGCCTGGCAGCTTTCTGCGAAGCCGGCGACCTGGGCGAGCTCGTCGTACTTGCCCGGCCCGGTCCAGTTGCCGAAGTCAGCGAGGAATCCGATTCACCCTTCACATCGCTTCAGGACCCCCAGCGTGACCTGTGCGTCTTTCAGCAGGTTCCGCCAGTTCTCCACCAGGAGGCGCGCCCCTTCATGACGGGTTGCCAGGGTCCTCAGTCCGTCGACGCTCCTGGAGATCGTTGCGCTCGTGGGCTCTTGGCTCCCGGCAGAAACGCGAACTTGTCGGCTCCCAGCGCCTCTCCCACGCGCACCCAGTCCGAGATCCAATCGATCCAGTGGTCACCTTCGGCGGGGTGTGTGATGTCGCCATGGTCGACGAGGAAGCATTCGAGGTTCACACCGGCCGTGGCACAGGCTGCCCGGAGCTCAGCCAGGTGAACTGGACCAAGATCCACCTGTCGAACACGGCCGCCAACAGCGTCCTCATCTATGCCTGGAACGAGAATCTCGAGGGCGGCTGGATCTGCCCGACGCTGAACGAGATGCGCTACTTCGGCAGACCGCTGCGCCTGGACGCGATCGCCGGCGCAAATCGCGCCGCCTGATCACAGAGCGCGGTTGACAAGCAGTCATCCAAGCTGCCGGGAGCGCCATCGAACCGTCGGCCGGCCTGCGGGAGGGACTCGAAGCCGTGATCACGGCTCTTGGCGCAGAGATGTCGTGCCAGGAGGACCGTCCCATCCAACTTTCGCGTTTGCGCGAGGCCGTTTACGACGCGGCGCCAGGAGCGAGATGATGATGTCATCGCCTCTCGACTTGCGGGTGCGCCAGGTGTGGCCGGTCGAGGAACCTCCTGGGTGGCGCGCGAACTGGATCGGCCCGAGCGTGGCCGAGGGGGCGACGAACGTGGCCTTTCTCTGTCGGCATGCGTTCAGGCTCGGTTCGTCCAGACCACGGCGTTCGGTTCTGCATATCGGGGCTGAGAGCAGCTACCTTCTCTACGTCAATGGTGCGCTCGCCGGACGAGGCCCTGTGCGCGGCACGGCGGCGGTTACGTATTTCGATACTTATGACGTTACCGAGCTATTGCAAGACGGCGAAAACTGGATCGCCATCGCCGCCCATTCGCCGAACACGCCGACGTTCCAGGCGTCGCCCCAAGCGCCTGCCGTCATTGCCCAACTCGATGATGGCGACGACGTAGCGACTGATGCCCGGTGGCAGGTCTGCCTGATGCCCGGCTGGCGACCCGACGTCGAGATGTACACGTTCCAGATCGGCTTTACAGAATGGCAGAATCACGCGGACCTGGCCCCGTCATGGTCCGTCGGTGGTGACGTGGCGGCGGGTTGGACGGCTGCCGCTGCCGTCCGCATCGACAAGGATCTGTTCCCGCGTGATATTCCCTTTCTGACCGACCAACGGGTCCGTCCCAGCGCAGTCCGGACTGTCTTCTCCGTTCCAGCAGAGGACGGACAGGCCAGCATAGCCGGCAACCTGGCGACCGAGCCTCACTCCAACCTGTCACTTCCCGGGGTGAGCGGCCTGCTGCAGGAGCCGTCCCGAAGCATCGAACTGGAGCGCCCGCCGGCGGCTGGTGGTGTAGGCCTCATCATCGACTTCGGTGAGATTGTCAACGGGGCGGTCGAGATCGCCGTGACCGCGCCGAGAGGCACGGTTCTCGATCTCGGCTACGACGAACAGCTCAACCGCAATCGGCGACTGTCGACGGCCGCGGGTGACTACCGGTTCGCCGACCGGCACATCCTTTCTGGCAGCCGCCAAACCGTCACTGGGATCTTCGGCCGTCGCGGTTTCAGGCTCGTCGAACTGGTCTTCCGCGATGCCGCTGGGCCGGTAACCCTGCATGAGGTCCGAGCGGTTCAACGGCGGTTTCCCTACGTCGATCGTGCCGCGTTCTCGTGCACTGACGCCAGGCTCAACCAGGTGTGGAACGCCTGCGTCGAAACGCTCAAGTCCTGTGCTACGGATGTCTTCGTGGACTGCCCATGGCGCGAGAACGCGCTGTGGCTGACAGATGTCCCGGTCGAGAGCCTGAGCGCGCTGCAGGCGTTCGGTGACGGCAGACTCACCGAACGTTGCCTGCGGCTGCTCTTTTCTCAAGTGCGCGACGACGGCCTCGTTCCTGCCGTCGCTCCGGCCGGTGATGTTCCCGCTTTGGGAGACGTCCGGCCACCCGACTGGCTGGTCCTGCCGGCTGCCAACCTCTATGTGACATTCATCCTCGAGGATTTCCTGCTCTATACGGGAAGCTCCGAGTTCGTCGTGGGCTTCCTCCCGAAGATCGATGCGATCCTTGATACCTTCCGATCCTGGGTCGGACCTGACCATGTCATCCTCCCTCCTGACCGACATTGGAATCTCATTGACTGGAGCTACGAGTTCGTCGATCGCTCCACGCACTCCGCTCGCAAACACGCCGCGTTGGACTACATGTTCGTCCTTGCTTTACGTTCGGCCGCCCGGCTGCACGAACAGGTGGGCGACAGCGACCGCGTCGCATCGTTGAGCGAAGAGGCGAGAGTTCGATGGACGCAGTTGCGGGCCGTGTACTGGGACGACGCACGAAGTCTGTTCGCCGACCTCCCGGCGGCCGGACAAGGAACTAGTGTTGACCGTCGTTCTGGATGACGACCTGGTGGTCGGCGTACGTCGTTGAGGTTGCTGACGACGGCTGGGCGCAGGTGTTGGTGTTGATGTTTG